>JAIPBS010000063.1 GCA_021738625.1 Bacteroidales bacterium
GAAGCCTGGATTGCCGTTGCTTTTAAGCAACGGGAAAGACAGCCGTAGCAACTCAAAGGGGCTTTAGCCCTGCATTTCCTATTTTGCGAGTGAACCGATCACCTAGAAAGGTCACCCGATCAGGGAAACCGCAGTTGTGCGTGATCGGGTCACTTTCCCATGCAATTTGCCAGTGATCCGATTACTTGGGTAGGACGTTTGATCAGATAAACAGCAGGTTCTGAGTAATCGGACCACTTTCCCACCGCGGTCACTTTTCCTCCTGGATTGCCAGTGAACCGATCACCTGAAAGGGATGTATGATTGATAAAACGACAGGAGCAGAGTGATCGGGTCACTTTCCCATGCAGTAAAACACCGATTACCGCTCCATCATCATCAAACTTCCGCACCGCAAAACCTGTAACCCCGATTTCATCGGGATTTCCCTTCGGTCAACCTGCAACTTCCTTCAATCCCACCAACTCTTCCGCGAAACTGCATACCTCCCCGCACCGGTAAAGAAAAGGGCGAGGCTGCCGAAGAGATAAAGGCCTTGCAACTCCAGCTTCCAGGCGCCGGTTCCGGCCAAAGAAAACAAAACATCGTTCTTAAACACCAGCATGATCACCAGCATATTGGCTACCATAACCAGGCTGAACAGGCGGGTACGGTAACCGATGATGACCAGCAGGGGCGTGATCACCTCCCCCAGGTATACGCCCCAGGCAATGAATGCCGGGAGGCCCTTTTCGGCCAGCATATTCTCGATGCCGCCGATGCCGTGTATGACTTTGTTGATCCCGTGCAGCAAAAGTAAAATGCTTACCGCCAGGCGCAAAATAAGCAATCCGAGATTGTTGTTATGCATAGGGTTCGTTTTTGTGGTTAATGGAATTATAAAGGTAAGGAAATTTTGCAGGGATAAGTATACTGAATCTTACTAAAAATGCAAAGCATTTTTCTGTTAGATTCAGTTATACCGATTGGAGCAAAAGATCAATCATTGAAAATCTGTTCCGGATCGGTATAAAATACCTGTTTTGATTGTTTGATTTAAGAACATATTTTTGATTTATTTTAAAACATTTGTATATTTGCTTCAAACCTCCATTATGAAATCACAGCTAACAAACAGCCAGATCGGGAAAAGAATTGCCCGCCTGCGCAAACAAAAAGGCTTCTCACAAGACGACCTTGCGAAGATCCTGAATATTCCGAGGTCCTCAGTGGCGCAGATTGAATCGGGCAAACGCAATCTGCCGGTCACCGAATTGATGAAGCTGGCTTCAGCGCTTGGATTCTCCATCGACAAATTTCTGGCCAGGGAATACAAAATGGAAGAACAAAACACGATAGCAAAAGAACCTGAACCGCCCAAACAGCAAATGCGCATATCCGTTCCCAGGCTGCGGATAGAAAAATTCAGGAACGTCATATTATATATACTCGAACGATGTGGCGGCAAGCCCAATGTCGGTGAAACGGTATTGTATAAATTATTGTATTTTTCCGACTTCAATTACTACGAAATCTATGAAGAACACCTAACTGGCGCAAGATATCGCAAATTGCCTTTTGGGCCCGTCCCCGTTCAGCTGGACGGCATCCTCAACCAAATGATCGGGAAGAAACAAATCCAGCGTTTTAAAACCGAATATCACGGTTACCCCCAGCTCAGATATATTGCCCTGAAAGCCGCGGATTTAAAAACATTCAGCGCCGCTGAAAAAGAAATCATCGACAAGGTTATCGATCAGTTTTCCGGTTGGACGGCCAGAAAGATCAGCGATTATTCGCATGATGACAAGCCCTGGAGAGCGACCGAAGAAAACGATATCATCGATTACGAACTGGTTTTTTACAGGAATCCGCCTTACTCGGTAAGGGAATATGATGAAGATGAATAAGCTCCATTTTGAGGAAATACCTGAATTTTCCAGGGACCTGAAAAAACTGCTGAAAAAGTATCGTTCCCTGAATGATGATCTGGCGGTGCTAAAAAAAGTCTTAAACGAAAATCCGCATGAACAACCTCCCTTTAGTTTCCGGATTGATGGGCTGGGAATAGAAAGCTGTGTAATCAAAGTTAAGAAGATTGCCTGTAAGAGCCTCAAAGGGAAGGGAGTAAACTCAGGACTGCGACTGGTTTATGCCTTTTTTGAAGATAAACAAAAAATTGTATTTGTGGAATTGTATCACAAGAATACGAAGGAAAATGAGGACAGGGAGAGGATATTGAGGAATTTTGGGTAAGAAAAAACAGATAACGGCTATATGAATCGGTAACTTTTTGAGACAAATGATCAAATGACCGGAATAGGATGAATCACACTACCCACCGGCTTAAAAAACCTAATCCGCTTCCTCATCATCAAAAGGTTCTTCAGGAAGATTTTTCAAATGCATTATATAACGCTCTTCATCAAATGGTTCCCTGCGGGTCATGATGTTATACAGTTCAACTGCAATACACTGACCGATCAATTGTTTGGTCACAAAATCAGTATATCCAATTTTCTTCAGCCTTTTAAAAGTTTCGTTCACTTCCGGAGGATCGTTGGCTTTCATCTGGTTGTTGATGATCTCAAAGATCTTATCCCGCATTTCATAATTTACTTCCATGGCGAAAGAATTAAATCATTTCAAAGGTAATAAATATGGAGCATATCAGTTTGGTTCGATACTTTACTATCCATAATAAAGTTTATATTTGTGTTTGATCATTCGATGTTCATTATCCCAACTAGGCAAGTAATTAGGCTCTAAACATTCAGATATATATTATGGCGAACAAACTATGGACAAGGGAGGAACTTATTCTAGCAATTAAACTCTATTGCGAAATTCCTTTTGGCAAAATGCATAGAGGAAATCAGGACATAGTCAATTTGGCTAAACTTATAAAAAGAACACCTTCTGCAGTTGCCTATAAACTTGTAAATTTTGCAAGTTTTGACCCAAGTTTAAAAAATAGAGGAATAAAAGGATTGGGAAACACCAGCAGGCTTGATAAAGAAATTTGGAATGAATTCTATAGCAACTGGGAAGAAATAGCATATGTTAGTGCAAATCTATTCTCAAAACTAAAAAAGGAACCGCTAGAAAAAACCCATAACATTGATGAGCATACTCTTCCAAAAGAAGGAAAAGAACGCGAACAATTCGTTAGAACAAGAGTGAATCAATCTTTCTTCAGAAAAACCATTTTAGCATCCTATGACTTCACATGTTGTATAACAGGATTGAAATGCCCTGATCTTTTAATAGCGGGACATATTATCCCATGGGCAGAAGACCAAGCAAATCGTATGAACCCGCGAAATGGCCTATGCATTAATGCCCTTCATGACCGGGCTTTCGAACATGGATTGATCACTATAACTTCAGAATTCAGAATTAAGGTTTCAAAAAACCTAAAAAAGAAAGCTGATAGTAATATCGAGAATTATTTTTTAAAATATGAAAATAGAGAGATAATTTTACCTACGAGATTTCTACCAGACAAGCAATTTTTAGAACAACATTATGCCAAACACTCCAACCAATATTAAATTCAATTATGAGTATCGAGATGCCGGTGGCAATCGAAAAGGCGGAAGTATTATTCTAGAATGCTCTGATACTGACATTAAAATTAAAAGGACAGAATCGAAAATACGTAGATATTTGTTTGACGAGGAATTTTTTTATCCTTACAAATTATCAATCCCCTTAATTCATTTTGCAAACTGGGATCAAATGCTTGATCACGACTGGTATCGCTTTGAAAACCTGGAATTAACGGAAGAACAAATAACAGATCCGAGATCGTTTAATGATTTTCTATCAGACTTAAAAAAATTAGCTAAACAACCTCCAATATTTTCTAAACCGATCTATTTAAAATCAACCTAAAAAAAATAAAACACCCCCATCAACACCCTCAAATTTCCAACTTCGTTAGCATTTTGCACCATTCCTTTATCATCGGGTGTGCCGTAAGCGGCGGCGGTGTATTCGAATTCGGCGGCGAACATCATGTTTTTGAGGTGCCATTGCAGTCGGGGGGGCGATGCGGTAAAAGATAAGCGATGTTGCGTCCGGTACTTATGATGTTTCCTTTTTCTATAAGTTTTTGGTCTGTGTTACTCTTTCCCCATTGGTTCCTTAATTCCTGTTTTCAGTTCATCCAGCAATTTTAGCGAATACTTGATGGGATAATCGTGTTTAACAGCCCAGTTTTCGGCAATTTTTGAATTTTCGGGATCATCAATGTTATCTGTTAGTATCTTCAAAATCCGGTCCTTCAGCATCTCTGATTTGGACAAAATTAAACCAACTTTTCTACCCAGCACCCTTGCGGAGATCATCAGTTGGTCAAATTCATGCATGTCGAACAGATCATTATGATCTTCATAAATCTCATCATCGTTTAGGTCAAAATAATGTTGAATTATCTTGATAAGATCATAAGGATCATTTGGTCTATCTTCAGGTCTGTCCGTCCATGAGATTAATTTAAGGATTACCATTCCGTGTAATGAAGGAATCCTGGCTAAATGGTTATCAATTTCTACCTTCGTCGATTCTGCCAAAACCTCGGATAACCCAGCGACATGTAGATCAGCATTTTTGTTTTTAAAATTGACAGAAAAGTTATCTTCGATGGTACCAAAGGGTAACAAATCAACAACCGTATTAAATTCCGGATGCCTGATTGTCCAGGTTGCTTCAACTTTCACAAATCCTTTTTTTACAAAGGATTCCAAAATATTTTCATATTCTTTTTCGGTCGATACCATCACTGCGAAATCGATGTCTTTGGTTCCCCTCGGTGGTCTGATGCCCTGTTTTAGTAATTCAAGCCCTATGGCAGATGCACCTATAAGATAATAAGGCACACCATGTTCGGTCAGTACTTCATCCACGATTTCAAATACCTCTTTAAAATGAGGTATGGCAAGCTTTTTATATGTTGTTTTTGATGAATTCGTCATAGATTATTTGGGCCGTTTCTGTGCATCGTTTATCGTTTTTATTGATCAGGTCGGTATAAACCAACAGTGGAGGAACTACATTATCATTTGTCTCATCGATGTTCCAGAATTTTTTATACACCCTTACATTCCCTTTATCATCCGGAACCAATCTGTAATTTTTTATTAATTCCGGTCGGTTTTCCATGGTATACAGGGTCAGTTCCTCCGGTCTTAGGTGGTTTGTCAACAGATCACCAGCCGGTTCCCCACCCCAGCAGGTCTGCATATTTTTAAGAGGAATTTCTTTCCAGTTTGTAAAATCTGTTTCTTTCAGGAATCTGAATGTTCCGATCAATAAATCTGGTTGAAGCTTTTCCTTATAGGCCTCCATCCATTTTTCGAGTAGTTTTTGTTTCTCATTAAGCTTGTATTGTTCGTTGTTAAATTTAATCAGGAAGCCACCTTCTTTCAATCCGTTGAGTATGTAGTTCACATTACCCAATCCGATATTAACGGTATTCGCTATTTCCCTGTGGGTTTGATTTACCAGGTTTTCGTCAAGCAGGAAGTGAAAGACAGTTTTTATACCGGTTTTAGTGAAGGCTCTGTTGGTTTTATTCTTGCCTAATTGAAAAGGTTTGTTTGTATCGATCCATACCATCAAGCCATTTTTATTGATGTAGATATTTCCATTTGCTTCCAGGTAAGCAAGGCTTTGTTCTCTCAGATAGTTTTTTGTTGTGGGATATATTTTTGCAGCAATAAATATTAGTTGCTTTTCCTTTCCAAACCTTTCGATAATGTTATGAACCTGATGTGTACGAAGTTCTGCTTTTACTTCTGCAAGAAATCTCAACTTATCTCCTTTGAAGTCAATAATAAGGCTTCCATCAAAAGGATCTTTGGCATTCTCCTTCCATGTAGTACGAAAACCTGTATATTTTTCAAGGTTTTCAAGCGCAATATGAATAATATCCGTTTCCTTCATGTTCACATTATTTATAAGTTCACGAAACGTGAACATGCAAATATAATGAACAATTTGATATTAAGTCACGCGTTATTAACATTTTTTTATTTTAACCGATAGTAAAAGTACATCAAATCAGCCAATTGTGCAGAAAAGCTTCTCCTAAAAAAAATAAAACACCCCCACCAGCACCCTTAAATTCCCAACTTCCTCTGCATTTTGCACCATGCCTTTATCATCGGGGGTGCCGTAAGCGGCGGCGGTGTATTCGAACTCGGCAGCGAACATCATGTTTTTGAGGTGCCATTGCAGGCGGGGAGCGAGACGATACAGATAAGCGATGTTGTACCCCATGCCGTAAAAGGCTTTGTCGCCGCCCTTTTGCAGGCCCAGGTTTTTGGCGTAGCCGGCAAACAGTCCCACTTTAAAGGTTTCGCCCGTGGTGATCAGGTCGGTCCAGAATGAGATCTGTTCGCTATTGGTGTAGTTGATCTCTCCCTTTTGCGGGTCCATGTAGTGGATGGCATAGCCGCCCAACATGATGTGCTCGGTGAGGTTCTGTCCCCAGATGCTTTGGAACTTCAGCTCCAGAACAGGGAATTTAAACTCACCGAAAACCGTGGCGGCCAGTGAGCCCAGCTTGTCGTTCAGCTTAAATGTACTGTCGTCAATTCTTATGCTCAACTCCGGTTTCAGCTCTTTGTATCCCACGCCCGCACCCAGCAGGTGATCCGAAAAACCGTAGTGTAGCTGCAGGTGTACATTGGGGAAAGCGGCGTTTTGCTGGGAGACCGGCGAGCGGCCCTGCGGCCCCGGGCTGGAATAGTCGCGTTGCATGCCTGCAAAAACCACCAGCTTAAAATCTTTTATTTGCTGTTCGATGCGCAACTGGTTGTGCCTTGAAAAAGCGTGGAAGGGCGCACCGGTATTCAGCCCGATGGTGAAGGGCCGCACTTCGGGCACGTAAAGCGGGTGCCAGTAGCTGCCCACCAGCAGCGAGGTAGACTTCCACTGCATTTTGGCCCAGGCCTCACGCAAACGGAAACCGTTGTTATCAAAATTGGACTGCCCGGTGAAGTCCCCTTCGATGGCAGCGGAGGTTTGGGCGCCCCACACATCCGGCCCGCTGATGTCGCCGCGCAGGCGCGAGGTCATGGCCAGTTGGTTGAGGCTGGGGGCGGCGTTGATATCCTTGCCGTCTTCGTCGTAAAGTGGGCTTTTGGGAAACAGGCTCACCATGCCTTCGCGGGCGTCGACCATCTGACGGCTGTCGAAAAAGATCTGGGCGTTGGCAAAGCCGGAGAAACGGATGCCCCAGTCGCTTTTTGTTTCCGTGCTGTCCTGGGCATTCAGATTAGATGCGAAAAAAGCTAGCAGAAGGATGACCGGCAATCTTTTCATTTTTCCATCGTTTTTGTAGATTTCTTAAATCCGCCTGTCAGCAGGCTGACCAGCGGGTTGGTGAGCAAGCTGACGATCATACCGATGGTGCCCGCCTGGGGGGAGGGCATGCCGTCATAATAAAACCAGATGGCACAGGCCAGTCCGAGCACCGAAGAACTGATGGCCCCGAAACGGTTTACCTTTTTGTTGAACAAGCCCCAAACGAAGGGCCCCAGGAAAGTCGCCCCGATGGCGCCCCAGGAAATGCCCAGTATGGAAACGATGGAATCGGGTTTGATGAGGGCGATGATCACCGAGACCAAAATAAAGAAAGCGCTGCCGAAGCGCATTAGCCGGGTGAGCTTTTTGTCGCTTATATCCGGTTTGATGAAGCCGGCGTAAAAGTCTTTGGCCAGTGAGCTGCTGGAGATCAGCACCAGTGCGGCCAGGGTGGACATGCTGGCCGAGAGGATCAGCAGCAGAATGATGATGGAGAGCGACTCGGGCATCACGATGTTGAGCAGAGCCGGCATGAGTGCGTCGGGATTGGGGCTGCCGTTCTGGAATACGCTGGGGGCCACTTCCGGGTTGAGGAACACGCGGGTGGTGGAACCCAGGAAATAGGCCACGGTACCCACCAGCAGGGCGAAGGCCGTCGAAACGATCATCCCGGCCTTGATGGCTTTCCGGTCGCGTATGGCGTAGAATTTTTGTACCAGCTGCGGCATGGCGAAGGGCGCCACGCTGGTGAGGAAGATCAGGGAGAACAGAGGCCACCAGCCGGGTGGGCCGATCATTTCGGTCAGCTTCGGCTGAATGCTTTGCAGCAGGCCGGTGATGCCGTTGATGCCGCCGCCCTTGTCGAGGGCGAAGAAGAACAGCAGGATCACGCCGGCGATCATGATCACTCCGAAGACCACGTCGATGATGGTCATGCTTTTGTAGCCGCCCAGCACCAGGTATATGGTGGTGAACACACCCATAAAGACCACGGCGTGCCAGTACTCGATAAAGTCGAACGAATAGGTGAAGAGGTAGGAAAGGCCGATAAAGACCGCGGCGGAATAAGGGATCATAAAAATAAAAATGGCCAGGGAAGCGAAAAGCTTGAGGAAGGGGCTGTTGTATCGTTTCTCGAGGAACTCGCTCATGGTGTGGATCTTCATTTCCACTGAGACTTTTTTGATCTTCCAGCCCATCAGGGCCCAAACGCCCAGTACCCCGATGAAGGCGTTCAGCACGCCTATCCACATGCCGGAATAGCCGAAGCCCCAACCGATCTTCCCGGCGAAGCCGATGAAAACCACCGCACTGAAATAAGCGGTGCCATAGGTGAAGGCGGTCATCCAGGGGCCCACGTTGCCGCCGCCCAGAAAATAATCGGCAAAGGTTTTGGTTTTGCGCATCCCTATGATGCCCACCGTGATAATGATCGCGGCGTATAGCGCCAGAACAAGGATCTTTATGATCATAGCTTTGGTTGATTTTATGGACGTGCAAACCTACACATTTCTTTTGAAAAACCCCCTTAGGCCCCTCCAAATGGGGGGAAATCCGCCCTGAGCATGCATTGGTAGTGAATTGAAAGATTCAATTTGAAATTAACTTTTGAATTCGGTGATCATTCGGTGGTCATTCAGTGGTCATTCGGTGGTCATTCGGTTGTCATTCGGTTGTCATTCAGTTGTCATTCAGTGGTCATTCGGTGGTAATCAAGCATCCAGTATCCGGGAGTGTTCAAGGAACAAAGATACAGAGGTATCTTTAGCCATCAAGCAATTGAACAATTGAACAATTGAACAATCGTCCTACTCAACGATTTTATAGATATCCGGGTAGTTTCTGCCGAAGCCGTCGTAATCCAGGCCGTAGCCGATGATGAAGTCGTTGGGGATTTCCAGGCCGATGTAGTCGATATTGTAGTCTTTTTTAAAGGCGTCGGGTTTGAACAAGAGGGTGGCGATCTTCACATCCGCCGCTTCCAGCTTTTTCAGCATATGACGGGTATATTCCATGGTGATCCCGCTATCGATGATGTCTTCCAGGATCACAACCGTGCGGTCTTTCAGCACCCGGTCGAGGCCGATCAACTCGCGCACCGTATGGCTGCTTTGGGTGCCCACATACGAGGACAGTTTCACAAAGCTGATCTCGCAATCCAGTTTGATCCTTTGCAACAGGTCGGTGGCAAAAACAAAAGCGCCGTTAAGGATCACCAGGAAAAGCGGCACCTTGCCATCCAGGTCTTTGTTGATGTCGACGGCAATTTTATCTACTGCCTTAATGATCTGTTTGTGCCGGAGGTAGGGTTTGAAAGTCTTGTCTTTTACAGTTACGGTTTTCATAATGCCTGTGTTTTGTTTGCGGATGCGGTTCATGATCGTCTGCCGACAAATATAGCGGATTCGGTTTCTGAAGTAAATTTTAAAGTCTTATTTTTGCTCACAATTATTAAAAACTTATCGACATGCAAGCAAAAGTCAGTATAATCATGGGCAGCACCTCCGACCTTCCGATCATGGAAGAAGCTGCTAAAATCCTGAACGAACTGGAGATCCCCTTTGAGATCAATGCCCTTTCGGCTCACCGCACCCCTGAGAAGGTGGAAGAGTTTGCAAAAGGCGCCAAAGCACGCGGTTTAAAAGTGATTATCGCCGGCGCCGGCATGGCCGCCCATCTGCCCGGTGTGATCGCCGCCATGACTCCCATACCGGTGATCGGCGTACCCATCAAGGCCTCGCTTGACGGCCTCGACTCGCTGCTGGCCATCGTGCAAATGCCTCCCGGCATACCCGTCGCCACCGTCGGCATCAACGGAGCCCGCAACGCAGGCATCCTGGCCGCACAGATCATCGCTTCGGGGGATGAAGAACTGATGAATAAAGTCATCGGTTTCAAAGAAAACCTCAAAAACAAAATCGTTAAAGCCAACGAGGACCTGAAGAAGATCTCCTATGGGTTTAAAACGAACTAAGTCGGAATTTCCTCGTTGGGTTCTGGGTTTTCATTATTGGACATTTAACCTGCTGGCAAAGCCGGGTATAAAAAAGGTATAAAGGTATAGGGGTATATGGGATCCTTAAATGTACGTATTGCAGGCCGTTGACATTGGGGGGGCGTCGGCAAAGGATTTTTTGAGAAGCAGCAATTTGAAAGTTGAAATTTGAAATTGGGGTTGCGCTCCAAATTTCCATTTTTCATTTTCCATTTTCAAACCTACCCTTCAAACTCAATCCTCACCGTATCATCCAAATACAGTCCGAGGAGGCTGGAGGCGTTGCCCTGGTTGATGGCGATCTCAAGCAGGCCCGAGGTGTTGAACAGACCTACGATTTCTCCTACCGGCACATCGGTATAGGATTGGTACAGGGTGTTGAGGGTTTCGCCCCGCAATACAATATTGAAGGGCCGGTTGCCGCCGATCTTGTCAAACAACTCCCTGCTGATGTTGGTGATCACATTCTCATAATTATCCACGTAAATCACCATGCCTTTGATCACGTCTTTGGAGGTGACAGGCTGGAAGGTCAGCTTCTGGTTGAGCTGCTTGCGCTGGTTGCCCAGCTCTTCGAGTTTTTTGTTTTGGGCCAGGTGAATGGCGGTTTTGATGAAACGGTCGCGGGTGGAAAAGGTAAACAGATCGGAATCCTGGGGGATGGTCAGCTCGATGATCTTTTCGGGTTGTTTTTCCAGGATGATGGAAAAAATGCCGTCGTCGGTGCCAATGAAATACTGCTTATCGGCATATACCACGGTATGCGGGTTTTTATCCGATTCCTCGGTATTCACGGCCAGGATGTGAACGGTTCCGTCGGGGAAATCCCTGTAGCAGTTTTTCAGGATAAAAGCGGCCTGCACACTGTTGAAGGGAGGTACCTGGTGAGATACATCTACGATGCGGACCCCGGGCAGTTGTTTGTATAACTTCCCCTTCACAACACCCAGATAATGATCCTTCAGTCCCCAGTCGCTTGTTAATGTAATTATCGCCATACAAATTAACTGATCGTTCCGACAGATGCAAAATTTGCGTTATTTTTGCATAAGCCAAAATTAGTAATTAATATTCAAAAGATTAAAGGGCCGCAGGATAATTATGAACCGAGTAATAAACATCCGAAAGGCCGGTAAATATGGGCGAGAAAAAAATAAGCATAGAGAACATCAATCCGATTGAACTCTACGGGGTTAACGATTCCAACCTGCAATTGATCAAAAACCTGTTTCCCAAATTGCGCATCATCGCACGCGGAGATGAGATCAAGCTGATCGGGGATGAAAAGGAGATCGGCGAATTTCATAAAAAGTTCCAGCTGTTGCTGCTGATGTATGAAAAATTCGGCAGGATCACCGAAAGCGACATCCGGCAATTGTTCGGGGCGGATGAAAAGGAATTCATCCGCGAAAAACAAAAAGAGACGGGAAAAGACGTACTGGTGCATGGCCGTTACGGCATGCTGATCAAGGCACGTACGCCCAACCAGCACAGGATGGTGGAGGCCAGCGGCAAGGAAGACCTGGTGATCGCCATCGGCCCTGCCGGAACAGGGAAGACTTATACGGCCGTTGCCCTGGCCGTGCAGGCCTTAAAGAATAAGGAAGTGAAGCGCATCATCCTCACCCGGCCTGCCGTGGAGGCGGGCGAAAACCTCGGCTTTTTGCCGGGCGACCTGAAAGACAAGCTCGACCCTTATCTGCAACCGCTTTACGATGCCCTGCGCGACATGCTGCCCACCCAAAAGCTACTCTCCTATTTGGAAGACGGCACCATCGAGATCGCACCCCTGGCCTTTATGCGGGGACGCACCCTCGACAATGCATTCGTGATCCTCGACGAAGCCCAGAATGCCACGCCAAGCCAATTGAAGATGTTCCTCACCCGCATGGGGAAATCTTCCAAATTCATCGTTACCGGCGATATCACCCAGATCGATCTGCCGCGAAACCTTAGCTCAGGCCTGGTTCATGCAAGCAAGATTTTACAAAACATTGAAGGGGTGGTGTTTGTTTATCTTGATGAAAAGGATATCATCAGGCATAAACTGGTTAGCAGGATACTGAATGCCTACGAAAAAGATGTGGAATCAAATTCAAAAAACTAAATCTCAAATCTATGAACAAAACAATTATCAGGACGGATTTTCAATTTCCGGATCAAAAAAGTGTTTACAAAGGAAAAGTACGTGATGTTTATAACCTCGGCGACGAGCTGCTGGTGATGATCGTTTCCGATCGCATCTCGGCTTTCGATGTTGTTCTGCCCAAAGGGATTCCTTACAAAGGACAGGTGCTGAATCAGATCGCGGCCAAATTCCTGGACGCGACCCGGGACATTGTACCCAACTGGAAGACCGCCACACCCGATCCCATGGTGACCATCGGGAAAAGGTGCGAACCATTCAAAGTGGAAATGGTGATCAGGGGCTATCTGAGCGGCCATGCCTGGCGCGAGTATAAAACAGGTAAAAGGGAACTATGCGGCGTGCCCATGCCCGATGGTATGAAAGAAAACGACAAATTTCCCGAACCCATCATCACCCCCACCACCAAGGCGGAAGTGGGTCATGATGAAGACATCTCAAGGGATGAGATACTCAAATCGGGATTGGTTCCCGAAGCGGAATATGAAAAGCTGGAACACTACACCCGCGAGTTGTTTAAAAGAGGTACGGAAATGGCAGCCGACAAAGGCCTGATCCTGGTGGATACCAAATACGAATTCGGCAAGGTAGGCGATGATATCTACCTGATCGACGAGATCCACACCCCCGACTCATCCAGGTATTTTTATAAAGAAGGATACGAAGAAAGACAGGAAAAAGGCGAAAAGCAAAAACAGTTGTCGAAGGAATTCGTACGCCAGTGGCTGATCGACAAAGGCTTCCAGGGCAAGGAAGGACAGCAGATGCCCGACATGCCCGAAGATTTTGTGGAAAGCGTTTCGGAAAGATATATCGAGCTTTATGAAAAGATCACGGGCGAGAAATTCGAAAAGTCCGATCTGACCAACGTACACGAAAGGGTTGAGAACAACATTCGCGACTATCTGAAAAATCATTAACATGATCCCATTCTCCCCGCCCCGCATCGATGAACGCCTCATCAATGAAGTGGCCGACGCGCTCCGCTCGGGCTGGATCACCACCGGCCCGCGGACCAAAAAATTCGAACAAAAGCTGACCGCCTACGCCGGACACGGCGCCACGCTTTGCGTGAGCTCCTGCTCGGCCGGGCTGGAACTGATGCTGCGCTGGTTCGGTGTGGGCGAAGGAGATGAGGTGGTCGTACCTGCATATACATACGCGGCTACCGCCAACGTGATCGTGCATACCGGGGCCAGGCCGGTTTTTGTTGATTGCAGCAAAGATGATTTTAACCTGTCGGTGGAAGCCGTTGAAAAAGCCATCACCCCAAACACCAAAGCCATCATCCCGGTGGACGTGGGCGGCTGGCCCTGCGATTATGACGAGCTGAACCAACTGGTTGAAAGGCCCGCGATCAAAAAACAATTTCATCCTTCCAATGAAATCCAGCAAAAGCTGGAACGGATTTTTGTCCTGTCGGATGCGGCCCACTCGCTGGGCGCCAAATACAAAGGCAAGAAAACCGGCAATCTAACCGATTGCACCGTTTATTCCTTCCACGCGGTGAAAAACCTCACCACGGCCGAAGGAGGCGCGGTTTGCCTGAACCTGCCCCAGCCTTTCAGCAATGAAGAAGTTTATCAGGAGCTGAACATCAAAGCGCTGCACGGGCAATCCAAGGACGCCCTGGCCAAATTCAAGGTGGGCAGCTGGAAATACGATGTGGTGGAAGCCGGATACAAATACAATATGACCGATGTGCAGGCCGCCATGGGACTGGTGGAGCTGGAACGCTACGACAACGACATGCTGGTGAAACGCAAACACATCTTCGACACCTATTCAAGGGCTTTTTCAAAATTTGAATGGGCTGAAACCCCTTCTTATGAAAATGAGATTAAAACCTCTTCCCACCATGCCTACATGCTGCGCATCAAAGGCATAAACGAAAACGCCCGCGACCGCA
The DNA here is from genome assembly GCA_021738625.1 of Bacteroidales bacterium. GTDB lineage: Bacteria > Bacteroidota > Bacteroidia > Bacteroidales > JAIOZK01 > JAIOZK01. The sequence goes on from JAIPBS010000063.1 coordinate 14,344, forward strand.
TCATGCAGGAGATCTTCAAATCGGGGATTTCCGTGAACGTGCATTTCCTCCCCCTGCCTATGATGAGCTTTTACAAAAACATGGGCTATCAGATAAATGATTATCCAAACACTTATGCCCGCTATGCCAATGAGATCAGCCTGCCGGTGTTCTACGACCTGAGCGATGAGCAGATCCAAATGGTGGTGGAGGCGTTGCGGGATGCAGTGGAGAAGGTGGGTTGAAATTGGAAACTGGGGCACTTTATAAAAGCGAAGCAGGGCCACGAATTGGCATTGGGAACTGGGGTCAGGGTATAGAGTTATAAGGGTATAAGGGGTGGTTTTATACACTTCCTCTTTGACGGGAAGCAAACAAATCATCAGCACGCCAGGACCAAACGGAAACCGGTCATCCATTTTATTACCTTGTGCTACCTGAAACCCAAGCCCCGAAGGGGGCGCAATAAATAGCACAGGGTACAGCCCTGTGTTTCGCCGGCAGAATTCTCTGAAGCCCCGTAGGGGGGCGCAATAAATCCAATCGTATCTTAACAGTTGATAACTTTTTTAAATTATACCACTTTACAAGGTTACCTTTTATCATAAAATGATCTATTAACCCATAGATCAACCAATCCCCCAATATCTGTTTTTATGATTGCTGTGAAATCCCCATATATGCAGAGAGAGAGATTTACTTATAATAAAAATTCCTTTCAAAAAAACAGTAACGCTTCGCATTTTTTTACACTCCCTTATAAAAACCCTTTTAAAAATAATTTCAAATTCAGAAAGGAGGTACAGCCTGATATACCTTAATTGAATTAACCATACCCGATTATCCCGAATTTTCGGCGGCTTTTCTTTTCGGACAGACAAACAACTAAAAAACCAAAAATTATGAAAAAAGTTTTTATTACACTTTCAGCATTATTTGTTATTTTGTGGTCGATGAATTCATGTAAAAATGATCCGCCTGACGCATACGGTTGACCAGGTAGTTGTTTCAACCGATGAGCTCCCGGCTGGTATGTATGTGATATCTGTCATTCAGGGCAAAAACATTGCTGCAAATGAAAGGATAATAATTAAATAAATGATATAACAGGTATGCGGAAGTGTTTATGCTTCCGCATGCCCTTAAGGTTGCTCTATGAAAAAAACTATTGTACTGGTATGCATGTTGTTAATCATCCCGTTCACTCATCATGCACAAAACTGGCCGAAGATCATTGATGAATATCAAAATAACTCCTTCGAATACGGCAGGAAAATCATTGAACACTACGATAAAGGATACTTAATACTATCTGACATTTACAATTCTTATCCTTTTCTTGAATACATGTGGATTATCAAAACCGATATAAATGGTAATTTATTATGGAATAAAAAGTTTGGTAATGGAGAAGATGAATTTGCCATGAGCGAATTTGAGAAATGTCCGGATGGTGGCTTAATTGGAATAGGACAAACCTCCAAATACGATAGCCAAAGCGATCCTATAGTAATCAAACTTAACGCATGCATGCAAATTGAAT
>JAIPBS010000064.1 GCA_021738625.1 Bacteroidales bacterium
AACGGGTATCGGAAAGCTTAGTGGCTGCAACATGCCAGAAGCGGTTCTCTCCGGATTTTGTTACAAAACCAATTTCACTACGAGCTGATCCATTTTGCTGAACTTCTTTGAAATGTTGAATCCCTTTTTCGATTTCAGACTTTTGCAAGAGATCAGGAATTTGCTTTTGTAATAGTTCTTTCTTTATATAACCGGTGATTTTGCATGCGGCCTGATTTACTTCTACATATCTGCCGTTTTCATCGGCTATAAAAACACCATCAGGCGCATTTTCAATATAGGAACGGAAACGTTTTTCACTCTCCCTCAGTGCTTCCTCCGCCTGCTTGCGCCCGGTGATGTCAGCAGCCAGGGCAAGATAATACCTTTTGCCTTTCATCTCAATGGGGGCCAGGCTGATTTCCACCGGGAAGATGGTGCCGTCTTTTTTCATGTGCCTGGCTTCAAAACGAAGCTGCTTTTTCTGGTTGAGCTCTTTCCAGAATAAACCCTGATTTTCCCGTTTTTTATAATCGGGGTCTATATCAGTGGTTTTTAGTTGAAGGAGCTCCCCGGCAGTATAACCATATTTTTCGAGTGTGATCTGATTGTAATCTACAATCGTACCATCCAGCTTATGCAGGAATAAAGCTTCAGGTATCTGATTTAACAGTAAGCGGAAATTTTCTTTACTTTCATTTAAATCAATCTCCGATTTTTTACGATCGGTAATATCGCGAACAAAAGCAATAATCCGTTTTGTAACAGGAGAGAAAATAGTTGTTATCTCTAACGTTTTATCTTTATAGCCGAGTTCAAATGGCGGTATGTTTTTTCCTGTTAATGCTGCCTTGATTAATGGTTCTGCTTTTTTGAGGTTAGATACTGTTAAGAATGAAGTAACCAGTTTAAAGGCATTATGCCCAACAATTCTTTCTTCGGGTAGTCCGGCTATTTCTAAAAGGGCCCTGTTGGCTGATATAATTTGGCCTGTTGTGGTAACATAACATATGCCTTCATTGATCGTTTGAAAAATGTCAGAAAAGTTGCTTTCATTTTGTTTTAATTTTTTTTCTGATTGAGTGTGTTTGGTAATATCATGAACAATCTGATGAAGGTAATCTTTCCCGTCAATTTCCACTTTCCCGTTATATACTTCCACATTGCGAATTTCTCCATTTGCCAGCCGGTGTTCCAATCTGAAATAATTGCGCTTACTTTGGCGGGTGTTGTCCATTTCGGCTTTAATTTCCTTAGCTGAGAGGGAGTTGATGTCGTTGATTGACATTTTTTCTAATGCTGAGCGTTTCCAGCCATAAAAATCTTCGGCAGCCTTGTTGGCAGCAACGATCCTGTGTGAAGCAGGATCGATGAGCAGCATGATGGCAGGACTGTTATCGGAGATCAGGCGAAAACTATGTTTAGCATGTTCATAATCAGCAGTCATCGGGGCAATGTATTAATTAATCTCGCAAATGTAACAAATTAACAATAAACTATTTGTCAAATGCGTATGCACAAGTTAGTTAGAGCAATGAGCTGATCATTCAAGGTTCAAAAAAGCATTCAGGTTTATATGTTGAATGCATTTGTGATTGTTTGAACCCGAAATGTAAGAATAAGGCTTCTCCCAAATTGTTAATTTTGAAGATCCTTTAAAAGAAAGATTGTATGAAAAATTCAGATTATACAGCAAATGAAAACAGATACAGTACCGGCATGAAATACCGCCGCTGCGGACAAAGCGGCATCCGGCTACCTGAAATCTCGATCGGTTTCTGGCATAACTTCGGGGGTGATGATGATTTTGTGAATGGAAAAAAGATCCTGCATCATGCTTTTGACCGGGGCATCACCCATTTCGACCTGGCCAATAATTACGGACCGCCTTATGGTTCGGCAGAGGAGAATTTCGGCAGGATCATGAGTTCTTCCTTCACATCATATCGCAATGAACTTTTCATTTCAACCAAGGCCGGTTACAATATGTGGGGCGGGCCTTACGGCGAATGGGGCTCGCGCAAGTACCTGCTGAGCAGCCTTGAAGACAGCCTCAAAAGAATGAAGCTGGATTATGTGGATATTTTTTATTCGCATCGCTACGATCCCGAAACGCCGCTCGAAGAAAGCATGCAGGCGTTGGTGGACGCCGTCAGGCAAGGCAAGGCCCTTTATGCGGGGATTTCCAATTATCCGGCAAAGGCAGCCGGAAAAGCTTATGCATATCTGTCGGAAAGAGATGTCCCCTGCCTGCTGCACCAGGGGAAATACAACCTCCTCCACCGGGAACCCGAAACCGAAGGCATCCTGAAACAGGCAACCGAATACGGAACAAGCTACATTGCCTTTTCACCCCTTGCCCAGGGACTGCTCACCGGCAAATACCTGGATGGAAAAATACCCGAAGGATCCAGGATGTCGCAGGACTTTTTCCTGAAGAAAGATACGCTGACGGAAGAGATGCTCTCAAAACTCAAAAAGCTGAATACAATTGCCGAAGCCAGAGGACAATCATTGCCGGCCATGGCCCTGGCCTGGGTGCTGAGAAATGATTTGGTTAGTTCTGTTATCGTGGGCGTTAGTTCTGTGGAACAATTGAATCAGAATATTGAGGCAACACGAAACACAACTTTTGAGGATGATGAACTGGAAATGATCGGTCAAATCATTCGGTAATTTAATTTCGAATAGATTGGCATTAGGCGATCAATATCGATGAGGACCTGATCATAAAAGAGTCTGTCTTAATTTTCCGGAACCGGATGGCCGATTATCCGCATGACTTTATAGGCGCTAAAATTAATAAGGGATTCATTGATGTGTTAATTCGGGCCCATTTTGTTTAATTTCCGTATTCGTTTGTTCCTTTTTTTCTGGTAATCAATAATCTCCCTGTACAAAGAGTGTTTATGGGGGACAATCAAATGTGTCAATCCACATGCAAGTGCATCATCTCCTCTTTGTTCTGTTATACAAACGATTCCAGTCATATCGCCACTATTATAAACGTCTATTACAGTCAATTCCGTTTTTAGGGTTATCGCTTGTCCTTTTTTCCTTAATTCATGAACAAGTTCTCTTATCGGAAAAGCCGTAAATGGAACAACTTCTTTAAGTTTTTTTGTCAAATCCTCGTATTGCTCTTTTATATCCATGTCATTACTTTTACGCTGCTTGTTTTGCTGTTTTTATCCGGCTATCCCAAAAGTTATGTTTCATCTGCAGTTTGATCTTGATTCTTTCAAATCTATGAAAATTCTGTTGTATATGTTGGTTTTTTTCAAAAAAGAAAAAAGCCGGCCTTTTGCGTTTTGAGAATAAATGGTATGACTACCGGGGGCAAAACCCGGGATCCGGTTTCGCGAGGCAGAACCCCTGTGAAACCGGCCTGCCGGCCAGGGTAGTCCGGGACCTTGTCGAACGTATGCTACCGCTGAAGTTTCAACATAAGCCTCCAGAGCGCAGGCGAAGGCGGATTAAAATCCTTGCCTGGGGCGTGTGTCCAGCTTTTCCGTTTCTCTTTTGATACTGGCTCTTTGCATCCCTACCTCAAACTGGTAACTCACACGAAACATCAAAGGTATGGCCGGCAATTTCAAATTCCCGGTATAATTGCTTGAAAAATCAGGTGCATCAATCTCCGACCCCTGATAGATATAGTTTCCTGCAAAAGGAAGCGCACTTACTATTCCTATTTTGAGCTTGTTCTTAAATGTTTTGTCGAGCGAAATAAAATAAAGAGCATCATCATAAGTATTGCCCTGAATGCTTTCTTTTGCGGTTTCAAACTGAAAAATAACAGACAGGGCATAATCGTTTTTAAAGGATAAAATGGAGGAAATACCGGATTCGAGGACCAGATTGCTTTTGTTTCCAGTTCCATAATGTTTGGCCAGGCTGTTGCCGGAGGTTGATTGCCTGTAAAGGCTGAGAGAAGGGGAAACAGTGAGCATGCCAATTTTCAGTGCTCCCCTCAATTGCAAACCATATTGCTGTATCGATCCAAGATTTTGAGGCTGTGTTACAAACAAATTGTTGTCATTTAAATAGGTCAGCTTATTGATGGCGTCGGTTTTTGTTTCGTAAAACAGGCTTGAAGAAATATAGTTGCCCTTAAAACGGAGGGTATGTTCGAGTTGCAGGCGATTGTTCATCTCGGGTTTTAATAAGGGATTGCCTTTGCTTATTGTGTAGGGATCGTCCTGATGGGTGTATTGATTAAGCAGATAAACCGATGGTCGTTTCAATGAAGTGCGAAACGATAAATACAGGTCGTTCTGCTTATTCACTTTATAATGAAATGCAGCGTAGGGCAGAAATGAATTCAATGAATTGTTCTGCTGGTTGTTTGCTTCTGTTTTTGCATTTTCAACTCTTAAGCCGATGTTTAAGTCGAAATTTGATTTTTTGTAATTTATGGTTCCGTATAAAGCATAAATCTGTTCGTTGTATGAAAATCCATCCGATGTGCGATCCTGCATATCCTGAAACTTCAGCTTTGCACCCGTATTCAATTTGAATTTTTCGAGCAAGGGTGTCGAAAAATCAATCTTCAAACTGCTCGTCGTTTGATTTGGATTTGCCGTATTGGTGTAGATGGCAGCCTCTTTATTCGGATGATCACTGTATGTGACCTTGTTTTCAGAACGCATATATGCATTGCTGACGTCAATAGCGATCTCTCTTCCTTCATCATCAAACAGGTGTTTGTAATAAACAGAGTTAAAGATGTTGCGATTATTATCGGTTTCTTCCTTATGCCCCTTCCAGTTCATGTTGTCATTTCCTGCTGCATTTACTTCAACACTCCCATCTTGCTCGTAGGAGTATTGATTATAAAAACCGTAAAAATTAAGAATATCCCTGTCGGTAAGGTGGTAATCCATCCCATAATGGAATTTATGCGACAGGTTTTTCTGTCTCACCTGCTGAACGGAAGATATGGCTGTAACAGAAGCGTTATTAAAAATCCTACGATTGGTGATTTCGTCAATATCCTCGTAATTAATTTCTCCATTGTATGAGGTATAGAGGTTTATCTTTTTGTGGTTATAATTTAAGCTGTAAGCAGGAAACAAATAAACTACCGATTTGGATGTGGGTATCTCAGAAAAAATATGCCCGCTCAGCCCGGTGGTTTTTTCTTTTTTTAATACTATGTTTATAACGCCCGAAACATTGCCGTCATAAATGGATGGGGGAGTATTTAATACTTCAATCCTGATAATTTGGGAGGGCTTGAGTTGGCTCACATAACTCTTGTCGCGTTCTTTCCCGTCAACAAAAAGCAGGATGTTGGAATTTCCTTCAAGTGTGATATTTTGTTTCAGATCAACCTGCACTCCGGGAATATGCCTGAGCAGATCAGGGGAATTGCCGGCTGCCGAAAGCATTTTGTCGTTTATAAAGTAAGTTGTTTTATCGGTTTCCGACTTTCCTTTTAAACGGTCTGCCACGATCAGCGCTTCGGGAATAAGAAGGAGCGAATCCTGTAGGAAAAAAGTGCCTGCGTTCATTTCTTTTGAATTGGATACTTCGAGCCATTTGGTGACTTTTTTATATCCGATAGAAGTGACCTGAAGCTTGTAGTACCCATTTTTAATATGGTTGATTTTAAAGTTTCCATTGCCATCACTAATAGCCCCCGTTATTTGTTGAATTCCGGTATCGGATTTTTCAAACAAACAAATTGTGGCAAAGGGTAAAGGCTGCTGATTTTTCGCTTCCAAAACTTTTCCGCTAACCGAAGGTGTGTTTTGTGCAAAAAGGTAATTTGGACTTAGTTGCAGTACGAGCAATATCCCCCAAAACCGGAAATCAAAAAGGATCTTTAAACTTTTCATTGCATTAGGTTTTTATGATTTAAATGCAAAGAAAAGCAGGAATACCGGGCGCTACAAGTTACCGGGACAGACAGCTCCAATTTGGGATAGGAGGCAAAATTTAGAAAAAAAGTGGGAGGAATAGCAATTTTTTGTGACCAATGGATAGATCTTTTTAAGGCATCAATTGTTCAAATTCCCGTGCCTTTTGCCTCGATACCGGGATAATGTCATCACAGCCCAAAAGGCTTAAGCGGTATCCCAGGGCGTTCCCGTTTCTGGATGCAATTTTTTTGAGGTTCACGATAAAGGCACGGTGTATGCGCATAAAATCCGGGAATGCAGCAAGCTGGTTTTCAATGTCGGTGATTGAGTTCCGAATTGTTACCTCAACGGATTTCTCTTGCCTGATCAGGTGAAAGTTCACATAATTCCCTTTTGATTCCGCATAAATAAATTCATCAGGATAAAAGCTTAAATGCTCCTTTTTGGCTCTGGAGTTAATATTAATTAATTTTTCCGGAACTTCACCTGATTTGTTTTGCCATTTGTTCTCATAAGTTCGAAAAGATAGCTGCTCAAAAGCATAACGAATATTCAGTAATGATGGAAAAACAACCGGGATCAAAGCAATTAAAACGGAACGGTAAAATGAATCGAAAAACGTGGAAAAGTTCCATCGGGAAACATTCGATTCCATAATAAATCCGGCAAAGTACGCCGAAATCCCGATACTGGTCAGGATCATGACAATGGAAAGCAATTCGCTGGCAATAGTCCAGTTCCCTTTCTTTGAAAAACAATTTGTTCGTGAAATGATTAAAGCTGCGACCAATTCCGACACAGAGATCATGGCACAATAGATCAGCATGCTTATGTTAAAACTATAAAACCCGGTTTCGTGTACTTCAAGTGGGCGGTATAAAACAACAAAGCCTAAGAGGAGAAGAAAGAATACAAATGCTCCTAAAAATGGTTTTTTAATTAAAAAATTTTGAGGAAACGGTTTAAAGAGCCAATGCGATATTTGTTGCTTTTTCTTGTTCATTTCCAGTGCATTTTATTTTACATTCAGGGACCCTCTCCAGGAATTATTACCCTTCCAAACGCTTTGATTGGCATTTGCCGGACAAAATTGCCGTACAAAGGTATCATATATCCGGTAAAACGGCTAAGGCCGTTCAACAAGCAAAGATGATTTCATCTGAAGTTGATTTACAAGTCAGAACAACCATCTTGCAAAATAAACCCGCTTATGTTTGATTTTATATGTAAAAATATCTATATTTGTTTTTTAAACTCAAAAAAGCTATGAAAACCTTTAATAAACTTTTTACCGCTGCAGTTTTGATCTCAGCACTTTTTCTGGTTTCCTTCGTGCAGGATGATGATACCTGGATGGTACCTGAAAAGTATAAAACCATGGAAAATCCTACCGAAAATTCAAGCCGCAACATGAAGATTGGAAAAATGCTTTATTCTAAGCATTGCAAATCCTGTCATGGCAACCAGGGCTTGGGAGATGGACCCAAAGCAGCTTCGCTTGATACTTACCCCGGAGATTTTTCTTCTGAAGAATTTCAATCGCAAAGCGATGGAGAACTTTATTACAAAACCACTTTTGGAAGAGATGAAATGCCGGCATATGAGAACACAATTTCCAGTGATGAAGACCGCTGGTTGATTGTTCATTACATGAGAACCTTTGCCGGGGAATAAACGGCTGCTGTATGTAATCCTGCTTCACATTCACTTCAACGGACAAGAAGGTATGATTTCTACTGAATCCTATTAAAAATGCAAAGCATTTTTCTATTAGATTCAGTTATACCAATGAGAGCAAGAAGTCAATAATTGCAAACCTGTTCCGAATCGGTATAGATTTAATTTTTCTTTCCCCGGAATAAACCATAACTTTGAAAAAGCCTTATACACAGGCATTAAAAATTGATCGTTGGAAAAAAAAGCACATAAAGCCGTTCGCACCGATAAATTCTGGTTTGGACTCGACAATGCAGCCAAGATCTTCCCGGCCGTGATCAACAAGGATTTTACCGCTGTTTTCAGGTTATCAGTTGTATTAAAACAGCCGGTTCGGATAAAAGCTTTTCTCAAAGCCGTTTCCCTTTCCGAAGAACGGTTTCCTTATTTTAAAGTGCAATTGAAAAAGGGCTTTTTCTGGTATTATCTTGAGCATATTCCACTGCACTTTCCGGTAGAGTTTGATCATAAAAATCCCTGCAGGCGATTTGCCCACAATGGCCTATTATTCCGCATTATGGTCTCCGGTAAAAAGATCAGCCTGGAATTCTCTCATATCCTGACCGATGGTACCGGGGCTTTCGAATTCCTGAAGACCCTACTTGCCCTGTACACCAAAGAGCTGGCCCTCGAATTGCCCCGGGATTTTGAATATCTCAAACCCGGTGAAGCCATCCGGGAGGAAGAATATGAAGATTCGTACAAAAGATATTTCAGGGAGGATATTCCGCCCATAATTAAAAGGCCGAAAGCATTTCATCTGCCCGGTCAGCTTAAATCCTCTCCCCATTTCGAAATGATAAATACCATCCTGTCCCTAAAAGACGTCAGGGCCCTTGCCGCGAAAAAGAAAGTGAGCATCAACGATTATCTTGTTTCGGTATATTTGTATGTTCTTCAGGAAATATATGAAAAACTGAAACACATCAGAAAGTATAAAAAATGTAAATACATCAGGATACAGGTCCCGGTGAACCTGAGGAATATTTTCCCGTCCAAAACAATGAGAAATTTTTCTTTGTTTGTAATGCCCGGAATCGACCTTCGCCTGGGACATTATTCATTTGACGAGATCCTTAAAACCGTTTACCATCAAATCAGGCTCGAAACCGATGAGAAACTTATCAATAAAAATATTTCAAGAAATGTGGGAAGCGAAAAAAAGATCTATATCAAAAGCATCCCCCTGTTTATTAAAGGTTTTATCCTCAGAATGAAATATTTATCGCTGGGACCGAAGCAATACAGCGGTGTGCTCACCAACCTGGGTATGATAAAATTTCCTCCCGATACGGAAAACCTGATCGATCATTTTGTTTTCACCCCGCCGCCGCCCAATAAAATGACGAAGGTAGCTTGCGGAATAGTTAGTTTTAAAGAAAAGCTCGTGCTGAGTTTTGGCAACATCACAAAATCAAATGAACTTGAAGAGAGATTTTTTCAATTTTTCAGGGAGAGGGGCCTTGAAATTCATTTTGAAAACAATAAAAAACATATGTCATGACAACTTGTTCAAACTGTGGGGTGCAACTGGAAGACAACATGAACTTTTGTCCGCTGTGCGGAGAACCCAACCTTGATGAAACCACCGAAAACATCGAATATATCAAACTCAGAAAGCAAAAGCAGGAAGAAAAAATGATGACCTCTTTTCAGAAGCTGAGCGGCAAACAAAAGCGTAAATTATTCTGGGAAATATCGGGCATTTTATTGATTTCGGGCATACTGATCTCATTGGTCATCGACCTGCTTGACGGTCATGGCCTTAGCTGGTCGGTATATTCAATGAGCATTTGCGCCGTGCTATTCGTCAACATAACATTATTCAGTTTCCTTTATCGAAAGATCATTTTGTCCTTTGCGGGCAGCTTTATAACAACAGCGGCGCTTCTGGTGCTTCTTGATATATTCAAAAACAACATCGGCTGGGGGGTAAAATTCGGAGTGCCTTTGCTTCTTTTTGCCTATCTGATCGTTTTCGGGTTGGTGATGATCATTCGAAAAGCAAAGGAAAAAGAACTTAATCTTATCACTTATTCACTCATCGCAGCGGGCCTGATAAGCATATGTGTTGAGGCTTTGATATCTATTTATCAGGATGGAACACTAAACCTATATTGGAGCCTTATTGTTATTATTTGTGTTTTGCCGGTTTCATCCATATTGCTTTACATACAATATCGCCTGAAAAAAGGTACTGATTTGAAAAGGTTTTTTCATATATAAGAACCGGAATATTAGCCATCAGATATCGAACGGAGCGAGATCCGCCCTCAGGCGGATTGAAAAATCTGTAAAAGCTCACTCCACAAATCCCTTTCCACGACAAAAAACAGGAAAAGACCCGACACCCAGCCATGATACAATCCCAGCGACCACAAATTATTATATTTAAAGTAGGCCTTTATAAAAACAAATTCCATCACAAAAACGTAAACCATCAGCAGAATACCGGGATAATGCAGCATGGCAAATACAAAGCTTATCATAAGATTCAGCTGCGTATCGGTCATTTTCCCGCTGGCAAGTGGTTTTAAATTCCCCGCAACCAGTCCGGCCACAATAAATTGCTGGATGACGCCCCATAAGGGATAAAGAGCAAGAATGGGAAGGATTTGCCAGTTGAAGCGAGCCTCTGAGAAAAACAAAGCATAGATTATAATTCCGGCGCCAAATATCAGTCCAAATGGCAAAAGATACAACAGGGATTTTCCGAAGTTGTGTTTCTGAAAGCCCCATCTTTTGAGGACCAGCGGATTTTTCTTGTACCTGGCAAAGATGAAAATAATCCAGAACAAACAGGCGGCTGTAATATAAAACACCCTTAGCTCCAGCCACTCGGCAAATAAAAACTTTAACAGGCCGGTGATCAGAACGGCCAGGATCACAAACCGGTTTTTTTTGTAAGGATATTGTTGCATCCTGTAAATGATTTTTCTACAAGATAAACAATATAAACTTATGCTCCTTCATCAGGGATTACACAAAGACTTTTGAGTCAGCCTCAACCTCCAATTCCGGTTTTCAATTCTCGATATTCTTGTATTCGGCCGACCAGGTAAAGGATGTTTCCGGAAAGCTTGTTCCGCTTTCTTTGGTATAAATAATGGCATCACTCTTATCGGTCACCGTCATGGAATAATCAGCATAGGAGGTGGACATGGTTCCTGTTTTACCCTTTATGGAAATCTTTCCATGTATATTGTTCGATGGCTGTTCAAAGGAAAGATTGAATTCATTGGTATCTGCAATGCTAACCTCATTTCCGTCCACATTAAGGTATTTTATGTATTCAAGTGTGTCCAATCCAACAGCTGAAAAGCTATAGGTTACTTTATATTTTTCAGCAGGTTTATCGGGATCATCTGATTTATTGCAGGAAAAAACAAAAATGGCCAGTACAGCAATTAGCAAAATTCTTTTCATAATAATTGTATTTTAATTTGCCGCAAGATACGGAAAAATATAAAGAGCACAATACAAGCACCCCGCTCTTATTAATTCTTTGCAACGGGTCCGGATCAATTCTTTAAGTGATTTTTTCGTAGGTTTGTTATTCGTTCATAAACACAAAAAAGCAAATTAAAAATTCCATGAAGCAGTTTATTAGCCTTATTTCCCTGCTGGGTCTTTCCATTGGTGCTTTTTCACAGCATACCTTCAACCCGGTTACAGAAGAAGTTGGTATTGAAGTGGATTATAACAACCTCGGTCAGGCGGTTGGCTGGGGTGATATAGACAATGACGGCGATTTGGACCTGGCTTTTTCCTACTCCAACCCGGCTGATTTTAAACTGTACAGGAATGACGGGGGAGTTTACACGGATATAACTGCCGGTTCCGGTCTTGAAGGCATTGCTGCCTGGTCGGTTTTCTGGGCGGAAGTTACCGGCGACACCTTGAACGACCTCATCACCCGGAATTCACTGTACAAAAACAACGGAGATTATACCTTCAGTTTTTCGGGCAGCATTGCAGGGCAGATCAGTTCCCTGGCCGATTTCAACCAGGACGGCCATCTCGATCTGTTCGACCGGAGCATCCCGGGCATCAAAACAGGATCCGGAAACGGGAACTTTAGCGATGAATACCCTTTGGAGCTTGAAGGCGTCAGGTCAACGGTTTGTTTCGATTATGACATGGACGGGGATGTCGATATCCTGGCCGGGACCTCATCATATTATGAAAACAAACTTTTCAGGAACGATGGCGATATGGTGTTTACCGATGTTACCACCGGCAGCGGCCTGATCATGCAAAACGATATTTACGGTGTGGCTGCAGGAGACATTAACAATGACGGCTACCCCGACATTTATGCCGCCGTGCATAAAGACCAGTTGCAGGATCCCGGTAACTATCTTTTCCGCAACAATGGCGACGGCACTTTTACCGACATCACCCAATCAGCCGGTACCATCGGCCAGCCGTCCACCAGGACAGCCAGCTTTGCCGATGTGAACAACGACGGATGGCTTGACATCCTGGTTGACGACCATTACTTTGGCAATCATCTGTACCTGAACAATGGGGACGAAACTTTCGACGAAGTAGCGGAGGAGCTAAACATCAGGGATGTGAGCGGTAGCTGGGAAATCGGCGGGGATTATTTCGGCACCTCCTGGGGCGACCACAACCTGGACGGAGCCATTGACTTTTTCGGATCGGGGCATATGAGCCGGCAAAAGCTGTTCGAAAACCAGAATTGCCCGAACAACTACCTGACGATTGAACTCAGGGGGACCACATCAAATTTTAATGCCGTGGGAACAAGGGTGGAGCTCATGGCCGGAGGAATGCACACCTATCATACCGTCATAGCCGGCAACGGGGGATGCAATTTCCAAAGCTATCCCCTGGAAACCGGTCTTGGTGAAAATACCCTGGTGGATGAGATCAGGATCTTCTGGCCGAACAGCGATCCGCAATACCTGTATAACATCCAGGCCAATCAATATATTCAGATCGTTGAAGGCGAGCCGGTTGGCATTTCAGAAAATCCGCATGGCTCAACAATCGAAATCATTCCCAATCCTGCTGAGAATATGTTTACAATGCACACAAACCCCGGAACAAATATACATGCCGCAGAAATTGTTAATGCCAGGGGAAGGCTGGTAATGACGCAAGAGCAAATGAATGATAATTTTTCCTTTGACGTAAGCAATTTGCCGGGCGGGTTTTACATCCTCAGAATTCATACGGCTGAAGGTTCCCTGGTGAAAAAGCTGGTGGTATATTAAGTAAGGAGTTTACACCGATTCGGAACAGGTTTGCAATGATTGACCTTATGCTACTATCGGTATAACTGAATCCAACAGAAAAATGCTTTGTATTTAAGGTTCAGTAAAGAATGATTGGTACCTTTGAATTGATAAAATCAAATTAATTGCTTTATGGTTCCCTTATTATCAGTCATTCTGATCCTGATTTTTTCAATTATCATAACAAAGGTTGCCACTGCGGCCCTGGTGAATACGGGCCTTTCGCAAAAAGCTGCAAAATTCCAGGCCAGGTCCGCATTTACGGGCTGTGGGTTTACAACCAGTGAAGCGGAAAAGATCACCCAACACCCTATACGGCGCAAAATAGTCCAGGTGATGATGTTGCTGGGTAATGCCGGCATTGTGACAGTTATAGCTTCCCTTTTGCTGACTTTTGTAAACCAGGATGAAAAATCATTGCCGGCTTATTTTAACCTCATCATCATAGCCGGTTCAGTCATTTTGCTTGCCATCATCACCTCAAGCCGGTCCATCGACAAATGGCTTGATAAAGTCATAAACATGACTTTGGGTAAGATCACCAAACTCAACATCAGGGATTATTCCGCCCTTCACAAGTTAAGCTATGATTTCCAGATTGCCGAATTGCACGTAAGAAAAGAAGACTGGATCAACGGAAAAAAGGTAAGCGAATGCATACCCGAACAATGCGAGGTTAAACTGCTGGGAATTGAAAAACCGACCTGGGAGTATATAGGATTCCCCAAAGAAGATCATATCATAGAAGAAAACGACCTGTTGATCCTTTACGGCCGGGAAGGCGCGATCAGAGAACTGGATGTTAAAGAGAAGTAAAGCCATGGTCGATGGCGTCCTGAAATAATGAAATCGTTACTCATTGACCCATAACCATAAGCGGATTTTTAGCATAAAGTCATGCAAATCTGCAAATCAATTGCAAAACCGGACCGGCTTGCATAAAGCTCCTGATTTTCTTATCTTTACGCGATATCAGACCTCTGTCATCAATGAGAAGAAAGATTGCGATAATAATTTTCTCTCTTATCATGCCGGTTTATGCTTCCGGACAGACCTTTATGGAATTGACAGCTACTAAGCCCGACAGTCTGAACAGGGTTTTGCCCGAATTGGAGAGCACAGAGAAAATTGATGCACTGAACACAATGGCATTCCGGCTTTGCCATGTGTATCCGGACAGCTCCATTTCACTGGCCCGTCAAACAATCAGCTTATCTGAAGATATGGGTTACCTGAAGGGCGAGGCCACAGGATACTTCAACCTGGGCAACGGATACTTTTTTCTGGACAGCCTTAAAAATTCTGTGGCGAGCTATTTAACCGCACTCAGAATCTTCGAAAATATTGATGTTTGTAAGGAAATGGGCTATACCTTGCATATACTTTCACTTTTGAACTGGCGTGCCGGGAAATTGGAAAAATCAATAGAGCAGGCAAAAAAGCAAATTCAAATTGCACATCAATTAACGGATCATCATTATGAAATTCGGGCAATGCTCAATACGAGCCACTATTATACCAAGATCGATGAATTTGATTCTGCAAATATTTATTCTGATAAAGCACTCTCTTTACTTCAGCAATATCCGGATACCATCCAACTTGCCTGGACATATCTTTTCAAAGGATACAATGTGCTGCGGAAACGTGATTTTATTAGGTTCGATGCAAATAAAGAAGATATAAATGATTTGCATGATGACTGTATTTATTGGCTGTCGAAATTCATTGATCTGGAAAAAAAGTATGATTTTGACAGAAATAACGATTACCCTTTTTATATATCTATTTATCACAATCTGGGAAGTACTTACCTGAATTTGAATACTCAGGATGACATTGCATCCGGTCTCAAATATTTATACAAAGTAAAAAAGATTGTTGATACGATTGCTAATATGAATTATTATAAGTTATCCATATACAGACATTTGGGTTTGCATTTGGAAAAATCTGATGATTACCGCGGTGCGATTAACTTATATGAAGAAGGGATACAAAAAGCAGAAAACGCCAGAATGGTTTTTGACATAAAAACCTATGACAATTTAGACCCTTTCTACTGGACAGTAGCAGAAGATTTTTATTATATGCTAAACTTAAGCTGGATTTTTAACAGAATCTATCTTTCCTACAGAAATCTGGGTGATTATGAAAAAGCACTTGAATATTATGTATTAAAAGAAAAAGCAAAGAGTGAAATTTACCTGGAAGACAACAAAAACCTGATTGCTCTTCTCGAAGCACAATATGAAAATGAAAAAACACAGAATCAGATATCATTACTGGCCAAAGAAAACGAGCTGAAAGACCTGAAGATCAATCGGTCGAAGATTTTAACCTATGGACTTGTCGGATTATTGTTGATATCAGGTCTTGTTGCGATGCTTATGATAAGACAACGCAGGATCAGGATGGCGCTGAAGGAGCAGAAACTTCAGCATGACCTTGATTTGAAAAAACTGGAATCCGACAAGTTGAAAGAGCTCGACAAAATGAAATCCCGTTTCTTTGCCAATATCTCACATGAATTCCGCACACCGCTGACCTTGATCCTCGGCCCGCTTGATAAGTTTAAAACCAGGGTCAGCGATAAAGAATCAGCAGCCGACCTGAACATCATGCAACGAAACGCCCGGCGGCTTCAAAACCTGATCAACCAGTTGCTGAACCTCTCGAAGCTTGAATCGGGAAAAATGAAGCTGAGCGTAAAGAAAGAAGATATCGTTTCACTAAGCAAAGAATATGTGCAGTCGTTTGAGTCGCTGGCAAAGAAAAAGAACATCGCACTTGACTTTGAAGCTAGCGAAGAAAACATCCCGGTTTATCTGGATAAGGACAAATACGAAAAGATACTTTTTAACCTTTTATCCAACGCTTTTAAGTATACTGATAGTGATGGCCGGATTGAGGTTTCAGTAGCTCTTAGCCATTGGCCTTTAGCT
>JAIPBS010000065.1 GCA_021738625.1 Bacteroidales bacterium
CTTCATCTCGCATGGCTTTGAATTTGAGCTTACAAGATAGCTCGTCCGGAAACTGTTCGATAAAATTGATTAGATTCATGGCAAAAATGTTTGCCATAAGGTAATGATTTTTTTGTTCACCTTTAGCGATACTCATATAAAATTATGATTATGAGAAAACTATTACCTCTGGTGTTCAGCGTAACACTGATTTTCATGCTTGGCATGAATGTAAATGCCCAAGAGGGCAGAACAATGAAAGTGGCAAACAACCAGGAGTTGGTTGAGGCCATGGAAACTCCTTCCGTTCAGTTCGTTGAAATAACCAAGCCAGGTTATTACGAAGAGCTGGACTTAAATGCCTCTACAGGTACAAAGGTGACTAAAGGTAGTTATGGGAATAATGGAAGCAGGGAAAACTGTAATTACACCATTACTCCTAATGACACCTGTTTTACACCTGATACTACCTATAATACAGCTAAGGTCTCAACATCAGGCACACAGTGTCCAGCCCCAAATAGCGGTACATGGACGGTAGAAGACCAACCTGCGGGTTCATACATTGAATTCGTCGATCCCGCAAATATGTACAACATGGAGTTTAAGGTTACCATGGAAGGTGCTTACACTCTCAGGTATACCTGGGGGTCACCTTATAATACATATGCACAAACGGAATACCGGTTTATTGACGCTCCGGATATCACCTTGAACGGGGATACGGAAGTATGCCTTCCCGATAGTGCAATGATTAATTTCGCTGTTTCATGGGATTTTCCGCCTTCAGTGGACACAGTTTGGTGGACGTTGAATGGAGATCCATATGATGGACCTATGGATGATGACGTTTTTTACCTGGATGTCATGACTTGTGGTGAATATAATTTAAAGGTGTATGTTGAAAACCAGAACGGCGACAGCAATGCTATCTGTGAACCTTACTCCGATTCACTGCTTGTTACCTTTTATGACGAACCCATTGTTTATGCTGGAGAAGATGATACAGTTTGCGGGCTGACTTACCAATTGACGGCAGACGCCACTACTGAATGTTTCTCACCGACAACCGCCTGGTCGAAAGTATCAGGTCCCGGTATAGCAACATTTGATTTCAATAATGTTACGGTGACTGAATGCGGTGACTATGTATTCAGGCTAACAGCAGAAAACGGACCTTGTACTGCATCTGATGATGTAGCCATAGCATTCCGCGATACACCTGTTGTTGATGCCGGACCGGATGATGAGACATGTGGATTGACCTATTCACTTAGCCCCAGCTATACAGCAAATTGCGATTATGCTACAGAAGAATGGACCAAACTTTCCGGCCCCGGAACAGCATACTTTACAGGTAATGATGTTGAAGTTACCGAATGCGGTGAATACGAATTCATTTACTCGGTAACCAACTATCCCTGTGATCCCGTAGAGGATACCGTGGCCATAGACTTCTATACCGAACCAACTGTAATTGCAAATCAATGTTTGCTTAGCGCTCCGGATCAGTTTAATTGTGACACAGTTGATGTTTGCGGTCTTTCTTATACATTGAATCCCGATTATTCAATCCCCTGTTACAATGGCGACACGGAAACAACAGCCTGGGCTCAGTTAAGTGGACCCGGCACGGCTACATTTGATGGAGATATGGCAACTGTGACTGAATGCGGTCCATACGTTTTTGAGTACACCGTTGAAATAGGACCATGTAGCAATTCGGACACGGTATGGGTAAACTATCACGAAACACCTGATCCTGAGATTGACGGAGACCTGATTGGTTATCTTTGCGGAACTGACGAATATACCGCACTTGACAACAGGACATGTACAAACTTCGACGATGATATCTCACACAGCTGGTATGTAACCGGTGGTAGTATCGTTTCCGGTTCAGGAACCGAAACTATTACGGTTGAATGGGATAACTCCCTGACCACTGCAATGATCGTTGTTTGGGTGAGCATTACTGACAATCCCGATTGCCTAGCTTCGGATACAATTTACGTAGAAAAGCAAATACCTACAATCGAAGGACAGGTTAAATACTGGAATGAGTTTGAAACTTATATGCCGACTCCTTATCCTACGGATATCAACGGAACAACCCCACCTGATTACTTCTACATCGAACTGTATGAAGATACAACCAAGGTGGACGGTTATGTGAGAGTTGAACCTAACCTCGATCCCAATAACGAACTGCTGTCATATTGGAACTTCGATCTTCCGGTTATTGAATACGGTTGTGATGCGGAATTCGCATTGAAGATCTGGGACGGAGGTCTGCTTTATGACCCCAACTTCCCCTCAAATGGATTCAACCGTTATCTCGGCGCAGCATATACCTATAATAACTGGGGTGGTGTGAACGCTACCGACGCCCTCGCGATCCAGCTGATGGCTACCGGTGTTGACATCAACGGCGGTTCTTATAACTACACATGGGTTGGACCTACATCACTGGATCCCAGCTATGGGTATTATTCATTCAACTATGCAGACGTGAACACCTCAGGTGGAATCACAGCGCTTGATGCCCTGATGGCAAATTACCGTGCAGTTGGCCTGCTCCCGAATTATTATCACTCAGGAAGCAACCTTTACAACCGCAACTATGAAGTAACAGGTAGATTTGTTGATTCACTGCCTCAGGTTACCTGGGATCAGTATCACGATACATCCGCTGCAATGCCTATGTACGTCGATGTGCCTTTCACACATAGCGGTGAAGACTATCTGTACTACGACAGCGCAGTACACCATAAATATACAAGTGTATATATGCCATGGGAAGGCGATGCCAACTACATGAATATCTACTACGAAGCTCTTGGTGATATCAATGCCAGCTATGTTCCCACATCAGGCGGGTTCCCATTAAAAGCCGAGCCTTCAATCAGTCTCGTGCTTGATAACCAGTTTGCTGCCGATATCGAAGACGAACTAAATGTTCCGATCTTCATCGACCGCAAAGCCTCATTGGGTGCCATTACACTTGACATGAACTATCGCAACGACCTCATCGAAGTGATTGGTGTTAATTATGGAGAAGACTTCCATTACATCAACCACGAAGAAGGAATCGTTCGCATTGGATGGTTCAGCACCGAAACAATGAATGTAAATGCAGGTCAGGCAATCGCAAGCATTAAGGTTCGCGTACTGAGCCAAATCGAACCCGGCACACGCCTGTTCGAACTCAATACAAATACCGAACTTGCCGACGGATTTGCCAAGGTGATCGAGGGTGTTACACTCAAAACCAATGGAGTTACCACTGATAAGAGTGCCGTTCTTGCCACCGATCTTAGTGCCAAGAACTATCCGAACCCATTCAAACATGAAACCATCATCAGCTACGTTCTGCCCGAGGCAGGTGACGTAAAAATTGAGGTGTTCAACAAAATGGGTCAGCACATCACAACGATCGTTGATCAGCCGCAAACTGCCGGCTCGCAAACCGTTGAATTCAGCCACTCAGACCTGAAACCGGGTGTTTACTTCTACAAGATCACCCTTGATGGTATGAGCCAGGATTATTCAGTGACAAACAGTATGATTGTTATTCAATAATAATTGAAGCCAATCTGTTCCGGGAATTTTTCCCGGAACAGATTTTTCATACAAAATCATTAAAAGGTAAAGTTTAGGAAAAGAAACAAATGCAAACAGGCAGCAACATAAAAAAGATCATGATAACAGCCTCAGGCTTGTTTTTGTCATGCCTGCTTTTGCTTCCCACGGTTAATGCTCAACATAAAGTGGGCATCGACAGTCATTTGGGCTGTTCCGATCAGGAGGTACTGCTGCCTGTGTATGTTTCTGACTTTATGGATGTGAGTTCATTCTCATTTTACCTGACTGCCGATACCACTGCAATGGAACTCATTGGGGTGGAAAATGAACATGCCCAACTTGCTGAAGGCAATGTTGAAAGCTATTTAAGCGAAATTACCCAGACACTCAATGTCACCTGGTTTGCCATGATTCCCGCCAATATCAACGAGGGAAAATTATTTGATCTCCGCATTCAAATGAAACGGGGATATGTTTCTCTCGACTTCACGGAAAACTGTGAACTTACCAGATCCGACTTGTCTATTGTTGAAAATGTCGAATACACAAATGGCCTGCTGGGATCCATTGGCGGATTACCCGTTAATCCGTTGACGGCAGATATTGAGGTTGGAGAAAACGTTGCTTTCATTGTTCCTGAGCATGATGGATTGTCCTATCAATGGCAGGAAAAGGATAATGCAGATTGGATGGATTTGCAAAACAATACATATTATAATGGTGTAAACACCAATGAACTTGAAATATCTTCAGTACCACTCAGTTTTAACAACCGAAGCTATCGGTGCCTGGTGAGCAATCAGCAATGTACCGAATTTACGAATGAAGCCGTACTTCATGTAACAGTTGGTATTGCTGAAACGGGTGAAGGTGGCAGAAAGCCGCTCGTTTATCCGAACCCCGCCCGGGATCATATTAACATCCAGGGTGAGATAGAAGATGCTGAAGAAATACGAATAATGAATACGGACGGCCGTCTGGTATTCCGGGACGATTTAAACGGACTTGATCTGGAAAAAGGATTGAAAGTTGATTTGAATGGTTTTAGCCCCGGACTTTATTTTATCCGGCTTATGGGTAAACAGCAGCATCGGTCCGTCACCAAATTTATTCTTAAACCTTAAAATGATTTTGTACGCAGATGAATTTATGAACAATTAAAACAGATCATATGAATAAGAAAATATTTTACCTAATCATTTTTCTGCTGTTTGGCACCTATGCCGTAAATGCCCAAACAGTTCAGATAGAGGATGCCGTCACTGCCCCGGGTGAAATTTCGGTGCAGGTCGACATGCTGGACTTTACAGGTGATGATGGTGATGTAGCGGCGATTACCATGTACATTGAATATGATTCCGATCTGCTTAGTTTCGTTGAGATTTCTGATACACAACTGACCGGTAGCTGGCTTGCCAATTACAATGCCGATGACGACCAGTTGGTGATTACATATCAGGCAACCCCACTTGGAACAGGTTATGACATTGACGGAAAATTGCTCGACCTGGTTTTTGACTATGTTGGGGGATTTTCTACAGATGTTACTTTCGGAACAGGGTGCGAAGTTGCAAACAGCAGCCTTGCATCAATCAGTGCTACATGGGTCGACGGTAGCGTCACCCAATCAGCAGCCGTGGGTACAGTCAGTATGGACAGCCTGACCGAGCTTATCGGGACAACAGTGAGCATGCCGGTGGCCATACAGGGCTCCGGATTCGGCTCGGTTGACGCCATCACTTTTAAAGTAAACTACGATACGGATGAATTGTCTTATGCAGGCATTGTTGAAGACGCCATTACAGGTGTTACGGCAAATGCTGCCGGCGGCATGCTGACCATCGAATGGACCGGCACTGCAATCGACTTTACATCATCAGATACACTCGTTTGGATCAAATTCGTTTACTACGGGGGAGAGGCCGATGCAGCATTCTATCCCGGTTGCGAGATCTCAAGCGGGCTTGCCCCACTGGCAACGGATTACGAAGACGGCTTTGTTGAACAGGCGCCTCAGTCTGCTCAGTTGGAAATTGAATCCGTTGGCGGAACGCCCGGTGCCTCAGTTGGTGTGCCGATAGAAGTTTACGATATCGGACAAACTCTTGGCTCGATCTCGTTACATGTTGGATATGATAACACCAAACTTACCTACACCGGTTATACTGCAAATCAGCTTAGCGGCTGGGTGGTTACCGGACTGTCGGGTGGTGTGATCAACATCGAATGGAGCAG
The DNA here is from genome assembly GCA_021738625.1 of Bacteroidales bacterium. Taxonomy (GTDB): domain Bacteria; phylum Bacteroidota; class Bacteroidia; order Bacteroidales; family JAIOZK01; genus JAIOZK01. Next base: position 5,800 of record JAIPBS010000065.1, read on the forward strand.
CGGCACAGGAAGCACCGTAAGCGACGGTGATCTGATCACCCTGAACTTCAACTATGCCGCCAGCGGTGGAATTGCCAATATCGTATTCAACCCCGGCAATGAAGTTAAAACCATAAACTTGGTAAATATCCCGGTTACATATGTTGACGGATTGGTCGGTGGATACAAAGTGAGCGGAAATGTAGCATACTATTCCAGCGGACTGGTGATTCCCAATACCACCGTATATCTCAAGAAGCAATCTGATAACTCCATTTATAAGACGGAAAGTGCAGATGCTTCTGGAGATTTTGAATTCACAGGTGTCGTACCCGGGGATTATTACCTGGATGCATCAACCACGGCTGATGCACAGTTTAGCTACGATCAAACGGATGCTTTCCTGATTTATGGTATAGGAGGTACTTTTACCGGATTGGTTGAAACAGCTGCCGACGTAAATGAAGACCTTGTTGTTGACCAGACTGACGCTTTTATTGTTTATGGAAGCTGGCTGAACGGAAACGTAAAAGTTGTTTCATGGACGGCACCTGACTGGGTTTTCGAAAACCCGAATTTTACGGTTAGCAGTAATGTAACACAGGATTTTTCAGGACTTTGCTCCGGTGATGTGAATGCTGATTATGTTCCGATACCCTAAATAAAATGTTGTAAACCTGAAAAAATAGATATATGAAAAGAATAATAACATTTATAAGCTTGCTGCTGTTCCTCAGCTGGGGGGCATCAGCTCAGACACTGTCAACAACGACGTTTTCAACCGGAAATGGTAACCTCCCGGACGTAGGCGATAATTTCGCAATTCCGGTTAATGTTACAGATATCGGTTTTATGTTTACGTTGACAATATACATTGACTATGACCCTGAGGTATTAGAATATACGGATTTTCAAAATGGATCCGTATCCGGGATAACAGTTACTAATCCTGCAAGTAATATTCTTAAGGTTCTTGTAGGAAATTTTCCTGATTCAACAGAGATACCCGATGGAAAGCTGGTTGATTTGATGTTTGATTTTATTGGTGGTGATTCTGATTTTGATTTTCGAACCACGAGTTCCACTACCTATAAATCTAAAATTCTAGAAACAGATTATAGTACTTTCTTTTTCACGGATTCAGACGTAACCAACGGTGGCGTTTTTGGTGGAGAAGTTGATAACACCATCACAGGCGGCGACTGGAATACCGCTACCAACTGGAGCCAGGGCGTTGTGCCCAATTCATGGCATAATGTTACTATTGGTGCCCCGGTTTCAAGGGCTGTGGTTACCACTTCTGCTGATGCCACTGCAGATGATGTTGTTATTGAAAACGGCGGAGAGTTTACATTAAGTAATACGCTTACTGTTGACAACAACTTCACCATCGAGTCAGGTGGCTCTTACATCGAAAACGGCACACTCACTGTTGGCGGCACCAAAAGCGCTGAGCGTTATATAGAAGCTGCCACATGGACTGCACCATTGGACGGATGGCATTTGCTGTCGTCCCCTGTGGCCAGCCAGTCCATAAGCGGTTCTTTTGTACCTGCAAGTGGTGGTGATTATGATTTCTACAGATGGAATGAACCTACACAGACCTGGGAAAATCAGAAAAACCCTGCACATAGCTTTACAAACTTTGTAAAGGGCAAGGGTTACCTGGTAGCCTATCAGGACTCGGACACCAAAGTGTTCACAGGTTCCTTTAACAAATCCAATGAGAACCGTGCCATAACCGATCAGGGATCAGGTTCCTCAGCAGGCTTCAACCTGCTCGGTAATCCTTTCCCTTCAGCCATTGAGTATGGCGACTGGGGCGATAATGCTGCCATAGCCAAGGTTTGGAATGAAGCTACAGCCGGTTACATCGATGTGGCTGCTGGTGGTATCATTCCTGCCATGAACGGCTTTATGGTTGAATCAGAAGCAGCTTCCGGTTCGGTTACCATTCCCGCTTCTGCAAGAGCGCACAACGCAACCGCCTGGTACAAATCAGGTGAAGAGCGTATCCTGCTTATTGCAAAGGATATGGACAATGGAATCCTGGAACAGCAAAGCGTGATCAAGTTCAACGAGAATGCATCGCAAGGATATGATCCCGAATTTGACGGACGTTTCCTCTGGGGCTATGCACCGGGTTTCTACAGCTATGCTGATGAAACCATGATGTCAACCAACAACATGCCCTGGAGCTCGGATCTTGTGATCCCGTTCCGCTTCGAAACCAACGGTTCAACCAGTTTCATGATCGAGCTGGCCGAAACCCTCGAAGGACAGGATGTGTATCTGAGAGACCTTAAAACAGAAACTGTTGTGAAGATCTCCGAATCTGGTACTTATACATTCACCTCCGAACAGGGCGATGATCCGGCACGTTTCGAGCTGCTGTTCAACACGGTTGGAATTGAAGACAACCTCGCATTGGATGCAGCCCTCGTATTCAGCAATGATGACCAGATCACCGTTGCAAATGTGAAGGGAGAAACCCAAATGGCGGTACTCAACCTGCAGGGTCAGGCATTGTATGAGACGGAATTCAACAGCCAAGGATATACCATTATCAATATTGATCTTCCGACAGGTATTTACCTGGTTCGCTTGTACAATAATGGGGAAGCAAAAACTTCAAAAGTAATTGTAAAATAATCCTTTAATAGAAATCGATATGAGAAAAAGAATATTAAAATTACTATTTGTGTTTGGCTTTTTGCTTATGAGTTGTGGGCTTATGGCACAGACCGGTCCGCCATTGCCTCCGGGCCATGGTGAAACCACTGACCAGGGAGGTTCCGCACCCATTGGTGGAGGCGTATTCATCCTGCTCGGCCTCGGAGGCCTGTATGCAGGGAAGAAAGTGTACGACATCAGGAAAAAGAAACTTCTGGATTAATGATAATACCGGTAATTGGTAACTGTTTGCCTATGAATTGCAAACAGTTACCGGTTACTTTATAATAATTCAAGGTTTTTTGCAATGAGTCAAACCTGAATCATAAACTCTTGAACCGATAAATGACAGGACCTAAAGAGAATGTCTTCAACAAACCTGATTTTAGAATTATTCAAGTATACACTGTCTTGTTTATACATGAATGACAAGGTTTTGTGGTGATTTTTCATCAGGCTTCTTGTTTACATCGGGCATAAAACCTTAATCTTTCACTGAGTTAAGGTTTTTTTTTATTTTGTAGAATATAGAGTAAGTTGAGCTAAGAAATCATTTATTTTGGGAGAGATAAACAAAGACTTTAAAAAGACTTTGTTGTTTGTGTTCCATGCATTGATAATCGGGACATTAACAGCATTTGCGGCTGAGAAACCTCTGGCGGATTCATATGATAACCTGGATGGCAATAGGAATCAACAGGATGCACCTACAATCGAGATACATGACACCATTGTCGGCCCTGGCGAATTGCTGCTACAGGTGGACGCCCTGGATTTTACGGGCGAGAACGGTCAGGTTGGAGCAATTACCTTAAGAATAGATATTGACACAAACCTGCTTACCTTCGAAGGTATAACAAACACAAGCATCCCTGGTAGCTGGTTTGCCAACTACAACACCCAGCTCAACGAGATCACAATCAATTACAATGCTCCTCTTGGCACCGGTTATGATATTGATGGCAAGTTGCTGGATTTAAAACTCTACTATTGGGGTGGGTTTACGGCTGACCTTCATTTTAAAGACAATTGCGAGGTGAGCGATAAAAATCTGCAAACCATAGAAGGTGTTGTGTATGAGGACGGCAGCATTCAGCAAACCGAGGCTTTTGGCGTTGTTCGAATGGATACTGTTGTCACTTATGAGAATGCAGAGTTCGAAATGCCGGTTATAATGGGAGGGGATGATTTTGACAGCATTACCTCTTTTTATTACTGGATAGAATTCGATACGGCAAAACTTTCTTATGACGGCTTTATTGAAAAAGCCATTACAGGTATTGATGTTGAAGATACCGCAAACAAGCTGTTGATCTCCTGGAGCGATACCTTGAATCCGGTGAGTTTAACAATGGAGGATACCGTTTTTTTGATCGAATTCACAAATAATGGCGATACAATCAGCGAAACAGCCTTTTTGCCGGGATCATTGGTGGAGAACAACAAGCAAATTGTATCGTCCGATTTTGTGGATGGACGTGTTGAAATCATGTATTTCCTGGAGCTTGAAGCCGATCCTTCGGGTGCCGGTACGACTTCCGGTGAAGGCTATTACCTGCCGGAAGAAAATGTTACCGTATCGGCAGCATCCGAACAAGGATATTATTTTGAAAACTGGTCGATAGGGGACAGCATCATTTCCACGGATTCGGTTTTTGTTTTCGCCATGACTGATTATGACGTAACACTTACTGCGAATTTTGAAGCCTTTGATTATACCCTCAGCTTATTAATAGAGCCCATGAACTCCGGTCAGGTGAGCGGGGGAGGAATATATCATGTGGGTGACTCTGCCACGATCACGGCTACACCCAATACAGGATATGAATTCCTTCACTGGACTTCCGCTGATACCATCGTGTCGGAAGAACCGGTTTATACTTTTGCAATGCCGGCCTCCAATGTCGAAATGACCGCGTACTTCGATACCTTAACATACACCATCAATGCCATACCCAACAACAGCGATTATGGATCTGTGAGCGGAGCCGGTGAATACAATCACGGTGACACGGTTACTTTGCTGGCAACGCCTTTTCAGGGGCACCGATTTGTCGTTTGGACAGAAAGCGGCCTGGTGGTTTGGGAAGAGGAAGAATATGAATTTATTGCTACCTCAGATCGTGACCTTATCGCCCATTTTCAGTTGGTCCAGGATTGCCCTGCGCCTGTCGCTTTAAGCGTGAGTGACCTCGGACTGTATGAAGCCACCCTGCACTGGGTACCCTCGGGCGCCGAAGAAGAATGGGATGTGCTTTGGGGACCGATGGGTTTTGACACCGTGAGTCAGGGAGAATTGGTAAGCGGATTAACTGAAAATCAATATTTGCTTGAAGATTTGGAAGAGGGCACCAATTATGATTTTTATGTGAGTGCGGTTTGTTCAGAAGAAATGCAAAGCGCATGGGCAGGACCTGAGTCGTTTACGACCCTTTATGTCGGAATTGAACCGGAATCCGTATTATCCAATGTGATCGTTTACCCCAATCCATTTGATGAAAAAATTTGTATGAGAAACAAGGGTGAAAAAGAAGAAAAGATACTGGTACAGATTTTTGACAATACAGGTGGGCTGATTCTTGAGCGGCAAAACCATCTGAGCAGATCGCTTTGCATTGAGACCGGCAAACTTCGGCCGGGTTTATATCACTTGATTGTGAGAATGGATGATGGTATTTTGAGAGAACGGATCATTTGCTATTAAAGGTCTGTTTTTTGTTCTTTGATAATTTAAAGCTGAACTTCATGATGAAGTTATCTTTTGTAAGCAGTTTCTTTTGAACTTGCTTAATAAATGAAATAAATTTCATTGGTGTTTGGTAAATTTGAAGAGATTCCTCGCTCTGCTCGGAATGACAAGTGATTTGGAGATATAGAGGAGTTGAGGGTTGAAAGGCGGCGGCAACGCCGCCTTTCAACCCTCAACTCCTAAAACCCTTGATAAACTGTCATTCCGAGCGAAAGCGAGGAATCCCATTGCGTTTAACCGGACAGTAGTGATTAATTTTAACGCACCACTGAACCCAAAAAAACAAACTCCCATATGTGGTGAAACCAGGTTTATTAATTAACACATTAAAAAACAAAAAAATGTCAACAGTAAATACAAGTCAGAATGCCAATCTGATCATTTTTGTGAACTCCTTGATTTATTTTTTATTGGCATATTTCTTTGTGATATTGCTGAACAATCTTTTCTCGATATTGCTGGCTTTGCCAATGGGTTTCGACGCCACGCTTTATTTTTATGGTTTTGATCTGACCTTAAAAGAAGGTACGGTATGGACCAAGGAGAACATATTTGTTATCTACCTGCTTGGACCATCCATAACGCTCTTTAGTGGAATCATCTTTGAGTTTTGGTATAAAAAACGAAGAAGACATCTATCGAAAAGAAAATTGTTTTTGTTATGGGTCTATGTGATATCCTACACGTGGTTCTTCGGGAACCTCATCGTTGGATCCCTTTTTTATTTTGGGATAGGTGTTGCTTTGGGCGAAATGCAGGCTTCTTTGTTTCTTAAGCTTTTGCTTGCCCTGCTTTCATTTATCTTTTTGCTTTACCTGGGATTCCGTTCCCAGAAAAACGTGGTGATCTCTGCAAATTGTTACTATCACAAAATATCAGGTTTGAAAATCGGGGGATTCTTCTCGCGGCAGATCATTTTGCCTGCTTTGGCAGGGATGCTTTTTGTTGCCTTATACAGAACCCCTTACCTGGGCGCCTGGGGCTATTACGACAGCTTCGTGCTTTTCCTGGTCGTACTTTTTGCAATAGGTTTGCTGTTCCGTTTTGGCAGATTAAAATCATTGATGTTTAAACGTCGCACGGATCACTTTAGTTTTTCACTCGGCCCGCTTGTTCTTCTCCTCGCTATTGTAGCATTGTTAAGAATAGGACTGGCCTCCGGACTGCCGATCCATTTATAACAATGGAAACACTTACTTATGTCTTAGATAATTACTTGTTGAACTAAATAATAATTAAAATGAAAAGAGCAATTTTAAGCACACTGATCCTGTTGCTGATATTTCTTAATTTCCCTGCCACTGCCGGTTACCTTATTAAATCCATACAAACTGTAGAAGATACAACGATTGAAAGCCTGATGTATATCGATGGGAATAAAGTCAGGATTAATGATCAGGGGATGGATATCATCATGGATTTTGACCGGGACGAAATGTATATGATCATGAAAGATCAGAATATCTATGTACATGAAGAAATCTCAAAGATCCCTCAAAAGGTGGAGGAAATGAAAATGCTAATGGTCGAAGAAATGCTTAAACAGGTTCCGGAAGACCAACGTGATCAGATGCGTGAGATGTATATGAATATGATTGATGCGGAAGATGAAGAATACACTGACGAACTAAGCATTGAGCATGTTGGTGACGAACAGGATATTGCCGGTTATGAAAGTATTCGCTATGATATCTATGAAAACGGTATGCTGGTAGAAAGCGTTTGGATTGCAGAAGGTCTTGATCTGTTGGACATGAACAGGATTTATGAACTGTTCAAAAATTTTACGGGTGTGGCAACTTATGAAGACAGTCAGGCCTATATTGATCTTATGGATAAGGGAATGGTGATGAAAAGTATTGATACCGAATCAGGAGATACAGAGGAAGTTGTTGAGATCAAAAAAACAAGCCTTGAGAACAGTCTTTTTAAGCCTGATGATTCGTTCGAAAAATTAAGTTTCAAAGAGTTTAGCATGATGATGATGGAATCGCAGGAGGAATAAGAAGCATTTAAAAATATTTAAACTCGCATAAAAAAATGCAGGGGATTAACCAACATTTAATTCCCTGCATTATTTTTATATTAGAGTAAATTTTTACCACACCACCATAAGCTTTTTAAGATATATCCCATTTTCCGTTTTAAGTTCATAAGTGTAAACGCCAGCAGTGACGGCCTTTCCATTTTCATTTTCGGCATTCCAGCTAACCTTGTATTCACCCGCTTGCAAATGATCATTAAGCAAGCAACACACCTTTTGACCCATTAAGTTATATATAGTTACTTTGACATCGGTAGACCGGTTGATTTTAAAGGGTATTCTTGTGGTTGTTTTAACAGGATTCGGGAAATTTTGACCCAAAAGTATATCCTGTTTAACTTCTGGCTCATCCAGTCCTGAATGATCAAAGAAACAAATGTGATCGATAAAAAACTCCTGCCCCCCAACAAGCAGGGTTTCAATTTCGCCTTGCAGAACAGCCGTACCCATTTCACCTCCGGGCATGGGAACTGTGTTTACGTTCAGGGTAACACCGGGAGGATCGGGGGCGTCCTTAAGCTCTCCAACATACACGGGGCTGCCGTTTACGCTAAGGTTTTCAAATCCGCCCAGGTCGGCAAATTCAAAACCGACTTCCGTTACATTGGCCATGTTTTGTGTAAAATCAAATCTCAGGTTTACATTGGCAGTCCAAATGACTTTACTAAAACCAAAGCCGTCGAAACCGGATATGACTTTTACTTTGCCAAAATAACCGCCGCTTGGCCATTCGAAATATTCAATAGATATGGGAACATTGTCCTCGGTGTAAATCACATCTCCCTGGTTGTTGATGCCGTTTCCAAACTCCTCATCAATGTTCAGGGTTTCAAAGTCGATGCAATTCGGTGCATCGGGATAGGCGCATATATTGTCGATAAATAATTCTCTTCCTCCCAGCAACAAGGTTTCAATATAACCGGATATAACGAGGTACCCCTTATAACCTCCGGGTATTGATGATTGTGTGACCTGAATGCTAAGCCCGGGAAAATCCGGGAAAGTGGTTATTTCACCAATATATATTGGTTCCCCGTTTACGGAAATGTTTTCATACCCTCCGAAATGAGCGTATTCTACAATGACTTCATAAACATCATAAGGAAGGCTTGTGAAATCATAAAGGAAATTGTTGTTTCCGATTTTCAATACTTTGCCGGTGCCAAAATCCTGCGTAGCACTGATGACCCAGCTGTTTCCGAAATAGGGTCCGCTATACAGTTCAAAATTCGTAATGGACATGTCAATGTTGGCTTCGGTTAAAATAATGTCACCCGGAGTGTTATAACCCTCCCCATACACTTCATTTAGGGTAAGAGATTCGAAATCCACACAATTCTGACTCAAAAGAAAGATTGGTGAGATAACCAGCAATAGGCATAAAATTGTTTGATTTTTCATGATAAAAATAGATTTGGTTTTTGAATGTTTATTAAGATTGGTTTTTAGTTAACGCGCTTAAACTAATTGGTTTTGGATTATCAAAGAGATAAAATTATGACAAAAAAGTATAAAAATCAAGCTGATAATTGATTTGTTACACTGTATTAAATTTGACGGATGTAGTTCTGTTAACCGTTTCGCTTTTGCCAGGGCCATTTCCCTTCCAGTTCAACCTGCAATGAAAAACTCAGGAAGGTTCTGATCAGCACAATCACCGCCAGCACCAAAACGCTTTGCATGGTAGGCTCGGTGGAAACGGTAGCGATGATATCGCCGGCAACCAAAATCTCCAGCCCAAGTAAGATCACTTTACCCAGGTCATGCCTAAGTTGTTTGAAATAAACGGAATTCCCTTGGAGCGAGTAATAAAGTGTGCGGGCCAGAACAAAGATGCTGCCGCCTGCTATGATCAAAACACCAATGGCTTCGATACCTGTTGCTACGTAGTCGATATAATCGCTGATGTGGGGCATGGTTAAATTATTTTACTACGAATTTAAGAAATTGTTGTCACATTTAGGTTGCTAAGCCTGATAACATTTGGTGAGATTGATCGTCCGATTGTGTCCCAGTGATCAGTTTTAGAATTAATGACTTTTATTTTCACTACTGTCTCCAAGTTTTCCCGGACAGCAGTGTTTTATTTTACAAAAATATGAGTATCAGTTAACATGAACAAGGTCTTTGTAATTATAACTTGCACAGGCAAATAGCAGTCTGTCGAATATTTTTTCTCCGAAGTATCTTCGGTTTACTTTATAACAGAACTCATCCAAATAATCCTGATAAT
>JAIPBS010000066.1 GCA_021738625.1 Bacteroidales bacterium
GAACTAGTTGATAAATTTGGAGAACGCTATGAGAAATACCTATAAAAAATTAATTTTGCAGTGCACAGCCCTTCCGCCTATCGGCTCCAGGGCTGTGCACTGCAATGCAGAGGCTGACACACTTTTTTGAACACTCCCGAAAGATTCAGTATAAAACAAACAGCTTTCCTTGTTCCTTGTTCCTTGTTTTTTTGTTCCTTGTTTTAATTTTCTCACCTTCTCACTTTCTCACACTCTCACCTTTTCATTTTCCCGGTTATAAGGGTATCGGGTGTATAAAGGTATAAGGGAGGAACTTGTGTAAACATCGATCACCTATTACTGCCTACCGATTACTCTCCTTACTCCCTACTCCTTACTCCTCACTCCCTACTCCTCACTCCTCCGGCACGCCCGTCTCTACGGGGTTTTTCGGATCGTTGCTCCACTCAAACCAGCCGCCGTCGTAAACAGACACCTTTGGCCAGCCCATCAGCCAGGCATTGTAAAAGGCCTCGCTGCCCCGCCAGCCGGTTCCGCAATAAAACGCCAGGTGCTTATCGGGGGTGATGTTTTCGGCCCGCCAGATGTCCGACACTTCATGAAATTCGCGTATGGTGTGGTCGAGGTTCCTGTAATTTTCCATATGGTAAGCGTCGGTGCCACAATTGCCGAAAATGGCGCCGGGGATGCGGCCTTTCTTCTCGATATAATTATAGCCGCTCACCTCGCCTATGTATTCATTCCAACTGCGGATGCAAACCAAGCCGGCATCTTTTGACCGGAGCATCTCTTTGGCAAAATCCGTGTCTACAAACAATTCGGGATTGGCGGGGATTTTGGTCCCGAAATCTTTAAGAGCTTCCGGCAGGGTTTCCACTTTCGTGAGCCGGAAACCTTCATCCAGCCAGCTTTGCACGCCACCGTTCAGCACGCGCACATCTTTCACCCCGGCATACATCATAATGGCTGCACAGCGGATGGCCGCCAGCTGTCCGGCGCTGCTACCCGGAAAAGGATCTTCGTTTTTGGGAAAAGAGAAACGGCCATACAACACAACTGTGGTATCATGCGTGATGCCGTGCATTTCGAGGTTTTCTTTTAATTCTTGCGGACTGCGCCGGTTCCAGGTTTCCGGGGATTCCAGCTCCAGGGTATCCAGGGCGATGGCGCCGGGAATGTGACCTATTTCGTAATCGGCAGGGTTGCGATAATGTGCATGGCAGATCACATATTTATCGTTGTCGTATTCGGGAGGTTTTTCACTGGAGATCAGGCTTTTCACCCATTGCGGATAAACCAGCCGGCGATACCTTTCAAGCTGTTCCATGGGAAGATCATGATTGCCGGTCCACTCATTCAGAAAGTAAGGGTAGATGCTGATCTTTTCATAACCGGCCTGTTCGAACATGCGTGCCACGTCTTCGGCTTCATCCTGATCATAGCCGTAAACAATAATATCGTGCCCGGGTTCCATACCCTTCGACCGCACGATCTCTATCCAGTCGATGTAATTGGTCCATTTAACCGGCAGGCTCTTAGCCCCAGAGATGTGGCCGCCTCTTTTCTCGCCTTTTAATTTCCAGCCGTTGTATGCGTCTATCGGACGGGCATCGATAAGGATGTTGGCGCGGTTATTTAGGTGTTTTTTTAGTTCTTCTGTTTTTAAATAATTGTAATGATTCTTCATAGTTGTATAGATACATTCTATATAAGTTGTGCAAATGGAAATTGCCCTATCTTTAGGAATGACAAACAAATTATCCTTACCTATTCTAAGTACTTCTTTATTTGAGGATCATTCGTAATAACATCCATTTCTTTGGTCTTCCCCTGGGCGACTATTAGCCTGTCAAAAGGGTCCTGATGGTAAAAAGGTAGTTGTTGAAGTGTCTGAAGATCAAAAAAATCAAACTCAAGAATAGCAATACCCGTGTCTTCTAAAAATAGTTTCAGATCAAACAAAGTACCCTTAAGTTTTAATTTTCCTATATTAATCTTTATGGCTATCTCCCATAAACTTACATTACTAAAAAATAAGGCATTGGATGAATCTTCAAGTATATTTTTAGTTTCAGTTTTTATTCTGTTATCTCCAACTATGTACCAAAGTAAGATATGTGTGTCGATTAGATAATTCATTTTTGATATTCCTCAAAAACATCAAGTGGTTCATTAAAATCATCTGAGACATACTCAATAAGGTGCTTACCGGACCCAAACAGCAAAATGTCTTCCTTCTTTTTTTTATTGCTTAACTCCTTTTTCAGAGAAAGCAGTTTACTAATAGATTGCCTGTCTTTAATTTGAGTGATCCAATCAATTAGTTCAACTTTTATGGTATCAATATTCATTACTTAATTCATTTTATTATCAAATATACAAACTTATTTCGTTGCTTAGCCTGTTTATGGTTCTATGATTTACAAAAACAATACCTAAAAAAGTCAGCTTTTATTTGTAGAAAATCTATCCCACTTATTCCCTATATTTGTTCATCTTTAATCAAAAAAGAAAAACATGAAAAAGCTTAGATTGATCGCCCTTTTGCTTGGCATCCTTTTTATTGCGGCTGCATGCAACAGCGAACCCAAAAACTCCAAAGCCGATAGCTGGTCTGAACAACAGGAGCAAACCTGGAAAGAAAACTGCCTGAAACTATTGAAGGAAAACGGCACTTCCGAGGGCCCGGCCAAAGAGTTTTGCGATTGCATGTTCGAGAAAACTTCCGAGATGTACACTCCGGAAGAAGCGGCCGGACTGACTACCAAACAGGAGCAGAAGATCTGGGACAAATGTGATTACAACTGGTAATCAAATTTCCCGGTACAGGAAGCAATAGACCGGGAAGTGATCGCTGTAACCTTCCAGGTAAACGCCGCCGGCAAAAGTACGCCAGGGATATCCCTCGAAGCGTCCCTCGGGCTGCACCAGGAATTTTCTGTTAAACACAAAAGCGTCGAGCAGGGAAAGACCGCTTTCAGGTCCGTTGGTTAAAGGCTTGCTTAACAGGATCTGATCGAACAGGCTCCATGAATCCCGCCAGGCCGTGGTGCCAATGCCCTTTTTATAGAGCTCCGTCATGGGGTTGAATAGCATGCCCTCTTCAAGCTTTCTTTTCTTGCCTGTTGATTTCAGGTGTTCTATCATGCTGTCGTCGCCGGGGTTGTCGTTGAAATCTCCCATGATGACAACTTTTGCCTCTGCATTGATGTTTTTCAGGCTGTCGATGATCTTTCTGCTGAGATCGCCGGCAGCATTGCGGAAGGGCTTGGAGCGTTTCTCCCCACCCCTTCTCGAAGGCCAGTGCACTATAATAAAGTGTACTTCTTCCCCTGCAAGATCACCTGAAACCACCAGCTGGTCGCGGGTTATGAAAGTGCTGTCCTCTTCAATGACAAGCGGTACGGACTTCACATTTGTTGGTGTGAAATATTTGGGCTGATAGATCATGCCCACATCAATGCCGCGTTTATCGGGTGAATCCCTGTGGATAATCTCAAAGCCAAAAGGTTTAAGTACGTCCGTTTGTATCAGATCTTCCACAACATCCCGGTTTTCAATTTCCGAGATACCCAATACGGCAGGTCCGTCAGGCGTAATATCGGTGCCGATCATTGAAATCACTTTCCCAAGATCGTTAAGCTTTTTGTGATACCTTTCTGCCGTCCAGCGGCTGTCGCCCTCCGGGGTAAACTCCGTATCCCTGGTATCGGGCGAGTTGATGGTGTCGAAAAGATTTTCAAGATTGTAAAAGCCCACACAGGCCACAAAATACTCCTTTTCCTGTGAAAATGTTGCGATACTTACGATTCCTGTTATGACTACTGTGAGCAAAGCCCTTTTTAACATACTGTTTCTCATGATCTGTAAATGGATTTTGAAATCACCTGGCAAAATTAAGCTTTCAGTGAGATTTGTTGCCTGTATTTCTGATATAATTAGGTATTTTTGCCACGAAATATCAAACGGATGATTATGAGAAAAAGACTGATCCTTGTATTTCTGGCCATATTTTTTATGAATATCATTAAGGCCCAGAACGATACCGTCGACATCGACCAATCCGATTACAATCTTCCCACATTCAATCTTTCTTCGGACGATCTGGAAGGATTGCAAGAAAATCAAAATATCAGCAGCCTGCTGCAATCATCCAGGGATATCTTCGTAAACCGCGCAGGTTATACTTTCGGGCCGGCCCGGTTCAAGATCAGGGGTTACGATTCGGAATACACCACCGTGATGATGAACGGCATCGAGCTGAACGACCCTGAATCCGGAAGGGCCTATTGGGCCAGTTGGGGCGGCCTGAACGACGCACTTCGCAATGCGGATGTAAACACCGGCATTGTTGAGTCATCACTGGGTTTTGGAAATATCGGCGGGCTCACCAACATGGAAACCCGCGCCTCCACTTACAGAAAACAGGTTAAGGTCTCCTACTCAGCCGCCAACCGTAGCTACAGAAATCGCATCATGTTCATCTCTTCCACTGGTATGATGGAAAACGGATGGGCGCTTACCCTTTCAGGTTCGAGAAGATGGGCGCAGGAAGGTTACGTAACCGGAACTTTTTATGACGCCTGGAGCTATTTCCTTTCGGCTGAGAAAAAATTTAACGAACACCACAGCCTCGGACTGGTTGCTTACGGTTCGCCCAACAGAAGAGGAAAACAGGGTGTTTCAACGGAAGAAGCTTATGAACTTGCAGGAACAAATTATTTCAATCCTTACTGGGGTTACCAGTCAGGCGAAAAAAGGAATGCAAGGGTATCAAACTATCATCAGCCTATGCTTATTCTCAGCCATTACTGGGATTTCAATAAAGAAACAAAACTTACCACCTCTGCCTATTACAATTTCGGTAGAGGAGGCTCATCGGCTCTCAGCTGGGTAGAAGCCGCCGACCCCCGCCCGGATTATTATAAAAACCTGCCTTCCTACTATCTTTTCCTGGATGATCAACAGGCATATGAACAACGACTTAAACTCTGGAAAAACAATGTGGATGTAAGACAGATCAACTGGGATTACTTTTATTTTGCAAACAGCAAGTTCCTGTTTACGGTGCCGGATGCCAACGGTATTGAGGGAAACGATTATACCGGACTGCGTTCAAAATACATACTTGAGGAATGGAGAAACGATAAGAAGCAGCTGGGTTTCAACACGCTTTTCCATCACCAGTTTAATGAAAACATTGAACTGTCGGCAGGTGCCGATGCTGTTGTTTATCGCGGCAGGAATTTCAAGAAAGTACTTGACCTGCTGGGCGGTGAATACTGGCTCGACATCGACAAATATGCTGATCAGGAATCCCTTTACATCACCGATGAATCGCAGAGCGACCTCCGGAATCCCAACCGTATCGTGGGCGAGGGGGATGTTTTCGGTTATGATTACGAATCCAATATCAACAAGCTAAAAGCTTTCGGACAACTGAACTTCAGCTACAGCAAACTCGATTACTATATTGCCGCCCATGTTTCTCAGACAACATTCTGGAGAACCGGCAAGATGCAGAACGGGAAATTCCCTGATGATTCGTACGGGGATTCCGAAAAGCAAAACTTTCTGGATTACGGCCTCAAAGGCGGTATTACTTATAAATTCAGCGGAAGGAATTACCTGATCGCAAACGGTCTGTTCATGACCCAGGCGCCCACCTTCAGAGCTTCATATATTTCGCCCCGAACCCGGGATTTCGTTGTTTCCGGACTGGAAAGCGAAAAGATCATGTCGGCCGATGCCAGCTATGTTTTGCGCACCCCATCGGTAAAATCCCGTCTTACCTTTTATTACACCGAGATTAAGGACAGGATATGGGCCAGGAACTTTTACAACGAACTTAGCAACAGCTTCGTAAATTTCATCATGACCGGTATCGACAATGTTTATTCCGGTCTGGAGTTCGGAATTGATGGTAAGCTGACCTCTACCTTTAGTATCAACGCGGTGATGGGCATCGGACAATACATTTACGATTCAAGGCCGAAGATCACCATCTCGGAAGACAACAATGCCAGGCTGATCGCAGAAAATGAAATAGCTTACCTAAAAAACTATTACCTGGGCGGAAGGCCGCAAACCGTGGGTTCTTTCGGCGTGAAATACGACTCGCCCAAGTACTGGTTTGCCAGCATGAACATCAATTACTTCAATGATGCATATATACAACTGAACCCGGTGAGGCATACCGAAGATGCTGTGGCTTCGTTCCTTGAAGGCGACAACCGCATTGATCAAACCCTGCAACAGGAAAAGTTTGCAAGCGCCTTTACCCTCGATTTTTTTGGCGGTAAATCTTGGAAAATAGAGGACTACATCATCAGCCTCACAGCAAGTGTGAGCAATATATTAAATAACAAAGACTTTGTGATCGGAGGGTTCCAGCAATACCGTTTTGATCCCGAGAACATCGACAAGTTTCCGAACAAATATTTTTATCTGTACGGAACCACATATTTTTTAAACCTGAGTGTAAGATTTTAAGTTAAAATATTAAATGCAAGGATATGAGATCAAAAAGTTTAATTCATCTGAGTGTTATGCTTATAGCCATTTTGGCTGTGACATCCTGTGTGAAAGAAGATTTTGACAAACCGCCCATCAATTCATTGCCGGTGGGAACGGTGCTGAATATCGAAGATATCCGGACCATGTTTGCCGACAGTGGTGATTTCCAGTTTATGGGGGATTATTCGTTGTATGCTACTGTTACCATGGATGAATCATCCGGAAACATATACAGAAGTGCTTATATAGAGGATAATGAAGATGCCATCAATCTACATATGCAGCAACCGGGAGGTTTAAGGACGGGCGACTCCATCAGGGTTTACCTGAATGGATGCATTGTTGATCAATACAATGAACTTTTGCAAATCGACAATGTGCATAATGATTCGAATATCATTATCATAGGAAATCAACAATATGTTCAGCCTACATTGGTAACCATTTCCGAGATCCTGAACGGAGGTTATGAAAGCAAGCTGGTTCGGTTGGAAGGAGTCGAATTTGCAGAGAACGAATTGAATAAAACTTTTGCTGAAACGGACCAGTCGTCCAACCGCATCCTGGAAGATTGTGATTTTAACACCATCATCGTGCGTACCAGCAGCTATGCGAACTTTGCCCAGGACTCCATCCCGGATGGTAAAGGGAGCATGATTGCCATCGTGGGTCGCTATAACGACGACTGGCAGCTTTATATCAGATCAATGGACGAAGTGAAGCTGGATGGAGAAAGATGCGAAGGTGGCGGAGGCGACCTGGAACAAATATCCATTCAGGAAGTTCGTAACCTTTATACCGGTCTTCCGCTGGTACTGCCCGACAACAGATTCATCGAAGGCGTGATCACATCGGATACCGAGCATGATAACCTACCCGGGAAAAATGCTTTCATTCAGGAAACCAACGGAGCCGCCATCGCCCTTCGTTTCACCGACTGGCACGATCTGCCAATGGGTTCCCTGGTGAAGATCGACATCAGCGCACAGGAACTTTCGGAATATAACGGTTTGCTGCAAATTAACAACCTTCCGCCGGATAACGCTTCGATTACAGGAACAGGTACCATGCCGCAACCCCATGAATTAAGCATTTCAGAACTTAATGCTGATTATGAAAATTATGAAGCAGAATTGGTGAAATTAACGGATGTAAGCATCAGCAGCCCGGGTGGCTATGATACCTATAAATACAATCTGGAACTTGACGATGGCACAGGAACAATCAATATGTTCACCTACGATTATGCCTCTTTTGCAGATGAGAATTTCCCGACTGAACTGGTGAACATTACAGGAATTGCATCCTATTACAACGATCCGCAAATATCCATCAGGAATCTGGATGATGTTGTGATAGTTGGAGGAGGCGGTGGCGGAGACCCCATCGATGAGGATTTTCAGGGACAGACCACCTATGAAGATATACAGATTGACGGATGGGTGAACCAGGCGGTTGCCGGAAGCCGTGTTTGGATTGCCCGGGATTACAGTGGGAATGTTTTTGCTCAGGCAACCTCGTACCAGAGTGAAGAAGAGAATGAGTGCTGGCTGATCACCAGGGAAGTGAACCTGGATGAGTTGACAGCCCCCACACTCACATTTGAATCGGCACATGCTTATTGGGTGCACGACGGGCTTTCCGTTTATATCTCAACGGATTTTGACGGAAGCAATATCGAAACGGCAAGCTGGATCAATCTGAACCCCACCCTGGCAGGTGAACAGAATGAGAATTATGAATGGGTAGGATCCGGAACAATCGACCTGAGCGCTTATAGCGGAAATGCAGTGATCGGGTTCAAATATGTCGGTGATGACAATACAGGCCTGACCACAACATACCGTATCGACAACGTGCTTGTGAAAGGACAGTGATGGATGTAGTAATTATTTTTGTTCAAATTCGTTAATAATTCTTAAATGTCTTTTTTGTTTGAATTCATTAAAGTATTTTCGTTAGCCTAAATTTTTGATCAGTGTCGGATAGCGTAGTAATTATACCAACCTACAACGAGAAAGAGAACATCGAAAAAATCATTCGGAAAGTTTTCTCCTTGGAAAAGGATTTTCACATCCTGATTGTTGAAGACAACTCACCCGATGGAACGGCGGACATTGTTAAAAAGCTGATGAAAGAATTTGAAGGACGCTTGTTTATAGAAGAAAGGAAAGGCAAACTCGGTTTGGGCACAGCCTATATTCATGGTTTTAAATGGTCTCTTGAAAGAGATTACGAATATATTTTTGAAATGGACGCCGACTTTAGCCACAACCCCGACGACCTGATCAGGCTTTACAAAGCCTGTTCGGAAGAGGACGCTGATGTGGCCGTGGGTTCAAGGTATATCACAGGAGTGAATGTGGTAAACTGGCCCATTGGCAGGGTCCTGATGTCATATTATGCCTCCTCATATGTTAGGATGATCACAAGGATGAAAGTTCGCGACACCACTGCCGGCTTTAAATGCTATACCCGCAAAGTGCTCAGGACCATCGATCTTGACAAGATCAAATTCACCGGTTATGCCTTCCAGATCGAAATGAAATTCACCGCCTGGAAACTGGGATTCAAAATCAAAGAGGTGCCCATCATCTTTACCGACCGCACAAGAGGCGAATCCAAAATGAACAAAACCATTTTCAGGGAAGCTATTTTTGGAGTGATCAATTTGAGATTCAGGAGTATGCGGAATAAAATAAAACCGAAAGCCGCCTGATAAAAATATTTTAGTAATTTTAAGAGGTACGGACTTTAATTCGTACCTTTTTTTGTACCTAAAATCATCGTTATGAACTACAGGATCATCAATGCAGAAATTATAAATGAAGGGGAGCGCTTTAAGGGAGAAGTCTGGGTGAAAGATGAAAGGATATCCAAGATCGTCAAGTTTACGGATATTGCTCCCAAAGAGATCTCCAATGGCACCAAAACAATCGATGCAAAAGGGAAGCTACTCATACCCGGTGTAATCGACGACCAGGTGCATTTCCGCGATCCGGGCCTGACCCATAAAGGGGATATTTTTACCGAGAGCAGAGCTGCTGTTGCAGGAGGAGTTACCTCTTACATGGAGATGCCCAACACCGTTCCTCAAATCCTGACTCAGGAATTGCTTGATTTGAAATACAATACAGCCGCTGAGAAATCCCTGGCCAATTATTCTTTTTACATGGGCGCCTCCAACGATAATATTGATGAAATTGTAAAGACCGACCCCTTTAATGTCTGTGGCATCAAGGTCTTTATGGGCGCTTCCACCGGAAATATGCTGGTGGATGATCCCGGTACCCTGAATGATATTTTCAAAAACGCACCCTGCCTTGTAGCAGTGCATTGTGAAGATGAACAGATCATCAGAAAGAATGCCGAATGCTTTAAAAAAAACTTTGGTGAAAATATACCGGTTCATTATCATCCTGAGATACGCAGTGAGGAAGCCTGTTATAAATCTTCCTCCCTGGCAGTTGAGCTCGCAACAAAGCACAATACCCGGCTTCATATATTGCATCTTTCAACGGCAAGGGAAATGAATCTTTTCAGCAACAAACTTCTCCTGGAGGATAAAATGATCACAGCTGAAGTTTGCGTGCATCATTTATGGTTTGATGAAAAGGATTATGAAAGGCTTGGCAACAGGATCAAATGGAATCCGGCCATCAAAACCAAAGGCGACAGAGAAGCATTGCTAAAGGCATTGCTGGATAACCGGCTGGATGTGGTCGCCACAGATCATGCTCCACACACAATGGATGAAAAGCAAAACACTTATTTTAAGGCTCCCTCAGGCGGGCCGCTTGTTCAACACAGCTTGCAGGCCATGTTTGATTTGTATCATCAGGGAAAGATCAATCCCGAATTTATCGTCGAAAAGATGTGTCATGCACCTGCGAAATGTTTCAGGGTGAAGGAACGCGGTTTTATCAGGGAAGGATTTTTTGCCGATCTGGTCATTGTTGATATCAACCAAAATGAAAAAGTTGACAGGGAAAATATTCTATACAAATGCAAATGGTCGCCCTTCGAGGATTATTCGTTCAAATCAAAAATTACACATACATTTGTGAACGGAAATCTTGTGTATGAAACGGGCGCAATAAACGACAGCTATCGCGGTAAAAGGTTGGAGTTTGAAAGATGATAACCATTGCAATTATGAAAAAGATATACCTTGTTTTTCTTGCACTTACATTTTTATTTGCCTGCTCGAAAGAAATTGAAAAGGTGATTGCAGAAGAATATCCCGACGGGAATCCAAAAGTTGTGAAGTATTATAAAAAAGACGGTAAACGCAAAAAGTTTATCAAAGAAATTGCCTATTATCCCAACCATCAAATGCGCTATGAGGGCGAGTTTGTTGATGGTGAAAAACACGGCAAGTGGGTTTACTATTATGACAACGGCCGGAAATGGAGCGAAGGACTTTTCCTGAACGGCAAGCGCGAAGGCCTTGCCATGACCTGGTATGAAAACGGCCAGCTTTACATCAAAGGCGAATATGATGCCGGCATCCGCACCGGCACCTGGTATTTTTATGATGAGGACGGCAGCCTGCTGAAGGAGATTAGCTACGATTAACTCATTTTTGTGCAAAAATTAACAGTCATTCATTCACCAACCTGATATACACAGGAAGGTGATCGCTGTAACCGCCATAATAGTTTTTTCCCTTTGTCCTGTTGGGCCGGGCTTCCCCTTCATCAGTTTTATACATTATCCAATCCGGCTTAAAAAGAAATTGCTCCCGGGGGCTAACATATGGTATCTGTTTGTTATTTATGAGATTTGACGAAACAATGATCTGATCAAACATATCCCATGATTTCCAGTAAAGTGATCCTTCCCCGCGCAAAAATTTCTCGTAAGAGAGGTTGTAAAGTTTTTCGCCGTGTATTTTTTTTCGAACCTTTTCTGCATTGAGAATATCGGCAACACTTTTGTCGTTGGGGTTGTCATTTAAATCACCCATGATCACGATGTTAGCAAATTTATCTATCCGAAAAAGCGAGTCGGTTACTCCTTTCAAAATCTCAGCTATGTAAGCCCTGTTTGGATCGGTTTCCTCCCGGCCTCCCCAGCGGGATGTCCAGTGGTTAACAAACAAGTGAAAAGTATCCTTTGCGATCAGGCCCTTCACGTAAAGGATGTCACGTGTTTTATTTTCAGGATTGAATGGGAATTTGACCGGTATTGGCATAGTATCAAGCAATGTAAATTCACTTGACCGAAAAAGCATGGCCACATCTATTCCCCTTTCATCCGGGCTGTTGAAATGTATAATGGAGTAATTGGCTTCCTTTAGTTTGGGCATTTCAACCAGGTCCACAAGCACCGACGCATTCTCAACTTCACACAGGCCGATCACCGGAACGGGTTGATTGCTGTCTATTGCAGCAATAACATTCGACATGTTTTCAAGCTTCTTTTGGTATCTTTCAGTGTTCCAGGGGGTTTTGCTGTCAGGCAAAAACTCTTCATCACGAATAGACGGATCATCAATGGTATCGAAAAGGTTTTCGAGATTATAAAAGGCTATGACATAATCATCAGGAGCTGTAACTTTTTGACGGCATGCAGGAACCAGAAGAACGAATAGCAGGCTTGCCAATATTATTTTTGTGATCGTTTTCATCAATGTCTGTATTTTTTAAGTTTTTCAATTAATCTTCTTTCCTTTTTGGTCGGTCTTCCGGCTCCCCTTTCCCGATACTCATAATTTGTTTGACGAATTTTTTTTGGTTTGTTATATTCTTCCTGAGGTGTTAAGTCTTCCATGTATTTCTCAACCAGTTTCGCGGAAACCCTTCTCTCAAGCAAATCAACAACTTTCACGGTTTTTTCAAATGCCTTCAGATCGATTTTAACGACATCGCCGGTTTTAATTTCCCTGGAAGGTTTAACTTCCTGTTCATCAATTTTCACCTTTCCCTTACGACAGGCTTCGGTTGCCTGACTTCGTGTTTTGAAGATCCTGACACTCCATAGCCATTTATCTGTCCGGCATCCCTCCATATCACTTTTTTCTGAAAAATATCGATAAGGGAGCACCTGTAAAATCAAACTTCTCCCTGATCTTGTTTTCAAGAAACCTCCTATAGGCGTCCTTGATCTCACCAGGATGGTTGCAGTAAAAAGCAAAAGCCGGATAAGCGGTCGGAAGTTGCATTGCGTACTTGATTTTAACCTGCCGGTTTCGGGAACCGGAGGGTGGATGATTTGCCTGGATGACAGGCAGCATCACCTCGTTGAATTTTGATGTGCTTATTTTCCGTTTCCGGTTTTCGTAAACCTTCATGGATATCTCCAAGGCTTTGAAAATCCTTTGTTTATTGATCACTGAGGTGAAAATAATGGGCACATCCCGAAAAGGACTGATTCTTTCCCGAATTTGGTTTTCAAATTCAATATGGGTATTTTTCTTTTTTTCAACAAGATCCCATTTGTTAACCATGATAACAAGCCCTTTCTTGTTTTTATCAATTAAATGGAAGATGTTTATATCCTGTGATTCGAATGCTTGCGTGGCATCGATCATCAGAAAACATACATCGCTATTCTCAATGGCTCTGACAGATCTCAGAACAGAGTAAAACTCAATGTTAGCCCTTACTTTAGCTTTTTTTCGTAACCCTGCTGTATCGACAAGCACGAAATCAAATCCAAAAAGCTTATAGGGCGTGAAGATCGAATCCCGGGTTGTACCTGCCACAGGTGTAACGATATTCCTGTCTTTGCCGGTAAGAACATTGATGAAGGAAGATTTTCCCACATTTGGCCTTCCTACAACGGTGAATTTCGGAAGATTGATATCCGGTTCGGGTTGTGATTCTTTAAATTCTTCGCTGATCGCATCAAGCAATTCCCCGGTTCCGCTGCCGTTAATGGCGGATACGGGAAAAATATCGCCCAGGCCAAACGCATAAAATTCCTGGGCATCATGGATCAGGTTATAATTGTCGGCTTTATTTGCTGCAATAAAAAGTGTTTTCTGGCTTCGTCTGATAAAATTCGCCACTTCTTCATCCATCGGATTTAATCCTTCCTTCACATCAACCACAAACAAAAGTGCATCGGCTTCTTCAATGGCGATCTCGACCTGCTTCCTGATTTCCGTTTCAAAAACATCATCGGAACCCTCTACATAGCCACCTGTGTCGATCAATGAGAACTCAATTCCGTTCCAGTTGCATTTTCCATAGTGCCTGTCGCGTGTCACACCGCTTGTTGGCTCAACAATGGCGTCTCTGCTTTCGGTCAGGCGGTTGAATAAAGTGGATTTTCCTACATTTGGCCTTCCCACTATGGCCAGTATTTTTCCCATATTTTAAAGATACAAATTTTTACAAATCGTAGCCGAAACGCTTTAGTTGATTTAGGTCGTTTCTCCAATCTTTACTGACTTTAACGCTTAAATCCAGAAAAACTTTTTTCCCAACAAAAGATTCAATTTCTTTTCGCGCTTCAGTGCCCAATTTTTTAATCGCTTTTCCCTGCTTTCCAATAATGATCATTTTCTGAGATTCCCTTGCTACAAAAATAAAGGCCCGTATTTTGTCAATGTTTTCTTCTTCTTTATATTCCTCAATGGCCACTTCCACCGAATAAGGTACTTCCTTGTGATAAAAATTCAGAATTTTTGCACGTATCATTTCCGCTACAAAAAACCGTAAAGGTCTATCCGTAAGTTCCTCAGGATCGTAATAGGGCTCCCCTTCCGGTAGTTTGTCTGTGATTTTTTCTTTAAGCAGGTCGATGTTGAAATTTAGCGTAGCAGAAATCGGAATAATATTCTCAAGTCCAAAAACCGGCTCCCATTTTTTGATGGATTGATTTACTTTATCCTGATCGGACTGGTCAACCTTATTGATTAACAGGAGGCCCGGTATTTCTTTTTCCTTAAGGTAATTGATGATTTTTTCATTGTCAAATTCCTCATCGGTTGTTGTCATCAATAAAACCAGGTCGGCATCATACAGGGCTTCGTCAATAACTTTCATCATAGATTCGTGAAGCTTGTAATGTGGTTCGAGCACACCGGGTGTGTCTGAAAAAATGATCTGATAACTGTCTCCACTCAGAAACCCAAGAATCCGATGCCTTGTGGTTTGCGCTTTTGGTGTAATAACTGAGAGCTTTTCACCAATCATGGCATTCATCAAAGTGGATTTGCCCACATTGGGTTTTCCGATAATATTCACAAATCCGGATTTGTAGCTTTTCATTGAATTTCCTGCCTTTAAATTTGGATAACAAAGAAACAAAATATATCTTTGCACACCCGTTTCGGAAAGCACAATTGTGGAAAGAAAGGGGCAATGTTCTTAACAATTCAGTATAAAGATATATTGCGGGGTGGAGTCCCGATAACAATCGGGATAGCTCGTTGGGCTCATATCCGCCTCAGGCGGACGCAAGTTCGAAAAAAAGGAAAAACAAAGACGTTCTTAAAACTACAGTTAAAGATATATTGCGGGGTGGAGCAGTGGTAGCTCGTTGGGCTCATAACCCAAAGGTCGCAAGTTCGAATCTTGCCCCCGCTACTTAAAGCCTCCAACCCGGAGGCTTTTTTTATTTCCAATCATGTTTACCGTTTACGTTCTATATTCAGAGAAATACGATAAAATCTACATCGGCTATACAACCGACCTGGAAA
>JAIPBS010000021.1 GCA_021738625.1 Bacteroidales bacterium
TGTTCTCGGAAGAAATTGTATTTTTATTCACGGGGTAAATTTTTTATGTTAAATGTCACCTCAAAGATATTGAATATCAATGAGATAACAAAATTATTTACCCCCTTTTTTTTATTTTTTGTGAATTATTCAGGCTAAATGTATGAAGGTCATTATCGGATATATCAGGCAGTTTGTTAAGGAGCACTTCAACCTGCGATTGTATCTGGCATTTATCATATTTACGGCTGCGCTGGTTTTCATCAACTACCGTTTCAATTTCGAGAATTCAATTATCGATGCGGATTATGGCAAAAACATTCGCATGCTTTGGTATGCCCTCATACACGCCCTTGCCTACTACGGTGTTCTGATCATCTCAATATTCATCACCGGTAGGAAGGATTTTTGGTTTGATTACCGTTTTTGGTTGAAGTCACTGATCGGTCTTGCCATACTGGGTATCGACCGGTCTTTTCATTATCATACCGAAATGTTGCAATCACTGATGGGGGAAGATGTGCGTTTCATCAGAAAAGTTGCCGGCAATATGAAATCCATTTTCACTGTTGGCTTGCTGCTTTTTATTGTTTACCTGGTTTACGACAGGAAAAGTCATTACGGGTTTTACGGTTTAAGATTTAAGAAAGTAGATTTCCGGCCTTATGTGGTGATGCTGCTTCTGGTGGTACCTTTGACCTTTGCCGCCTCATTTTTGCCCGACTTCATTGATTTTTATCCGGTGTATAAAAGAGCCGGCGGACCTGAGTTTTCGGATATGATGCAATGGCCCGAATGGTTTTCAAAAAGCATATTCGAATTTTTCTATTCCATGGATTTCATTTCCGTGGAACTTTTCTTCAGGGGCTTCCTTGTGATCGGACTGATGCGATATTTAGGCAAGGATGCTATCTTGCCCATGGCTGCCACCTATTGCGTACTGCATTTCGGCAAGCCCATCGGTGAAGCCATCAGCTCGGTATTCGGTGGATATATCCTCGGCATCATCGCTCTTTACAGCCGGAACATCTGGGGCGGTATATTTGTCCATGTGGGGATCGCTTTATCCATGGAGTTGTTTGCTTTTATGCAACTGGGTTATCTGCGCTAGATTAGGTTATCTGATAAGTGCATTGTTTCATCACAGGATATTGCATGCTGATAGATGAAAAGGAATATGGATAGAGGGATATAAGGGTATAGGGGCAGTGGTCGGTGATCGGGAAATTTGAAAATTGAAAGTTGAAATTTGGTAACTGGCCATGCAGACCCCTGCTGGCGCGGATTTGCCATCCATTCCTTTTGGATCAATTGGAAGGCCGGTTGACCGGAGCAACCATCAGGGCAGCAGATGTGCAATCATTATGGAGTAGGCCCGGATTTCAAATCCGCGCCAGCTAGCGTAAAGCAACAATGAATTACCATAAATTACTAAGAATTTCCATGAATTTACAGCCAACTCAATAGATCCTCCCTTTCACTCATTCACTCCGTCACTCAGTCACTTCGTCTCTTTGTCACTCCTCCATCCATTCCTCAATAACTTCCAGTATTTTTTCTTTCTGCTTTTCAGGCATATTGGAAATGCGGGTGGCGTGATGGCCGTTTTCTTTCACGAATTTATAGATCATGCCTTTTCTTTTCACATCAACGCCTGAAGCGGTCCAGGGATCGTGTTCGCCGTAGATGGCGATGATCTTCGGCTTGCCTTCTTCCAGGTAATCGAAAACCAGGCTGTTGGTTCTGTAGTTGAATTCGATATCGCTGATGCTGTCGGGTAAAAATATCTCACTCAGGTAGTCGTCGGTATCTGTAATGTCCATATAATCACGGAATGGTTCCATGTCGTAGCCGTAATAACCAAGTTCATTGGCTGCCTGGTAAAAGAAAGGGAGAAATCCCTCACCGCTTTCAATGGAAAAATATTCAGGTCCCGCCACGGATATCAAATGATCGAAAATGGCCTGCTTGCCGGCATCTTCACCCGGGATGCCTTCCGTATCGGCCACCCATTGCCAGAAGGCAAAGCTGTATTCCAGCACACAAAAATCATAAACTTCTTTTATAGGAATTCTGAATGTGTAGTCTTTTTCATTGATGTGTTTTTCGAACATGGGTATCAGACTGTCTTTCCGTTCCAGCAACTCCAACTGGAAAGCCCTGATGGCTTTTCGTTCTTTCCTCGTCCCATTCTTATCAATAAAAGATTCATGCCTGCCGTCTTCAACGCCGTAATTAAGTGGCGCCACGTAAGCTACGGCAAAGTCGACATCTTCAGGATAAAGGGTGACCAGGTAAAGGGTTGTTTGTCCGCCCTTGCTGATCCCGGTACTGATCCACTTATCCGTGTATAATTTCTTAAAAGCTTGAATGATGTTGTGATGGTCGGCGGCGGCATTTTCAACCGTAAGGTATTGCCAACCGGCATTTTCGGGTGTTGACTCGCTGAAATAGCGGTGTTCGACCAGGATTTCGTTGCCGTCAACAATGCTGTTCAACTCATTCTGGTAAAAGGCAATGTTCCCGTATTCAGCTGCATAACCTTCCGTTGTGAATACCATGGGCTTGTCGAAATCCTTGTGCAACAAAAACAAACGCTGCTTGAAAAAACCCAGGGTGGTGTCATCATGATTAAGGGGTTGTTTAAAATAAATCTTGTATTTGGCCTTGTAATAACTGCTTGAAGGCAATTTTTCAATTTCAAGTATATTGGGAAGCGAGCTGATTTTTTCCATCAGGACGGAATCCCGGTATTCCACCTGTTTTAAAGAATCCCTTTCCTGTTGTGCTATAACAGGATGGCTTAGAATAAATGCCAGGAGCAGGCATAGGGTAAAGGTTGTTTTTTTCATGTTCAGTTGTTTTTTATTCCTGCGAAAATAAAGCGATTTTTTAAAAGTGCGTATTTTATTTTACTGCCTGATGATTATTGTGGCGAAAAATGCACAGCCGAGAGGGGATGAGATTATTCTTTTCTTTAATTTGATAAGGAAAAGGATAATCAAGGCAATGGCACGATTTTTCGCCGGGGGATGTAAAAACACAGGAGGACAACAATATGAAGAGTTTTAAAAGCATTTCATCTTTTTTTGCAATCGTTTTAATGGTCATCCTTGCCGGTTGCCAGGCTCCCCAGCCGGTTGAGCAAAAAGATATGCAAGAGCCCGCAGCGCCTGAAATCGACAAGGCAATTTGTGTACTTCATCCAACGGAAGGTAGTGAAGCCCACGGAACCGTTTGGTTTGAGAAAACCGGTGACGGCATCCATGTCAAAGTCGAAATGCATGGACTGGAAGAAGGGAAACATGGTTTTCACATCCATGCCGTTGGTGATTGCAGCGCAGCCGACGGAACTTCTGCCGGGGGGCACTTCAACCCACAGGATAAGAAGCATGGCGGGCCTGCCGACAGCCTGCGACATGTTGGCGACCTGGGCAACATCACAGCAGATGAGAATGGCGACGCCAAGATGGAAATGACAGACACCCTGATCAGCTTTCATGGTGAAAATTCCATCATCGGAAGAGGGGTTATCGTGCATGCCGGAATGGACGACCTGACCTCACAACCAACAGGTGATGCAGGCGCCAGAGTAGCCTGCGGCGTAATCGGAATTGACGAATAAAATCATAAAAAAAGGGCTTTCTAAACGAAAGCCCTTTTAAATGTTGATTGTTATGTTAGGCAATAATTATTACTCTGTTGTCTGTTTGATCCGCATTTTGAAGAAGGTCCGGTATACGAAAACCAGTGAGATCAAAAAGAAACCTGCTCCAAACCAGGGGGCAATATCTCTGAACTGAGCTGCCAGGGCGATCTCCATGGCAAGCAATCCGAACAGGGTCGTAAATTTGATGATGGGGTTCAGGGCAACGGAAGAGGTATCTTTGAAAGGATCGCCCACCGTATCACCAACAATAACCGCATCGTGCAAGGGGGTGCCTTTTTCCTGCATGTCTACTTCCACAACTTTTTTGGCATTGTCCCAGGCCCCTCCGGCATTGGCCATAAATACGGCCTGGAAAAGACCGAATATGGCAAGGGAGATCAGATAACTCACAAACATGGATACGGGCGCGGTTGCACCTCCGGCCGGAGCAGACAGGCAGGCAAATGCAAGTGCAAAGAAGAAAATGGCAATAAAGATGTTAAACATCCCATTTTGAGCATATCGTGTGCAAATTTTAACTACCTGCACCGATTTTTCAGCATCTGCTTTTTTGGGAGCATTGGCGTCCAGTTTAATGTTTTTCTTGATAAAATCAACTGCCCTGCTGGCGCCGGTTGTAACGGCCTGGGTAGAAGCGCCTGTAAACCAGAATATAACCGCTCCTCCCAGAATGAATCCAAGGATCGTAAATGGATTTAAAAGATTCAATATCTGCGCCGGGTCCAGCCCCAGGGTTTTCTTGATCACCAGAATAAGAGAAAAGATCATCGTTGTGGCACCCACCACGGCAGTACCTATTAATACAGGTTTGGCAGTGGCTTTAAAAGTGTTACCGGCGCTGTCGTTGGCTTCCAGATAATACTTGGCCTTTTCAAAATCCGGCTTGAAACCGAAATCTTTTTCAATATTCTCACTTATATTGGGTTCATCCTCAATCAACGATAATTCATAAATGGATTGTGCGTTATCGGTAACCGGCCCATAACTGTCAACGGCAATGGTAACCGGTCCCATTCCGAGCATACCAAAAGCCACCAGGCCGAAAGCAAAAATGCTTTCGTATTCCATAAACATACTCAAATGATAAGTGCTGGCGTAATAAGCTCCAAACATGAGCAGGAAAAATACTATGCCTTTCCAAAATGCGCTGAAGTTGCCGGCAACAAAGCCTGACAAGATTGTCAGTGATGATCCGCCGGCTTTGGTGGCATTAACTATTTCGCGCACATGCCGTGATTTGGGACTGGTGAAAACTTTGGTAAGCTCGGGTATAATTGCTGCACTTAAAGTTCCCAGGCTAATAATAACGGACATGGTTAACCACAATTGATGGGGCAGATCGCCAATCAAAAAGTAACTTGCAATGAAGGTGACAATGATCGACAATAATGAAGTGATCCATACCAACGAGGTAAGCGGTTGTTCGAAATCAATATCATCTGCATTTTTATACCTTGTATTGCTAATGGCATTATTTATCCAGAATGAAATAATGGAGGTTATGATCATCAGAATCCTCATAACAAAAATCCAGACTAAGAATTTGGTTTGCATTTCTGCGTCGGATATCCCAAAAGCTCCTCCCGTAACTGATAAGATAATAAAGGCAATCAGGGCAACCCCGGTAACACCATATGTTTCAAAACCGTCGGCAGTGGGTCCAACCGAATCACCTGCATTGTCGCCTGTGCAATCGGCAATCACACCCGGGTTTCTGGGATCGTCTTCGCCGATCTTAAAAACAACCTTCATAAGGTCGGAACCGATGTCGGCTATCTTGGTGAAAATGCCACCTGCAATACGCAGCACGGAAGCGCCTAATGATTCGCCTATTGCGAACCCAATGAAGCTGGCACCGGCATATTTGCCTGGTACGAACATTAATATCACCAACATCATGATAAGCTCCATGCAAATCAATACCACACCAATGCTCATTCCTGCGTTTAGCGGGATGTGATGCAGTTTCAACGGTTTTCTTTCCAGTGATGAAAAAGCCATGCGTGAGTTGGCCAGGGTGTTCATCCGGATGCCAAACCAGGCTACCGTATAAGAACCCAGGATCCCGACGATGGTCCATCCAAGGATCATCAATACGCCGCCCACACCAAAGCCGCTTTCCGGTTCCATTGGGTCGTGTGATAAATAGCCAAAATAAAATGCCACGGCTGCACCGATGAATAAAAACAAGATAATGAGAAATTTGCCTTGTTGCTTCAGATATGTACCGCAAGTCTTATAGATCACAGCAGCCACGTCAAGCATGGACTGATGGGCTCGAAGTTTTTTCACCTTCACAAACTGATACAAGCCGAAAAGGAATCCCAGAAAGGTGATCAGGAAACCCCAATAAAGAATGTTCTCCCCCTTTATTTCACTGGGAATCACCAGATCAGCCTCACTGGCGAAGGTGATAGCCGGTAGAAACAGAATGAATAAAATGCTTAAGAGTTTTTTCATAATCGCTTAGTTTTGGTTTACTTTTAAGGTTGGCTAAAGTATTAAAAAATCGTTAATTTTCGCCAACAACTCTTTAACAATTTATCAAAGGCTTAAATAATGCTTAAGCAGAATTATTGGCATGGTATTCACATGAATTTTTATTAATTTAGCAATAAATTGACCGGCAGGTCGTAGAAATAATTTTACATTTAGACATAGGTTAAGGGAAGGATATGGAAAAATTACAGTTGGAAATCATCGGAATGTCATACAGCCAGTCGCAAAGCGGAGCATATGCACTCATCATGGGAGAAGTGGGAGGCAAGCGCAGGTTGCCCATCATCATCGGCGGATTTGAAGCGCAGGCCATCGCCATTGAGTTGGAAAAGATGAAACCTTCGCGCCCCCTTACACACGACTTGTTCAAGAGCTTCGCCGACAATTATCACATCCGCATAAAGGAAGTTATCATTGATAAATTCAAAGAAGGCGTTTTTCATGCCAAACTGGTTTCGGAGCATAACAGCAGTACCAGCAATATCGACAGCCGCACTTCGGATGCTGTGGCACTCGCCATCCGGTTCAACTGCCCCATTTATACCTACGAGAAAATCATGGCCGAGGCAGGCATCCTGATGGACGATAAGAAGAAGGAGCCCGAAGCCCCCGGAGCCGGCCCAGCCAAACCGCCGGAAAAGGAAGGCCTGAAAAGCTACAGCCTGAATGAACTGTATGAGCTGCTGAAAAAGGCCGTGGGTAAAGAAGAATACGAGAAAGCATCTGAAATTCGCGATGAGATCAACAAACGCAAAAGCAGGGACACCTGATTTTTCTGATCAGGCTCGCAGCCTTTTGTCAAATTTTTACTGATCCCTCGAAAACCTGTTGCCACTTATCTGGGGCCCGAAAAATAAAATCAGCTATTCAGATCAAAATTCCAGTATAAAAAACCAGGGGAAAGAAATCAGTGGACGGATCATTCGGAAAGGTACAGGGCTTAAGTTATTTTTCATAAGTTTGTCGCTTGGAATTCTTGATGATTTTGTTCAACGCTTTCAAACTGAACGATTGATGAAACAAAAGTGGCTGCTGTTGTTATTGTTGATGTTAACGATGGGCTCATTCGCCCAGGAGAAGAAATCTCTTCAATCTTTAATTACCGGACGCTGGGAGCCGCGTAAAATTCAATATCCCGGTGATAGTATCCTGTCCGGTTTTGATACTGCTGCGCATATCAGCTTTGTTCTGAAAGACAAAAGATTTACCCACATCAATTCCAGCCTGGATATCGATTCCAAAGGAAGCTGGAAAGTCACGGACAGCACCCTTTACCTGACTTACGACCTGATACCGGGTGCGAAGGAAATCGATTCGACTGTTTATACCGTCGAAAATGATGAAGCGGTAATTGTTTATTATCATGAGGGGAAGGTAATCAGTCGCTTAACACAGCAGGAACTGGAATCATTCCGGGAAACGAAAACGTTTAAAATTGTTAACATTAGCCGCAACCGTTTGCTTCTTGAAACGGAAGGAATAGCATATCACTATGCGGCAAAAGAATCGATGCTGGCGTCGGAAGCCGATACCGGTTTCGGTTTCAATTCGTTGTGGAGAGGTGTTCTGGGTTTGATCACAGTGGTTTTTATTGCATTTGTATTCAGCTCCAATCGCAGGGCCATACAGTGGCGCGTGGTGATCACCGGTTTGTTTGCCCAGGTGATCATCGCCATCGGGGTGCTGAAAGTGGCTTTCATACAGTCCATGATCGAATTCATCGGCCGGATATTCATCAAGGTGCTGGCTTTTACCAAAGTAGGCAGCGAGTTTATTTTTGGCAACTTGCTGGATATGGAATCCTTCGGGGTGATCTTTGCCTTCCAGATCCTGCCGACCATACTGTTCTTTTCAGCATTGACCAGCATTTTATTTTATTATGGCATCATACAAAAAATCGTTTACGCTCTTGCCTGGCTGCTTACCAAAGCCCTGAAAATTTCCGGTGCGGAGAGTCTTTCAGCCGCCGGCAATATTTTCCTGGGACAAACCGAATCACCACTGCTCATTAAAGAGTATTTAAAAAAGATGAACAAGTCGGAGATCATGCTGGTGATGGTAGGCGGGATGGCTACCATTGCAGGTGGTGTGCTGGCCATATATATCGGACTGTTGGGCGGTGATGATCCTGCTGAGCAATTGCTGTTTGCCAAGCATCTGATCACGGCTTCGGTAATGGCGGCGCCCGGGGCCGTGGTTGCTGCCAAAATACTGGTGCCCCAAACCGAACCCATTGAAAGCAAAATTGAGATCAGCAAAGAGAATGTGGGCAGCAATTTTCTGGACGCCATATCCAACGGAACCGTTCAGGGTGTGAAACTGGCGGTGAACGTGGCCGCCATGTTGATTGTATTCCTGGCATTGATCGCGATGTTCAATTTCATCCTGAAATATACCGGCGGACTGGTCGGCCTGAACGAATGGGTAACCGGCCTCACCAACGGACAATATGAGAATTTTAGCCTGCAGTTCATTCTGGGCTATATCTTTGCTCCTGTGGCCTGGGCCATTGGCGTACCCGGTCCCGACATGACCCTTGTAGCACAGCTTTTCGGAGAAAAGATTATCCTCAACGAAATGATTGCATACAAAAGCATGAAAGACCTGATCGACATCTCCGCTTTCACCTACGAGAAATCGGTTATCATTTCCACCTATATTTTATGCGGTTTTGCCAATTTCGGTTCTGTCGGCATACAAATTGGCGGCATCGGCGCCCTGGCCCCCAACAAGAAAACCCTGCTGTCGAAACTCGGATTCAAGGCGCTGCTGGGTGGTGCATTGGCTTCGCTGCTGTCGGCAACCATTGTGGGGATGATTATTGGGTGAGTTATTCAATAGTCAGTCAATGGTCATTCGATGGTCATTCAGTGGTCATTCAGTGGTCATTCGATGGTCATTCAATAGTTCCAGCTTCCGGCCTCAAATTGAAATCGCTCCTTTGATATGCGGATGTGCCCGGTAACCGATCAGTTCAAAATCCTCATATTTAAAATCGAAGATGCTTTTGACTTCGGTATTGATTTTCATTTGCGGCAGGGGAAATGGTTCACGGGTGAGTTGCAGCTTGCATTGCTCGACATGGTTCAAATAGATGTGTACATCCCCGAATGTATGAACGAACTCGCCGGGTTTCAGTCCGGTAACCTGTGCCATCATCATGGTGAGCAGTGAATAACTGGCGATGTTAAACGGAACACCCAGAAAAGTGTCAGCACTGCGCTGATACAAATGGCAGGATAGTTTCTCCTCAGCCACATAAAATTGAAACAGGATATGGCAGGGAGGCAGGGCCATTTGGTCGAGCATGCCTGCATTCCAGGCGTTAATGATGTGCCGGCGCGAGTCGGGGTTTTCCTTAATGGAATTCACCACATTGGAAATCTGGTCGATGTGGCGCCCGTCGGGAGTGGGCCAGCTGCGCCACTGGTAGCCGTATATGGGGCCCAGGTCTCCGTTTTTATCAGCCCATTCGTCCCATATGCTTACCTTATGTTCTTTCAGGTATTTGATGTTGGTTTCTCCCTTCAGAAACCAAAGCAGTTCGTAAATGATCGAGCGCAGGTGCAACTTTTTGGTGGTCATCGCCGGGAAGCCTTTCTGCAGGTCGAAGCGCATCTGATAGCCAAAGGTACTTAGGGTACCGGTGCCCGTACGGTCTTTCTTTTCGACTCCATGATCGAGTATATGTTGTAGCAAATCAAGATATTGTCGCATGATGATTGTTTTTTGGAACCTTCAAAGATTGCAATTAATTCGGGAAATCAACATGAATACCAGGATGTTTTTTTGAACATTTCTTTAACAATATTCCCCCTGCTTTACCGTAGTATAATAACCAAATTCCAAAATTATGGATTGCAGACCCGCTTGCGGAGCATGTTGTATTTATCTTTCTATCAGCTCGCCCATACCGGGCATGCCCGATGGCAAACCGGCCGGACTGCGTTGCATTCACCTGGATGAAGATCTGAAATGCCGCATCTATCGCCATCCGGATCGACCGGCGGTTTGCGCCAAGCTGAAACCCGATCCCGATTTTTGCGGCAGCAGTCCCGAACAAGCTGCCCGAATCATGACCGAACTTGAAGAATAATAAACAAACGTTTGTGCTATTCTTTTCAATCCCGTTGCGTTTAACCGGACAATAGTGAGCAACTATAAGCCATCCAATGACGCGGAATCATCGGTACAAAAAATATACTGACAACCAAGTAGTCATTGGATGACTTGCCGGCTTTGGTGCAAGATCAGGTATGAACTGAAATTGTACGGAACCGTTGCGTAATGTTGAAGCAGGGGAGACATATATTGTGTTTACCCATCCCCCTTTCAACCAAAAGGTTTTATCTTTGAATGGTTAATTCAAAAGGTTCTTGCACAAAACACCTGATCATGAAAGGAAAACCGCGTTTAAGTTTCTGGCAGATCTGGAATATGAGTTTCGGATTTCTGGGTATACAGTTTGGATTTGCCCTGCAGAATGCCAATGTCAGCCGGATTTTTGAAACCCTAGGAGCCAATATCGAAGACATCCCCATTTTGTGGATCGCCGCCCCGGTCACCGGCCTGATCGTTCAGCCCATCATCGGGCATATGAGCGACCGCACCTGGAACCGGTTGGGACGAAGAAGGCCTTATTTTCTTAGTGGCGCCATTTTGGCCTCCATCGCCCTGGTGATCATGCCCAATTCGCCCATGCTGTGGGTTGCCGCCGGCATGTTGTGGATCATGGATGCTTCAATCAACATTTCGATGGAACCATTCCGTGCGTTTGTTGGCGATATGCTTCCTTCCGAGCAGCGAACCCGGGGGTTTGCCATGCAAAGCTTCTTTATCGGCATCGGAGCGGTGATCGCTTCGGGTTTGCCCTGGATGATGACCAACTGGCTGAATATTCCAAACGTTGCACCTGAGGGAGAAATCCCGCCTTCAGTTAAATTTTCCTTTTACGTTGGCGCTGCCGCATTCCTGCTGGCTGTGCTCTGGACGGTGATCCGAACAAAGGAATATCCTCCCGAAAAACTGGAGGAATTTGAAAAAGCCCAGGCAGAGCTGGAGAAGACCAAAGAAACAGTTGTGGTCAGGAAAAAGGAGGTGAAGTATTTCAGGAATTTTATTTTTTGGATCATCATTGGCCTGGCCCTGAGTTGGCTGGTTTATCATTACAAGCTGGCCCAGGAACTGTATGTATTGGGATTCGGCCTGACTGTATTCGGTTTGATCCAATTGGTTGCCGGCATTATGAAAAGCAAAGGTGCAACCGGAAATGGCTTTTACACGGTAGTGGACGATATGTTCAACATGCCCAAAACCATGGCTCAGCTTGCTTTTGTGCAGTTTTTCTCCTGGTTCGCCTTGTTTGCCATGTGGATCAATACGGTGAACGGGGTGACGGCCACCCATTTCGATATGAAGATCAACGAGGAGGATTATCAGAGAACCGCCGAATTGATTGAAAGATCTAAGAGAGCTGATCAGGAAGATAAGCAAACCGATTTTCAAACCGAGATGCAGCATATCGAAAAACGGATCGTTGCCGGCGCCTCTTCTTCCATGAGCATCAACCTCACTAAATACCTGATCTCGGACAGTGTTTTGCTTGAACGGCAAAAACTGAATGCATTCATCAAAATGAACGAATATTTCCTGAAAAATGAAGAAACGAGAGAATATTTTGAAGATCCCGGAGAGGAAGTACCGATGCCGGTGGTGCGCGCGGTGCGTGAAAAACTAAACAAGCTGGAGCTGAATGGTCTCAACAAAAATGACATTCAATACTGGTTGAAGCTAAAACACATCCAACAGGAATACAACGACGGCGCCGACTGGGTGGGCATCCTCTTTGCCATATACAACGGTATGGCTGCAGCCTTTGCTTTCCTGCTGATGTGGATGGCAAAACTCACCAACCGCAAGATTACGCATATCGTTTCCCTGTTGATTGGCGGACTGGGATTTATCTCCATTTATTTCATTGCCAACCCATACATGCTTACGATCTCGTTTGTTGCTATCGGTTTGGTATGGGCCAGCATCCTGGCCATGCCCTATGCGATCCTGACAGGTTCCCTGCCTCAGAATAAACTGGGGGTTTATATGGGAATCTTCAATTTCTTTATCGTGATCCCTCAGATCGTGGCAGCCAGTATTCTGGGCTTTTTCGTTTCGACCTTGTTTAATGGAGAAGCCATTTATTCGCTTGTTGTTGGAGGCGTTTCCTTGTTTATTGCGGCGGTCTTCACTGGCTTTGTGAATGATGTGGATTATGTGAAGGTTAAAAAATAGAACCTAAATCTTAAGGGATGAAGAACCTGATGCTCATAAAATGTGCTCTTTTCCTGCTTCCGGCATTGTTTATGGTTGCTGCCTGCCAACAGGATAAAGCGACAACAAAAACAATCGGGCCCTTCCCTCCCGAATGGTCGGAAGGCGTGGTCTGGTATCAGATCTTTCCTGAGCGCTTTCGCAACGGGGACACTACCAACGACCCGAAACTGGAAGAGCAAAAGGGTTCCTGGACCGCTGAACTGATCGAGCCCTGGCAGATCCATCCCTGGGGCTCCAGCTGGTATGAACTGCAGGATTATGAAAAAGAAAATGAACGCGATATCTGGTACAACATTAACCGGCGGCGCTACGGAGGCGACCTGCAGGGTGTAATCAATAAACTGGATTACCTGAAAGAGCTGGGCGTTGGAGCGATTTATCTCAACCCGGTTTTTGTTTCTCCATCCCATCATAAATATGACATTGCTTATTACCATCATATCCACCCCTCTTTTGGTCCCGATCCTGAAGGCGATTGGGAGATCATTTGCCATGAAAACCATGCTGATCCCGATGCCTGGCAATGGACTTCGGCCGATTCGTTGATGCTTAAGCTGATTCGGGAAGTGCATCAGAGGGATTTAAAGATCATCCTTGACGGTGTGTTCAATCATGCCGGATACAACTTCTTTGCTTTTCAGGATGTGATGGAAAAGCAGCAGCGGTCGAAATACAAAGATTGGTTTATCATTCATTCCTGGGATACCGATACCAGCGATTTCAAATACGAAGGTTGGTGGGGAGTGAAAGTCATGCCTGAATTTCGAGAGGAGGACAGAAACCTGTCTGAAGGCCCCAGGAATTATATTTATGCCGTAACGCGCAAATGGATGGACCCCGATGGCGACAGCGATCCTTCCGACGGCATCGACGGCTGGCGGCTGGATGTGGCCGATATGGTAGGTCATGCCTTTTGGGAGGACTGGCGGAAGTTGGTCAAATCCATCAACCCCCAGGCATACCTCACCGGGGAAATTACAGGTAGCATCCAACATATCAAGCCCTACCTGCAAGGTGACGAGTTTGACGCCGCAATGAATTATAATTTTAGTTTCATCACCAGTGAATTTTTTATCCATCCCGAGGATTTTTCCGTTTCCGATTTTGATTCAAGCTTACGAAAACTGAGAAATGCGTTTCCTTTCGAAACCAACCTGGCCATGCAAAACCTGCTGGGCAGCCACGATACCGACCGGCCCTTATCCAGGATTGTAAACGATCATTTGCCTACTTTCCTCCTTCAGTCCAACTTTTTTGATGAAACCTCCGCCCGCAATCCCGAATACATCACTACCAAACCATCTGAAGATGATCACAGGATTTTACGTTTGATGGTCTTGTTCCAGATGACTTACCCGGGAGCGCCTATGATTTATTACGGAGATGAAGCGGGCATGTGGGGCGCCAAGGATCCCGGAAGCCGCAAACCCATGCTGTGGCCGGACATCTGGTACCAACCGGAAGTTTTGAACCAGGACGGAAGCCGCAGCCAGGAGCCCGACGTGGTTGAACCGAATACCGGATTGATAAAGTATTATCTGAAACTGACTGAAATCAGAGAGGAGAACCCGGCGCTGCAAAAAGGCAGCTTTGAGGTGTTTCTTGTTGATGATCTGAGAAAACTATACGGTTTTGTCAGAGTCCTTGATCAGGACAGCCTGTGGGTTGTTTTAAATAACGGATGGGAACCGCAGGAAATTGATAAGGATTTATTGCCCGAGGGAAAGTTCAGGGATTTGCTTGATCCATCCGCCAATGCAAAAACCGTTTTGGTTGTCCAATCCAAATCGGGGCGTATTTTAAGAAAGTAATTAACAATCAATTCTATATATCATGAAAAAATCTTTTTTACCCATTTTGGTCTTGATCTTGTTCTCAGGTTTTTCATTTTCAGCAGATGTTGAGCTGAAGAAAGTCGAACCGCCCTTTTGGTGGACCGGCATGATGGATACCCATCTGCAATTGCTGGTTTACGGCGAAAATATTTCCTCCACCAGGCCACAGATCAATTATCCAGGCGTACGGCTATACAAGACCACCCAGGTGGAAAATCCCAACTACCTGTTTCTTGACCTCAATATATCCCCTGAAACCCGGCCCGGCACATTTGAAATCCGTTTTGTGAAAGAGGGGAAAAGCCTTCAATCCTATGATTATGAGCTGAAGCAGCGCAGGCCCGGCGCAGCTGGTCGTGTGGGATTCAGCAATGAAGACATCATTTACCTGATCATGCCAGATCGCTTTGCCAATGGCAATCCCGGCAACGACAATGCGCCGGATATGCTTGAGAAGGCCGACCGCAGCAACCCTGACGGCAGGCATGGCGGTGATCTGCAAGGCATAAAGCAAAACCTGGATTATATCAAAGCCCTTGGCGCATCCGCCATCTGGATGACGCCCTTCCTGGAAAACAACATGCCGCAATACTCTTACCACGGCTATTCCACTACCGATTATTACCGCACCGATCCCCGCATGGGAACCAACCGGCTGTATAAGGAATATGTGGAAGCCGCCCATCAGAAAGGCCTCAAGGTGATCATGGACATGGTGTTCAACCATTGCGGCAGCAGGCACTGGTGGATAGACGATCTGCCCACGCATGACTGGCTGCATCATTATCCCGATATAGAACTGACCAATTTCCGCACCGGTACGATCATCGACCCGCACGCTTCGGAATACGACCGGGAAAAAACCGTTGACGGCTGGTTTGTGCCCACCATGCCCGACCTGAACCAGGACAATGCCTTCCTGGCCAATTATCTCACCCAGAACAGCATCTGGTGGATCGAATTCGCTAATCTGGACGGCATCCGCATGGATACCTATCCCTATGCCGATAAAGAATTTATGGCCAGCTGGATGGCCCGCATCAATCTGGAATATCCGGATTTTACCGTTTTGGGTGAGTGCTGGGTGGAACCCGTCGCCATGGTGGCCTGGTGGCAGGATGATTCTAACATTGAAAATGATTATGTTTCAAACCTGAGCACCCTCTTCGACTTCCCGATGTATTTTTCAATTGGGCGGGCTTTTACCGAACCCAACGGATGGAGTACCGGCATCGCCAGGCTGTACGAAACACTGGGGCTGGATTTTTTATATGCCGATTCGGATAAACTGGTCACTTTCGGGGACAACCACGATACCGACCGCATCCTGACACGCCTGAATGAAAATGTGGACGACTGGAAGCTGACCATGGCTTTCCTGATGACCACGCGCGGAATCCCATTGATCTATTACGGAACGGAGATCGGTATGACCGGCCTGGAGCATACGGGGCATGGATATATACGGAAAGATTTCCCGGGAGGCTGGGAAGAAGATGATCGTTCGGCTTTTAATGAGGAAGAAAGGATCGGCCTTGAAAATGAGCTGTATGATTACCTGAGCAAACTGATGAACTGGCGGCAGGGCAACACGGCGGCGCAAAGCGGAAAGCTGATTCATTTTATTCCCGAAGATGGGGTTTATGTGTATTTTAGGCAAAATGAAGAATGCACGGTAATGGTTGTCCTGAACAATTCCGATGAAGATCAGGAACTGGAATCCGAACGCTTTGCAGAGTTTTTGGACCAGCACAAAGGCGGTATGGAAATCATCACGGGCATGGAATTTGACGGTCTGGATGCCATCGGATCACCGGCGAAAACCGCTATGATCATTGAACTTGACTAATCTAAAACATCCGATATCATGAAAAAAATATACTTATACTCAGTAGGCTTCCTCTCGGTTTTTGCAGCTTGTCAGACCGGTCAGAACAGGATCGGATACGAAAACCGGGGAGAAATATTCGGGCTGGCCGGCCCGGTGCAGCTGGAAAAGGATACCAGCGTACTTTATATGGAAGACTATTTCGTGGATGTTTCAAAGATTGATTCCCTTGCCGGGCAGGATCATTTTGAAATGCTGTTTTCGGAAGATCATAAAATTGTAAAACTGATTCGGGAAGACGAACTTCCTGCCATGACCAACCTGAAAATATG
Source organism: Bacteroidales bacterium (assembly GCA_021738625.1). Lineage (GTDB taxonomy): Bacteria > Bacteroidota > Bacteroidia > Bacteroidales > JAIOZK01 > JAIOZK01. Next base: position 16,474 of record JAIPBS010000021.1, read on the forward strand.
GATTGAGGGCGTGCCTTATTCTATCCCTCTGAAAAAATCCAGGAAAGAATGGGTCACCATCAGTTTTGATCCGGGTGAAGAAAGTTACCAATCCGTTCAGATCGCTGGGGAGATGAACGGCTGGAATCCATCAAGTACAAACCTGACGAAAGAAAACGGTGTCTGGAAGAAAAAACTCTTGCTGAATCCCGGCCGGTATCAATACCTCCTGGTGTTGGATGGCGAATGGGTGACCGATCCTTCCAATCCCGATTCCATCGACAACAACCAGGGAAAATACAATTCGGTGCTGACGGTTGGAAGTATGAATGAAGAGAAAGCTCCACGTCTTTATACCGCAAAGATCCTGGCTAAAAAAATCCAACTGGGGGTTAATAACAATACGGATGCCTTTTTCATTTACTGGCAGAACCTGCGACTGCCTGAAGATAGGTATCGGCTGGACAATGGCAGCCTGAGCATTCAAATTCCCGCCCAGGCCGCTAATTACGAAAGATCATACATCAGAGCCTGGGCTGTGAATGAACAAGGCGTTTCAAACGACATTCTGGTTCCACTGGCCAATGGAAAGGTGATCACCGACGCCGAACAACTAAACCGGCACGACGAACATGCCATGATCCTCTACAATGTTTTTGTGGATCGCTTTTACAATGCCGATACCACCAACGATAAACCGCTGAATATACCAGAGGTGTTGCCGCCGGCCGATTATCATGGGGGTGATATCAAAGGGATTGTCGAAAAAATTGAAGACGGGTATTTCAGGGATCTGGGCGTGAATACCATCTGGGTTAGCCCGCTTGTGCTGAATCCGGAAGGGCCTTACGGGCAATGGCCTGATCCGGCTACCAAATATTCCGGTTATCACGGCTACTGGCCGATTTCATTCACCCAGGTGGATTACCGTTTTGGAACAAAGGAGGATTTGCATCGCCTGGTGGAGATCGCCCATGAAAACAATATGAACGTTTTGCTCGATTTCGTGGCCAACCACGTCCATGAGCTCCATCCGGTTTATCAGGAACATCCCGAATGGGCAACCGATCTTTACCTCCCCGACGGAAGAACAAATACCCAATTGTGGGATGAGCAAAGGCTGACCACCTGGTTCGATACCTTCCTGCCGACGCTTGATCTGTCGAAGCCACAGGTGGTGGAAATGCTCACCGATTCTGCGGTGTACTGGATCAAGGAATACAATCTGGACGGTTTTCGGCATGACGCCACCAAGCACATCCCGCTGGTTTTCTGGAGAACCCTGACCAGGAAGCTTAAGGAAGAAGTGATGTTTCCTGAGAATAAAATGCTATATCAGATCGGGGAGACCTATGGCAGCTCGGAGCTGATCGGCAGCTATGTGAGCATGGGCAAGCTGGATGCACAGTTTGATTTTAATGTTTATGACGACGCCATCGCGGTTTTTGCAAAGGATGATCAGGGCTTCGACCGATTGAACAGGCGGCTGGAGGAAAGCCTAAACTATTACGGCGATCATAACTTGATGGGATACATTACCGGCAACCAGGACAGACCGCGATTTATCTCACTGGCCGGTGGCGACCTTTCGTTCGATGAAGACGCCAAACAGGCCGGCTGGGACAGGGATATAGGCGTGGGCGACCCGGTGGGCTATCGAAAGCTTACCGAACTTACCGCATTCCTGATGACCATCCCGGGGGTTCCCGTTATTTTTTATGGCGACGAGATAGGGATGCCCGGCGGCAATGATCCCGACAACAGGCGCATGATGCACTTCAGCGGGCTGAGTGAAAAAGAGGAGTGGGTGAAGGCGCAGGTTAATAAGCTGATCATTATCAGGATGAATAAGCTGGAGTTGATTTTTGGGGATTTTGAGCCGCTGATCGTCGAGAAGGATGTGTATGTTTATATGCGGACTTATTTCGATCAGGTCAGCGTTGTGGTTTTCAACAACTCGAAACAGGAAAAGCGCATCAGTTTTGAGCTGCCCGAACGGTTTGCAGAAAGCTCGCTTAGCAGCCGTTTTGGAAATGATATAGAACAAAGAGGATATGGGGTTAAGCTCGATTTGCTGCCGCATTCCTACGATGTTTTGACCAATTGAGTTGACTAATGATGAACTCTTGGTTAACTTTACAATAATTTTTAATAACCAATTTAATAATCATGAGAAAGAACCACCTGAAAGATGACCTCAGGCCATATTTGTTTTTATTGTTTGTTGTGCTCGCAACCGCAATGATATTTGCCTGTCAGGCGCCAGAAGAAAAAGAAAAGGAAGAAGTAACAGAAGGTGTTGACCATCCCGACTGGAGCATGGATGATGTGATCTATGAGGTGAACATCAGGCAATACACCCCTGAAGGCACGTTCAAGGCTTTTGAAGAACATCTTCCCCGCCTGAAGCAAATGGGCGTGGATATCCTTTGGTTGATGCCCATACATCCCATTGGTGAAAAAAACAGGAAAGGACCGCTTGGTAGTTATTATTCCGTGAAAGATTACCTGGCCGTAAATCCTGAATTCGGTGATCAGGAAGATTTTCGTTCTCTGGTAAAGGAAATTCATGAGATGGATATGTATGTGATCATCGACTGGGTGGCCAATCACACCTCCTGGGACAACAATCTGATAGAGGAGCATCCCGATTGGTATCAAAGGGATTCTTTAGGCAATTTGGTCTCACCTTTCGACTGGACGGATGTTGTGAGCCTTGATTATGAAGAAGAAGGCCTGCGTGATTATATGCGCAACGCACTGGCTTATTGGGTTGCTGAGGAAAACATTGATGGTTACCGTTGTGATGTGGCCAGTTTGGTTCCAACAGGTTTCTGGAACAGCGTGCGCGACACGCTAGAAAAAATCAAACCCGTATTCATGCTGGCCGAGGCTGAATTGCCGGAGCACCATGAAGACGCTTTTGATATGTCCTATGGCTGGAACATACATCACATCATGAATGAGGTTGCACTGGGAAAGCAAAATGCAAACGATCTGCATGCGGCTCTGCTGGAGGACGAGCTTCGCTTTCCCGATCATGCCTACCGTATGTATTTCACATCCAATCATGATGAGAATTCCTGGAACGGCACGGTATATGAACGTCTGGGCGATGGCGTCGAAACCTTTGCAGCCCTTACCTACGTGATGCCCGGTATGCCTCTGATCTACAGCGGACAGGAAGCGGGTCTTGACAAACGCCTCAAATTTTTTGAAAAAGACACCATCAACTGGGAAACCCTTGATCTCCAAAATCTCTATACTAATTTAAATGCGCTGAAAGATAACAATAACGCTTTGTGGAACGGACAATACGGTGGTGAATACAGGCGTGTTGAAAGCACCGATGATCAACGTGCTATGGTAATATATCGCGAAAAGGATGGTGATAAGGTACTTGGTGTTTTTAATCTTTCTGATACTACTTTGAATACTTTAAGATTGAAAGGCGAAATGCATATCGACAACTATACGGATCTGTTTGAGGGAACCGATGTTGGTTTGGATATGGAAACAGTTTTCGATTTGAAACCATGGGAGTATAAGATCCTTTATAAATAAGTGGCTTCAAAACAGCCGTTTGGTAAAAAAAGTAAACAATAGATTATCTTATTGTAAAAATTAGGTTAAATTTGAATCATGTAAACTTCATGTGAAACAAACAAAATCAAGTTATGACAAAAATTCTATCCCCCAAAGTCTTGGTGCTCCTGTCGTTGCTGCTTTTTATAGGCACGGCCGGTTTTGCACAGGTGGGTACTGTGAGTGGTACGGTGACCGACGCCAGTGATGGCAGCTCCCTGCCCAGTGCCTCAGTTTTGGTAAAAGGAACAACCAGGGGCGTGATCACCGACCTGAATGGTCGTTATAGCATTGAAGTAGAACCGAACACCACCCTGGTATTCAGCTACGTCGGCTATATCACCAAGGAAATTCAGGTACAGCCCAACACCACGGTGAATGTGGCATTGGAGCCGCAGGTGGAAGCACTGGAAGAATTCGTGGTAATCGGCTATGGCGTTCAGAAAAAGGAAGACGCCACAGGTTCGGTCAGTGCGATCAACTCCAAAGAATTCAACGCGGGTTCAATCATTTCGCCCACAGAGTTGATCAGCGGCAAAGTGCCCGGTGTTCAGATCGTGGATGGCGGCGGCGCCCCCGGTAGCGAATCTACCATCCGCATCAGGGGTGGTTCTTCGCTGCAAGCCAGCAATGACCCCCTCATTGTGATCGACGGTGTACCGGTTGACAATGAAGGGATCTCCGGTATGAGAAATCCCCTGAACATTGTGAACCCGAATGATATTGAATCCGTATCCGTTCTGAAGGATGCTTCCGCTACCGCGATATACGGTTCAAGGGCTTCCAACGGTGTGATCATGATCACTACCAAGAAAGCCAAAAAAGGAGAAGCTGTCACCGGGTTCCCCATCAACCTGAATTATAGCGGTAAGTTCTCATTGAGCCAGCCCACAAGAAAGGTTGAAGTTTTTGACGCTGACGAATTTAGAAGCCTGATCCAGGAAAGGCATCCCAATCATGTGAATATGCTTGGAGAAGCCAACACCAACTGGCAGGATCAGATTTTTGATAATGCCATCGGCATGGATCACTATCTGAGTGCAAGTGGCTTTGTTGATAATCTGCCATGGAGACTTTCAGCAGGCTATTCCGATAAGGACGGTATTCTGAAAACGGATAACCTGAAAAGGACAACCGTTGCGGCCAATTTGAACCCAAGCCTGCTTGATGATCACCTTCAGATCAATTTGAATGCAAAAGGGGTTTTTATTGATAACCACTTTGCCGATCGCGGAGCCATTGGCGCTGCCATTCAGTTTGATCCTACCAAACCTGTTTTTGAAGACAATGCTTACGGAGGATATTATGCCTGGTTGCAGAATAATGGCAATCCGGTAGGGCAAGCTACAACAAACCCGGTCGCATTGCTTGAACAAAGAGATGACGAGTCAAATGTCAACAGGTTTATCGGAAATGCACAGTTCGATTATAAATTCCATTTCATGCCTGAGTTGAGAGCAAATCTTAATTTAGGTTATGACCACTCGGAAAGTGATGGTACGATTTTCGTCCCAAGAAATGCAGCATTCGAATATGTACCTGGTTATTACAAATATGACAACGGCGATAGCGTTAGATTGGGTGGTGTGAACAACAGGTATGAGCAAACCAAAAAGAACGAATTGCTGGAATTTTATCTGAATTATGTGAATGATTATGAATCCATCAACAGTAAGGTTGACTTTATGGTGGGTTATTCATGGCAGCGTTTTTACAGGAAAAACTATGATATCAATTCAAATGTGGCGCTTGTTCCTGAGTTGACCGATACCATTGATGATCCGACTGAATACTACCTGTTATCTTATTTCGGAAGGATCAATTACACATACAATAATAAGTACCTCCTCACTTTAACCTTGAGAAATGATAACACATCACGTTTTTCACCGGATACCCGACAGGGCTGGTTCCCTTCAGTGGCTTTCGCCTGGAAAATGGACCAGGAGCCTTTCCTGAAAAAAGTGAACTGGCTAAGCCAATTGAAGCTTAGGTTGAGCTATGGTATCACAGGTCAGCAAAATATCGGACAGGGTGACTATCCATACCTGGCCAGGTACACACTCAGCCAGGCTGATGCAAGATATCAACTCGGAAATATATTTTATTACACTTATCGTCCGGAAGGATATGACGCCAATATTAAATGGGAGGAAACAACCACTTATAACATCGGTTTTGATTTCGGCTTTAGCAAGAACAGGTATTACGGTTCTCTTGACTTCTATTTCCGTGAAACCAAAGACCTGCTGAACGAGATCCCGGTTCCGGCCGGTACCAATCTTACCAATATCATCCTGACCAATATCGGCAACATGGAAAACAAAGGGGTTGAATTCTCCATTTTCACCAGGCCGATCGTAAGGGATGAGATGAACTGGGAAATCGGTTTCAATGCTTCCTACAATGAAAACGAGATCACCAAGCTGATCGCTACCGATAACCCGGCCTATGACGGCTATGAAGTAGGCGGTATCTCCGGTGGTGTTGGAAACAACATTCAAATCCACAGTGTGGGGCATCCTGCTTATTCATTTTATGTGTATGAACAGGTGTTTGATGCCGAGGGCAATCCGATTCAAGGTGTGTATGTCGACAGGAACGGTGATGGCGAGATCACCAATGACGACCGCTACCGTTATAAAGATCCTGCCCCCAACTATATATTTGGGATCACTTCCAATTTCAATTATAAAAACTGGGATTTCTCTTTTGCAGGACGGGCCAATTTCGGAAACTATGTATATAATAATGTGGCCTCCGAAAATGCCAACTACGAAAGATTGTACAGGCCCGAAGGTCCCTACCTGAGCAACATCTCGACTGCTGTGCTCAACACCCAATTCGTTAATCCACAGTATCTTTCGGATTACTATATTCAGGACGGCTCATTCTTCAGGATGGACTATATCATGCTGGCTTACAATTTTAAGAATCTGTCCAGGAACATACAGAACCTGCGTTTGTCATTTACAGTGAACAACGCATTCCTGATCACAGAATATGAAGGCTTGGATCCTGAAATTCATTTGGGTATCGACAATAACATATACCCACGTCCGAGAACATTCGTGTTTGGTGTGGATCTGCAGTTATAAACTTAAAAAATCAAATGATCATGAAAAGAATATCCAACATAAGCATATTGATCGCAGCACTGGCACTGATTGTTTCTTCCTGCAGCAAGGACCTGGATACCACACCACTGGATCCGGAAGTGGTTACCGCTGCAGATATATTCGACAATCCGGCTGCGTATAAACAAGTATTGGCCAAACTATATGCCGGCCTGGCTGTTTCCGGACAGGACGGACCGGCTGGCAACGCAGATATTGCAGGGATCGACGAAGGATTCGGGCAGTATTTGCGTGGTTACTGGTACCACCAGGAATTTCCGACCGACGAGGCGGTGATCGCCTGGAATGACCAGACCATTAAAGATTTCCACTGGCAAAGCTGGGGTTCGAGCGATGTGTTCATTACCGCCATGTATTACAGGATCTTTTATCAGATCGCGGCTTGTAATGAATTTATTCGTGAAACTACTGACGCCAAACTGGATGAAAGAGGTGTGAGCGGACAGCTGCGAACCGACATCGGTTATTTCCGTGCAGAAGCGCGATTCCTGCGTGCCCTCAGCTACTGGCATGCCATGGACCTGTTTGCGAATCCTCCTTTTGTTACAGAAAAAGATAAGGTAGGTTATTTCTTCCCGGAACAAATCCAAAGGGCAGATCTGTTTGAATACATCGAACAGGAACTTCTGGATATTGAGCCTATGCTGATCGATGCAAGAATGAATGAATACGGCAGGGCCGATAAAGGCGCTGCCTGGACACTGCTTGCAAAACTCTATCTGAATGCAGAGGTTTACGCAGGTGAAGCCAGATATACCGACTGCATCACCTATTGTAACAGGGTGATTGATGCTGGGTATGCATTGGCGCCTGAGTATGATGAACTGTTCCTGGCTGATAACGGACAAAAACAAGCTGTTGTTAATGAGATAATTTATTCAATAAATTTTGACGGCATAAGAACCACTACTTATGGCGGAACGAATTTCATCATTCATGCAGCCATCGGTGGTGAAATGACTCCTTTGGATTATGGTGTAGCCGACGGCTGGGGCGGCCTGAGAACAACCAGCGCTTTTGTGGACTTGTTCCCGGATGAAACCGGAGAAGATGATAAACGCGCCATGTTCTTTACCGAGGGACAGAGCAAAGAGATCAACGATATCAGTCTGTTCACCGATGGTTATGCCGTTACCAAATTTAAAAATATTACCTCAGAGGGTGTGCAGGGCTCGGATCCAAATTTTGTGGATACCGACTTTCCCATGTTCCGTTTAGGTGATGTTTACCTGATGTACGCTGAGGCCGTTCTGAGAGGAGGCGCAGGCGGAGACCAGGGAACCGCACTGGCTTATGTGAACGACCTGAGAGAACGTGCAGAAGCCGAAACAGTGAATGAACTTACGCTTGATTTCATACTGGATGAACGTGCACGCGAACTGTATTGGGAGTGCCACAGAAGAACCGACCTGGTGCGCTATGGATTGCTGACCGGCGGCGAATACCTCTGGCCCTGGAAAGGAAATGCCAAGCAGGGAATCGCCACGGATGATAAATACAACATTTTTCCAATACCCGCTTCGGATATTTCAGCAAACCCCAATCTGACTCAAAACCCGGATTATTAAAAAGTAAAATATATCAGCTATGAAAAAAATAAAATTAGTTTTATTGATAATCGCAGCGGTGGGCGTTTTGTTTTCCTGTGAAAAGAAGGAAGCTGAGCCGGTGCTGGACCTGGGTCAGACCACCGCGCCGATCATGCTCAATCCGGCTGACGGAGCCGCATTTGTCCTGAAAAAGGACTCGGCCGACAGTGCCTTTGCAACCTTCGAATGGACCACAGCCGATTATACTTTCGATCAAATCCAGGACGTCACCTATGTGATCCAGATGGATTTTGCGGACAGCAACTTTAAAAATGTTGTTGATCTGGCGGCCACAACCAATATCGATTACTCATTTAAAGTTGGTAAGATCAACTCAGAGGTTGTCAAATTGGGCGCCCCTTACAATGTTGAATCCAATATTGCCTTTAGGGTGCTGGCCTATATCAACAACCAAACGGATTTGACCGATTCGTATTCGGATGTGATCACCCTGGGTATTTCACCCTATGAGGATGTGGAGGTTGAAAAATTCATATACTTGCTGGGAAGTGGCACAACGGTAGGCTGGGACAACAATGCAGCCCTGCAAATGACGCCTGTGGGCGAAGGGCAGTATGCCATTGTTGAGCACCTGACCCCTGGCGCCGATCAGTACATCAAATTCATTTCCGTTCTTGGCCACTGGGCTCCGCAATGGGGAACAGATGCTTCCGGAATGCCTGAGGAAGGTCCGTTAGTTTACCGGCCAACGGAAGATCAACCCGACCCGGCAGCCATCCCGGTTGGCGATGTGGAAGGTAACTATTATATCTTTGCCGATACCATCAACCTGATATATGAAACCATGCTGACTTCCGGCGAGCTTTACCTGGTAGGCGACGGTTGTACGGCAGGATGGGACAACGCCAACGGCATCCCGTTTGAGCAGGATCCCGATACTTTGACCAAGTTCACCCTTACAACCTCTCTTAATGACGAAGGCGGCTTGAAACTGCTTGAGGTTTCCGGCCAGTGGGCTCCCCAATGGGGAACCAATGATGAAGGTACGGGTGAAGAAGGCCAACTGGTTTACCGCCCGACTGAAAGCGTGGAAGATCCGCCAAATATTCCGGTTCCGGGTGCCTCAGGCGAATACACCATTACGGTGAACCTGACCAAGATGAAATACCGGATTGAACCCAATTAAGATGATCAACAGGAGGTAGTGCCCGGCACGGCCTCCTGTTTTTATCAATCCGGCTGTGTGTTTTATAGTATATGGATAAGCGGCTGTGTTAAAAACCTTTAAAAATTTTTGTTTTTTGCCGAAATGGTTTAATTTTGAATTGAACATAAATTTTGCGTTAATTAAACTTTAAAAAATAATTATTAATTAAAAATCAAGTGTTATGAAAAAAGCTTTACTTTCTTTAATTGCAGTTTTAATGTCTGTTGGCCTGATCGCACAGTACACTGTGACATTCAGCGTCGATATGACCAACGCGGATGGATTCGATCCGCTCACCGAAAGCGTTTATGTCGCGGGTGATTTTCTAAACTGGGAACAGCCCGGAAGCAACCCGGATTACATGCTTACTCCCGACCCTGTTGATCCTAATATCTATACGATTGATTATGAGTTTCCTGATGGAGATACAGTGATAAACTTTAAATACTTCATAATTGCAGACGAGCCAAGCTGGGACAATGGTGAATGGGATGGAGACCCCAATCGGCGTGAAGTCCTTACCGGCGAATCCACCTTAATGCATGTGTGGGGAAATCAACCGGTTGTTGTAGGTTTTTCTGTAAACATGACCAATGCAGAGGTATTTGACCCGGCCACTGATGATGTCTATATTGCAGGTAGCCTTGCCAATGGATGGGCTCAGCCCGGCACAGTTAAGTATTATATGATGGAGCCTACAGAAGACAACGATATGATTTATGCCATTGAACTGGTTCTGGACACTGGTGATTATCAGTATAAATATTTTAGGATCATTGATGATGTGCCTAGCTGGGACAACGGTGAGTGGGCTGGTGATCCCAACCGGGAAGTTACCGTAGCATATGATATGGATGCTGTTGTTGATGTTTGGGCAACATTGAACCCTGGTATTGATGATATCAATACAGCGGTAGTCTTTGATCTTTATCCCAATCCCTGCCAGTCAAATCTGTTTGTTGAGCTGTCAGAAGTTGAAAATGTAACTTCTGTTGAGGTATACAATATGCTGGGCAAAGAAGTTTTGGAAATTAAGGAATTTTCAGGAAATGAACTTCAGCTGAACACAGCTGATCTGACAAACGGCGTTTATTTTGTCGCAGTAAGAAGCGGCAACAGCGTACAAACAATTAAATTTGTGAAGGAATAGTCGGATTTAATATTTTTGATTTAAACCCGGCCTTACCGGCCGGGTTTTTTGTTTTAATTTATCAGGCCAAATTTTGAAATTTCTATTAACCGAATAATCAAAAAACAGTTACATGAAAGAAAAAAGTATTGAATTGTTAAACAAAGCGGTAGCCGATGAACTGGCTGCAGTGCACCAGTATATGTATTTCCATTTTCATTGTGACGATCAGGGATATGATCTGCTTGCCAATTTGTTTAAAAGAACGGCCATAGAAGAAATGATACATGTTGAACAACTGGCCGAGCGCATTCTTTTCCTTGGCGGTGAAGTGGAAATGGTGGTTGCCGAAGAAGTGAAGAAAATTCACAATGTGAGGGAAATGCTTAAGCTTGCCGTACAAATGGAAGAATCGAGCGTAAGTGATTATAACAAATGGGCCAACGAATGTTCGGCCAATGCCGACGCCACCTCCAAAAAGCTGTTCGAGGCGCTGGTGGAAGATGAAGAACGCCATTTCGACCAGTATGATGATGAAATGGAAAACCTGAAAAAATTCGGCGACAACTACCTCGCCCTTCAATCTATTGAGCGAAGCAAGAATATAGGCGCCGGAGGAGAATAATTCTCACAATATTAAATGTATAGAGTTAGGGCTGGCAAATATTTATTTGTCAGCCCTTTTATGATTATGAGGTAGCGAAATTCTTTCCGGCTTATGGCGCCTGATTAATATTGGCGGAATTTCTGTATCCGTTCGTTTGCCGTTAAAAATTCATAAATTATTGATAATTTTGTTGTTGGAGCACGATCTTTGATCACAAACAATAGATGAGCGGATTTGTTGATATACTGACCAGCCCCGCTAAAAACTAAAAACATCGATCATGAAAAATCTTAAAATCACCATTTTTTTTATAGCTGTCTCAGCCTTGCTAAGCTTTTCCTTTCAATCAACTGCACAATTAATTACAACCTATCCATTGTTTCCTGTGGCGGGAGATTCTGTGGTGCTCACTTTTGACGCCGCTCTGGGCAATGGGGGACTGGAAGGTTATGATGGGGATGTGTATGCGCATACGGGCGTGATTACAGAAGAGAGCGGCAGCGTGACCGACTGGAAATATGTAAAAACCGACTGGGGTCAAAATACTCCGGAAACCAAACTGGAACGGATAGGGGATGATCTCTATTCATTGAACATCGGACCGAGTATCAGGGATTATTATGGTGTTCCGCAAAATGAGCAGATCCTTCAGATGGCTTTTGTTTTTCGAAGTGAAGACTCCCAGTTGGCAGGCCGTGATGTGGGCGGGCTGGATATTTTTGTGGAAGTATATCAGGCTGAGCTGGGCGTGGTTTTTATCGAGCCCGATGTGGATGAAGTGATCGTGCAGGAAAACGACGAGGTGCCGGTTAATCTGGCTGGGAATTTTTCCGACAGCCTGTTACTATATGTTGATGATGTGCTGATAAGCAGCACAAACGAACTGCTTGTCCTGGATACCATTGTCGCGCAGGGAGAAGGCAAACACTGGGTGAAGGGCGTCGCAAAGAATGATACTGGTATGGTGGCCGACTCATTCTACTATTTTGTTCGAGGAGAAGTGACAGTTGAAGCTTTGCCGGCAGGCGTCCAAAGCGGGATCAATTATTTGAATGAAAATACGGTAACGCTTGCGCTGACAGCTCCAGGAAAGGAGTTCGTTTTTGTGATCGGTGATTTTAACAACTGGCAGCTTGAAGAAGAGTTTTTCATGAAAATGACCCCTGACGGGGAAAAATGGTGGCTGGAGATCGATGGCCTGGTTCCTCAGCAACAATATATTTTCCAGTATTTTGTGGATGGAGTGCTGAAGATCGCCGATCCTTACACAGAGCAGATCAGCGATCCCTGGAATGACAAATACATCAGCGGGCAAACCTATCCCGGACTGATCGAATATCCTGAAGGCAAAACCACTGGCATTGCGGCCGTTTTGCAAACCGCACAGGAAGAATATGACTGGGTGGTGGAAGACTTTACTTCACCACCTGTTGAAGAACTGGTGGTTTATGAAATCCTGATAAGGGATTTTACTGAAGAACACACTTATGAAGCCATGAAAGATACCCTGGGTTATCTTGAAGAACTGGGGATCACCGCCGTGGAACTGATGCCCGTAAACGAGTTTGAAGGCAATAGCAGCTGGGGTTACAACCCATCCTTCTATTTTGCACCTGATAAATACTACGGGCCAAAAGATAAGCTGAAGGCGTTTATCGACGAGTGCCACCAGAGAGGCATTGCTGTGATCATTGATATGGTTTTGAATCACTCCTATGATCAGTCGCCCTTTGTGCAGTTGTATTTCGACGGTGACAAACCCACCGAAGACAATCCCTGGTACAACCGTGAACATAATTTTACCAATCCCGATGCACAGTGGGGTAACGACTTCAACCATGAAAGCCCCTACACCAAAGAACTGGTGGATAGCATCAACACTTTTTGGATGAGTGAATACAAAGTGGATGGTTTCCGTTTTGATTTCACCAAAGGGATTGGCAACAACATCAAAGGTCCTAACGATCCCTGGGGCAGCAATTATGACGCCGACCGCATTGCTTTGCTCAAACGTATGGCGGATGAGATCTGGGAGCGCAATCCCGATGCGCTGGTGATCCTGGAGCATCTGGCGGAAAACAGTGAAGAAAAAGAACTTGCCAATTACGGCATGCTGATGTGGGGCAACCTAAATTACAACTACAGCGAGGGTGTAATGGGTTACAATGAGGCCGGAAAATCGGATTTTTCCTGGATATCCTATCAAAAAAGAGGATGGTCCGATCCGCATGTGATTGGATATATGGAAAGCCACGATGAGGAAAGAGTGATGTATAAAAGCGTAACCTTTGGCAACTCGCACGGAACTTACGATATCACCGATACCAACACCGCCATCAACCGCGTGGCTATGGCGGCAACATTTTTCTTTCCCATTCCCGGTCCCAAAATGATCTGGCAGTTCGGTGAGCTGGGCTATGCTTATTCCATCGACTTTAATGGTCGCCTGGGCGAAAAACCCGTTCGCTGGGATTATTACCAGCAAGACAGGCGCCGCTTCCTTTACAATATGTTTAAGGAACTGATCCACCTGAAGCTGGAATACGATGTTTTTAAAACGGAGGATTATACCTTGAATGTTCATGGAACCATGAAACAGATCCAGCTTGACGATGATGAGATGAATGTATGCATCATCGGGAACTTTGGCGTGCAGGACGGAACCATCGAAGCGGATTTCCGGCATACCGGAATGTGGTATGATTATTTTACCGGCGATAGTTTGATGGTCGGCAACACACCGCAACAAATTGACCTGCAGCAAGGCGAATTTCATTTGTACACCAATGTGAAACTCACCACACCCGAAACAGGCCTGGGCGTTGATGAACCAGGCGATGTTTCATCTTTGATAAAAAAATTATACCCCAATCCCACAAACGGTCATTTCAGTCTGGAGCTTGATGTTGACGGGACAAGCGCGCTAAGCGTTTCTTTATACGACCATAACGGTCGCTTCGTGCAATCACTCGATGAATCGCAGGTCAGCGGCAAAACAACCCTAAGTTACAATCTTTCTGTGCCTGCCGGATTGTATTTTATTTCGGTGCAAACGGAAAGCGAAAGAGCGTTTAATAAGGTAGTGGTGCTGTAGTTGAAACTGAAACTTGAAACTGGAGATTTGCAATTAGCCGTAATTCATGGTAATTGATTGTAATTCCTTGTAGCTCTGCGCTAGCCAAGTGCGACAGGCACACCAACTTTCAAATTTCAATTTTCAATTTTCGTCAATATGCCGCTTCGACTATTTCAGTTCTTTTCCAATACTGTACGCATCTCCGACTTTTTGGCCCAGTTGCCGGTATTCTCTTTTACCCGAATAATAGATCAGAGGATTGACGGCCATGACGTCTATTGAACCATGATGCCCAGGATCGCTGACCTTATCTTTGTCAACATGTGTTTCGAGGATCTCACCTGAAAAATTATAAGTTCTGCCCGACTGCCTGATGTCAACCAGGATGCATTCGATGTTTACCGGGCATTCTTTGATGATGGGAGAGGGGATCTGCTTTGACGGCATTTTGGTCAGGCCGGTTTCCACAAACTTGTCGGTATCCTTGCCCGAGGTTATGCCGCAAAAGTCCGCTTCCTTCATGATCTCTACGGATGCGAGATTTACACTAAAATGTTTGTTTTGAATGATCTGTTCAGCGCTGAAGCCCTTGCTTCCAACCGAGATGCCGAGTGTGGGCGGTTTGCCTGTCAGCATGTTGATCCAGGCAATGGATACGATATTGGCTTTTTCGATGGTTCCTGTAACAACCAGCACGGTTGGTAAAGGGAACATAATGCGTTGCGGTCCGAATGTGGTTTTCATAAAATTTCTTTCTTTTTTGCTAATTTACCAAAATATCAGAAATTGCCGCTCTGCTAATCTGTGAGTAAAACTTATATTTTTTTCATTAAGTTTGTATAAAACCAAAAACAAAGATCATGTACGATACAATTTTGACATTACATAGTGTTTTTCGCTGGCTCATCATCCTGGCCTTTATCTGGGCATTATACCGCTCGCTGAACGGATGGCTGGGCGACAAAACCTGGTCCAGCAAAGACCGCGTGTCGGGAAGGGTGCTGAGCAGCGTGTTTGACGTCCAACTGCTGCTGGGGCTGCTGCTGTATATTTTCTTTTCTCCATTAACCAGGGCCGCTTTTCAGGATATGGGCAGTGCCATGTCGAACAGCGTTTTAAGATTTTTCGTCGTAGAGCATTTTCTGCTGATGCTGATCGCACTGGTACTGGTGCATGTGGGTGTGTATAAGTCCACCCGGCTTTCAACAGCCAAAAATCAGCACAGGGTGGCATTTATTTATTATGTGATCGCATTCGTTTTGACGCTGGTTGCCATCCCATGGCCGTTTTTGCCATACGGCAAAGCATGGATTTAACAGTGTTGTGCGACTTCTACGAATTGATAACGTAGATTTTTATTGTGGCAAACCCATTGGTTTTCGAAAAGCCGTAGGGTTTAACTATTTCAGGATAATCTTAAATTTTTCTCATTTCCCCGGTAACTTTTACACAAGTCATTCGTCTGATTTTTTAAAGAACCGGATATCATGATACATTCGCTGAAGATCACTTTTCGATTTTTGAAGAAGCATCTGGGATTCACAGCCATAAACGTTATCGGATTATCGATCGGGATGGCGGTTTGTTTTATGATCCTCAACTATATTATCCACGAGTTGAGCTTCGACCGCTTCAACACCAAATACGACCGTCTGGGCAGGGTAACGGTGAAAGCTTACTCGGGCGGGGAGGAGTTGTCGGCTCCTTTTACTTTTGGTCAATTTGGCCCGGAAGCCGCCAGAGAACTGGCGTTTGTAGAACACTTTATGCGCTTTTATCCCTTTGGCAGCTTTGAGATCGAAAAAGAAGAAAAGAAATTCACCAATGAAAAAGGCATTTATCTCGACTCCACTTTTTTTGATCTTTTTGATTATGAGCTGATCAATGGTGTGCCTGACAAAGCCCTGACCAAAGAACATTCGGTGATCATCACCCAAAGGCTGGCTAAAAAGATCTTTGGCGAAGAAGATCCCTATATGCAAACCCTGGAGATGGATGGAGAAAAATACTCCATTACGGGGATCATAGAGGACTTTCCCCCGGATTCACATATCGATTTCGATATAGGTGTTTCCTTTGTGACCATCAGCAATCCCGAATATGATATCACACAGCGAGACGGCATTAGTTTCCCTACTTATCTTTTGCTGAAAGAGAATGTCGACCGGCAGGAGGTCGAAGAGAAGATCGATGAACTCACCGACCGGCTGGGGGAGGAAATGATGGGCGAGTATTCCATTGAGCTGGACGTGAAGTTCCAACCCTTGAGCGATATCCATCTTCGCTCGGATTTTACTTTTGAATATGCCCGGACCACAGATATTGCAAACATCTACTTGTTTGCGGCCCTGGCCATTTTCGTCATCCTTATTGCCGTCATCAATTTTATCAACTTATCAACTGTTTTGTATGAAAAGCGTTCCCGTGAGATCGGTATCAGAAAAGTGACGGGCGCCTACCGGAACGATCTGGTGGCCCAGTTCATTTCAGAGTCTGTCCTGGTAGCATTGCTGGCCTTTTTATTCGCTTTGCTCTGGGTTGAGTTGCTCACCCAACCATTCAGTCATTTAATGAACGCCAATATCCCCGTGATCTACCGGAGCAGTCCGGTTTACCTGTTGGGTATCATACTTTTTGTAGTCCTGGTTGGTGCATTGTCCGGTCTTTATCCTGCTTTATATCTATCAGGTATTAAACCCATTTCTGCCATCAAGGGAAGTTTTTTCAGGGGCAATAAATATACCCTGAGAAAAGTGCTGGTGGTATTTCAATTTGCCATTTCTGTTTTCATGATCATCATCCTGTTGCTTTTATACAGTCAGATGCAATTTGTAAAAAATAAAGATCTTGGATTTGAGCGGGAAAATGTGGTGGTGTATCAAAGCTTTACCGAGAAGCTGCGTGAAAGTTATGAATCGCTGAAAACCGAACTCGAACAGTTGCCGTATGTTGAGAGCGCCGCTGCCTCACAGTTGGTGCCGGGCAAGGAAAGATCGCACAACAATGTGGTTTATAAAGAAGGACAGAACCCCGATGAAGGGGTGATCATGAACATCAACCGCATCCAGCACGATTACATTGACACTTACGGAATGGAGCTGATCGATGGAAGAGATTTTTCAAAGGAAGCCAGGCTGGATACCGGCCGGTTTATCATTAACCAGACGGCAGCGCGCAAGCTATCGCTGGACGATCCGGTAGGGAAAGTTATTTACAATATGAACAGGAAAGGCCGGGTGATCGGCCTGGTGAAGGATTTCCATATTAAATCCCTGCACAGTCCTGTCGACCCGCTGGTGTTCCAGATGACCAGCAACTATTTCCGGTACATATCCATCCGCTTGAAACCTGGAGATCCTTCCAGAATATTGTCTGCCATATCAGGTGTTTTTCGCGATTTCGACCCTGCTTATGAAATCGACTATTTCTTTACGGATAATGTATTCAGAAATCTTTATGCCGCCGAAGACCAGACATTCAAATTGTTTACCTATGCCGCCATCCTGGCCATCATCATATCTGTTTTGGGTATGTTTTCGCTTACGGCCCTCAGCATGCAAAAGCGCACCAAGGAAATCGGTATTAGAAAGACACTTGGCGCAAAAACAGGAAGCATTATCTGGTTGCTCCTGCACAGCACAACCATCTGGGCATTGGTAGCCAACCTGATCGCGTGGCCGGTTGCGTATTTCTTTATGCAAGATTGGTTACAGAAATTCGAGTTCAGGATAAACATCCTGGATTTCTGGTGGTGTTTTGTGCTGGCGGCTGTAATTGCCTATTTGCAGGCCGTGCTCACGGTTATCTACCAGAGCGTGAAGGCTTCACACACCAACCCGGTGGATGCTTTGAAGTATGAGTGACAGTCAGTTCAGATATGGATTATTTTATTCTTAATGGCAAATTTGATTAGATCAACAATAGATTTAAGATTTAGTTTATGCATGATGTGATGCTTATGAGATTCAACCGTCCTGACACTGATACATAGCCGGTCAGATACTTCTTTGTTGCTTTTGCCTTCTGCAAACAATTGAAGGACTTGCTTTTCACGCTCAGAAAGCGATTGCAATCCTGTTTCCTTTTCCTGGCTTTCTTCGTTTTTTGCCTTTTTAATATAGCTTTTAAGAATGATGTTGGAAATGGGTTCGCTAAAGTATTCGTTGCCTTTTTGTATTTCATTGATGGCGTTGTTGAGTTCCATCTTCGAGGTATTCTTAGGCAGGTATCCACGCGCCCCGGCTTTGATCGCGTTGAAAATAAACTCTTCATTGGTATACATCGAAAGGATGAGGATCTTGATCTCCGGGTACTTATCATTGATCTCTCTTGAAAGATCGATGCCTGATTTGCCCGGAAGGCTGATGTCCAGGATCAGAATATCAGGCGTTTTCAGTTTCAGGGAAGTTTGCAGCTCTTTTTCGTTTCCGGCTTCGTCGATCACTTCGATGCCCTCCATGCCATTGATCAGGGCTTTTATGCCGTTTCTTACCACGGTGTGATCATCAACAAGAATTACTTTTACGGTTTCCATACAGATCATTTTTTAAACCGGAATGTTGAGAACAATGAGCGTTCCCTCTCCGGTTTTGCTGTTAATATCTATTGATCCCTGCAGTATTCCTGCTCTTTCCTGCATGTTTTTCAATCCTGTTCCGGGACCTTTTATGGCGGTTTTAAAATCAAAACCCTTTCCATCATCATGTATCCTAAGTGTAATATACTCGCTGCTTTGGATCAGGTAAACAAATAGATTTTGTGCTTCTGAATATTTAACGGCATTGTTAAGTGCTTCCTGGGTGATCCGGTAGATATAGGTTTTCGTTTTCTTGTTCATGTTTTCGTCCACATCCCGTTTGATGAATTTTACATTGATTTTGAGGGTATCTGAGATGTTGTCACACAGGTCGCTTATCGCATTTACAATACCGAATTCGGTAAGCACAACCGGCATCAGATTGTTCGACATTCTTTTGATCTCTTCAATGGTTAGGTCAACCTGATCTTTCACTTCCATAATAATTTTATGGGCTTGCTCCTGATCGTCACGCTTTATGTTTTCCATTTTTAGTTTTAGTGCGATCAATTGCTGGCCAAGGCCGTCATGCAATTCCCTGGACAACCTTTGCCGTTCGATTTCCTGCCCGTCGATGACTGAGCGCAGTCGCCTGAACCTTTCTTTCTTCAATTCTCCGGTCATTTTTTTGAGTTGTTCAAGCATCTTTCTGAATGATACAACCAATTCGCCGATTTCATCATTGGATTTAATGTCCAGGGCCGGATTGAAGTCTCCTTCCCCGATTTTAAGTGTGGCGGTTTTGAGTTTGATGATGGGAGATGTGAATCGGGTGGAGGCGATAAAAGCATAAATGAACAACAGCAAAGCGATAAGTGTGCTGATCATCAGGATGCTGTTGCGGATATCGCTGATGCTTTGCAAGGCCTCAGTGGTGTCGATTTCTGCCAGGATAACCCAATTCAAGCCGGGAAATCCAAGTTTGCTGTATGAACTGAGCACCTCAATGTTTCGGTAGTCCATGATAATGTCGGTGCCTGCATTGCCTTCCAGTGCGCTGAGCACGGCTTTGGTTTCGACTTTTGTTGACAGCACGGAGTTGTCAATAAACCTGGATTTGCTGCGCATCAACAGATCCTCTCCAACAAGATACGATTCCCCGCTTTTTCCAAGGCCGTTCTTTGGGGTGTTGTCATGCATTATTTTGTTAAGCGGTGTGATGGGAATTTCCAACGCCACCATCCCACGGATACCGGATTTATCCCGTATGGGGGTACATAAATACATAATGGATTCCTTGTTTTTCTTTATCAGATCACTGAAGATAAATTGATCGTTTGCCCTGAGCCTTTCAAATAAACGCTTGAAGATGTGCTTGTCGGTCGGGTCGTTTATGATGATCTGCAGGGAATCGGAATAATGTAAAACATCTCCCTTGGCTCCATAAAGATATATGTTGTTGTAGTATCCTATATTTATATAATACTCGACCAGCCTCTGATTGAAGTGTGGTTTGCCGGACCTGATTTCCGGGTAGTTGCCCTTGGTTAGTTTTTGCAATATCATCCTGCTGTCTTCTGATGATGCCAGCAATTTAGCGTCTCTTGTTCTTTCAAGGAAAAAATTTTCAAGCTGTTCACACTTAAACACCCTGACTGAATTGAGTTGATCAAATGTTCTGTTGAAGATTGCTTTTCGGGCGGTATAATAACTGAAGGTACCAATCACGAATATGGTGATCATCCCAATAATTACATAGTTTAAAATAAGCTTGTCTCTGATTGATATGTATCGCATTCTGTTTATATCGAGCCGGTAAAATTAAACCATTGTCTGAGAATAAAAAAAGGCATAGGGCACATGGCCGCTATGCCTTTTCAATAATACAATTTATTTCTTATAATGCGCCGTCGTCATAAGCTCTTTCGCCATGCAGCGCCTCATCAAGTCCCAGGTCTTCATGTTCTACCGGTACTTTCACGCGGGTGAAATAGTTGATGATCACCAACATAATGTAGGTGAATATGAATGCGTATGCAGAAGCGCATATTACCGCAACCACTTGTTTACCGAAAAAGTCACCGTTTCCGTAAATCAGTCCGTCCACGCCATTGGAGTTAACCGCGGAAGAGGCAAATACTCCGAGTAGAATGGTGCCGAGCATACCGCCTACACCGTGAACACCCCAAACGTCCAGGGCATCGTCCCAGCCCAGTTTATTTTTTAATTGCACAGCCAGGTAACAAACGGCGCCTGCTGAGATTCCGATAACTGCTGCAGCCCAAAGCGGCACAAAACCTGCCGCTGGTGTGATGGTAGCCAGTCCGGCAATACTTCCTGTGAGCAAACCCACAAACCTGGGTTTCCTGTCTCGCGACCACTCGATAACCAGCCATGTGATGGCAGCAAAAGAAGCTGCAATATCCGTGTTGACAAAAGCCTGAACGGTAACGCTGTCTACCAGCAGCTCACTGCCGGCATTGAACCCGTACCATCCAAACCACAGCAGGCCTGTACCAATGGCTACCAAAGGAATACTGTTGGGCGGGGAGGCTTTGTCCCTTCTTGAACCTACATATATCACCGAGGCCAGGGCGGCAAATCCGGCAGTTGCATGTACTACAATGCCTCCTGCGAAATCAAGCACCCCCCATTCCTGCAGTATGCCACCACCCCATACCATATGAACAAAGGGGTAATACACGAATATCTGCCAGAAAATCAAAAATATCAGGTATGATTTAAACGTAATGCGGTTGACGAAAGCGCCGGTTATCAGTGCAGGGGTGATAATTGCAAACATCATTTGATAGGCGAAAAACAATAAGGGAGGGATGTTCCCGTCGGCTGTGCTGTACAATTCATCCAGTGTGAAGTTGGCAAGAAATGCAGCATCGAAGTTTCCAATTACACCGCCCGAGCCGCTAAAACTCAGTGAGTATCCGATTGCCCACCAAAGTATTGTGGTAATACCCAGTGAAACAAATGTCTGGATCATAATGCCCAGAATGTTTCTTTTCCCGGCTAAACCGCCGTAAAAGAATGCCAGGCCAGGAGTCATCAACATGACCAAACTGGTGGCGACCAACATAAATCCAATATGACCTTCCATGTTCAATATTTTTTAATTGTTTATAAAATTTTATTAAAGTGAAAAACCGAATACCAGGAATATGTTTTCAGCTTGCGGATTGATCACAAGAGAAGACATCACAGGCAGGGCAAATTTTTCTGTGATTTGAATTTCTTTGGAAACGGTCAGCCCCACATTTACAAAACTGAAACCGTCGGTTCCTTCTGGCAGGTAAATTCCCTCTCCGCTTGTGAATCCTGCAAATACGCTGTAGTCCATGCCTTTGCAGTTGCCCTCGTAACCCAGCTCGCCATAAAAGGAATTGTTTGCGTCCGCTCCGTAAAAATTATAATTCAGGGACAGAGAAATGGGGAAGGCTTCCACACCGCTGTAATTGAGGTTTGCTTCAAAAATATGTCCGGTTTCCTCCTCCCCATATTCAAAATAATGGTTGTTTACAAATGTTCCGCTACCATCCGGGAAAAAGTAATCCGTAACCCCAATGTTGACAACATCCTGAATGTTATAAGCAATGTAAAGGTCCGTTTCCTGATAATTAACCGGAGTGGTGGAGTAGGCGCCCCAGTAACCGATTTCCAACCCGAAATCCGTGGTGTAGGACAGTGTCGGTTGTATGCTCGGTGAATTGGCAAAATCCAATCCCCTCCAAACATATCTGCTGACGAAATCCACGCCCACATTAAAGCCCTGTGCGTTTGTCGTGTTTTGAAAAACCAGCGTCATGGCAAAAAGCAACATGGCCGGAATGAGTAGTTTTTTCATAGTCGTTTGATTTTGATTTATTTTTTGCCAAAAATTCACATTATCACAACAAGTTGCAATAGGGTATTTATGGAATCTGTCTAAGTGCAAAACGGAAATATTTTAAGTGATTCACTTAAAAAGCTATCTTTGTGATAGCTGAAATCGTCAAATCGTAACCAATTTAAGAAGCGTGACGTAAAAATGGCATATATAGCGGGATTCATGACAGAGATTAAGAAAGTATCAATCATTGTTGCAATTGCCCAAAATCTGGCCATTGGCAGAAACAACGATTTGCTGTGGCATATTTCGAGAGATTTGAAACGTTTTAAAGAGATCACCAAAGGACATCGCGTCATCATGGGTAAAAAAACTTTCGAGTCCCTTCCGAAAGCCCCCCTTCCAAACAGAACAAATATTGTTGTCACAGATGATCCTTCCGAAAAATTTGAAGGATGCATCACAGTATATTCCATCGAAGATGCCTTGCAATATTGTGATAATAAAGAGGAAAGCTTTATTATTGGCGGCGGATCCGTTTACAGGCAATTCCTGCCTTTTGCGAATAAGCTGTACCTGACCCTGGTACATCAGGACTTTGAAGCGGATATTTTTTTTCCCGAAATCGATCTATCGGATTGGCGGCTGCTTGAAAGAACAGATATAGAAGATGATACACAAAATGACTTCAAATACTCGTTTTTGATATATGTAAGATAATTTTTCTATCTTTAAACGCTAAAAGACTGGCAAAACTATGAAAATGAAGAAATCAGGATTTTTTGTTTTATTAACTGTACTAATTCTACTTCTGTGTCAGTGTCAAAAAGAGAACGAATCCGAAAATTACGACGCTAACCTGGATGTGGCTCGCAGTAGCACTCTTGCCAATAGTATCTTCAGCAATGTTTACAAGGTGTTTCATCAGGCTTTTTATGATACGGTCCTTCACAGCGCCGGAAGCAAAGATATTTGCGGCGCCAATGTCATGTATCTGACATATCCGGGTGATTCGGTTGTGATCAGGGCGGTTTATCCCGACTGGAACCTGTTGTGCCCTGACGGCATATACAGGCGGGGAATAATCAATGCCTGGATAAAAGAACCTTTCACCGATAGCTCAGGAAAAGCCGAATTCAACTTCACAAACTTCGCCACCGAAAACAATGAATTGACAGGAGACTATGAAATTTTGTATGAAACGGACTCAAACCAAAAACCGCTCTATAAGTCGGTTGCGAAGGAGGTGGAAATCAGTATGTTTGATTCGGTGAATTCTATGCAGTGGGAAGCACATCAGAAAGTATTTTGGGCGGAAGGCAGTGAAACACCACAGGATTTCTCAGACGATTTATTTTTATATAGCGGGACCAACAGCGGCGTATCCGAATCGGGCCTGCCCTTCAGCAGTGAGATTGTTGAACCCATCAAAAAAGACCGTCTGTGCACCTGGTTAAAAGGAGGAAGTTTCATCGTTCGCTCACCCGATCTCAATGTTGGCGAGGGCATGGTTTACTTTACGGAAGACAGCTGCAATGACTTGTTCTATATGGAATTTCAGGGAATTCAATTCTACGAGCGCTTCAAATATCTCTATATACAAAAACCCCTATAAATCAGGTTTTACGTTTTTGCTTTTTGGCTGCCGGGAACAAAATATTGTTCAGGATC
Source organism: Bacteroidales bacterium (assembly GCA_021738625.1). Taxonomy (GTDB): domain Bacteria; phylum Bacteroidota; class Bacteroidia; order Bacteroidales; family JAIOZK01; genus JAIOZK01. Next base: position 40,769 of record JAIPBS010000021.1, read on the forward strand.
AGTCGGTATCCGGGTGAGTTTTGGTGCAGATCCAGCTCTGTTGGAGGATCCCCGATGTAGTGATGATAATCTTCCGGGTCGTGCCCGCCCAGGAAAGTCCATGTTCCGTTTCCAAACTCACCGTGTATATAACGCGCCTCATTGGCTGATTTGTTCTCTCCCATCAACAGCACGTCTGATTTCAGGTGATTTTTGTTAAATGCGGTTGTTTGCCCCATAAATCCTTTCAAAACCGTTTCGTGGTTCTGGCAAAGCATGGTCGGCACCGGATCCCATTTTGCAGAAAACTCAAACAAAGTAAAGAAGTCGTTGTCTTCGCGCAGGCTTTTGGGCCTGGTTTGCGTTACATCAATAGAAGATATTTCATACTCATATGGATTCATGCTGATGCTGAAATCCTCAAAAGCAAAGCAATTTTGATATTGTAGTTGCTGTTGTGCATTGGGGTCGGGCGGATCGCCATCGAACATCACCGCGCAAATATCCACATTGTTGGCGGCCAGAGCCACATCATAGCTGTCGGGGGCCGAACACATGGCAAACAGGTATCCGCCGCCTGCCGTGAATTCCCTGATCTTTTCAGCGACAGCAAGTTTTAGCTCGCTAACTTTTTTGTAGCCCCATCTGCGGGCGATCTCTTCACTCACTCTAACATCCTCCTGATACCAGGGATAATCTTTATACCTGGCCCAAAACTTCCCGTATTGGCCTGTAAAATCTTCATGGTGCAGGTGAAGCCAGTCGTACATGGGCAGCGCACCTTCCAGCACTTCATCATCATAAATCACGTTGTAAGGGATTTCTGCATAAGTGAGGGCAAGCGTAACGGCATCGTCCCAAGGTTGTTTGTTTTTGGGGGAGTATACTGCGATTTTGGGGACCTTATGCAGTTTGATGTCATCCATGTTCACCTCGGGTTGAGCGATTTCCTGGCGGATACTTGAGGCCTGCACATCGGCTATTACCTCATAACTCACCCCCCTGACCTGGCATTCTTCTTCAAATTTGGGTGTGTATGGAAACAGATAGCTGCCGCCCCGGTAGTTCAGCAACCAGCTGATCTCAATATCGTGTTGCAGAACCCAGTAGGCGACCCCATAAGCTTTCAGATGGTTTCGTTGGCTGTCGTCCATGGGGATCAGCAATTGTGCTGCCCTGCTTTGGGATATGGACAGCATCAAAAAAATCATGAAAAATATTTTGATGAATGATGTTGTCTTCATATATCTATTCAACGTTTGGAGGGAGGTCTAATTGTTCGTAAACAGAGTTTTTGCTCCTGAATTCGGGAACGATCTTTTTCATGGTTTTGACAACCTCCAAAGTGTGGGATTTATTGTTGATTGTAATAAGACGGTTTATTTGTTCACGTATTTCACCGCTGTCGTATTTCCCGGTTTTTGCAATAAGTATCCTGGGATGATGTGTGGGGATGGTGTTTTCCTTATCGTTCAGCAATTCTTCATAAAGCTTTTCACCTGGCCGCAGGCCGATGAACTTGATCTGTATATCCTTACCGATTTCTAAGCCGTATAGCTTGATCATTTTTTGTGCCAGTTCAACGATCTTTACGGATTTTCCCATGTCGAAGATATAAATCTCACTGCCTTTTCCCATGGCACTGGCTTCCAGCACCAACTGGCAGGCTTCGGGTATGGTCATGAAATAGCGTGTGATCTCAGGATGGGTGATGGTGATCGGTCCGCCTTTTTCGATTTGCTTTTTGAAAAGCGGAACCACCGAACCGTTCGATCCGAGCACATTGCCGAAGCGGGTGGTGATGAATTTAGTTTTGCCCTTAGCATCAAGGCTTTGGGTGTATATCTCCGCCATCCTTTTTGAAGCTCCCATAATACTTGTGGGATTCACGGCCTTGTCGGTGGAGATCATGATAAACTTGTCCACACCAAACTCAACTGCCAGATCGGCGATTACCTTGCTGCCCCTGACATTGGTCTCTACTGCTTCGTGTGGGTTTTGTTCCATTACAGGAACGTGTTTGTATGCTGCGGCATGGAAAATAATATGGGGGTTGTGCTTCGAAAATATTTCTCTTAATCGATCTTCATTGCAGATATCCGCAACCAGAAACTCGTAAAGCTTTCCGGCATTTTTTTCCAGGCATTCAAGTTCGAAATGGAAAAGAGGAGTTTCGGCCTGGTCCAGTAAGATTACCTTGCCGGGTGAGAAAGCACTGACCTGACGGGCCAGTTCGCTTCCAATGGAGCCAGAGCCTCCGGAGATCAAAATGGTTTTTCCGCCAAGTTCTTTCCTGATATTTTCCTCCTCCAGGCGAATCACATCACGTTCCAGCAAATCCTGTATTCTGATCTCTTTTAATTGTTTAAAGCTGAGTTCGCCGTTGATCCAATGCATGATGGGAGGGACATTCAATATCTTCACGCCTTTCTCCAGGCAAATCTCGATCAGTTGTTGTTTTTTATCGGTTTCGAGTTTTTGAACAGAAATTATGAGTTGTTGAATGTTTTTCTTAACAAGGATCATTTCCAGTTTGGTGGTTTTGAAAATCTCTGCACCTTCAATCTTTTTTCCGGCTTTATTCGGATCATCGTCAATAAAAGCCGCTACTTTCAATTTCGAGCCGGTATCACGCTCAAGCACGCGTTTAGTCAGTACGCCTGCTTCACCTGCTCCGAAAATAGCTACATTTATCGCATGCCCCTGTCCCTGTGTGATCTCCATATAAGCGATTTTCACAATGATCCGCAAGCCCGCAATGCCAAAAGTGCTGGCAATAAACTCAATGATGATAATGGAAAATGGAATAAAGAAATATTCATTGAAAAAAAACCAGGTGAAAATATTGGTGATCGCGAAAAAAACGCTTCCTGCAAACATTACGATCAGCAATCGGAAAACGTCGGGCGTGCTGGTGTATCTGATGATGCCGGTATTGGTTTTGCCGATCACAAAACCTATGAAACGGATCAGCAAAATGTAGCCGATCACATAAGGCATCGGCCTGAGTTCCCATTCGGGTATCTCAAAGTTAAACCGCAATAAATAGGCCAGCACACCTGAAAGCAAAACGATCAGGAGGTCGATCACAAAGATCAGCCAGGCCGGCGTGTTTTTTCGTAAAAGTTCGATCATTCGCATAATTAATCGTGGGGCCAAAGATAAGAAATTATGAAAATGGATTTTGTGGGTGATTTTTTGCAGGCCATCTGATTCCTTAGCCGGAAACGGGCATCTGATTCCATTATTTAGAAAGCAAAATAACATTGTTTTCTCCGTTATTTACTACTTTTGCTCAAAATAAACTACCCGCCGCGGAGCAGACGGGTATTAAAACGGAATGTTAAAAGAAACCTCAGGGGACGGGAAAATTAAATTTCGTTTCCCTGAGGCGGATTCAAAGAACAGATCTTATTATGAAAACTACAGCCTTATCAAATGATCATGAAAAACTGGGAGCCAAAATGGTTTCCTTTGCAGGATTTTATATGCCGATACAGTTCGAAGGTGTGAACGCAGAGCACCAAACCGTTAGAAAGGGAGTTGGCGTATTCGATGTTTCCCATATGGGGGAATTTTGGGCCAGAGGCCCCAAAGCCTTTGATTTGGTTCAGCGTCTGACTTCCAATAATTTAGCCAAATTGGTTGATGGCAAGGTACAGTATAGCTGTTTTCCCAACGGCAAAGGCGGCATTGTTGACGATTTGCTGGTTTACCGTTTTAATGAAGAAACCTATCTGATGGTAGTGAATGCTGCCAACATCGAAAAAGACTGGCAATGGGTGAACGAACAAAACACGGTTGGCGCCCAACTGCAAAATGCATCCGATGAGATTTCCCAACTGGCTGTGCAGGGTCCGCTGGCCTTGAAAGCCATGCAAAAGCTCACTGATGAAAATGTAGTGGATATGCCTTATTACACTTTTAAAACAATTGAGTTAGCAGGTGTGAAGGATGTGATCCTTTCAACCACAGGCTATACCGGATCGGGAGGTTGCGAAATCTATATGCAAAACAAAGATGCGGTGAAAATCTACCGTGCTGTGCTGGAGTCAGGCGAGGAGTATGGCATTAAACCAATAGGACTGGCCGCCCGTGATACCCTCAGATTGGAGAGCGGTTTCTGCCTCTATGGAAATGATATCGATGATACCACCTCTCCGCTGGAAGCCGGTTTGGGCTGGATCACCAAGTTTGAGGAAGGCAACAACTTTATCGACAGGGAATATCTTGAAAAGCAAAAAGAAGAAGGATTGCAGAAACGATTGCGTGGATTTGAGATGATTGATAAAGGCATCCCACGGCAGCACTATGATATCTGTGATGAAGGAGGGCAGGTGATAGGGGAAGTGACTTCAGGAACCATGTCGCCCATGCTCAAAATAGGTATCGGAATGGGGTATATCCAAAAAGGCTACAATAAATTCGATTCCGAAATCTTTATTAAAGTCAGGAATAAGCTGCTGAAGGCGAAAGTGGTTCGCATTCCGTTTTACAAAGGCTAAAAATGCACCATTCTTATTTATAAATTTTCACTGTAACAGAAATGAAAAAACTATTAATTATGTCGTTAGCAATGGTTTTGGGATTGATGGCTTGCAATCCAAAACAGGACAAACAGGAAGACAGCAAAGCGAAAGCAAAACAAGACGACTTCGAATACAAGATCGACCAGTTTGCCGATCTGCGTATCATGCGGTATCATATCCCCGGATGGGAAGATCTGAGCCTGAAACAGAAAAAACTTGTTTATTACCTCAGCCAGGCCGCCCTGGCGGGAAGAGATATCGTTTTTGACCAGAATTTCAAATACAATCTGGCCATCAGGAAAACCCTGGAAGAGATATATAACAATTATAAAGGAGACAGGAAATCGGATCAGTTCAACGAGTTTATGATCTATCTTAAGAGGGTTTGGTTCTCCAACGGTATTCATCATCACTATTCAACCGACAAGATCATGCCCGGCTTTAGCCAGGAGTATTTCGCGAAGCTGGCCAACAATTCCGACGAGGCCGAATTTCCGGTGAAAGAAGGTCAGTCGGTTGAGGAGTTTATCGCATGGATTTCCCCCTATATGTTCGATCCGACAGTGGCCCCCAAAAAAATCGAGACAGATCCTGATAAGGACATTGTTTTGGAATCCGCTACAAACTTTTATGCAGACGAGGTAAACCAGGCTGAGGTGCTGGCTTTCTATGAAAAAGTTAAGGATCCTGATGACAAAACACCCGTTTCTTTTGGGTTGAACTCTAAGATCATAAAGGAAAACGGACAGATTAAAGAAGAGGTATATAAGTTTGGCAGTCTCTACGCCCCGGCCATTGAAAAAATTGTTTACTGGTTGGAAAAAGCCAAAGAAGTTGCCGAAAACGAGCAACAAAAGAAGGGCTTCGAGAAGCTGATCGGATACTACAAAACCGGCGACCTGGAAACCTGGGACGAATACAATGTACTTTGGCTCAACGACGGCAACGCTTTTGTTGATTATGTAAACGGATTTATCGAAGTGTATGGCGACCCCCTGGGCATGAAAGCTACCTGGGAGTCAGTGGTGGACTTCAAAAACCTGGAAGCAACCAAAAGAACGAAGGTCATCAGTGAGAATGCACAATGGTTTGAGGAGAATTCTCCGGTCGATCCGCGATTTAAGAAAAAAGAAGTGAAGGGCGTTACAGCCAAGGTGATCACCGTGGCTCAGCTGGGCGGCGATTGTTATCCTTCCACCCCCATTGGTATCAATCTTCCAAATGCCGATTGGATCCGCAAAGAGCACGGCTCCAAGTCCGTAACCATGGACAACATCACCTATGCTTACGATCAGGTGGCTATGCAAAGCGGTTTCCTGGAAGAGTTTGCGGCGTCTCAGGAGGAGATCGACAGGCAGCGCAAGTACGGAAGCCAGGCCGACAACATCCATACCGATATGCACGAGTGCATCGGGCATGCCTCCGGGCAGCTTTTGCCTGGCACTTCTTCCGAAGCCCTGCAAAGCTATTCATCCGCGCTGGAGGAATCGCGCGCCGACCTGTTTGCATTGTATTACATGATGGATCCTAAAATGATTGAACTTGGACTCCTTCCCAAACTGGAGGCAGCCAAAGCAGAATACGACGGATACATCCGCAACGGCCTGATGACACAGCTTACCCGCATTGAGTTGGGCAAGGATATCGAGCAGGCCCATATGCGCAACCGGCAACTGATCGCTAAATGGTGCTATGAAAAAGGCAAAGCAGATAACGTGATCGAAATGTTCGAAAAGGACGGCAAGACCTATGTAAGGATCAACGATTATGAAAAGCTTCGTGAATTAATGGGGCAATTGCTGGCTGAGGTGCAACGCATCAAATCCGAAGGGGATTATAAAACCGGTAAAGAGTTGGTAGAAACTTATGGCGTTAAAGTAGATCCCGAATTGCATGCAGAAGTGAAAGAGCGATATGCCAAACTGAACCTGGCGCCCTACGGTGGTTTTGTGAATCCCAACCTGATACCGGTTGAGGAAAACGGTGAGATCACGGATGTAAAGGTTGAATATCCTGATGATTATGTAGGACAAATGATGGAATATTCGACGAATTACTCTTTTTTGCCTGTTTATAACTAGATGGTTGAGAAATGCACAGGCTGGGTGTAAAGGTATAGAGGTATAATGGTATAAGGGGCGGATACTGGATACTGGGCATTGCCTGGAATTTGGAATCTGGAATTTGGAATTTGAAACAGTCGTGCCCGGTAAATTTGACGAGTTACCTCGCTCCGCTCGGAATGATACGGCAATTGTATGATTTAGTTCGTTAGACAAATAACCAACAGAGCAGTGCAAGATGACCCAGCAACCCGCCAACATTCTGATCATCGACGATGATGCCGATATCCTGCAGACCACGCGCATGGTCTTGAAGAAGCAATATGCGAACATTTTCACGGAACGCAACCCGCAAAAGATCACTGAGTTTCTAAAGGAATATGATTTCGATGTGATCCTGCTGGACATGAATTTCAGGGCAGGTCATACCAGCGGTAAGGAGGGCCTTGAATGGCTTCGGAATATTAAGAAGTTCAATCCGGGAACACAGGTGGTGATGATCACAGCATACGGAGATGTAAACCTGGCTGTGAAAGCCATGAAAGAAGGAGCCACCGATTTTGTTGTTAAGCCATGGGACAACCAGAAATTGCTGGCCACGGTTACATCTGCCTACAGGCTTGGCAGGTCACAAAAAGAAATAGAGAAGCACCGGGTGCGTGAAAGTACGCTTAGCAGCGACATGGATAAAAGCTTCAGCAAGATCATCGGCAAATCCGACGCCATGCAGTCGGTTTATTCCATCGTTGACAAAGTTAGTGCAACGGATGCCAATGTTTTGATCCTGGGAGAAAACGGAACCGGAAAGGAATTGATCGCACGGGATATTCACAGGAAATCCGCCAGGGCTGAACAGGTATTTATCGGTGTCGATTTGGGTGCGCTGCCCGAAACCCTTTTTGAGTCTGAATTATTCGGATACACCAAAGGGGCTTTCACCGACGCCCGGCAGGATAAAGCCGGACGATTTGAAGTGGCTTCGGGCGGTACGCTTTTTCTGGATGAGATCGGCAATCTGTCACTTTCGCTTCAGGCTAAACTATTGTCGGCGCTGGAGAAAAGGACTATTTACAGGATCGGATCAAATAAACCTGTGACGATCGATGTAAGACTGATCTCGGCTACCAATATGCCCTTGTATGAGATGATCAACGAAAACAGCTTCAGAGAGGATTTGCTTTATCGCATGAATACGGTCGAAATCCATTTGCCTCCCTTGCGCGAAAGAAGAGGGGATGTTCCCCTGCTGGCTGAGTATTTTTTGAAAGTGTATTCGGCCAAATACGGCAAACAAAAGCTGGGTATTTCCAAAGACGCCCTTAAACGGCTTGATGCCTATCACTGGCCGGGAAATATAAGGGAATTGCAGCATGTGATCGAAAGGGTGGTGATCATGACGGAAGAGGATCAGATCAGGGCTGAGCACCTGATGTTGACAGCTGAAGAAAGCCCACAGGGCCTCTCGGAAACACTTAATATAGAAGCCCTCGAAAAGGAAGCCATAGGTAAGGCCTTAAAAAAGCACAATGGAAATTTAAGTCAGGCTGCCAAAGAGCTTGGCCTGGGCCGCACTACATTATACAGAAAAATGGAAAAATATGGCATTTAAGAATTTTAAAATACAGGTGATCCTGCGCTCGATCATGATCGGATTGGCCCTGTTCGGATTTGTTTTCGCAATTTATCAGGAAAAGTGGTATGTTACCTCCGGGGCTTTAATGGTTGTTGCCATGCTGTTGGTATTGGACCTGATCCGTTATGTCGAAAAAACAAGGAGAGATATCAGCAATTTTCTGGTTTCGGTCAACCTAAGGGATTTTACTTCTATTGCCGAAATCGAGCGAAAATCCCGCAAAAAGAATAAAGACCTGACAGAGGCCTTTAAGTTTATTGCCACTGAATTTCAGAATGTGCGGATTGAAAAGGAAATGCACTATCAATATTTGCAAACGGTTATAGGACACGTTGAAACCGCGCTTATCTGTTTTGATGATAAAGGTAAGGTGGCCCTGATCAACGAGGCAGCGAGAAAGCTCTTAAACACCCAATCGGCCCGGTCGCTGGAGTTTCTCAGAAGAACCAAATCAGAAATCGGGCCTATACTGAGCAGCATACGAAACGGAGAACAGAAACTTATTAAAGCAAGGATAAATGGAGCGTTGATGCAGCTGTCGGTGCGGGCAACAGAATTTAAGTTGCGCAACGAACAATTCAAACTCGTTGCTTTGCAAGACATTAAAAATGAACTTGAAAACAAGGAACTTGAATCCTGGCAAAGGCTCATAAAGATCTTGCGGCATGAGATCATGAATTCGGTAACCCCTATCAGCTCGCTCAGCCAGGCCATCAAACAAAACCTCGAAGATGATGAAGGCAACACATTAAACCTAAGAGAGATAAGCGATGAGGACTTGCAGGATATTCACCAAAGCATCATCACCATTGAAAACCGGAGCAAAAGCCTGTTGCAGTTTGTGGAAACATATCGCAACCTGACCCGGCTAAACAAACCGAACTTCAAGAAAATCAGGCTTGCCGATCTTCTTAGCCATATCGGCTCACTGATGAAACAGGAACTGGCGAAGGATAACATTGGCCTGAACATTTCCAACAGAAGCGGGGAGGTGTATCTTTATATCGATCACGATATGATCGTAAGGGTGCTGATCAATTTGATATCCAACGCCCGGGATGCTCTTCGCGGAAGGCAGAATCCAATGATCAGTATTGAATGCCACACGGATGAGAAGAACAGGGTGAATATGGTAATAGCGGACAACGGCGCCGGCATGGATACCGAAACGCTCGACAATATTTTCATCCCCTTTTTCACCACCAAAGAAAAGGGTTCGGGTATCGGGCTGAGCCTTTGCCGGCAGATCATGCATATGCACAAGGGCAGCATAACGGCGGAATCTGAGCCGGGGAAAGGAACCATCGTCAGCCTGAAATTCTGAATAAGTCCTGTTCAGGCCACCTGTTCGCCTTTATAATTATTTCAGAAGAGAATCAGGGAGATGGCTTCGGCTATGCCCATTTGAAGAAAATGCAGGGAGGGTAAATAAAATTCCTAGCTGCAGGCAAATAATCAAAGAAGTATGGTGTTACCTTTTTTGGACCTGTTGTTTTTTAATGGCTAGATCTTTATTTTGTGATCTTTGACCTTGAATAAAGACATAAACCAATCCAACTAAACCAAGAGAACCTAAAATGCTCCCTGGCCATTCAAAACCCTGTAGAATAACATATGTAGAGCATCCTATGGTGGTTAATGAAACAATAAGTGCAAAAAATTGGCCTATGTAACTTTGCCATATTTGGCTTTTAATAACACTTTTTTCAAGTCCCATTCGATGGTCTGATTGATTTTCTGCCATTTTCATAATTCTTTCAGCACCATTCTCAATTGTATCGTCATAGGCGGTTAATGTTTCAGGCGCAGGTAGCGGCCCGCTATGAATGCAGACTTGTTCAACTCTATAACTTATGGTCTTAAGTATCTCGTCCTTTTTCTTACCGTCAATGCCATTAAATAAAGTTGGGTTTTGTTTAGTTAACTCTTGTTCTAAACGAACAATTTCGGTATTACGATGAGTTCCTTTTCTTCTTGACATTCGAAATCATTAAATAGAAAATGAATTTTTTGCCTTTACCAAGGCATCAAAAATATCTTGACCAATCATTTGCCAATCATTTCTAATTGCATTTCGATCTGCTTCTATGTCGGTTTCCGAAGAGTTGTAACTATAGTTTTTGCCGGACAGATTATAAATGCTACCGAAGCCACTTAAAAAAGATGGAGTGGAAACCAAGAAATCAGTTCTTAGTTTTTTCTCGTTCATAATTATTATAGTTATTTGTAATGCAAATATAGTAAATTTCTCTAATTTATACCTAAAAGCAGATTTTGTCAAGTTTATTTTGCTTTAAAATAAAAACTTTAATAATAAGAGTTATTATTAAATATTCGCTACTTAGATGAAACACCATAGATAAGCTGGCTAGGTGATTTATTTCAGGTCCTCAGGTTTAATTTGAACTTCATTAACCCTTTCGGCATAATCGCTGGTTTTAATTACCTCCCCCTTGCGTTCGGCAAGTACCCGTGTGAAGGCCGCGCCAAAAAGCAGGATGAGGCTGGAATAAGCCACCCAGATCAGTATCAGGATCACAGAGCCGGCGGCACCATAAGTGGAGCCAGGATCACTTTGACCTATATAATATCCGATCAGATACTTGCCCAGGTTGAATAAACCCGAGGTCAGAAATGCACCCACCCAGATTTTCTTCCACGAAATTTTAACGTCGGGAAGCACTTTGAAAATCAATGCAAAAACAGTGGCCACAACAACCAGTGAAAAAGTAACATTGATCGCTTCAAACAAATAGGTTCCGGCCTGCCCCAAATAATCACTGATCAGATCGCTGAAAAAGAAGATCAGGGAAGATATGATCAGTGAAACCATCATCAGAAAACCGAGTACCAGGATCATACCCAAAGAAAACAAGCGTGTGAGCAATAGTTTGATAATGGCTTTTTTTGGCAATATTTTGATGCCCCAAAGCTGGTTCAGGGCTCGCTGAAGCTGGGCGAATACACCGGTGGCTGAGAAGATAAGTGCCCCAATCCCAAGGATGGTGGCCCAAACCGAATCCGAACCGAGCCTAGCCTGTTCGATCATTCCGGCCACCTGCCGGGCGCTTTCGCTGCCAATCAAATTGTCGAACTGATTTTTGATCTCCCCCTGGATTTCCTGTTCCCCGTAAAAATATCCTGCAACCGAAATGATTATTACAAGCAATCCGGGCAGGCTGATGATTGCGTAATAGGAAATGGCCGCGCTTAGCGTCCATGGATCATTTTTGGACCATACATCCGCGGATTTTGAAAACAACTTAAGTATTCTTTTGAATTTTGAGCTTAGCTTCTTCATTGCTTTCGTCGGGTCAAGAATAATACCATTGTGCTGGTGCCGACGAATGGCACAGACTTTGAAAATTCAGATGTATCATAAAAATCAACAGGGGATACAATCGCAAAAGTAAAAAAATACCTGAAGAAGTTTGCAAGAATCGTTGCATGGATACTGGGCATTTTGATTTTTCTATTGCTGCTTATTATCCTTTTGATCAGGATTCCATCGGTGCAAAACTACCTCACCGGCCTGGCGACCGATTATGTTGAGGATAAAACAGCTGCGGAAGTGCGGTTGGATAAAATCCTGATCAGTTTTCCCAAGGATATATTGTTGCAGGGACTCTACGTTGGCGATTATGAGAAAGATACCCTGTTCTATGCCGGAGAACTCCAGGTGGATGTCGGTATATGGGATTTGTTGTGGAATAAAATCCACATTGATGAATTTTCATTGAAAAATGCAACCATCAGGCTTCAACGGCGCAGCGCCGACAGCAATTTTAATTTTCAATTCATCCTGGATTCTCTCAGCGGTACGGGTAAAGAAAAGCAGGAACCGACTGCTGAAAAGCAAAGCATGGACTTCGCCCTGGGCGATATTTCCCTCGAAAATATTCTTTTCTCCTACCGGGATCATGTGGGGGGAATGAAGGTCGAAAACCGCGTCGGTCTGCTTGAAATTGAGGTAGGTGAAGTAGACCTGTCAAAACCCGGGTTTGGGATCAATGAGATCAACCTGGCTGATTCCTATGCAAACATCAGCATTACCAAAAAAAGTCCTGATTCTGACACTGGATCATCGGCCATGCCTGAAATTGAATTGAAGCAGCTATCCCTGGACGATGTTCGGTTCAGGATTAAGAACGAAGTTGAAAATTCTGAATTGAATGTTAAGCTGGGCCGGGTAGATATCAATGCCGACAAAACCGGCCTGAACGAACAACGCATAACCCTTGCTTCCCTGATGATCGAAAACACCGGTGTATCCTATGAGTTTTACAGCCGGCCGGGTCAGGAGCAGCCCGGGGAAGAAGAGGCGGGGATGCCGGAAACCGAAAGCTGGCACATCAGCGCATATGAAGCCGGTTTGAAAGGAATTGACTTTTCCTTCAATAACAAAGCAACTGAAAAGCAAGCGCGAGGTGTCGACTTTCAGCATCTGCATATAGATGGCTTGAACCTGCAGGCAAACGAGTTAGACTATAAAGGAGCTGAGATATCGGTGGAAGTCCGGGATTTTTCACTCAGGGAGCAAAGCGGATTTGAACTGCAGCAACTACGCGCCGATGCTTATTACAACAGCAAGGAAGCCCGCCTTGATGACCTATACATGAAGACCTCAAACAGCCTGATCAGGGAAAGCTTGTCTGTGACTTCCACATCCCCCGGAGGAATAACAGAGAATCTTCAAAAGCTTGAATTAGAGGTCCGGCTGAAAAATAGCCGTATCGCCCCGGATGACATTGAATATTTTGTTCCGGGAATATTTGACGAGCTTCCGGTGGAAATCGCACAACTGGATCAGGTATTCTTAGATGCGGATATTCAGGGAAGGGTGGAAGATATCAGAATCGAACAGTTCATGCTGAGGACCATGGAATCCGTCCTGATCAAAGCCAAAGGTAATTTACGAGGATTACCCGATGCAGAATCCCTATACATGTCGCTGGATCCTTTTAGAATCAGGCTTACCAAAACCGATCTTGAAAACCTTATGGCCGACAGCCTGCTGACCGCATCCGTTAAGATACCTGAGGAAATGGCAATTTCCGGTGAATTAAAAGGCAGCCTTCGGGATTTTAAGACTGAGAACAGCATCAACACAAGCCTTGGCAACCTGAGAACAAAAATAAGTTTGCAAAGGGAAAACGGTCAGAAGCCCCGCTATTCGGCTGTCATCAAATCCGACACCATTGCCCTCGGTAAATTACTAAAGAATACAACCACTTTTGGCCCTTTGAAATTTGAGCTTGAATTGACCGGGGAAGGTTTTGAGCCGGGGCAAATGAAATCCGGGGCCAGACTGAATATTCCACTGGCAAGCTTCAACAATTATACCTACCGGGATGTGGAATTTGGCTTGAGCGCGGACAATGATAATTATATGGTTTCGGGCAGCATACATGATAAATACATTGATTTTGTTATGGATGGCGAATATGTCCACGACAGCACCTTGCCGGAAATTTATCTGGATCTCGACCTGAAAGCGGCCAATCTGCAAGCGCTGAACCTTTCGGAAAGAGACCTGAGGGTAAGGGGCAGGTTGATCGCCGATCTGGAAGGTTCAAACACGGATAACCTGAACGGAAAGATCAAATCAAAAAATGCACTGATTGTGCATAATGATGAACTTTATCCTGTCGACAGCCTGATCTTCGTTGCCATAAACGATACCGCAAAAACCAATCTGAATATCGAATCGACATTTCTGGATGCCTCTTTCAAGGGAAATATGAAGATCAGCATGCTGGGGAATTCTTTACAGCATCATTTCAATAAGTATTTTTTTTTGGGAAATGACAGCCTTGCCGGCATAAGTAATTCCCAAAACTTTGATTTTATGGTGGAACTGAAAAGTTCCCGTTTGCTTAAAGAGATCATCCTGCCGGATCTGGAAGAAATTGAAACCGGAAAGATAAAAGGTCATTTCGATGGAGAGAAAGAAGAACTTAGCCTGGATGTCAACGTACCCATACTTGTATATGGCGGTAATGAGATAAAAAGTATGCAGTTGAGCCTTCGCTCCGATCCGCAAAAATTGAAAAGCGATTTCTCGATCGAACGGTTAGAGATGATGGGCCTTCATATCGACAGCCTAAAACTGAGCAGCCGTGCAAGGTCGGATTCGCTTTACAATGAACTGCAGATAAAAGACAGGGAAGGAGACTTCAAGTACAGGCTGGTGTCGGTTTTAACCCATAACGATACGGCTTACCGTTTGTCTTTTCCCGGCGACCGGATACTGTTGAACTACAATGAATGGTCGGTTCCGGAATCCAATTACATTTTGCTGGGTGACTTCCCCGCACGCTTTCGAAATATCAGCTTCAGCAACGGTCCGCAGAAAGTTGATCTGGAAATGAGCCGGGAGGCATTCCTGGTTGAATTAAGCAGTTTCAGGCTATCAAACCTAACTGGCATACTCAAAACCAAAACAGGTGAACCGGTCTTTAATGGCATTGCCGACGGAAGTCTGCGAATTGAGCAACACGCAGAAGGAATTCTCTTACAGGCAAATCTGAGCATCGACAGCAGCATGTTGTTGGGAACGGGCTTTGGTAAAATGCAAATTGAAGCCCAACAGGAAACCCCTGATAAATTAACTGCTGAGCTGGAGCTCAGCGGTAAAAATGAAATACGCATCATAGCAAATGAATTCTCCATGAAATCGCAGGGGCCATCCGAACTTAATCTCATCATTGATAAATTCGCGCTATCCACACTTCAGCCCATGATGAGCGAGCAAATAAAAAGCATCAGCGGTTTCCTGAAAGGAGAACTCCGGCTGACGAACACTTTAGAAAACCCGGTGTTAAACGGCAAGCTGCGGTTAAGGTATGTGAATGCTCTGTTTACTTTGCTGGGCAACCGCCTGAATATACCGGAAGCGGATATCCTGGTGGACAACAATGATTTGACTTTGGATAACATTATCATACAGGACAGGCAGGATAATGAATTAACTCTGGCGGGAACCATCAAAACCGACTCTTTAGAAAAGTTTGTCTTTGACCTCAACCTGCAGGCCGATCATTTTACAGCCATCGACCAGCGTAAGGAAACAGACAGGATTTTTTACGGCAGGCTCACATTCAGCACGAATACCGATATCAAAGGGCCGCTCAGCAAACCCAGCATCAATTCGGATTTTACCATTGAAGAAGATACGGATTTCAAGCTAAGCATACAGCAGGCAAGCCCCAGCACGGTCGAAACGGAAGGCATTGTTGAGTTCGTTGACAAGGACCGTGAACTAAACCCAATCCTGATAGATGAAGAAGCGGCAGGCATAGCTTTCAGCGCAAGTGGTATCGAGCTGAACGCCAATATACAAACCCGTGAAGACGCTCGTTTCGAACTGATCATCGATGAAAGGGCAGGGGACAAACTAAGCATACAAGGTTCATCGGGCCTTAGCTTAAGACTAGACGAATCCGGCCGCCCGACACTCACAGGGCGATATAATGTAAGCAGCGGCGAATACAGATTGACACTTTTTAATATCACCCGGCGGGAATTTCTGATCAAAGAGAACAGCTATATCATGTGGACTGGCAATCCAATGTATGCCAGGTTGTATATCGATGCGGTTTACAATGTGCGGACGGCTCCCATCAATCTGATCAGCAACCAGACCGGCGGCGGTTCGGCTTCCGAAATGCGACAATACAAACAGAAACTGCCATTCAATGTAAACCTGATGATCCGTGGACATCTGTTACGACCGGAAATCAGTTTCGGTATTACATTGCCCCCGGATAAAAGAAATGTCTTTAACGGAATCGTTCAGGCCAGGCTCAATCAGCTGAACCAGCCGGGCAACGAATCGAACCTGAACAAGCAGGTACTCGGCTTGCTGGCCTTCAACCAGTTTATGCCTCAGAACCCGCTCAAGATAGAAGGCGGCGGTTTTTCGTCAACCGCCCGTTCCAGTGTGAGCAAACTGCTAAGCCGGCAACTGAACCTTTTTGCAAACAAATACATCGAAGGGGTGAATCTTACATTTGATGTAAGGTCGTATGAAGACTACACTGCAGAAGGTGCCCCGGAAGGCCGCACGGAGCTGGGTGTCGGTTTGTCCAAATCATTTTTTAACGATCGGCTGGAGGTTCGAGTCGGGGGGAACGTGGAACTTGAATCCGCTGAGTACCGAGAAGAAACAGGTTTTGACGATATCGCCGGAGATATCGTGCTGGTGTATAAGCTTACCGAAAGTGGAATATACAGGGTGAAGGCTTTCAGGCTTTCCGAATATGAGCAGTTCGAGGGTTCGATCATTGAATCGGGAGCTGCGCTTATTTTCACCAAAAGTTTTGATACCCTCAAGGGTTTTTTCAAAGCTAGAAATAAAGAGAAAGATAAAGAGAAAGAAGAAACAAGTGAATAAGAGAAAGAACATACAACCGGTAAACTGCTTCCGGCGTGTTTTGCTGCTGCTTGGAGTGGTCTGGCTTGCATCTGCATGTGGCCCCACCAAATACCTCAACAAAAATGAAGTGCTGTACACGGGTGCTGAAATCGAGATTCAATCCGAAGAAATCATACAAGATAAAAGTGGGTTGAAAAATAAACTTGAGGAAACCGTTTATCCGGAGCCCAATGCAAAATTCCTCTGGTTGTTCAGGACCAGGTTGTGGTTTTACAACATAACCGGAGAGGTGGATAAAGAAAAAGGATTTAAATACTGGCTCAAATACAAGATCGGTGAAGCCCCGGTGCTGCTCGAAGATGTCGATGCAGAGAACGTCAAGAAACTCATGACCAATCGACTGTATAACCATGGCCATTTCAAACCCATGGTAAATAACAACATCGAGCTTAAAAACAAAAAAGCCAAAATAAAGTACATCGCCGAAATAAACCCTGCTTATGTGATCGATTCCGTTGCCTATCCTCCCGATACCGGTCACCTGATGAAAACCATCATCAAAAGCAAAAAGGAAAGTTTATTAAGGGGAGGCCAGGTCTATAAACTGGAAAACATCCGCAAGGAAAGGCAAAGAATTCAGGAATTGCTGCTGAACAACGGCTACTACTTTTTTATGTCCGATTTCATTTATTACCAGGTCGATAGCACCGTGGGCAACAGGGAAGTGAAGCTCTACTTCAGGCTTAAGGATGACATCCCCGAAAACGCCCTGTTGCAATTTAAGGTGGAAGAAGTTTACCTTAATCCCAACTATTCGCTGGAAGACAGCAGTTGGGCCGCCTGCCCCGACACTTTTGAATCGAACAACATCCGGTATATCAAATGTGGCTATAAGTTCAGAAGGGATGAGATCACGAGGGGGGTGTTTTTGCGTCCGGGCAAAATGTATTCCAGGGAGGATCACCAGAAAACGCTCAGCAGGCTGATCGGACTGGATATTTTCAAATTTGTGAACGTGCGTTTCGAGCAGATCGGCAAGTGGGAGGGGATAGGTCGTTTGTATGCCCACATCTACCTGACACCGGAGAAGATACATGCCCTCTCTGCAGAACTGAAAGGAATCGCCAAATCCAACAATTTTATCGGGCCAGGCCTTGAGCTGAGCTATACCAACCGGAACATCTTCAGGGGGGCCGAGTTGTTTATCATCAGTAGCAACCTGAGCTGGGAAACCCAGATCGGGAGACAGCAAAAGGATCTAAACTCCTATGAGTTCGGGATCAATGCCAGACTGCAGTATCCCAGGCTGGAAACGCCTTTCAACATCGACAACAGGCAGAGCCGCTTTGTTCCGAAAACAAATATAGATCTGGGTTATAATTTCATCGACAGGGTGAAGTACTATGCTGCGCACTCCCTCAGTTTTGGGCTGGGCTATACCTGGAAAGAGAACATCAGGAAAACCCATGAGTTCACAGCCCTGAACCTGGAGTATTTCCAGCTGGGAAAAACAACAGCGGCCTTCCGCGAGATCATAGATGACAATGCTTACCTGGAAAGCAGTTTTGAGGATCAGTTCATCATCGGTCCGGGATACCGTTGGACGTATAGCGACCAATCGGTAGAGGAGCTTCGACACCACATTTTCTTCACTGCTGCCACGGAGCTTTCGGGCCTGATCACCGAACAAATACTGAAAGGCGTAAACAGCCTTCAGAACCACGACATCCGGCCCAACCGGATGTTTGGCATCCGCTACGCCCAGTTTGTGAGGCTGGAAAGCGATCTACGTTTTTATCAAAACATGGATGAGCAAAACCAACTGGCTTACCGTCTGTTTATCGGCACTGGATTTCCCTTTGGTAACTCACAGACCCTACCCTATAGCAAGCAGTTTTATGCAGGCGGTACCAATGATATTCGTGCTTTCAGGGCCAGAGAGCTTGGACCAGGCAGCTACCATCCCCCGGATTCTGTTGGAGGGGTTTTCGTTGAACAGACAGGTGATATCAAGCTGGAAGCCAATATGGAATACCGTTTCGATATCATCAGTTTCCTAAAAGGCGCTGTATTTGTTGACGCCGGCAACGTTTGGCTCAACAATAAATCGGAAGAAAGGTCGGGTGCACAATTCAGGTTTAATAGCTTTTACACACAGATCGCCGTGGGAACAGGCCTTGGGCTGAGGGCTGATTTCTCATTTCTGATCTTCCGCCTTGACCTTGCTTTTCCCCTGCGCAAACCCTATTTGCCTGAAGGTGAAAGATGGGTGATCGGGGATATATACGGATATGACGGCTGGGGCAGGGAGAACCTGGTGCTGAATATTGCGATCGGGTATCCGTTTTAAATGATAATTAAAGAATTAAAACATTAGATATGAAAACAGATCAGGATTTTGCGTATTACAATGTTGATGCTGAAGAAACAATCAATAAGCTTAACAGCGACCGGCAGGAAGGCCTGAGCCAAAAAGAAGCCCGGAAAAGGCTGCGGGAGCTGGGCCCCAACAAACTGCCCGAAAAAGGTACGACCAGCATTATTAAACTGATCATCAAACAATTTAAGGATTTCTTGGTGCTGGTTTTATTTATCGCCGCGGTAATCTCCTATTTCACTGGTCATATGGTGGATGTGTATGTGATCTTCGGGGTGATCCTGGTGAATGCCGCCATCGGCTTTTTCCAGGAATATAAGGCCGAGAAATCCATTGCTGCGCTCAAAAAGCTAATTAAGCATGACGCCATGGTTATGCGGAATGGCGAAAAAAAGGTTATTGAAGCAACAAAGCTTGTACCGGGTGATATCATTTTACTGGAAGAAGGCAAGTCGGTGCCTGCCGACGCCCGTTTGCTGGAAGTGAAAAACCTGAGTGTAAACGAATCCTCCCTTACCGGGGAGTCAGTGCCGGTATCAAAAGAAACTGAAGCCATCGAAGAAGAGGTCAGCCTGGCCGACCGCAAAAACATGATCTACAAAGGCACCCATGTGTCAAGGGGTACCTGTAAGGCGATTGTTACGGCGACCGGAGGAAAAACACAGTTGGGCGAGATCGCGGAATCCTTACAGGATGTGGAAGAAAAGGAAAGCGAGTTCCGCAAGAAAACACGTCGTTTGGCCAAGATCATGGCAACCATAGCTATATCCACAGCCATCGTGGTTTTTGCCGTGGGCTATTTCTTTCGGGGATTTGAATTTGATGACATTTTACTGGTCACCATTGCAACACTGGTTTCTTCCATACCCGAAGGCTTGCCGGCCGTACTGTCTATTGTGCTGGCCATTGGCGCCAACCGGATGGCCAGGCAAAACGCCATCATACGGGAATTTACCGCCACCGAAGCAGCGGGCTCGCTCACGGTTATCCTTTCTGATAAAACCGGAACCATCACCCAAAGCATACTTACCGTTAAAAAGCTTTTTGTGCCCGGGCAGAATGAGTTTTCGGTAAGCGGCAGCGGCTACAAACCCGAAGGAGAGATCAACGGGGAAGATGAGCAGGTTGAAGTCGAAGGCAACGAACAGCTTAAGAAAATGTCGCAAATAGCCGCTTTTTGCAATGATGCCAGCCTGCAGCAAAAGGATCAGGACGAACCGGAAGCTTCCGGAGACCCCACCGAGGTTTCACTGGAGGTTTTTTCATTGAAGGTGAAAGATAAGGAACCTGACCTTTTTAAAGATATTAAACGCATAGACGATCTTCCGTTCAACGCCGAGCAAAAGTTCAGGGCTTCCATCGTGGAATTTCCAGATGGAGATCGCGAGTGCTTTGTGGTGGGCGCCCCCGAAAAGGTGCTTTCCCTCTCGGTTAAATATCTATCGGGAAAAGGAGAGGAGGAGCTCAAGGATAAAAACAGGGAAGAAATAGAAAAACAGATCGACAAGATGACGGGCGAGGCCATGCGTGTGATCGCCTGTGCCTACCACGAGGTGGATAAAGACAAAGATGTTGCCGACCCCGAAGAAGTGAGCGACCTGGTGTTTACAGGTTTGTACGGCATCATCGACCCGGCCAGGCCGGAGGTGACCGAAGCGGTGAAGCTATGCAGGAAGGCAGGCATACGTGTGGTGATGGTTACCGGCGACCATAAGAAGACCGCTGCCGCCATTGCGCAGGAAGTGGGGATCATTGATAATTTGGAAGGCACCGAAGAATGTCCGGCCGTCCTGGAGGAAACCGAACTGGATGTGGATGAGGATACCTTTAGCCGCTACACCGAATGCGTGAATGTATTTGCCAGGGTCAGCCCGCAGTCGAAGCTGAAGATCGCCAAAACCCTGCAGGGTAAAAACAACCTCATCGGCATGACGGGCGATGGTGTGAACGACGCCCCGGCACTGAAAACCGCAGATGTGGGTATCGCCATGGGCCAGCGCGGTACGGATGTAGCCCGCGACGCTTCCCAGATCGTGCTGTCGGACGACAACTTTGCCAGCATCGTGAACGCGGTGAGGCAGGGCCGCATCGTGTTCAGGAATGTGCGGCTGACCAGCTTTTTCCTGGTCACCACCAATTTTGCTTCTACCTTAACCCTCATCGCAGCAATCGGGGTGGGATTTACTTACCCCTTGCTGCCCACCCAGATCCTTTGGATCAACCTGGTTACCGACGGCATCATGGACATCTCCCTGGCTACCGAACCCGACCACGGCGACATCATGGAGGAAAAACCGCAGAAAAAAGGTGCCCCCATCCTGAACAAGATGATCTTTCCTTATTTGTTCATCATCGTACCGGTGATGGTGGGATTGGCGCTGCTGGTTTTTAACCATTACCACGAAGAAAGCGTTGAAAAAGCGCGTACGGGCGTTTTCCTGGTGGTGGCCATGACCCAGGTGTTCAACGCCTTCAATATGCGATCGCTGCGAAAATCAGCCTTTAAGATCGGTTTCTTTAAGAATAAGTGGGTGATCATTGCATTTTTTGCTTCCATCATCCTGCAGATCGCCGCCATTAAGCTGCCCTTCATGCAAAGCATCTTCCATTTCAAAGATCTGCAATGGACCGACATTGGCGTGATCACAGCCATGTCGGGACTGGTGTTTGTTTTCGGAGAACTTTATAAGTTTATCAGAAACAGAATAAACCACCAAGACCACTAAGGGATTTCACAAAGGAACACAAGGGAATTTCCGGAAAGACCTGACAGGGCCCGCAAGACCTGTCAGCGTCTATTAAAACGTGGTATTCAGGGTTTCCTTTTAATAATGCGACTTCTCCGAAGTCGATGTCCACCTTTGCTCATGCTGTTCTATCATAATGTGATCCCTCCGGGATCGGGTAAGCTTATATCAGCAACAAGCAGAAAATGGATAACCGAACAATGAAATAATTAATCAATCGAGTAATCGTTCCAACCAAAATCTCATGTGTTTTCATGAGCCTTATGTGGTTTAAAAACAAAAGGCACACAGGGACAACGGAAAATAGTAATTCGCACAATCATACAATCATACAATCAATCAATCCTTATGTGTCTTATGTGGTTCAAAACAAAAATGCACAGCCTGCCTATATACCGGCATGCGCCAGTTGTGAGCTCAGCTTTTCCCCGCCAACAATACCGAAATCCAGTGTGCGGATGGGGAAGGGGATGGTGATGCCGTTTTCATCATAGGCTTTTTTCAGAGCCACGATGCCTTCGCTCAGGGCGTCGGGGTAGATGATCTCCCCGCCCGGGTATTTGATCCAGTACTTGATCACCAGGTTGATGCTGCTTCCGCCGAACTCCTGGTACTGAACGGCCACACCCTTATCCTTTAAAATAAAAGACAGCTTTTCGATGGCTTCCTTCGATACCTCCGCCACCTTGTCCAGGTCGTCTCCGTATGAAACGCCTGCCTGCAGATCGATCCGGCGGGCGCCGGTTACAGAATAATTGGTGATCACATTGCTCAGAATCTCCTTATTGGGGATCAGCACATCCTGTCCCTGGAAGGTTTCGACAACGGTCATGTTCAGGTTGATCTCCTTCACGCTGCCGAACACATCGTTCGACTTGATCACATCGCCCACCTGGTAGGGTTTGCGGCTGGCAATAATGATCCCCGAGATGAAGTTCGCCCCGATGTCCTGGAAAGCAAAACCGAGTGCAATACCCAGTATGCCTATGCCCGCCAGAATGGAGGTGACTGTTTTATCCAGTGCCAGGATATCCAGTGCGATGATGATCCCGATGATGAGCACGGCAATGTAGGCGATGCCCGTCATCAGGCTGGTCAGGGCGCTGTTGCGTTTTTTTCTGCCCGCCACGCGCTTCACGCCTTTTTTGGCAAGTCTTGCCAGGAGCACAAATACCAGAAGCACTATGATGGCCAGCACGAAGTTGGGCAGAATCTCAATGGCCGATGTGATCCAGTTACTCATTTTTTCGATCACCAGGTTTATTCCTTCTTTAAATGAATTGTCCATGTTTTTTGCTGTTTATGTTATTATGCAGAAAGGAACGTCAAAAACCATGCAAGAGGGGGGATGGTTGAAATTTGAAAGTTGAAAGTTGAAATTGGGACTATCTGATCAGCGTACCACAAAATTGGATTGGCAGCGGTGTTTTGAAACAGAGTTATACAGGTATAGGGGTATACTGGGCGGAAATTTGAAAGTTGAAATTTGAAATTTGGGCCATCATGCCGGAGCGCAAAACAGATCGTTACATCGCTACATCGATCAATCGTTCAATTGTTACATTTATCCGCATCCGTCTGCTTCCAAAATTGCAAGTGATCCGATCAATTGAGAGGCCGTTTGATCAGAGAAACCACAGCTTGCGGTTGATCGGATCACTCTACTAAGCCAATGCTTCTAAAATGCCCTGCGAGGGTATTTATCAATAGGTGATAGCCGGAACAAATAAAATATGTCTGGTGGTTGCAGGACCAACCCTTGTAGGGCTGCATTCCCACAAAACACCCAATGGCCTGATTTTTAGCCATTATACCTCTATACCCATATACCCTGTTTCAGATTCCCGGTGTCAATTCGTATCAATATTAAGCTTTTGAAAAGCTCCTAAATTTCTACATTCAACTTTCAAATTTCCTCATTAAAGGCCCTGGACGTTTAGGTCTTCCACGGTGCGGGTATCTATCGAAACAAGCCACCTTCTACATCTCCCCGCCGCCGTCAATGCCGTCGTCCATGTTACCTGGCCCCTGCCGGTCTTTGTAATTATTGATGGTCCAGGTGAGGTTCAGCATCACGATGGGGGCTTTGTGTTCGTAGAGGCGGTAGTTGTAAAAATCTTCACCGATGATTTCCGATTCGCGTTTGGCCGTGGAAAACACATCGCGAAGCTGCAGGGTGGTATTCAGCCTGTCTTCAAGCAGCACCTGCCTGATGGCGGCGTGCATCACGAAATATCCTTCCTCCTGCTCCTGTGCTTCCACCTCCGGGCTGTGGTAGGCCGGGTTCAACTGCAGGCGGGTCGATTTGGTAATGTTCAGGATGTTGTTCCAGCGCAGCGACCAGGTAAAGCTGCGCTTATCGAATTCCACATCGTTCAGCCGGCCTTCCACGCGGTAATCGTAAAAATTGCCGGTCAGGTTGGTTTCCCACCATTTTACAGGCAGCAGGTTCAGCATCACTTCCGTACCCAGGGCATAATCCGTACCCACGTTTTCGTAGGTCTGCAACAGGATATTCTCCGCGTAAACGCTTCTGATGCGCTCGATGCGGTTTTTTGTTTTCCGGTAGTATGCTTCAATGCTAACCGAATTATCATTAAAAGTTTTTTGCAACCCCAACTCATAACTGTCGATATATTCGGGTTGAAGGTCCGGGTTTCCCTGCCTTACGTTATAGGCGTCCGACCAGGTGATGAAAGGCTCGAGATACCAGCCCCTTGGCCGGTCGATGCGCCTGCTGTAGCTGGCCATCAGCTGATATTCTCTGGGCAACTGATAGGAAGCATGTGCTGTGGGGAAATAATCCCAGCGGTTGATGTTGAACTCATCTCCTTTATCAAGCAATTCGATCAGGCGGTAGGTGTATTCTCCCCTGAGGCCCAACTGGTAACCGAACTTATTTAATTCTCCTCTGACCAGTCCGTACAGGGCATGTATGCTCCTGGAGTACTGGACGTCATTGCTGAACTTCTCCTGAAGCTCATATGTTTCATTTGCCGTGTTATAATAATACACCCGGTTGTCTTCCTGCGATTCCCGCAAACGCCCCTGCGCGCCTGCTTCCAGCTTGAGGGCATCACTGAAGGGCCGGTTGTAATTCAGGCGGTAATGCATCCCTTTGGATGGGCCGCTCTCGGTCGAGCGCTGACCGTTGGTGATCTCCCCGGATTCGTTAATTAAAGTGTTGAGTGATTCTTCCTTTCCATCCCTTTGGTAAAACATCAGTTGTGCATCCAGCTTGTGTTCGCGGCCGGAGAATTTATGGATGAAGTCCGTGCTCACCGAATAAAAGTTTCCGCCGCGTTCCCAGTTTTCATCGCTGGTATAAACGTCTTCATTGGGTTTGAAGGTATTCCACTCCCTGAATTCGGTATTGCTCAGGCCCTGGTATTGTCGGCTGCCATAGCGTCCGCTCAGGCTGAAGGAGGATTTATCGTTGGGGAACCATTCGACGCCGGCCCGGGCGCTGTACGATTCGCGTCTCCTTGTGTAATCGCCTTCCGAATCCAGGAAGAAAGTTGTATCTCCGCTATAGGTCCTATTTCGCTCCACGACGGTTCCGGGATGGTTTCTTTTGTTGTAGTCGGCGCCGATGAAAACATTGAATTTCTCCTGCCTGTAGTTCAGTAGCATATCGCCCCCGTATTTATCGTCAAGGCCGGCATTCAGGTGCATTACACCATTCAGGCCGGAAATGTAGTTTTTCTTGGTAATGATGTTGATGATACCGGCGGTGCCTTCCGGGTCGTATTTGGCCGAGGGGTTGGTGATGATCTCGATGTCTTTGATCATACCTGCCGGGATTTGCTGCAATGCTTCGTTGGCGTCGAGCACAGTGGGGCGATCGTCGATGAGTACCGTGAAATTGCTGTTGCCACGCAGACTTACATTTCCTTCAATATCCACCTGGACGGAAGGAACATTCTCAAGCACATCGGTGGCATTGCCCGAAATGGCGGAGTATTGCTCCGACACATGCACCACTTTCTTGTCAATCCTGTATTCCATGGTGTGGCGGTTGGCCACGATGTTGACTTCCTCGAAGGTTTCGACGGAAGGTTTCAGGCGGATCGGTCCCATATCTACGCGGGGATTGTCTTCACCAAGTGTAATTTTCCGGTAGCTTCTTTCATAGCCGATAAAGCCCACCTTCAGAAACATTTCTCCCGCACGTCCGGTCTGTATGCTGAAAGTCCCGTCAAGACTTGTGGTGGTACCGTCGATCATGCTGCTGTCGCTGGTTGCCAGCAGGGTGACGGTGGCGTATTCCATGGGTTGTCCGGTTGCGTTATCCAACACTTTGCCGGTAACAACAAATGCTTTGTTTGTAGCCGTTTGCTGGGCAAAAGCCAACACAACTGTTGTGATATATATAATTGTAAGTATGCTCAGTTTCTTCATAATTCTTTTCCTGTAAATCCGCTGCGAAATTAACTGGCTATTCAACAAGCTAAGAGAGAAATTGTTTCAAATGGAAAAAGAAGTGGCTCAAATGGATCTTCGTCGGTTAACATTGGCAAATATGTGTGAGTTAAACCTGTCCCTGCTCCATTTTTTTAAAAGGAGACGTGTCCCTGTTTTTATATCCATGATAAGATATATAAACAAACAGGATCACAGATGCGATGATGGAGGCGTAAAGGATGGCCTCATGCTGATGCTGCCTGACGGCAATCGCGATCAAGGCCCAGACGCCCACCAGGGCCGCTTCGCGCATATTTCTGAAACGGATCAGCAAAACATAGATCAGGGTGGCTGCCGTGATCAACACCACCGCCCAGGCCTGCTCCGAAAGAAATCCGCCCTCCCAGCCGAGGCTGGTCAAATAAATTGTAATGTTGGCTACCGTGGCCACGACAATCCATCCGAGATAAATGCAAACGGGCCACCAAACAAAGGCAATGATGCGCAGTGGGGCGTTCCAGGTTTCGAGCCGCAGCCGAAGCGTTAGTGCAATCAGTGAAATCAGCAGCACAAGGATCAGGATGACCGAGATCAGAAAATGCTGGTTCAGCCAGGCATATATCCACAAGCCATTGGCTATGTTCCCAATGGCGAGCCAGATGCCCGTCCGTAGGATGTTATCATCTTTCTTTTGTTTGATCCATTCCACCCACTGATAAACCACAAAAGCGATCAGCAGCAGATAGATCAGTCCCCAAATACCGAAAGCATAACCGGCCGGGGTGAACAGGGTTTGATAATTCGCGCTGATGTCGCCAACCGTTGTGCCGCTGAAAGCCCCCGTACCGCTCAGGTAATTCATTACCAAAGCAAACAATAAGGTGATGGCGTTGAGAAGAAGTAATATGATCTGTTTCATGTAAGCAAGATACGAATAATTGATAACTTAAATTTGTTCCGTTGTTTTGTATCTTGCACTTCTTTTTGAAACAGTAATCTTTATTACCGGATGACAAAACCATTGTGTTTCATTTCCGTATAGCTCAACCCGGTCTGGGAAAATGAAGGATGTGTAATTCAAATCATCTATGAAAATAATTTTCTAGATTTGCTTTAATAATTGAGAATATGAAACCGATTCAACTTTTATTAACCAACAAATGATATGCAGGATCAAAAACCTCCGAAATTCAAAACCTTTTACCTGTATGCATCAATTGTATGGGGTCTTTTGTTTGTTGTGTTCATTGGAATGTCTATTATAAATCATCGTTTTTATGCCGGAACTTCACTGAATAAATTCACCGACGGACTGCTCGAAACCATTTTGATCATGGGAATAATCGGAATTCCGCTGATCATGCTCCTGACTTGTCCCTTTTAGTGCGGTGCTTGTAATTTTAGGATAATTTCTTTCATTTTTTGAGTTGGTTGCGCTTTGACGGTTACTGTCTTTTGGGTGATGTGATTGAGTATTTCACCATCAACGATTTTTTTTGAT
>JAIPBS010000082.1 GCA_021738625.1 Bacteroidales bacterium
CCGGATTTGGAAAATATCTTGTGAAATTGTCCTCTGTTTTATTGTATTTGTTCAATCCATACCACATGCTACCGATCCATAGATTCCCATCCTGATCCTCAAGAATATTATTTATTGAATTGTTCGAAAGAGAATTAGGATCTGAAGGAAGGTTTGTATATAGCTTGAAATGGTATCCGTCATACCGGTATAATCCATCAAATGCTCCCAGCCAGATAAATCCCTGAGAATCCTTATAGATTGTAATGACGCTTGCTGATGTGAATCCATCTTTTGCGGTAAGATGCCTGAATCTTCCCTGCCCATTATGCTCTTGTCCATGCGCACAAAAACAAAAAGCAAGCAACAGACTAAAGATTAAGGTATTTACGGATTTGGGCATTTCTATTTCAAAGCACTTATAAAGATTTGACATGTATTGTATTAGCACAAATATACAACAACGAAAGAGAGTTTAAAAATGACCTTATTGTTCAAACTAAGATATGATTCTCCTATCCAATCAATAATAAACAATATTAGAGAGGAGCCATGAAAAACCTTGCTAACATAATCTTTGGTAGCAGCGCATTTTAGCGGCAATGGATCTTGACCGGGTAGGCAAGACCTCTTTCCAAAATATAAAGGATATAAAATCCAGGCGTTTCGATGTGTATCCTTGCTTCGGTTCCATTTGATATTTGCTGATCCACATCTTGCCCGTTTATGCTAAAGATTTTGATATCTCTTTGGGCAGGTGTTGAAAACATTAATTTGTAGTTGTTGGCATCCAGGCGGATTACCCTGGGTATGGAAATGTTTTGCTGAGGAATACCCGAAGCAGGAAATGGTACGGTAACAGGCATTGCGTACGACAGCACTTCATCATCCTCCGGTCGTGAAATCACTGCTTTGAGTTCATAGTCCCCATCAGGGATAGCATAATCTGCCAAATATAAGGTATAATCGCTGCTGCCATTGCTTTGGGCGGTGAACTCGCTTTTAAGGATGCTTATGTCGATCTCACCTTCAAGATCTATATCTAAGGTAAATACCGAATCCGGCAAATTCATAAAAACGCTGGTTTCGAATCTTGCCTCTTCTCCCGAAATTGTTTCCACATGCAGGGCGCCATGCTCATTTACTGTGCTGACATCATCCATGCCGAGACTTGTTAAGTATGTCTCCGTCCAGCTTAAAGTTTCGTTGGCATCAAGGCTTGCATCTTCGAAGAATTGTGTGGACAAGCCTGACCATAGTTCAATATAAGGTCTTGCATTTTCGTAAAAGTTCTCAGGATCGGCGTTCAGTCCCTGTTGTGCGCCCCAGGTCCAGAACTTCATTCCGGGTGTTGTTCCGGCATTGTCGGATATCCTGAATACTCCTTCACTGTTTGTATTGTTAACCACCCCATAATAACTCTCCTGAAGGTTTGGAAAGGCATAAGCTATACCCATGTCATTCCAGTTATCGTAAGATGCCAGGTTATCATAATAAAATACATGATTTCCTTGCTGAGGCGCCGGAACTTCTGCGTTGCCCATCCAGCTCCACCAGTCATCTTTGAGATAAACAAAATCGATGGGTGCAATGATTTTTGAGTTGGCTGGTGTAAAAGTATTTTCGGGAACCGAACCCGGAGCAAGCGTGGCGCAGGTCCAATATTCAAGGATTACTTCGCTTGATTTGGTATTCTGCAAGCTGTGGTTTAATTCAAAAGATGTTTTTCCCTTTTCAAGCCTGACTGTGGAAGTGCATATAACATCGGTAACACCATTGTTGAACTTCCCGGGATGGCCAGTGTAATTCATCGTGTCTTTGATCTGCATGCTCAATGATATACTTTCCTCACTGATTTCGGTAAACTCCCATTGCCAGGGAAGCAGCCAGGTTTTGCCATGCTCAGGCTCGGGAAAGGTGGGGAATACGCCCCCAAAAACCATTAGCCAGTCGTAATAAAAGTTACCGTCTCCCATACCGTAAGGAGTTCCGACCGGGTTGGTATAAAACTGCTCGTGCCCTTTGGGTTTATATAGAAAAGAGATGATCCTGGCACCGAAATCCGGTAAGATGACAAGCCTGACATATTCATTCTCAAGGACTACTCCCTGGTATTCTTCTTCAACGATTTGGTTGGTGCTGTATGATTCCATGCCATTGCCGGCATCGAGTGTGTAATCAAAATGTCTCCACTTTAAAATTGTATCCCGCTGTGTAACCTGCGAGGAAAGCTGCCCACCGGAAAACATCAGCACTAAAATAAATGCAAGGAAAAGGTGTGGCCTGAAAATATGTAAGGATTTTTTCATACAATAAGCTATCTGAGAAAAATTAAATCAAGTGCCAAAGTTAGGCAATATGTGTAAAGTCTAATTTCTTTCGATCACATTACGATGAAATTTCTCAGATAGCGTACAGTAATAATGGCAAAAGATAAACGGAATATCATACTGCCAAAATTTTTGCATTAATTTCTAAATCTCATTTTGAGAACAGACCTTGTTAACTTCCTGTTAAATAATAACAAAGGAGGCAGATTGCTATTTTGTTTCTGTAGTTTAGTGCATTGTTAATAATGAAAACAGAAATATAATGAAGAAATTTTATAAACTATTCACATATATGTTATTTGTTATGATGCTTACAGGATATTCATCCCTTAAAGCACAGACATTTAATAATGAAATCCCGGTACCCTATCTCATGACGGGAAATGATTTTGAGATAAACATCTCGGGTGGGCAACATAATTTTGATCCCAATGGAACGGTAAGCGATATTAATATGAATGTACCGCTGGCCACCTATTGTTATAACAAAATAGGACAGCCAGCTAATGAACAAATGTCTTATCTGGGGCCAACACTCATCTTTACAAAGGATGAACACCTTACATTTGATATTGAAAATAATCTGCCGGATGGAGCCAATACAACCGTTCACTGGCACGGGCTCAATATCCCTGGTGAAATGGATGGAGGGCCGCATCAGGTAATATCCAATGCTTCGAACTGGACGCCGTATTTTAATGTTATTGATCCGGTTCAGACCGCCTGGTATCATACCCACCTGATGGATTTGACTACAGAGCAGGTCATCCGTGGTCTTGCAGGACTGATCATCGTGGAAGACCCTGAAAATGATCCATTGTATTCAGAATTACCAACAGATTATGGTGAAAATGATTTCCCGATCGTTATCCAGGAAAAAGGATTTGTACTGGATTCCACTACCACGCCGCCAACAGCCACCGCTATTAAGGCCGGAGAAAAACCGGGTAACGGGCCATATACTTTGATTAACGGTGTTGTTGGTGGATATCTAAAAGTTCCGCCTGAAATCGTACGACTGAGAATATTAAATGGCAGTCCCAGAAAAATGTTTCACATTGCTTTGTCTACCCAATTGCAAGCCCCTGCAGATTTTACAAGCATGTGGATGGTTGCTACAGGCGGTGGATATATTGATGTGCCGCGACCAACCGATTCTACCTTAATGTCGGTAGGCGATCGCAGGGAATTCCTGGTGGACTTTTCTCAATTCGGCGATGGGGACACCCTTTATATGTCGAACCTGAGCGTCCCGCAAGATGCAAACTACGGAACGACCAAAGGTGATGCCTTAATGGCTTTTGTTGTTGATTATGGGTTATCATCCATTAACCCGGTTACTACACTACCAGCGAACCTTGTTGAATACAGCCTTGCACCCGGTCCCGTATTTCAAACAAGAGAAAAGGAACTCATGGGATCCGGAGGCAGCGGGAACGTATGGACCATCGACGGAACGCCAATGGACCTGGCAGTGATCAATGATACGGTGCTGGTAAATACAAAAGAAAGATGGGTGATCCATAACACCACCAACAAATCGCACCCATTCCATATCCATAAGGTGCAGTTCCAGGTGGTAGAATATGAAGGCAAGGTGGGGATGATCGATACTGTGGCAAGCTATACTTATCCTGATCTCCCCGATGAACTTTTCGGATATAAAGATGTACAATTGATCCGTGCAGGAGCAACACTAACTTTCGAAGCCCGCTTTGACAGCTTCCCCGGCCCATTGCAGGCCGACTGGGGATACATGTATCATTGCCACATACTTACGCATGAGGATACAAGTATGATGCACCAGTTTGTGGTAGTAGACTCAGCCGACTTTTATACCGGAATCGCATCCATACCGGGAACGGAAAGACTTTCCATCTATCCAAATCCTGCAAATGATATGGTTTCTCTTGAGGGGAAATTTGAGGAACCAGGAGTCTTGCGTATTTATGATATTTACGGAAGACTTATACGGAAAGAAACAGTATCATTGGAAAACACGACCATATCTGTAGGTGATTTGCCAAGAGGGATGGTCATATTTGAGTTCACCTCAGGAAGCAAGCGCTATGTTTCAAAAGTTAGTTTGAAATAGAAAAATTTGCGAGCTTTTGTATCACTATTGTCCTCAAATTTTCCTGACACCAATGTTTTAAATTACCAAATTTTAAGTTTTGAGACAGCTTCTGGTTTATATCCTTAAGCTTTCTTTAACCGGAAAGAAATGAGCAGGGCCGTGAAAGCTGCTACAGCGCCAAAACCAAAGGTAATTTGAAAAGCATCGATCAGGATTTCCTTATGTTCTGCGATGATCTGTCCGGTCCATTGATATGGAAACAGTGAATAAAACAACAGCCCGAATATCAGTATCCCCATAAGCTTTCCCAAACTTTTTGATGTACTGATGGATGCGGATGCCATACCGTTTTTTTCTTCCGGGATGCTGATCATGCCGACAAACGAGCTGGTAGGGTAATATAAACCCATGGCCGCACCAAGCACCAGCATTGAAGCTGCCAGAAAATATATATGGGTGTTTATTCCCCAGAATGCAAACATCAGCATTGATAATGTGAGCAAAAAGTTTGCAATGATACAGATAAATCTTGCCGAATATCTTTTTGCAAGCCTTGATGCAAAGGGCGAAATGATCAGCATAACAACAGGGGATATCATCATCAGCAAACCCGACATCTCGGTTTCGAATCCCCTGCCGTCTTCGAAATAAAAAGGGCGTAAAAACCGGGATCCGACATTGACCAGAAAGAACAGGAAAAACCCAATGTTGGCCAGTGTGAAGTTTCTCACCAGAAACAACCTGATATCGAGGATGGGATAATGAACTCTTTTTTCTCTTAACAGGAACAAAATGAGAAAAGCCACAGATAAAAGCAAGACCAGCACACCATACAGATCAGGCATCGGTTGGCCGGAGATCATGTTTACCCCTGCGACCAGACAGCCAATAAACAGAAAACTCAATACGGCTCCCTTCATATCAAAGGGAGATTTTATATGACTGCTTCTCCAATGAGCTTTTTTTAAAGCAAGCGTAAAAATCAGGCCGCCCAGGCTGAGAAAAACATTGATCAGGAAAACATAATTCCAATCAAAACCTTCAATCAGCAGTGAGCCTAACAAAGGCCCCGCGGCGATGCCGATTCCGGTGCACATCATCCAGATTCCGTAAGAACTTTGCTGTTCACTTTGCGGTAAATATTTCCTGATAACTGCCGGCCCGATAACATAGATCAATGAAAGGGCAAAACCATTAAAAAATCTGATGATGATCAAAATGCTGAAATCGGTTGTCAGGAAACAAAGGAAGTTCAGCGCTCCGAGTGAAACAAAGCCGGTCAGCAACAGGCTTTTAATGTTTTTTATTTCGGTGATTTTTCCAGCGATTAACGCGAAAGCTGAAGCAGTGAGCATTGAAGCCAGCAACAACAGGGATGCTGTTGCCGAGGAAATCCCAAAGTGATGGCTGATTGTGGGCAGTGCAATGTTAACTGCCGTAAGGTCTATCAATACAGCTGTTGCCGCAAGGTAAACCGCCCCGAGTATCTTTCGTTCTTCGCTCAAGTTATGGGTTTTTTACAGAAGCTTCAAACCTACATAATTTTTGTCAGAGGAACTTTTTGAAAAAAAGGGATTATTAACCCTGACAAACAGAATGAATACGATTGTAGCTGTGCTCTGCATCGGAATAAGCAACCCCGGGATCCAAAGTAGCAATTAACACATCTTTCAAAGGCTTTTTCTACAGCTATTCCATTGCCCTAATAGAATCAATCTTTAATGCAACGTACGCTAAATCCATTACCGCTGCCGTAATTGTTAGCCCTGCTTATGGTTGAATTTGCAAAAACGGTGCTTCTGTGATACGGCTCATCGGATAAATTGTATCTTGTACTGGTCCAGAAAAACCCGAAATTGCTTATATTGTAGAAGTTGTTTCCATTAACGCCTGCAGGCAAAATCGTAAATCCAAAAAGGTCGGTCCCGTTTCCATTGTTATTCCAGCCACTGGTGGATTTTAGATTTCCTCCGGCATCATATCCGCGATTGCCGTAGCCATTCCAGATCTCATCCCCTATGTTATGCTGACTGTCAACTGTCCCTTCGAGCACCTTCCATTCTTCATCTGTTGGTATGTGCCAACCCTCCGGGCAAATTCCCCGGGAACCTTCAACTGGGGTATATTTCATCATTTCGGTCCATTGATACAATCCGCCATATATCACACAGCTATCTTCCTCATTGTCGAATCACGAATTAATTCTTTATTTTCCCCGGAATATAAATTAGTAAGCCGAGCTTTTCCGAGCCTATTATAAGCTTTATAATGATAAACATGGGTAAGATACTTGGTATCAGGATGTTTTCGGAGAATCTCAAGCGATCTGTCCAGGCAGATATTTCCCGAATCAAGTTTATTTAAATTGTATAAGTAACCACTTGCTGTATTTAAAGCAGAAACCTCACAATGATGCTCAGAAAGTTCATGTGCAATTTGGATTTCTCTATTTATTTGCTGTATTGCTTTACCCAGTTTTCCGGCCCTGAAGTTTAAAAGAGAAAGTATTTCCAGGGTGAAGGCCATTTCCATGCAAACATCAATGTTCTCAAAAATTCTGAGTGCGGTTAAATAGTTCGCCACAGAATTTTTAAGGCTATCCAGGAAAAAATACCCGTTGCCCATGTTGAAGTGTCCTGTGGCCTCTCCTTTTTTGTAGGCCAGTGATTGGGATAAGCGAATGCTTTGACCGGCCATTGAAATGCAACAATCCGGGAATTTGTAGCAAAGCTTGAATGCCATTTTATTCAGGGCATCCACTTTCTCGGTGCCTTCCAGCTCAGGCAGCAGTCGATTCAGGCTGTCGGCATTGATGCTTGCCATTTCTCTGGAGATCTGTCCGGAAGCATAAACCGGCATGATAAGTGAGAAAATTATTATTGCAACTTTTCTTCTCATGGATGACAGAGGTCTGATGTCACGTAAATATAAGAAGATGAGGCGTGTTATGCAAATCAGGAAAAAAGGACATGCCATATTCCTTATTACCGATTCTGGACAGGTTTGAATCCGCCTGAGGCGAACAGGGGTTCATTTCCCGGGGCTGTCTCCTAAGTCATTGTTTTGCCACGAAGCCACGAATACGCAAACCAATGATTCTTACGATATATAATAGCTTGCATGTTATTGAATGACTAACTTCTTTGTTTCACCCCCATTGCGGGTTTGAATCCGGATAAAATACAAGCCTTTTGAAAACTGACTGATATCAAAAGAAAAGTTATCACGCACAACTTTTTCATGTATTAACACTTTTCCCCGTAAATCAATAATCTCTAATGTTGTTGCTTCGATCCCGGGCTTCAGATCAAGCGTAATTTCGTCTTTCGCAGGGTTTGGATAAATTGTGATTGCAGATTGCTGACTGCTGCCTCCTTTCTCCTCCACGCTCACGATTCCACATTCCTCCGCCACTTCTTCGATACTGTTGCAGCCTGTTTCGTTGTGATCAATATACACATAAGCGACTGCATTATTAATAATACTACAGATGCTTAACAAGGCACAATATGATAATGAATCATTACTATTAATGATTAGTCTCGACACAGAATCAGGCGCTATGTTATCAAGGCCGGTGAGGCTGTGTAAGGATTTATTATAGCTTATAGAAATGTTATCACCCACATAGTTCAGGTTTTCCAGGGCGGTAATATCTGCTAAGAATTCCGTTGCCGTAATTTGAAGATTGCCACCGATTGATTTAAGCCCTTCCAGACCGGTTAAACTAAGCAGGGTGTCGCGGCCCCAGCTCCCTGCAATACCCAGGTCGCCACCAATTGAATCCAGATTGTCAAGGCCTGATAAGTTGATCAAGCTGGCGTTGCCGTTATGATTCCAATTCTCAAAATGTCCGATAGAAAGTTTTCCAGCGACGGTATTGAGGCCATCAAGTCCGGTCAGGTCGGTCAATGCTTCATTTCCTGCAATGATCAGGTTCCCTCCAACAAAAGATATATTTTCCAGACCGGACAGGCTGCTAAGGCTTGAATTGCCATAATAAAGTCCGCCAATTTCCAGGTCATCATCAATGGATGTTATATTCGACAAAGATGTTATCTCGTTCAGAGAATGATTTCCGGTGATTTTCAGTGAACTGCCAATATGCACAAGGTTATCCAATCCTGTGAAACTCAGCAGGGAGTCATTGTTTCGAATAACCAAGCTATTGCCTACCGAATCAATATTTTCCAGACCGTTTAGATTTGCCAGGATGTCGTTGCCGTCAATATGAAGATCACCTTTGATTGACATGATATTTTCCAGGCCATCCAGGTTAATCAATGAATCATTGTCTTCAATATGCAGATCCCATCCAATGTAAGCTATATTTCCCAAACCGTTCAGGCCATTTATGCAATTATTGGAGACCAGGGATAATGACCCCCCAACGGAAGACAGGCCGGACAAAGCCGAAAAGCCGGCAAGAGAAGCATTGCCTGTGATTTCCAGGTCTCCCCCAACCGAAGTAACATTATGCAGGCCAGTTAAGTTTGTGATCGTATCATTGCCGGTGATCCTGAGGTCTTTTGTAATTAAAGTAAGATTTTCCAGCCCGGTAAGACTTAGCAAAGCTGGATTATTGGCAATCTCTGCATACCAACCGACAGTAGAAAGGTTGCCCAGGGCCGATAAATTTACCAGGTTATCATTGTCATTAATGGTAAGGCTCCATCCTACAGATCCCAGGTTTTCCAATCCCGATAAGTCGGTTAGTGTATCATTGTTATAAATGTAAAGCCATCCGCCGACAGATGTGAGATTGTCCAGGCCTGCCAGACTTGTAAGGCTGTCATTGTCGTAGATGCGCAGGTAATCCCCAATAGCGGTTACTACACTTAACCCACTTAGATCGACTATACCATTTCCTGTTATTACAACGCCTCCTTCAATCTCCGTACAGCTGGGATAATTAGCCTGGAAGTTGTCAATCTGCGTCTGTTCAGTGAATATTATGCCATCAGGCAGGCAGGATTGCGCAAAGCATTGAATACTGAAAAGCGAAGCTTGAATGCTTAGGATATAGATTATTTTTTTCATAGTATGTTTTGTTAAAATCATAGCTTTATTATTTTTATCGTTTCCGTCATTTCATCAATTTTTACCCGGCAGAAATACATTCCTGCCGGCAGTATACCGGCATTGAAGTTAATGACATGCCTCCCCTCCGGTATCACCTCGTCCACTATATTAGCTACTTTCCTTCCATGCAGGTCGTAGATATTCAAAATTACCTTTCCGGATTCCGGAACCCACAACTCAAAACTCGAAAACTCATTTACGGGATTTGGGTAGATGCTGATCGCAGATTCCTGTTCATCCCCCGCCAACTCTTCAACACCCGGCCAGATCCCGCAGGCTTCCATTACTTCCGATACAGTATTGCAACCGGTAAAATTCTCCTCTATTGTAACCCAACCGCCAGGAGCCATCAGATATTCACAGATGCTCAGGACATCGCAATGCGACAATGCGTGGTTTTCAGCGATCTCCAGTCTTTCAATCGAATATGCATCTATATTATCCAGACCGGAAAGGCTTGTCAGCTCATGGTTTCCTGCAACAGTAAGCCAACCACCTATTGAGCTCAATCCTTCCATGGCTGATATATCATACAGGTTATTATTTCCAATTATAGATGTTCCACCTTGATCATCCATAGTAAATCCAATAGTCAGAAACCCACCAATGGTTTCCAGGTTTTCCAGGCCAGATAAACTTATCAGGGAAGGATTGCCGGAAATGTCTAAATCACCGCCAATACTAACCAGATTTTGAAGACCAGCCAGGCTTAAAAGATTCCGGTTATATCCATACCAAGACCCTTTTGGGAATTCAATACCTATTCCTATCTCAAGATCTCCTTCAATTGATGAAAGCATATCCAGCCCTGTCAGTGAGACCAATGAATGATTTCCTGATACTCTGAGATTTCCATTGATATGGACAATGCTGTCCAGACCTGAAAGAGATATCAGGACATCATTATCAATAATTTCAAGGCTTCCGTCCAGAGAATCTAAATTTTCAACGCCTGATAAATTGTACAGAGAATGATTTTCCTCAATATGCATGCTTCCTCCCACGGAATAGAGGTTTCCAAGTCCTGTTAAACTATTTAGGGAGGCATTACCAGCTATCATTAGGCCGGATTCAACAAAAGACAGGTTATCCAAACCTGATAAATTTGTCAGGGAGGGGTTTCCGCCATTATACCAGGCGTGATTTCCTATTATCAGTCTTCCATTGATCCTGTTTAATCCTTCCAAACCGGAAAGGTCAGTAAGGGAATTGTTTTGATCAATTACCAGATTCCCGCCAATTGACGTCAAAATTGCCGGCCCTGCCAGGTTAAGCAGGGCGGAATTACTCCTGATTTCAAAATCTCCACCTATGGAATCAAGGTTATTCAAACCTGTTAAATTTATCAGAGAGGAGTTTTCGACATTTTTCAGGTTTCCATTTATCCTGTTCAAACTTTCCAATCCGCTAAGGTTTGTAAGAGTGTTATTTTGATAAATGTTCAGGCTCCCATTGATCATGTTCAATCCTTCCAAACCGGAAAGGTCAGTAAGGGAATTGTTTTGATCAATTACCAGATTCCCGCCAATTGACGTCAAAATTGCCGGCCCTGCCAGGTTAAGCAAAGCGGAATTACTCCTGATTTCAAAATCTCCACCTATGGAATCAAGGTTATTCAAACCTGTTAAATTCAGTAATGAAGGATTTTCATTTATTTCAAGATTCTCTCCAATGATGTCCAGGTTACTTACCCCATCCAGGTTTATCAATTCATTATTTTTCAAATGGAAGGTACCCCCGATGAATGAAAGATTCTCAAGTCCGCTTAGGTTGGTGATATAATGACTATTACTGATATCAAAATCCCCTCCAACGCTTTCCAGATTGTTCAATCCTTCCATATTGATCAGATGATTGTTGTGGACATAAAGATTACCCCCGACAGAATGGAGGTTTTCCAATCCGGCCAGGTTTAAGAGACTATCATTTCCTCTTATTTCAAAATCCCCTTCAATGGTATTTAATTCCTCCAGGCCTGCCAGCGTGATCATTACATCATTATCTAAAATATGACTTTCGGTTATATAATTAATATTACCCAGTCCAGTCAGGGATATCAAAGCATCGTTGTTTTCTATCCACAGGACTCCCCCAATCAAAGAAAGATTATTAAGACCAGACAAATTTTCCAGCAAGGGATTGCCACAGATATGTAAATCTCCTTTAACGCTTTCCAGGCTATTCATTTCTGGCAGCTGAATCAGCAGGTCACTATGCGAAATATTCAACGTTCCACCAATTGTTAGGAGATTATCCAGCTCATTAAGTTTGGTTAAGCTGCTGTTATGTTGAATTGTAAAGTCACCGCCAATAGTAAGGAGGTTATTTAAACCGTCAAAACTGCTCATGGAATCGTTCGAGGAAATCATAAGACTTCCCCCGATGGATGTAAGATTATCCCATCCATTAAAACTGGCCAGGGATGTGTTACTGTTAATTTCCAGGGATCCTCCTATGTTAACCACGTTGTTGAACCCTGATAAATTATTCAGCTGATCATTCGACCAAATAAAGCAATCACCCCCAATTGAAGATAGATTATCCAAACCTGTAAGATTTAAGAGATCATGATTTTGGTATAATTTCAGATTGCCTCCGATGCTATCCAGGGCATTCATTCCTGCCAGATCAATCAGGACAGTGTTCGAAATTTCCAATGCTCCACCAATTGATATGAGATTATCCAGCTCATTAAGGCTGGTTAATCCGCAACCCAGAAGCGTAAAGTCACCGCCAATGGTAAGGAGGTTGTTTAAACCAGCCAAACCAGTCAGAGAATAATTTTTTTTAATTTCCATGGATCCTCCAATGTTAACCAGGTTATTGAACCCTGATAAGTTAATAAGCTGATCATTCCAGTAAATGTTGCAATTTCCCCCAATGGATGTAATGTTTTCAAAACCAGTCATATTTGATAATGATTGGTTGTGTATAAGGGATACATCCCCCGTTATGGTAGAAATATTTTCCATTCCCTCCAGGTT
Source organism: Bacteroidales bacterium (assembly GCA_021738625.1). Classification (GTDB taxonomy): domain Bacteria; phylum Bacteroidota; class Bacteroidia; order Bacteroidales; family JAIOZK01; genus JAIOZK01. The sequence continues at coordinate 12,453 of JAIPBS010000082.1, forward strand.
GATCAGCGATTCATTGGTGCTGATTATTAGGTCTCCTCCGAGCGAATCCAGTGACTCAAGACCTGAGAGATTTTGCAGAACATCATTGCCATAGATCTTCAGGTATCCTCCTATGGTGTTGAGCTTATTTAACCCTGACAAGCTGGTCAGGGAATCATTTCGTTTGATGACAAGATATCCCTCAACGGATGCCAGGCTATCGAGTCCGGTAAAATTCTCCAGGAGGTCATTTGCTGCGATATGAATATAATCTCCCACTGTGGATAAACTTTCCAGCCCTGTCAGGTTTTCCAGTCCATCATTACCATGGATCCTCAAATGAAGCCCTATATTGTTTATGTTTTGCAATCCTGCCAGGCTCTCCAGTGCGTCGCAATTTTCAATAACAAGGTATCCATGAAAAGAAGTTAGCACGCTCAGCCCATTCAAGTTTTCAATGTCGCAATGTTTTATTTCAACATCTCCTTCAATCTCCGTACAACCGGGGTAATTGATCTGAAAACTGTCCACCTGTGCCTGGGTTTCAAAAACGATACCCTCCGGCAGGCAGGATTGGGAAAATAAAGGAAGATTTAGGAGTGTATAAAAAACAACGATAATGATTGTAATAATTTTTTTCATAATGACCTCCATTTATATGTTCGGTGTTTGGTTTTCAGTGTTCGGTGTTTGGATTTGACATTGACACATAGCAGCCGGAACACTGAATTTATTTATAGTTTGATGATTTTATGTTGTATCACAAATTTATGTACCGAAGCAGGTGAAATGCTAACACTTATGTTCCAATCTTTAACACTTATGATCCAGAACCGGGATTTTTGCCTGCATGAGTGATTATTTATTGGGGCTGCCAATAATACTCCTCGGTTCTTTGCGTGTTCTCCGCGTAATAGCCTTCAATCTCTTTTTGTAAGAATGAATCAGGAGGTTTAATAATAAGTTGTTACGCAAAGTTGCGCAGAGGTTTCGCGGAGTTGCGCAGAGGAGTATTATGAAGATGTTAACGGAAACAAACATAAAAATTGCCAGGGCATAATTGGCGCTTGTCCATCCCGTTGTGATAGAAATCCTGAAAATCAATTATTATCTCTGCGGTACTTTGCGGTTCTTTGCGCAACTCAGCGTAATAGCCTTCAATCTTTTTTTGTAAGAATAAATCAGGGAGGTTTAATAATAAGTTGTTACGCAAAGTTGCGCAGAGGTTTCGCGGAGTTGCGCAGAGTTTTGATTTGGTTTTATGAAGAGTATTCGGATGGAAGCACACCGAACTGCTCCTGGAAGCATTTCGTAAAATAAGAAAGGTTGTTAAACCCGACCTGGAAAGCAATTTCAGTAACCGTGCCAGCCTTTCTTTTTAACAATTCAGCAGCCCGGTTCAGCCTGATGGTCCGAATGAAAACACTGGGCGACTGGCCCAGCAGGGAGCTAAACTTCCTGTGCAGCTGGGTTTTACTCATGGCGATTTTTTCCCTGAGGGATTCAACAGAGAACGCCTCATCCTCCAAATGATCATGAATAATCTCAACCGCCTTCTGCAGAAAGTGTTGATCCATTGTCGTAAGATCATCTTCTGCCATGTGAATAAGCCGGGATAAGCCATATTGCCTGATATTCCTGCCAAACCGCTCCTGCAGCTTTTTTCTTTGCTGAATAAGGTTTTTTACGCGAACCTGAAGCTCCTGATGATCAAATGGCTTTGTAATAAAATCATCGGCTCCGGTTTCCAAACCTTCCAGCCTGTCTTCCATGGAGGCCTTTGCGGTAAGTAAAATAACCGGGATATGGCTGGTGCGCTCATCGGTTTTTAGTTTCCGGCACAATTGCATCCCATCCATTTTGGGCATCATCACATCGCTGATGATCAGGTCGGGGACTTTCTCGATGGCTTTCTCATAACCGTGTTCGCCGTCCACTGCTTCTACAATTCGAAATTCACCGGAAATGTCGGAACGGATATAGTGGCGCATGTCTGCATTATCTTCCACGATCAAAAGCAGGGGTTTTGTTTCTTCTGCTGCCATCGTTTCTTCATCTGCGAATTTTTCATCTTCAACCTCCATTGTAGCAATTTTCGGGGAGCTTTCATCCAACAATATTTCATCCTGCTTTGATTGCTCTTCCGGTGATTCAATCTGGTCTGCAAGTTCTTCAGCGCTAAAATGACTTTTCCCCAATGGAAGCAAAACGGTGAAGGTGGTTCCTTGTTCCGGTTCTGAATCAACGGTGATCTTACCGTGATGCAGTTCAACCAGTTCTTTGGTCAGTGCCAGGCCGATGCCGGTTCCTTCCCCGCTGTTTGCATCGTTGTCGTCAGCCTGGTAAAAGCGGTCGAAGATGTGGGGGAGTTTTTCTTGTGCTATTCCAGTTCCTGTGTCTGAGATTATAATTTCTACGGCATGGGTTTTTTGGTTAGCTTTTGGCTTTTGGCTATTAGCTTTTAGCTTTTTATTGTTATAGCTAAAAGCTAAAGGCCAATGGCTAAGAGCTACTGAAACCTCAATCCGGCCATCACTATCAGTATACTTAAAAGCGTTGGATAAAAGGTTAAAAAGTATCTTTTCGTATTTGTCCTTATC
>JAIPBS010000022.1 GCA_021738625.1 Bacteroidales bacterium
ATTGAAACTCAGCTCCTCGTCGGTGAGCTTTCCGCTCTTTAAATGTATCAATCGAACCATCATGGAATTGAAACGTGATCACCGTCGGGTTTTTGATGCCGGTATATTCGTATCAATCGAACCATCATGGAATTGAAACATTTCCGACACACTGCTTCCACTTTTAGCCGATGCCGTATCAATCGAACCATCATGGAATTTTTATCTGCCGTAGCTTTGGCGAAGGCAGAGAAACAATCCGAATTAATTTATTTCGGCGGACAAGTCGAACCATCATGCTAGATTCGTTCACGTGAGCAACAAACAAATGGAAATTTACCATACCTTTACAACCACATCACTATTCACTAAATTCAAAAAAATGAGAAATCTTAGCCTTTTCAGCTTTCTAAGCCTTTTGGTTTTCGCTTTAGTCATCGTTTCTTCCTGTAAAAAAGACAACAAGGATGAGGATATTACCACAGTTAAAAAACTGACTATCGGAGTGGTATTGCCCCTTGATCTTGAAAAGGGATTGCTCAGACAAAATGCTCTCACCCTGGCCGTAAATGAAATTAATGCTGCCGGGGGTGTGGGATCGGATTACGAAATAGATTTGCTTATCAAAAGCTCAGCAGGGGATAACCGTGAAGAAGCGGCAGCACAAGCCGCCCGGCAGATCATTGATGAAAGCACAAACCTGGTGGGTTTCATCAGTTGTTTTTCATCATCTTCGCTTGGGATCGTTAACGGGATTAGTATTCCGGATCATTATCCCACCATTTCCGGTGCAGCAACATCCGAAGCACTAGCCGGTATTTCACCCTATTTTCAGCGTTTGTGCCCCCCCGACAATTACCAGGCGGAAGTGCTTTCAGATCAGGCGGTAACTTATGGTCTCAGCAAAGTGGCCATTGCAGTTGAAGCGGACGACGCATATTCTTCAGGCCTGGCCGCTTCATTTCAGGATGCTTTTGGCAACGGATCGGAGGTGATGGTGAATTTCAGCCCTGATGATCCCAATTATACAGATAAAATCAACCAGCTTTTGGAAGGCGATCCCGACGCCGTCTTCGTCTCCATGCTGAACCCTGCTTCTTACAATACCTTTTTTACTCATCTTGACCAACTAAACAAAAGCCTTGCACTTGAGGATATCACCTTTATTTTATGCGACGCCCTCTACAGCGATAATTTGTTTCAGTCGCCCATCTCGTATTTGACCGGTGAAGTGAACGGGCATCCGAAAAATTTCGGGACTTTGCCCTCAGCCGATACATCAACCTCGGCATATATCTATTTCAAAAACCGCCTGATGGAAAAATGCCAACAGGATGTAGCTTCCTATAATGCCCAGTTTTTTGATGCCGGATATTTGTTTGCCCTGGCACTTGAAAAATCATTCATGGAAACCGAGATCAGCGATATTGCTTCATTCAGGGAAACGCTTAAAGAACAGATCAGGCTGGTTTCACATGGAGAAACCAGCGCTATTGAGGTTTCGGCTCCCATGGGCTGGAACACCATGAAAAGCAACTGTGCCGGCAGCAGTATTAATTATACCGGTGCAAGCGGCAATTGCGATATCGATGAGGAAGGGAACACCCACACTGCCTATGCTGTTTTTAAAGTGATTGAAAGCGGTGGGTCATATGCATTTGAAATTCTGAAAATCGTACCCTAATGAAGTTTATCAAATCAAACAGAGATTGTCAAAGGCCGAAGAAAATATCCTGAAGAACAAGCATTCTCTACCAACCCACCCCTGACAGGGTTCGGAACCCTGTCAGGGATACAAAAAATATCTTCAAAATAAAAGTCAGTTCGGGCAAACCGTTGGGAACGATACGCTGTTGTTTAAAACGCTATCTTTATCTCTCAAAAAAGGCATTAATGAAACATAAACTAATAACACGATTTAAAGAATTCAGCGAGCTTGTTTACTGGAAAAGAAAAAAAAGTAAAGAAGGCCGGCTCACCAACACCCATTATGAGTTTTTCTATACGGATTATTTCGAACTGGATCATGATTTTTATACAGGCAAAATCATAGGTGATATCGGCTGCGGCCCGCGCGGTAGCCTGGAATGGGCCGACATGACATCACACAGGGTCGGCATCGATCCGCTTGCGGATAAATACCTGAAAATGGGCGGCCGGGAACATAAAATGGAATACGTTAAAGCCAACTCGGAAAACATCCCTTTTAAGGATAACTACTTCGATCTGATCAGCGCTTTCAACTCCCTGAATCATGTGAACGATTCGGCAAAAGCCTGCAAGGAAATCCGCAGGGTGTTGAAACCCGGCGGCATCCTCCTGCTCATTGTTGATATCGTTCCTTACCCCACCCCCACCGAACCGCTCGTATTGAAATGGGATTTCCTGCAACAGTATTTTCCCAATTTTGAAATCATTATTGAAAAAAGAATCAAACGCATTTCAGGTTCCAGGATTTACACCAACCTCAGGAAAAACATTGCAGCCGGCCCAAATGACAAAAAAGGGGTGCTGGCAGGGATGCTGAAGAAGGTGCAGGAACAAAGCTAAAACTTTCAAAGCTACCGCCGGATGGTCTTCACCCCTGGTGCATCGTTACCTCCATTGCCTCCGGAAGTAAACTCATTCTCGATCCGTATCCAGCCCGGGTAGTCGATGGTGCGACCGGCGACGTAAACCGTGGGTTTTGCCCTAACTGTGATGCGGGAGGGCCGGTTGCCGATACCGGCCAGGTTGAAACCGAAGTTCAACAATGCATCACGGCTTTCACCAGACAGGGCCTGCTTCAGGTCAAAGCTGATCGATAAGGGCAGAATACCGGTGCCGTTGTTGGAAGGGATTGAAACGAATTTATTCGTGGTCCCCCTGGTCATTTCCAGATTATCAATCAAGAGGATCCACTCGAACTTGTTCAGGGAGGCTTCCCTGTCGTTGGGATTTTTGGCTTCCACGTCCAGGTTGAAGCTGAGCACCATCGGCCCGCTGATAAAAGCCCGGGTGATCCGTCCGGCTTCGCTCAACGATAAATCCGAAAAGGAATCTTTATTTTGTATGCCCACACCGGCCAACTCCAAATTATTTACAGACTCCAACCTGAATTTGCATTTACTCAGCGCATGTATGCCCTGCGCCTGTTGCAGGATTTCACAGGATTGAAATGAAATGCCAACGGAAATCAAGAGGTATAATAGCAGGAAGGCTCTTATCGGAAACAATATTTTTTTCATGTTTATTATTTTTATAAATCATCACAATGATAAAACAATCCTGCCAAAGTGCAGGGTCTGTTGAAAAAAATCAGCTAATTTTGTATTTTTATTTAAACTGAATAAAAATGCTGTACATCAACCGGACGTCAACCGATCCGTATTTCAACATAGCTGCCGAGGAGTACGTGCTGAAATATTTTTCGGAAGATTGCTTTATGCTTTGGCAAAATAAACCCTGCATCATTGTCGGCAAACATCAGAACACCCTGGCGGAGATTAATTATGACTATGTAAAAGAGAATGGCATACCGGTGGTGAGAAGGATTTCGGGAGGGGGTACGGTATTTCATGACCTGGGAAACCTAAACTTCACATTTATTAAAAACGGGAAAGAACAAGAGCTGGTCAATTTCAGGAAGTACACCAAACCCATACTGGAAGTTTTAAAAACCATGGGCATAAAGGCCAGATTTGAAGGCCGGAACGACCTCACCATCGACGGTAAAAAGTTTTCGGGCAATGCCGAACACGTGCATAAAAACAGAACGCTGCACCACGGCACACTGCTTTTTTCTTCTATCCTGCCCGATTTATCGAAAGCCCTGAAAGTGGATCCACTAAAGTTCAAGGACAAAGCCGTGAAGTCGGTACGCAGCAGGGTGACCAATCTGCGCGAACATATGAAGGAACAAATCAGCATAGAGGAGTTCAGGAACAAAATCCGGGATTATGTATTAAATCAATACCCAGACACCGGCTATTATGAATTGAACGAAGCGGATATTGAAAGGATCAACAATTTGGTCGGGGAAAAATACGGGAACTGGAAATGGAATTTCGGTTATTCCCCCAAGTACAATTTCAAAAAATCGGTTAAATCCAATGGCGGATACATCGAATTCAATTTTGATGTGAAAGACGGGATCATCAGGCAAGTGAAGATTTATGGGGATTTTTTTAATTCGGTCGATATAGGAGCATTTGAAAAAAGCCTGATCGGGTTGCCGCATGAAGAAAAGCATCTAATGGAAAAAATCGCCACAATAGACATTGGAAAATATTTCAATCATGTTACGGCAAATGAATTGTTGGAAGGAATGTTTTGATTGCAAGTTTCACCCCTTCAAAAATTACAATCAATTGCCATAAATTACAGCTAACGCCACAATACATTCATACTACCATTCAACCATACAACCATTCAACCATACAATCATAATAACCATACAACCATGCTTTCCCACATCGGTGTAATCCATAATCAACTTTATTCGTGCATCCGTGGCTATACAATCTTTTTTCCGACCTTTGCCTTTCAAATTTGATTTATGTCAAAGCCTCATCAGCATATACAATATGCATTGCATCAGTTGAAAAACGATTTTGAGGGGGAGATACGCACCGATCAGACTTACCGTCTTTTATATGCAACCGATGCCTCGGCCTACCGGGAAATCCCGCAGGCTGTTGCTTTGCCCAAAAACACGGAAGACATCAAAAAGCTGGTGGGCTTTGCCGCGGAACAAAAAACGACGCTCATACCGCGAACGGCGGGCACTTCCCTGGCCGGTCAGGTGGTTGGTAACGGCATCGTGGTGGATGTTTCCAGGCATATGACTGATGTCCTTGAAATCAATGAACAAGAAAAATGGATCAGGGTACAGCCGGGCGTTGTGCTTGACGAGATGAACATGAAGCTAAACCCCCTTGGTTTGTTTTTTGGCCCTGAAACCTCCACCGGCAACCGATGCATGATCGGTGGAATGGTGGGCAATAATTCATGCGGTTTGCACTCTCTGATCTATGGAAGCACAAGGGATCACACCATATCGGTGAACTGCATTCTGAGCGATGGCAGCGAAGCGGAATTCGGACCGCTGTCGAAAACGCAATTTGAAGAAAAGTGCAGGGGCAGCAAACTCGAAAACAGGCTATATCAAAACATCAGGGAAATCCTTTCCAATCAGGAAAACCAGGAAAACATCCGAAGGGAATACCCGCATTATGAAGTCCCGAGAAGGAACACAGGTTATGCCATCGACCTTTTGCTTGATACGAAACCTTTCACCAAAGACAAACCAGAATTCAATTTCGCAAAGCTGATCGCAGGTTCGGAAGGTACCCTGGCCTTTATCACCGAGATCAGGCTGAACCTCATACCGCTACCACCGGCTGTCAAGGCCGTGATCCCGGTCCACTGCCCTTCGGTCACGGCTGCTTTGCACACCAACCTGGTTGCACTCAAATACAATCCTGCCGCCATAGAACTGATGGATAAAACCATACTCGATCTGACGAGAGACCAACTTGAACAGCGTAAAAACAGGTTTTTCTTGCAGGGAGACCCAGGGGCAATTCTTATCGTTGAATTAGCCAAAGAAACCAAAGAAGAAGTAGTAGATCTGGCAGAAAAGATGGAAAAGGAAATCAGGGAAAAGGAACTCGGTTTTCATTTTCCGGTGATCTTCGGAGATGACATCAAAAAAGTTTGGAACCTGCGCAAGGCAGGCCTGGGAGTACTTTCCAATATGCCCGGCGACGCAAAGCCGGTTTCCGTTATCGAAGACACTTCTGTTAAACCGGAACTGCTACCCGGGTATATCGGAGAAATGGACGCCCTGATCAAAAGACACGGCTTAAAAACGGTTTATCACGCACACATCGCTACCGGCGAAATCCACGTCAGGCCCATACTGAATTTAAAAGATCCGAAAGATGTGGTGCTTTTCCATACGCTTGCTGAAGAATCGGCCCGGCTGGTAAAAAAATACAAAGGATCGTTGAGCGGAGAACACGGCGACGGCAGGCTGCGCGGTGAGTTTATCCCCATCGTGATCGGTAAAAAAAACTACCAACTCCTCAAATCCATAAAACAGGTATGGGATCCTGAAAAGGTATTCAACGCCAACAAGATCACCGACACTCCCCGCATGAACACCAGTCTGCGTTATGAGCCCGGCAAAAAAGAGCGCGAAATCGACACCATCTTCGATTTCTCTAAAGACCGGGGCATTTTGCGGGCAACCGAAAAGTGCAATGGCTCGGGCGATTGCCGCAAGTCGCACCTGATCGGCGGCAGCATGTGCCCTAGCTATATGGCCACCCGTGACGAATACACCACCACCCGCGCCAGAGCCAATATCCTGCGCGAATTCCTCACCAATTCCACAAAAGGCAATCCTTACAACCACAAAGAAATTTACGATGTGATGGATCTTTGCCTGATGTGCAAAGGCTGTAAGTCGGAATGCCCCAGCAGCGTCGACATCACCAAATACAAGGCGGAATTCCTTCAACATTATTACGACGACAACGGCATCCCTTTAAGAACAAGGCTCATCGCCAACATCTCCAAATTAAACCGCCTGGGAATGATCTTCCCGGCGGCATTCAATTTTGTGGCCACAAATAAGGTCCTTTCAGGCATGATGAAATCGATGCTTGGGTTTGCCCCCAAACGAAGCATACCAATACTTTACAAAACCACCTTCACCGCCTGGACAAAGCGAAACCTACCGAAACTGAATCCCGCCGCTCCCATTGGCAGGGTTCATTTGTTTGCGGATGAATTTACCGAATACAATGATGTGGAAATCGGCATCAAAGCCGTGAAAATGCTAACCAAACTGGGCTACAAAGTCAATATCCCGAAACATAAAGAAAGCGGTCGCACCTATCTTTCGAAAGGCTTGCTAAGAAAAGCAAAGAAACTTGCCGTACATAATGTGAAAATGCTTAAAGATATTGTTAATGAGAACGAACCCCTGATCGGCATTGAACCTTCGTGCATACTGAGCTTCAGAGATGAATACCCTGATCTTGTTGGATATGTATTGCAGAAAGATGCAATCGCACTTTCGGAAAATAGCCTGATGTTCGATGAATTTATCATGAAAGAATTTGAAAAAGGTATAATAAAAACCAATCAATTTACCATCAATAAACAGCACATCAAACTGCATGGGCATTGTCATCAGAAATCACTGTCCACAACCGGTCCGACAAAAGAGATGCTTTCTTTGCCCGAAAACTATTCGGTGGAAGAAATTCCTTCGGGATGTTGCGGTATGGCAGGTTCGTTCGGATATGAAAAAGAGCATTATGAGGTAAGCATGAAAGTTGGAGAACTGGTTCTGTTCCCGGCTGTAAGAAATTCAAACGGCAACTTCATCATCTCAGCCCCGGGCACAAGTTGTAGGCATCAGATCAAGGATGGCACAGGTATAAAAGCACTTCACCCGATAGAGGTGCTATATCACTCCCTTATTTAAATTCATTATATATTTAAGGCATCTAAATATTTTTCGTTCAATCATGTCGTTTTATAGTAAATTTTTCTAACTTTGGCGGCTGGCCGGATGTTTTTCACTTCATGAGCCGGTAAGGAAAGGAAAGCACTGATGAAAGAGGAACTCAAAATATCACTACGACATTATTTCGTTTCATTTTGTTTTATACTTATTCTACTTGTTAACTTCGAGCATCGCCTTTTTGCCCAAAGCATGAGCAATCGCGGAGATATTCCATGCCAGGATCTGCTGACCAACATAGACGAAATCTACGGTTCCGACATCAAGCTGCTAAACGGTGAGATGTATATGCCCGCAAACACGAATGCAGAAGGATTTCCTTTTTTGCTTCAAGATGAATTTATCAAAGGAGATCTTTCTATAAAGGATGTTTTCTACAGGAATGTATTGATTAAATATGACCTGGTTGCTGATAGAATCATCTTACATCAGAACACCATTGAAGGCAAACCGGTAACTTTACTTCTGAATAGTGCTTTTGTCGATTCGGTGTACCTGGGAAAGCTGAAGTTTGTAAATACGAAAGAACTGATTGGAAAAGACACTTTGAAAAATTTCATGGAAGTTATTTATGACAATGGCTTCAAGCTTGTTTCAACGCATGAAAAGAGCTTCATCGGTACGTATAACAACCTGACGCCCAACGGCAGTTTTTCCGACGCAAATACCACCTACTATATTCTGCAAAACAATCAACTGAGCAAGATCAGCAATAAACGTGATCTGTTCCGGTATTTCGAATCTAATAAGAAAGAAATAAAAAAATTCCTCAGGGGAAACGATATAAAATTCAGGAAAGCAACGAATAGGGAACTTAAACAGTTGATGAATTTTTGCAACAAACTAACTGAAGAATCATAATTTGCAATCAAATGATTGCTTCTGGTATCTATAAAAACGGAAAGAACTTAATGAGATTTTTTATCCAAATTGGTCTGCTTACAGGCTGTATACTGATGTTTTCTGTTGCCTGGTCACAAACGGGTCAGAATGGAGTTAAGCCAGGAAGCGAATATGATGGTTTACCAATCACCGAATTTCTTGATAAAGCGGAAAAAGAATATGGCGTGAGCTTTTATTATGATGTCGATGCATTGCCCGATATTGAAATCAGGATGTCAGGCGATGCACAAACACTAAAAACAATACTGAATGCTAACCTCAACAGGAATGGCTTTGACGTATCTGTTGATGCAAACGGAAACATCTTCATATTGAAATCAGGCAAAATAAAAACCAGCATCTCAAATGAGGTTTTCAAAGAAAGGCAAATAATAAGGCCGGCACAAGAAAAGACGGTATCGGAAGAGGAAAAACCCGACGAATTCGCCGAAACCGAAAAGGAATATGTTTCCAAAACCTACACCATTGGCAATAAAAAAGAAGGGGCTAAGCGGTCAAAGGCCACTCTTTCGGGCTATATCACAAGTGTGGAAAACAACGAGCCCCTGATCAACGCTACCATTTATGTGCAGGAGCTTCAAAAAGGTACCACCACGAATGAGAACGGTCATTACAGCATAACCCTTAAAAAAGGGAATTATACCCTGATCGCCAAAAGCGTTGAAACCAAAGAAGAAAAGTTCAGGATAAATCTTTTATCGGACGGAAAGCTTGATCTCAAGCTTGAGCCCCAGCTTTTTATGCTGAACGAAATTGTAATCAGTTCCGAAAAGTATCACAACGTAAAAGGTACGCAAATGGGATTTGAAAAAATTTCCACCCGCGAGATCAAAGAGCTTCCCATGGTGTTGGGGGAACGTGACATCATAAAAGTTGCACATTTGCTGCCTGGCGTGCTGTCCGTAGCAGAAGGATCTGCCTCCTTCAATGTCAGAGGCAGCCCCGCCGACCAAAATCTTTTCTTTATCAATAACGTGCCGGTTTACAACACCTCGCATTTTCTGGGATTCTTCTCCTCATTCAATTCAAATGCAATTGAAGAATTTACCATGTACAAAGGTAACATCCCGGTAAACTACGGAGGCCGTTTGTCTTCATTTTTCGACATAAAAGCCAATGAAGGCAAACAAGACAGATTTTCGGCGCGTGGCGAGATCAGCCCGATAACGAGCGGTGCCGTTGTTGAGGGTCCCATTGGTGAGAAAGCCAACTATATGGCCGGGCTCAGAACCACTTATTCGGACTGGGTGCTGGGGCTGGTCGAAAATCCCGATATCAGGGACAGCGAAGCCGATTTTGCCGATTTCATAGGTAATTTCACCATCCGTCCTGATGAGAAAAACAAACTTAACCTGTTTGCTTATCACAGCTACGACCACCTTGATCTGGTGGAGCTTGCCAAAACAAATTATAAAAACACGGGCGCCTCACTTAGCTGGGATCATTTCTGGAACAACAACAAGAAACTCAATGTTTCATTGATCTACGGCAATTATCAGTTCGGGCAGGAAAATTCGGAGTTGGACCTGGCAGCATATAAACACGCTTATGAGCTTGATCATTTGGAGTTAAAAGCATCATATTCATGGAAGATTAGCGAACAACATGATATTGAAGTGGGCGTAAACTCCATTTTTTATCGGCTCGACAAAGGCGACATTTTACCGCTCACCGAAACTTCGCTCATATCGAAAAGGACATTTGAAAAGGAAAGAGGAGTTGAATCCGCTATTTACCTGGGAGACTCCTGGGATGTTAGTGATAAGCTGGAACTGAGCGGGGGTGTGCGGTTCAATACATACAGCTACCTCGGCCCAAAAACAGTAATGAACTATTTTGAAAATGCTCCGAAAATTAAAAGCAACATCACTGATACAACATACTATTCAAGTGGCGATATCATCAAAACGTACAATGGTATGGATTACCGGATTGCAGCGAAACTTCTTCTTGGAAAATCCAGCTCAGTCAAAGCCGGCTACAACAGGCTGCATCAATATATTTTCCTGCTGACCAATACCGTTTCAGTATCTCCTTCAGACCTTTGGAAGTTATCCGATTATCATATCAAACCCATGACTGGCGATCAATATTCGGTCGGGTTTTATACGGATATCTGGGGTGGATTTCTGGAAGTAAGCATGGAGGCTTATTACAAAAAAGTAAAAGACCTGGTGGAATATAAGGACGGGGCTGAGTTCCTGATCAACCAATTACCCGAAACCGATATCGTACAGGGTAAACTGGATGCATACGGCATCGAACTGATGATCAGGAAGCCATATGGCCGGTTAAACGGATGGATGAATTACACGTACTCGGACGCCACAATTGAGGTTGAAAATGAGATTACCGGAGAGGAAAACAACTTCGGGATGCCTTACCCGGCCAACTACGACAGGCCGCATGCATTCAACCTGGTGGCCAATTATAAAATTTCCAAACGATTCAACATATCGGGAGCTGTGGTTTATGCAACCGGAAGGCCCATCACCTATCCCACTTCGGTTTATTATCAGGATGGAATAGAAATTCTTAACTATTCGCTTCGTAATGAATACCGCCTGCCCGATTATTTCAGGATAGATTTATCCATTAAAATCGAAGGAAACCTGCTGGCTAAAAAACTGGCCCATGGAACATTCATCCTTTCCGTTTACAACCTGACGGGCAGAAAGAATGCCTATTCGGTATATTTTAAAACAGAGGATAACAAGATCAATGGTTACAAGCTCTCCATTTTCGGAGCACCCATACCTTCAATTACTTATAGCTTTAAACTTGGAAATTATGCGGACTAAAAAAATCATCATACCGGCCCTTATCATCCTTGCTGGGATCACAGCCTGCATTGATGAATATTGGCCCGGCGATATTACCAAATACGAAGATTTACTGGTCGTGGACGGTTATATCAGCAATGAACCCGGACCCTACACCGTGAAACTCAGCATAAGCGCAGGCATTAACGATCCGCGATACCTTCCACTTGGCGGTGCGGAAGTCAGAATAACAGATGACAATGGTTATAACGAATTGCTTACTGAAATTGAAGACGGCACATATAAAACCGCAGATGACGGGATACAAGGTGAAGCTGGTACAAGCTACAAGCTCACAATCATCCGACCTGACGAAAGGGTGTATGAATCGGGCTTTCAAATGTTGCGGCATCCGCTTGCCATCGACTCACTTTATGCAAAACTGGAATTTCATCCCTCGGAAGAGCATGCCTATAACCTGGCAGGTTATCAATTTTACATCACTACAGAAAACGCTGAACATGATTCCAGCTATCTTTTCTGGGACCTTATAGAAACCTATCAATACAATGCTGATTTCACCATAGAGTATTTATATGACGGTGGATACACAAGGTTCCCAAAGCCCGACTCATTATTTACCTGCTGGCGAACCGGCAATATTGAGAATATGTTTTTGTACACCACTGAGAACCTCTCTCCTCCACAGATCAAAAATTTTCCGATCAACTTCGTGAGTACGCAAACAAAGCGCCTTAGTATACGCTATAGCATGCTTGCCAAGCAACTAAGCATCAGCAAGAAAGCCTATGATTACTGGAATAATATAAACGAGATCATTGATGATCAAGGCTCTCTGTACACCTCTCAGCCCTTCCAGATAAGGGGAAACATCAAAAATATAAACGATGAAAACGAGCCCGTTCTTGGTTTCTTTATGGCGGCTGGGGTAGACAGCAAACGTATTTATATGGACCGGCCCGACGGAGTGGACTTTCATTACGGTGAATGCTATGCCGACACCGATCCCAGGTATCTTGAAGCCATTCCGCCCGGCTTGTGGCCGGTTTATGTGACCACTACCGAATCAGGCATGTATGCCTATGGAGCCGAAACCTGCTTCGACTGCCGGTTGGTAGGTGGCACGATCAATAAACCCGATTTTTGGATTGATGGAAACTAAAAATACAGATCGAATTTTGAGAAAGCATTTACTTACATATTGTGTCATTGCATTTACATTCAGCTCACTCCAGCTGAATGCGCAAATCAATGCCGTGGGGAATCACATACCTATAGAAAACATCAAACTGATCACCGACAGAAACATTTACCTGAGCGGTGAAAAAATATGGTTCACTGCATTTTATGCTTCACCCCAAAGCACAAGTGCAAAAAGCAAAGTACTTTATACCGAAGTTTTTAATTCGGCGGGTGAAGTTATCCTGAAAGCCAAATTTGATATTGATGGGGATGCTTCAACCGGAACACTGTTGATCCCCGAAGAAGCACCCACGGGAACATACTATGTGAGGGCTTATACAAAATATCAAAGAAACTTCCACCCCGAAAGCTACGCAAATGTGCCGGTCCGAATCTTCAACCCGGAAATTACAGCAAGCGAAGGCATACCGGCTGATACAAATATGATAGATATTACAGCTGTTGGAGGAGCGTTGCTAAAAGATATTCCTTCAGAAGCTGCATTCAGATTATTACCCGACTGGCTTCCTCAAATCGATAGTCTGTTCCTTAGCATTGGGGACAGCATGTTTGTGAAAAGAATTCCTTTTTACAAGAATGGTTTGGGAAGGGTTGAATTTATACCGAATGCCTCAGAAAAATATTTTATTCAAATCAAACTGAAAAATGGCGACACCATACCGAAAGCCTTGCCGGAGGTGAAAAAAGATGGTTTGATCTTCAGACCGGAAAGCGTCGGAATGTTTTATAATCTGATCGCTTTCCAATCAGGGGAGGCAAACCCCATGCTTAAAGTGAATCTGGTTTCAAAGGAACATATAGCTTTCTACCGTAAAGATTTTAAAATTAATGGCAATAAATCAGTACTTGAAATACCGGTTTATTCCATACCGCCTGGCGTCAACTTTCTGATCGTGGAGAATGAGGCAGGATCGCAAATTTTTGCCCATGCTTTCCTCAAGGATGATGATAGAGTTAAACTAAAAGTTGAAACAGATAAAAAATTATACGGCCAGAGAGAGAAAGTCAGTTTAAACTTTTCTTCTGATGAAGATAGTATCTCGGGTTTATTCTCAATTGCGGTTGTAAAGTCAGGATCAATCGGAAACCCGGAGCTTTTAGCGGAGGCTTTGATCACAAATCCAATACTTTTGGATGATGCATGCTTTGGCGTTTTCCTCTCCGACAAACAAATCCGGGATCAGATCAACATCTCCCTTGAATTGTACGATGCATACCTAAAAAAAAACCCTCCCATCATTATGGAAGTTGAAGAGCTTTGTAAAAACCCGGGCTGGCTCCCCGAAACAAGAGGTCCCTCCATCAGCGGAATTGTTCAGGATAAGGAAACAGATGAAGGAATCATGGATCACAAAATCATGGCCGCTACCCTGTTCAAAAATCAACAGTTGCATATTAACGAAAGCAGGAAAAACGGCCGCTTTGATATCAACCTGGCATATCCTGAAGGGAAACAAACAGTTTATCTGGTTGCCGAACCAATGGAAAACAAAAAGCCCGAAATCCTGGTTTTTAATGATTTTTCACCTGACTTCCCCCGACTACTGAATGCAAGCTTTTCGCCCGACACCTCCCGAAAATTATTTTTTGAAGAATTGCTGGTGAATAAACAAATCCTTGACAGATTTGCGAATGATCCCAAAACAGAGGAAACTACCGAAGGCCTGCCATACTGGTATGGAGAACCCACCGCAACTTACTTACTTGATGATTATATCGAATTTAATACCATGACAGAAGTTTTTCATGAGATCATCCCGAATGTCAGGCTCAGAACAGAAGGAGGAACATATCATTTTAGGATTTATGATGACAGGCTGAATGTGTTCTACGATGATCCGCTGGTCCTGATCGACAACACGCCTGTTTTCAACATCAACAAGATCACGAAAATTTTTCCTGCACAGGTGAAAAAGATCGATGTCATCAACCGCACCTATATTTTGGGACATCGTTTTATCAGAGGTATTATTTCCATCAGGACGAAAACCAACGACCTGGCCGGGATTGAATTCCCCGATGATGCTGTTTTTTATGAATACCTGGCCCCTGCAGATGGAATGATTTTCCCTGAAAAAAGATATGATACAAAAATTGCTTCAGCCAAACTTCCCGATTTCAGAACAGTGCTCTACTGGAATCCGGGGATCAGGACCATACAAGATGCCCATGTTGAATTCTACACCTCTGACCATGCCTCTGATTACGACCTCATTATAAGAGGCATTACATCTGATGGTCATCCATGTTATGGCAGAAGTAAAATCAGGGTTGGCAAATAACTAAACGTGTCAATATTTCCGGAACAGACTTAACAGGTAGTATACCGATTCGGAACAGCTTTGCAATGGTTGACCTTATGCTCCAATCGGTATAATGGAATCTAACAGAAAAATGCGTTGCATTTCATGTAAGATTCATTATATTTCGGTATTTAAGAAAAAAGGGAAAGCTGATGTTAAAAAAAAAACATCAGCTTTCCCTTTATAATTAAGAAACTTTAGCCGGTTAAATATTTAGACCGTTTCAGTTTCAACAAAACTGGTTTGTACTTTTATCCATCCGAACAGCACCAGGAACAATCCCGCCAGACCAAGCAGTGAAGCAAGGAAACCGCCTCCAATGGGAAGGATTCCACCAAAGAGGTTTGCAAGCGGAGCAAGGATTACAGCAATCACCAATAAAGTGATACCACTTTTTGCCTGTTCGTTGATCATTCCAGATCCTTTTAGTTTCAGGAAGCCAAGCAGTTCCAGAATGAATGCGGCTATGAATACAATTGCAACGATCATATCAAAGGTTGATGGACCGGCCAGGCCAACCAGGTTGCCTGAGGCAATGGCATTCAGACCAGATCCGACACCTACGATTCCGGAAACAAAATCCAAAACGGATGCCAGGATACCCACATAAGCGGCAATGAGGATCAACTGAACGGCAGATTGCCCGACTTCGTCCAGGGTGCCTTTTAATTTGTTCAACCCCATGAGGAAGAGCACAAATCCAATAATCGATGCAATGGCAGCAGCCCATCCCGAAACGGCCGTGTTACCGATCTGGATAAGCATACCGGCAAGGATGTAAGTAATGGCGGTTACCTTTACTTTATCTTCACCGACAATTCCCATTTGAATGTTTTTCCAACCGTTGAAGATCATCAGCAGCACAACAACACTTACAATAGCGGCGATGATTCCACCGATACCCGGAATAAGTGAAAGAATTCCACCGACCAGCGCAATGATCATGGAAATAAACAGCATGTTGGCTCCTTTCGCTCCGGTCTCGCCGATAGCGGCAGAACCTTTAAGCTGAAGATAACCGATCAGCTGAATGATGAATGCAGCCAGGAATAAAATCCCCGCTACCAATCCCACAACAGGTATCCATCCAATTAAACCTCCAATCGCACCAATGATGGCCGCGATAAAGATCAGGTTAAGCGCACTGTTGCCTTTATCATCCAGCATTTTCTTCAGGGTGTTCAATCCAATCAGGAGAATGATAAAACCAATCAGCGTCGCAATTACGGATGCCCATCCTCCGGCAATGTTATTGAACATGGTCAATAAGGTACCGCCCAGGATAAATGAAGTGGCTTTTACTTCTTTTGTTTTCATAACAATTTGATTTTGGTTTATAATTTAAAGGTTTAGATTTTCACTTTTTTGCCACGAAAATAACATGCATAATCCATTGTTGAAAATTTTGATGGTCTTAATTTATAAATCAGTACTGTTGTTCACACTCATTAAATATTTAATATCAGATAATTGCCAAAATTTATATAATACAAGAACCAAAAATAGTAAAAATTTATATAATGAACAAAGTAATTTAAATCATTGTTAATTTCTTAACAAAGTATCAACATAAACACCGGATTTTTCTTAAAGATTTTTACCTTTGCAATCTTTAAGAATGTACGCAATGAAGCGCTTAGATACTTCTCAGCATTTTAAGAACAGTTGAATTGTCATGAAAAAAAGCTAAAGCATGATCAAAAACAATTTCATAAAACGACATAACGGCCCGAGAGAAAAAGAAGTGAAACAGATGCTGGATACCATCGGTACATCTTCTCTTGAGCAACTTATTGATGAAACAGTGCCCGGTTCCATCAGGACGGAAAAAGAACTTGATCTGCCTGAAGGATTAAATGAGCTTGAATACATCAACCACCTGAAAAACCTGGCCGCCAAAAACAAAGTTCTCAAATCATACATCGGCCTGGGTTATTACAACACCACTATGCCAGGAGTTATTCAACGCAACGTACTGGAAAATCCGGGTTGGTATACCTCCTACACACCTTACCAGGCGGAAATCTCACAAGGGCGTCTTGAAGCCTTGTTGAATTTCCAGACCATGATCGTTGAAATGACCGGCATGCCTTTGGCCAATGCCTCATTGCTTGACGAGGGAACAGCAGCTGCCGAAGCTATGATCATGTTCTTCAATGCACGCCCGAGGAAACTCAAGAAAAAAGGCGCCAATAAGTTTTTTGTATCGGAAGATATGTTCCCCCAAACCATCGACATCCTGAAAACCAGGGCGGAATCGCTTGAAATTGAACTGGCCATCGCAGATCACATCAATTTCGACCCGGATGATATGTTTTTTGGCGCCATCCTTCAATATCCCGATCAAAAAGGCCGTATACATGATTACCTGGCATTTGCCGAAAAGATTAAGGAAAAAGACATCAAACTGGCTGTTGCAGCCGACCTGATGAGCCTTGCCCTGCTCACCCCTCCCGGTGAATGGGGCGCCGATGTGGTGGTTGGTTCATCCCAGCGTTTCGGGATCCCGATGGGATATGGCGGACCACATGCCGCCTATTTTGCCGCCACAGAAGATTTCAAAAGACATATACCCGGCAGGATCATCGGCATTTCAAAGGACGCCAACGACAAGCCCGCTTTTCGTATGGCTTTGCAAACCCGCGAGCAACATATCAAACGCGAGCGTGCCACATCCAATATCTGCACGGCCCAGGCCCTGCTTGCCAATATGGCGGGCATGTATGCCCAATATCATGGCCCGCATGGAATCAGGGCAATTGCCGAAAACATTCATACGCTTGCTGTTTTGCTATCAAAAGAAATTGAAAAACAGGGTTACAAGCAAAACAATCAACACTTTTTTGATACGCTTGAAGTGGTCGCACCCGAGCATGCTTCTTTGAAGTCCATCGAGGAAAAGGCCCTCGAATCTGGGATCAACTTCAGATATATCGATAATAAAAATATTGGCATCAGTCTGGACGAAACTACAACCATCGATGACATTAATGCTATCGTTAAGATACTTGTCGAAGCAAACGGCAGGGAATTCGAATCATTCGGCCAGCCTGAAGAACACCTGAATGCAATACCCGGTAAACTTCAAAGAAAAACGGATTTCCTCACCCAGGAATGCTTCAACCGTTATCATTCGGAAACGGAAATGATGCGCTACCTCAAGAAACTGGAGAACAGGGACCTGGCCCTTAACCGCAGCATGATCCCCCTGGGGTCATGCACCATGAAGCTGAATGCGGGTGTTGAGATGTTCGCACTGAGCTGGCCTGAGTTTGCAAACATCCATCCTTTTGTCCCTGAAGATCAGGCGGAAGGGTATAAAGAGTTGATTAATAATCTCGAGAAAGACCTTTGCGAGATCACCGGCTTTTCGGCCATCTCATTCCAGCCAAACTCCGGTGCGGCCGGAGAATATACCGGTTTGATGGTGATCAGAGAATACCTGAAAAGCAAGGGAGAAGGACATCGAAACATATGCCTGATCCCAAGTTCGGCTCATGGCACCAACCCTGCCAGCTCCATCATGGCGGGCATGGAAGTGGTTGTCGTGAAGTGTGATGAAGATGGTAATATCGACACCACCGATTTAAAAGAAAAAGCGGAAAAATATGCCGGTCGCCTTGCTGCAACCATGATCACCTATCCTTCCACGCATGGTGTATTTGAGGAAAATATTCTTGAGATCATTGAGCTCATTCACAATAACGGCGGACAGGTGTATATGGATGGCGCAAATATGAACGCACAGGTAGGGCTGACAAATCCGGGCGTCATCGGTGCAGATGTATGCCACCTGAACCTGCATAAAACATTTGCGATACCGCACGGCGGCGGCGGCCCGGGCGTTGGACCGATCGGGGTTGCAAAACACCTGAAACCCTTCTTGCCCAGGCACAAATGGATTGAAACGGGAGGAGAGAAAGGCATCAACTCAATCGCATCGGCCCCATTCGGCAGCGCCATGATCCTTCCGATTTCTTATGGCTACATCAAATTGCTTGGCAAGGAAGGCCTGAAATCAGCCACCGAATATGCCATCCTGAATGCGAACTATCTGAAAGCCGCATTAAGTAAAGATTATAAAATCCTTTACACAGGCAAGAAAGGTCATGTAGCTCATGAATTTATCATTGATTGTAACGAGTTCCATAAAACTGCCGGTTTAACCCCGGTTGACATTGCAAAACGCTTAATGGACTATGGTTTCCATGCTCCTACAGTCGCCTTTCCGGTGCACGGTACTCTGATGGTTGAACCAACGGAAAGCGAACCTTTGAATGAGCTCAACCGTTTTATCCAGGCAATGGAAAGCATCCGGGAAGAGATCAGGGAGATTGAAGAAGGTCGAGCGGATAAAAAAAACAACACGATCAAAAATGCTCCGCACACGGCTGAAATGTGCATTACAGACGAATGGAGCTTTCCATATGCAAGGCAGAAGGCAGCCTATCCGGTTGATTTTGTGATTGCAGATAAATACTTCACACCGGTCACCAGAATCGACGATGCCTATGGCGACAGGAACCTGGTGTGCACCTGCCTGCCGGTTGAAGAATATGAAAAAACAATGGATTGAAAAATCATTCCATAAGCTTTAAACAGAAAGCTGCCCTGATTCCGGGACAGCTTTTTTTATATAAATTAAGAACTGCAAATGAGAAGATTGATAATTTCCTGCAAAATCCGAACAAGCCTAATATTATTCAATTAACACATGCAGAAAAATCCGATACAATGACGTAATAAAACAAAAAAGCCTCCGCAATGGGAGGCTTTTTTGAACAAAGCAGAATTATGAAAATCCATACTTCATTCCGCAACTAACCTACTCTATCAACCAAAAAAACCTAGAGAAACTCTAAGTCCTCAAGGCAGTTCTTAAATAACTTAAAAGTTCTTTTAATATTGTGATCAAGACCCACCGAAAATCGAATTAATCCTTCCGACATGCCCATTTCCTTTTGAATTTCCTCAGGAACCTCTGAAGATGTGCTCTTTCCGGAATTGCTGAAAAGTGTTTTAAAATAACCTAAACTCACGGCAAGATAACCCACGCCTTTCAACTCGAGACACTCCATCAACTCAGCTGCCCGCTCTGCCGAATTCACATCCAGGGTCAGCATACCTCCATAACCAAAACCTGTATTCATTTGCTTCTTCATAAGCTCATGACCCGGGTGGCCTGTCAATCCGGGATAAACAATTTTCAACCCGAGTCCGCTCAGCTTGTCGGCCAGGTACATGGCGTTTTCGCTGTGCTGTTTCATTCTGATGTGAAGTGTATGCAGATTCTTCAGGATTTGTGAAGAACGCAGTGGATCCAGTACAGGGCCCAGGAGCATGGAAGTGCCTTCATTCACATCAATAAGCGAGGAGATGAAATCAACATCGCCGCAAATGGCCCCTGCCACGCAATCGTTCTTTCCATTAACAAACTTGGTTAGGCTGTATACCACCACATCCGCTCCCAGCTTGCGGGGTTCGATGATCATAGGGGTGAAGGTGTTGTCAACCACCAGTTTCACATTATGTTTTCTGGCTATTTCCGAAAGCTTTGGGAGGTCGGACACTTCCAGAAGTGGATTGGTAACCGACTCGGTATAAATCATCTTTGTGTTGGGTTGAATCGCTTTTTCAACAGCCTCAAGATCGGTGATCCTCACAAAACGGGTTTCGATGTTGAATTTGGGCAGGTAATTCTTCATCAGAGCGAAGGTCCCTCCGTAAGTGGTCACACTCGAAACGATATGATCTCCGGCCTGGCAAATCTGCATGATTGCATTGGAAATGGCTCCCATACCCGATGCGGTCACCCAGGCGGCTTCCGTTCCTTCCATAGCTGCCATTGCATCGGCCAGGTACTTATTGCTCGGATTCCAGTGACGGGAATAAAGGAAACAACCTTCGGCTTCTCCCTGAAAAGTTTCAAGCATGGTTTTGGCATGCATGAAAGTATAGGTAGCTGAATCGGTCACGGAAGGATTCACCCCGCCGAATTCCCCGAAATTCTCCAGATCCTGTATCCTGCTTGCCGGGTCAATACTTTTCTCTTTCATTGTTTCTCTGATTTTTCGCAGGGCAAAAATATCATATCGAAAACAAATGAGCAAGATCAGCTAACAGTTTTCATTCTTCTCACTTAACTTTCTCGAAAACTATAAGGAAAAACTACAAAGCTGAACTAAATTAGTAACAATGTGTAATTCTTTCGGGCTTCATTTGCTTATTAGGTAATTTTTCGGAAATTTGAATGCTCAAGTTTCTGCAAAAATGGGACAATATATTCAAATACGGAAATCATGGCTGATCGTATTTTTAATTGGCTTGCTCGTGATCATCTCCGTCTTCAGCAATATCCGTTTTGAAGGTTTTCGCACGGACGTCCTGGGCGGCGACAGCCGGGGATATTACACCTGGTTGCCGGCTGTTTTCATTCATCATACGCTTGACTTCGATGAGGTAAGGGAAATCCAGAAAAAAAGGCACGGCTCTCATTACCAGGGACACTACTATTCGGATTATGAGGGTACGCTCATCAATAAATATACATCCGGCGTGGCCCTGCTGATTCTACCCTTTTTCCTTTTGGCCCTGCTGTTCAGCTATGTTTTCGGCCTGCCCGTTGACGGCTATTCCATACTTTTTCAATACAGCGTTGTATTAGCCGGTGTTTTTTATGCATCACTCGGATTATATTTTAGTTACAAACTATTAAGGGGAATGGGATTTGGACATAACATCTCCCTACTTTCCGTTTCTGCTTTTCTTTTGGGAACAAATGTGTTCTACTATACCTTTTTTCATCCGGGGATGTCGCATGTTTATGCCTTCGGGATGGCTGCATTTTTTATCTTTTATGCCCACAAAGCCCTAAACAACAGAAAGGACATTGCTTTTCTGTTGGCCTCCCTGGCTTTTGGATTGTGCATCCTGGTAAGGCCATTTAATGCCCTGCTGATCCTGATCATACCATTTATTGCAGAAAAGCCCGGAAATCTCAGCACGGTCTTTTCCCGGATGATCAATTCAGGCAGGCTCATGCTATACAGCCTTTTACCCTTCCTTGTTCTGATCGGGCTGCAAGCTTTTATTTATTATTCGCAAACAGGGCAGCTTTGGGTCTGGACCTATCCCGGGGAAGGATTCGATTTCAGCTCGCCGGAATTTTCCAATGTACTTTTCAGTTACAGGAAGGGATTGTTTGTTTATACGCCTTTGCTGCTTATTGCCATTTTGGGCTTCATCCCCCTGTTCAGGAAAAACGCTTTCAGGGGTTTTTATTTGCTTGGGTTTCTTTTGTTGATCAGCTGGCTGATTTCAAGCTGGTGGAACTGGTTTTACGGCGACAGTTTCGGCATGCGACCCTTTATCGATTATTATCCGTTGTTTATTATTCTGTTTGCATATCTCATTTCATCCGTAGGAAAAAGAATGAGGAAATTTTTATTTACGCCTTTGATCTTATTGCTGATCACCCTGAACCTAATCCAATCCTACCAGTATGAGCACAGGATCATACATCACGACGCCATGACAAAGGAGAAATACTGGTACGTATTCCTGAAAACCGGAAAACAATATGAAGAAATTCTGGGAGACACCCGTGAAAGCCTTTTCAAGGAATCACCCCTGCGGCCGCTCGACACCTTTCTGATCAACTACGATAGTGTTCCCAAAAAATGGATCTTGACGGACAGCCTGATCGTCGCCGATCGGCTTGACAGTAATAATCATGTATACCTTATCGACAGTGCTATCCATTTCAGTTCAACGCTAAAGCTGGATGCAAAGCAAGACAGCGCGATCTTTAAACACAAAAGACTGTATGCCAAAGTTGAGTTCAGCTATTATGAATCCGACACCAATGCAGCCGTCAAATCATTTCTGGTCAGTTCAGTTTCGGATCAGAACGGCCTGACGGCTTTTTATAAGTCTTTCAGAATAAAAGACTATCCTGACGACACATTGGGATTCTGGCGCAAGGCGGATTTCGGTTACGAGATCACTATGCCCGAAAAGCCAAAAGAGATGCGTTTCTACGTCTGGAATCCGGACAACGCCCGCTTCCTGCTCGACGACTGGCAGATCATTCTGTTCAGTATTGAGGAAGGCGCCGAGCTCCACAAAGGTCAGGACCTGAGGTAGCTCGCCCCGTTCACATCCACGATGCAGCCCGTCATAAACTCAGTCCCCTCTGAAGCAAGATAAACGATCGTCCGGGCAATTTCTTCAGGTTGCGCCACACGGTTCAGGGGGCTTTGCGCCTTAATAGAATCCCCGTCCGGACCGGAAAGCCCGTCGGCGGCCATATCCGTATCCACCCATCCGGGCGCCACGGTATAAACATAAACATGCTGCCTGGCCAGTGCTTTGGCCATGGATTGCCCCATGGCATTCAGTCCGGCTTTGCTGGCGCCGTACGCAAAGGCGGTCGGCTCACCGCGGAAAGCGCCCCTGGAAGAGACATTCACCACACGCCCACCTCCCTGGTTGGCCATTTCCTTCACCATTAAAAAAGTAAGATTGCTTACCCCCGTGAGGTTGGTTTCGATGGTCCGCCTCCAGGCCTGCTGCCATTCCTGGTAATTCATGGTAAGCAATTCCACCTCTTCATAAACACCGGCATTGTTCACCAGGATATCAACATGATTGAAACGGGCCATGACATCGTTCACCATTTCCTGCACCGACACCGGATCGGCAATGTCGGCCTGGGCGATGGCATGTCCACCGCCCTGCAGATTGTTCATAACCGATTCGGCCAGCTTGAGGTTCTTATGATAATGAACGATCACCCGGGCTCCTGAAGCCGCGAACATTTCTGCCACGGCCTTCCCGATTCCGCGCGAAGCACCGGTTACCAGCGCTGTTTTTCCTTTAAAATCTATTTTCATAATTGATATGGCAGATTAAAACATACAACTTTGGGTTCTGTCATTTCCTGAAGTGCAAACGATATGCCCTCCCTGCCCAGTCCGGAGTTTTTAACCCCGCCGAAAGGCATGCTGTCCAGTCGATAGTCCGTTGAATCGTTGATCATCACGCCACCGCAATCCAGTTCATAAGCCGCTTTCATGGCCAGGTTGATATCGTTGGTGAAAATGGCGGCATGCAATCCATAGGGCAAACTGTTGGATTTGGCGATTGCTTCGTCTATGTCTTCTACCTGGTAAAGATTTACAACCGGGCCAAAGGCCTCCTCATTATGTTGGATGGTATCTTCAGGTACATTTTCCAAAACGGTAGGCTCAAGCAGGGCGCCTTCCCTTTTTCCGCCCGTCAGGCAAACCGCACCCTTATTGATAGCGTCGAAAACAGCGAACTCCACACGCTCTGCCTCTTTCTGTGTGATCAGCGGACCCATATCGGTGGATTCGTCCAGTTTGTTCCCGATCTTGTATGTTTTGGTTTTATCAACGAATTTCTTCTTGAATTCCTCATAGATATCCTTGTGGATATACAAACGCTGCACCCCGATACAGTTCTGACCGGCTGCCCAGAAACCGCCTTCCACGCAGGAATCCACAGCCTTGTCTATCTCGGCATCTTTCCAGACGATGACGGGGCTGTTGGAACCCAGCTCCATGCCGATCTTTTTGATACCGGCCTTCTTGGTAACCTCCTTACCGGCTTCCACCCCGCCGGTGAAGGAAACCATACGAATGTCCTCATGAGGCACGAGCACATCACCCGTATCTTGCCCGGGAGCAGTAACCACCTGTATGGCTTCTTTGGGCAAACCAGATTCAAGGAAAGCCTGCGCCAGTTTGATGCCTGATAAGGGCGTTACGGAAGCGGGTTTCAAGATCACTGCATTGCCACCGGCAAAGGCAGGCCCCAGCTTATGCGCAACCAGGTTCAGGGGGTCGTTGAAAGGTGTGATCGCCAGGATAATACCAATTGGAAAGCGGTAATAAAATCCCTTCTTATTTACCCCATTGGGAAAGGAGTCGAAAGGGAGGGTTTCCCCGTTGATGCGCTTGGCTTCCTCGGCCGACCATGTGAGGGTGTTGATGGTGCGGGAAACTTCACCCCTGGCTTCATTGATGGTTTTGGAAGCTTCGCGAGCAATGGTTTGTGAGAATTCCTCATGATGATCTATCACATATTGGGCCGTCTTGTAAAGAATCGCGGAGCGCTCGTATACAGGAACACGTTTCATGGCCTCAAATCCGCGTTTGGCCGATTCCACCGCGTTCAGCATATCGTCCTTATCGGCTTTCGGTACGGTGTCGATATGACTGTTATCGAAGGGATCCCTAACCGGTATCTTTTCAGTTTTGTCTATCCATTCACCTGAGATGTACATTTTCATATGATTTTTGTTTTGGTTATTAATTGGCTTTGTTTTGAACAAATATACGGTTTTTGGGATTGAAGCCGAGGATGCAGGAATAAAACTTACATAAAAAAATTGTAACAGATGCACGAATAAATTTGATTTTTGATAACACGTTTGTGGAAAAGCATGGATGTATGGTTGTATGGTTGAAGTATTTCAGGCATTGACAGTAATTCATGACAAACCTGTTCCAGATCAGTATAGCAAAGAAAAAAGCAGAATGAACGCGGCAATACCGGTGTGTTGGCTTATTTTAACAGGGACGTTGGAGTTCATTGGAAAAATATACCAGCAATTGGCGGATCGGCTTATGTACGAGATATTATACAACCACACGAACTGATTGTGGAATTAACCCCACATCATCAGATCGAACAAAAAGCGTAACATCCTGTACGCATGTATATTAAACATTGATGTATCTTTTTTGGAACCTGGTATCTGAAATCAATAAAAAATAGAACTATGAAAAATCTAAAATTACTGACAATGATCCTGTCGATACCGCTTTTGCTTGTGGTTGTGGCAGGTTGCAATGATGATGACGATGACAACAATGATGACATGACGGCCTCTTACCAGGTTCGCTTAACCGATGACCCGGCCCTGTACGACCATGTTAACATCGATATACAGCAGGTAAAGGTCCATAACGAAGCAGAAGGCTGGATAAATCTCAATACCGAAGCGGGTATATACGACTTGCTGATACTGGCCAATGGTGAAGATACAGTGATCGCCACAGGCGACCTGCCGCCGGGAATAGTAAGCCAGATCAGGTTTGTGCTGGGAAGCAACAACAGCATTGTGGTGAATGGGGTGAATTACCCGCTGACCGTGCCAAGTGGCTCCACCTCGGGCCTAAAACTGAATCTGCACCAGGAACTGGAGTCCGGCCTGGACTATTATGTCCTGATCGACTTTGACGCCTCATCCTCTATCATACATACAGGCAATGATCAATACAAACTCAAACCTGTTCTGCATGTAATCGCTGAAGGCATCGATGGCGCTATAAGCGGAGAATTGCAACCTGCAGCCCTGGCACAGGTGTATGCCATAGATGAAACAACCATGGATACTTCCGGTACCTTTACGGACGACGACGGGTATTTTCTGATCCAGGGCCTGGTAGCCGGCGAATATACTGTTGAAATCGATATAGAAGACCCGTATGAAGACCTGACTTTCGAAAACATAACAGTTGTCGAAGGGGAAGTTTATGAAATGGGAATCATCCAGATCGAATAATCAGAAAAACAGCAGGTTCTGAGTAATCGGACCACTTTACCACAACAGTTTATCAGTTCATCTCTTTTCCTCCGTGGCTTGCCAGTGAACCGATCACTTGGGAATGACACTCGATCAACGAAACGGCAGGAGCTAAGTGATCGGGTCACTATCCTAGCCAATTTGCTAGTGATCCGATTACTTGGGTAGGACATTTGATCAATGAACAGCAGGTTCTGAGTAATCGGACCACTTTACCACATCAGTTTATCAGTTCATCTCTTTTCCTCCGTGGCTTGCCAGTGAACCGATCACTTGGGAATGACACTTGATCAACGAAACGGCAGGAGCTAAGTGATCGGGTCACTATCCTAGCCAATTTGCTAGTGATCCGATTACTTGGGTAGGACATTTGATCAATGAGCAGCAGGTTCTGAGTAATCGGACCACTTTACCACATCAGTTTATCAGTTCATCTCTTTTCCTCCGTGGCTTGCCAGTGAACCGATCCGCGCCAGCCGGGGCTTGTATGCAACGGCTACCAAATTTCAAATTTCTGAAAACAAACCGCTATGCGGTTAATGTATTTGTACACCATCTCTAAAAAACAGCCGGCAATTATTGCAAAACCAACTTCCCAAACACACTCCCCTGCCGGCTCTTCCATTCAATCAGGTAGATTCCGGGTTCCAGTGTATTCAGTTGAAACTTCATCAAGCCCTTTTCCCTTTTTACTTTTCGGGTAAGGATTACTTGCCCTTTTAAATCGTAGAGACTGATCTCACCTTCCTGATTGCCCGTCCGGATAAATAAGAATTCACTTGCAGGATTGGGATAAATCTCCAGGTCGCTTTCCGCTACAGGATTATCAATACCGGCCGCGGAGGGATCATAAGGCGACAGGAACATGCCATCGATGATTTCTCTTTCCCCGCCGGGGGGCGTCCAGGCGACTTCAACAAAATCATCGCCTTCGGCTTCTTTTTGCAGAGCCATGATGAAATATTTTTCGCCGGCCGCCATGGATACGACTTCCGATTCCTGTTGGGGATATTTGGCCCATTCACCGGGCAAGGTCCAGCCGGGCACTCCGGCGATCATTTGCCGGTTGGCATAGGTCGAATCAGTGCTCAGCCAAAGTTCACAATAATCGTCTCCGCTTATCCAGAATGTGTAATAACTGCTTTGGGGCGGATGCACATAACCGATCATACGACGGCCATAATTGCTGCCGGTATTCAGGGGTGATGCGAAGGCATCAAGCTGGTTGTTTTCGTCGGGTTCGGCCGGGTAGCGGGGATCGCCCGTCAGATCATCAACTAAAACTCCCGGAATATTGAACCAAAGCTGGCTCAGGATACTTCCTTCTCCAAACTCACCTACCAGGATTTGTGCTTTATTTGAATAAACCATTAATGTATCAAAAACTGCAACGGCCTGAATGGAATACATACCGGGGTCCGGGCTGTAAGTCATGTCCCAGGGAGACTCGGTCACTTCACCGATCAAAACATCATCCTCGTAAAACCCAACTTTGTCGATTAGTATCTCGCTTTCAACTTCCGCAATGAGATCAACCTGAGCCCCTTCGGGGTAGTTTGCCCCGTCCGCCGGACTTGAAAGCTCCACAGATATTTCAGGCGGCAGCCAAATCCTGATCAGGGTATCGCTTGTCCAGTCAGTGTAAAAAATATCATAATTGCTTACCACACCCACACGGTATTTCC
The DNA here is from genome assembly GCA_021738625.1 of Bacteroidales bacterium. Taxonomy (GTDB): domain Bacteria; phylum Bacteroidota; class Bacteroidia; order Bacteroidales; family JAIOZK01; genus JAIOZK01. The sequence continues at coordinate 27,990 of JAIPBS010000022.1, forward strand.
GGTTGGAAACATCCCAGTGGCCTTCCAGGCTGCTGCAACTCACCAATAAAGTATCAGCTGAAACAGGAATGGCTTCAAAGCCCGTTACTTTATATTCACCTTCAAGATATCCCCATCCTTCGCCGGCATCGGCATAAAGCTCTCCTGAGGCAAGTTTTTCTTCATCAGGTGAAACCAATAGCGTTATTGAATCGGCTTGAAACTGCTCAGTGCTTTGCATGGGCTGGGCGAGTAGGATTATGGAACCGCCTCTTTGCAGGATTTGAGGTTGATAGGGATCATCCGGAAAATGATCGCCGCTGATATAAATTTCTCTCCAAATACCGGATGGCAATTCAGGCTGTTCGGCCCATTGCGGAACAACCAGCAAATCGCCGCCCACCAGGAAGGCTTCCTGTTCTTCGCGCAAAGAAAGGTCGGTCGGGTCGGCAAAGAAAACCGGCCGCATCACCGGCATACCGCTCAAGGAAGCTTCATAAAAAAGTGTGTACCAATATGGCAGTAAGCGATATCGCCTGTTTAGGGCGATCCGGGAAGCCTGCTCCACTTCTTCTCCATACGACCAGGGTTCCTGGTTCTGTGTGCCGGTGCTGGTGTGATTTCTGCAAAAAGGATAAAAGGCGCCCAGCGCCATCCACTGCCCCATCAACTCCGCCGAAGGGCTTCCGACAAATCCCCCTATATCCGGTCCTGAGAAAGGTTGCCCCGACAAACCCAGGGTCAGCGACATGGGAATGGAAAGCTCCATATGCTCTATGTTTGAAATGTTGTCGCCCGTCCAGGTGGCGGCAAAACGCTGCCCACCCAGGTGATTGGCGCGGGTCAAGACAAAGGGCCGCTTTTCGGGATTGGCCTGCATGATGCCTTCCCGGGAGGCCTGCACCATCAGGTAGCCGTAAACATTATGATATCGAAGGTGAACATCGGGAGGCAGCTCTCCCCCACCCCGATGGTGATTATCCTCGGGCATGGTGCCACCCGGTCCGTTGAAAACGGCCGGTTCGTTCATATCGTTCCACACCCCATCAATGCCGGTGGCCATAAAATTCTGATAGAGCATGCTCCACCAGCTCTGGGTTTCAGGCATGGTGAAATCCGGGAAGGTGCATTCCCCCGGCCATACATCCCCGTAATAAGTCGTACCGTTAGCTTTTTGTACCCAGACATCCTGGGCGGTTCCCGAATCGTAAACAAAATAACCGGGATCCCTTTTCACACCCGGATCGATCATCCAGATCGATTTAAAACGGCGTTCATGCAAAAAGGCATTTAAGGCCTGCGGATCGGGGAAACCCAACGGATCGAAAGTAAACACCCGGTAGCCGTCCATATAGTCGATGTCCATCCAGATCACATCACAGGGAATATTGCGCTCCCTGAATTCTTCGGCGATTTCCATCACGCGATCGTCGGGATAATAGGAATACCTGCACTGATGGTAACCCAGCGCCCATAAAGGCGGCAGGGAGATGGCTCCGGTCAGTTCACCCAGAGCTTCCATCATTTCCCGGGGCGAATCACGCTCGATGACCAATATCCTGAAAGGGGGGCCTTCGGATTTAATGTCGATGGGATTGCTTAGGTAGAAAGTTTGTTTCCAGGTGTGGTCCACGATGATCCCGAAACAGCTTCCGTCGGTTCGAAGGCCCATGATCCAGGGATGCGACTGGTAAAGGCGCTTGCCATCGGCTGTGCCGTAAGCATAATTATCGGTATTCCACATGATCACTTCGGTCCCGTTCCGTTTCAGGGGGCCGACCACTTCGCCCGTTCCATACAGATCAACATCATCAGGAAAAGGAATGCGTGCGCAATTCAATCCGCTTTCTTCATAAAACTCAGGAATGATCGACCAGCCGACCGGAACCGGGCCAATCGAATCAGGCTCTTCAACCAATGCGAAGGAAGGCAGGGTTTGGGAAGCAACAAAGTTTTCAGGGTAAAAGGCCACCACCCGGTCACCAATCAGTTCGCCTTCGGGTTGGGCGTTCAGCATATTAATTTGAATTGAACAGATCAGGAACAGAAAAAGCATTGGTAGTCTTTGCATCACAAGAAACTTATAATTTCAAATAAAGATAAAAAAAACAGGGATACCCGCACGAGGCATCCCTGACTGCCTTTTAAGCATATATTAACAACTTACTTACTTTCCATCTTTGCTCCGGTCTTGTATATGGTTTTAATACCGGCGTATTCGAGTTTAAGCTGAGCGATTTCAGCGTTTTCTTCAGTGGTGATATCATCCTCGACTTCATTTTTGCGATTGTTTAGCATTTCCCAGTAACTTTCAACTATGGCCCATTCTTTTGCAGTGTAATCATCCTTGTATTCTTCAACCGTATTTACAAAGGAACGGTACTTTTCAACCAGGTTATCAGCCGTAACCTGATCAAGTTCGTCATCGGGGCCTTCCACCATCAAAATGACTTCAACTTTTGAAATGCCTTCCTGCTTTCTGATTTCGGCCCGCATTTCATTTTGCCATTCCCTGAATTCGTTTTTAATTTCCATGTATTCTTCGCGTGTCTCCTCACTCATTTCTTCTGTTCTTGCATCCAACTCCGTTATGGTTTCGTCATATTCCTGCTCAACGTCTTCCCAGCTTTCTTTCGTCTCTTCCCAGGTTTGATCGACAGCCTCTTCTACATCATTCTGTTTTTCTTCCATCCAGCTGTTAAATTCATCAACCTCAGCCTGCAATTCTTTTTGGGAATTGTCGCAAGCCACGAAGAACACAGCAAGTAACATTAAAACTATTACCGCAATTGTAATTTTACTATCTTTTATCATGATTGTTAATTTTTTGGTTCACCTCAGATAATCATAATATCAGGCCAAACCCCTATTGCTGCATAAAAACTGCATCTATCTCTTTTTTGGCAAAGGTTTCAGTATATCAGGGTCAGAATAAGGAGAAAACGTAAGTAACTTCCGGGGAATTATTTTCCACAAAAAATGTGTAAGCTATTGACCATGCGCCTATATTGCTTTTGCAATGCGCCTCAAGGCCGGCATGAATGCGATTCTATGGAAAAATCAATGAAGTTCTATTTCTCCCTCACCCCAAAATTGCTTGTCCGGGTTTTGATGACTTTTACGAAATGATCGTTATTTGCAAAGCCCTTTTCCATGATGGCCGCCACATCGTCCACCAAATCTTCATCGCAAACGGCTATCACCGAAGAGCCGCCGCCGCTGATCTGGAAACCGTATGCGCCGGCTTTCATCACGGCCCTTTTCACATCTTTGTATTCGGGAATGGCCGCCGATCGCACCGGTTCTGCAATGTGATCCACGCTGAAAGCTTTCCCGAATTCTTCTATGTCTTTTGTATGGATGGCATGGATCACGCGGGAGCATCGGGCCATTTGCTCCTTCAGCTTCTCCTGCCCTATTTCGTACGTGATAAAGCCCCTGGTGGTGCGCTGGCTTTTGGTGATCACCGCCAAAACAACAGGGAAATCCGGCATTTCGAGCCGCAGCACGTCGATGGGGTGGTAGGATTTCACCAGCACGAAACCGCCCAGCAGGCAGGCCGCCACATTGTCGGCATGGGGCGAACCGCCGGAAGCGATCTCTCCCATGCGGGCCAGGTCAACCTTTTCGTTGTCGGTGAGCTTCAGGTCGAGCAGCCTGTCCAGGGCAAATATGCAGCCCGAGGCCGAGGCGCCGGTCGTGCCCAGTCCGCCGCCCGAGGTCATATGCTTGACGATCCTGATGTGAACGCCTTCTTTGATCTTTTTTCTCTTCAGCAGTTCCAGCACGGCCAGCCCGGCCACATTGTCTTTGGGATCCAGCGGAATGTTCTGCGTATCGCCTTCGATCTCGATGCTGACCTTGCCCGTATCGTTCAGAGATATCACCAGTTCGTCGCAGGGTTCATGCAGGGCCATGGCAAAAATGTCGTAACCCGGTCCCACATTGGCGCTTGTGGCGGGCGCCAGAACGCTTATCGATTTCATATCAGTCCGTTTTCGGTGAGTATGGTTTTTAGTTCCTGTGTTTTGGCGTCGCTCAGCTCCGTCATGGGCGGACGCAGGGTGGCGTTGATCTTGCCCATCAGCTCCAGAGCGCGCTTGGCCGCCATGGGATTGGTCTCGAAACGGCAGGCTTCAAATAAACGATAATACTGCAGGTGCATTTTATTGGCCTCATCCAGCTTGCCTTCCAGAGCATAATTCATCATCTTGCCCATAACATCCGGGATCACATTCCCGGCCACGGTAAATGAACCTGCTCCGCCAAAGGCCACCGTGGGGAAGGCCGTGGTGTCTTTGCCTGTGAATACCAGGAAATCGTCATTTTTGGTCAGGTAGATCAGTTTGGCAAGGTGGTCGAGTTCCTTTTTGCCGTCTTTGGTGGCCACGATGTTGGGATGTTTTGCGAGTTGTGCGGTCATGGCGGGAGTGAGTTCCACCCCGGTGCGACCCTTGGAGGAATGCAAAACAATGGGTATGGGGCTGGCCTCCGCCAGTTGCTCGTAATATTTCATCAAGCCTTCGGGGCTGGGCATGATAAAGTATGGTGTGAAAGCCACCACGTAGTCGGCACCCAGGTCGGCATACATCTGAGCCCTCATCAGCGACTCGGGCGTGCCCATCAGACAAAGGTCGGGCAGGATGTCTTTTTTGCCTTTGGCCTCTTCAACAATGATCTCGATCACGCGTTTCACCTCGCCATCGGATAAAAGCGGGTTCTCACCCGTAACGCCCAGGGGCGCGATGCCCGTGATATCGGATTCGACCTGCATCCTGACGATGGTTCTCAAAGCTTCTTCATCCAGCGAATAATCCTCCTTAAACGGAGTGATCAACAATGTATATGCACCTTTCTTCATAATTGTTTGTTTTTTGCAAAGGTCGGTATATTGGGGAAGGAAAACAAGTATTGAAGCGGGAAGTATGTGTAATTTAGATTGGGGTCTACATTGGGGTAGCGGATACAAATTTAAAGCCACTGGTGCACGAATAATATTTTATATATATCAACACGAATGGAGTATTGGGGTATTGGAGTTTTGGGGCGCTTTATGCAAGCGTCAGTTGCGAATTCCCACCGATGGGACGGTGAATGGGATTTTTGGGTATAAGGTATATAGAGGTATAAGGGAGGGCAGAAACCACGGAACACGGAACACGGAACACGGAACACGAAACACCGAATACTGAATGTAACACTAAATGTAGCATAGATGTACAGTTGTGTGATTGCATGGATGTATGATTGTTTTGGCAGCCAGACGCTGACAGGTCCTGCGGACGCTGTCAGGTCTGATCAGTGGAGTATAAACCTGTCAGCGTGCGAAGCACCTGACAGCGTTATAGTGATTTGTAAAATTTATTGTTATTTTAATTCCCCATTTCGTAAGAGTTTTCCAAAATCTGTTTAAGCGGATTATGATCCCGGAGGGATCGCATTATTGTAAAAACGCTGCCAACAAATATCAGAGACGACTTCGGAGAAGTCGCATTATCAGAAAATTCATATCTATTTCATATGTTTGTGATGAAAAATCCCGGCATCCGTTTCGAATCCTTCAAAGCTTTGGATGACGCCCTCGACTGGCCGGGCAAAAGCGAGGCATCAAAGTCCATTGCATCCATACGGAATGCATTTATGGAGCAGGTAAAGAAAGACTGAAGCAGCTGATTTTGGGCACTGGGCGTTAAACGGAAAAGCTTGCATTTTTACAAAAAATAAATGTTTTTTCATTCTTTCAAAAGCCTCAAATAATTCTTATCTTTATGAAAATTAACAAACAACCACACCTTATGAGAAGGATAACAATGAAATATGCCTTATCATTAATCTGTTTACTTTTTGCTTTGCAGGCTTATAGTCAGTGGAGTAGGGAGAATATGAACCTGAGAAAGAAACAAAAACAGGATCTCGTATTAATTGAAAAAAATGGATATCAGAATAATGACGATAGAAGTCGATATAGTATACCTAGATCCCCTTGGAGTGTTATCGCCACTGATATTGATCTGGATGGTGAAAATGATATTTTTGCCGGACACAAATTTTCAACGCAAACAAATTGGGGAGGAATTTCTGAGTTATGTAATAATGGTGAAGGAGAATTCAATCTGTGTGACACGCTATTCGTAAATCATGGTTTTCCGTATTTAAGTTTTGATCACCTTAACAACAATGATTTTATCGATTTGTATGGTGTAATCGTTACTGATAATCCATATATAGTTTATGTTTCAATATTTTATGATTATGCGTTGAATTCTTTTGAAAATCAATTAGCAATTACGTTATCGTATAATGATCCGGTTAGTCTAATTACGAGTGGGGATATAAATAATGACAATAACAATGATATTGTTTTCGCTTCAAATAATGGGCAGTACTGGAGTGTTATGTTTAATAATGGTGATAATGGTTTTCTCCAACCTGAATATTATTCTGTCGGGGACTATTTCCCATCTGCGCTTGCATGTGGCGATCTGAATGAAGACGGTCGGGATGATGTGGTGGTTTGCGGCCAGAAAACCGAAGTGTACTTTAGTTACCCATCCGGATTTGAGCCATTGCTGCTTGAAGAACAGGATTTTAAGAACGGCGCATCTATCGTTGATTTTGATCACGATGGAGACAATGATCTGCTCACTTTTGTGGGTATTCCGATTGCTGATATATCCCTGGTTAAGAAGTATGAGAACCTGGGATCCGGTACCTTGGATACATTGAGCGATTTCACTTTCGAGGGACTATCGACAAGGTTCTTTGTAACGGATTTTAACAATGACAGCCTGCCCGATATTTTGTTTCAGCTAACTGATAAATCAGGGTATGTGATTTACTATAATCTGGGGGATTTTCAGTTGGGAGATTCAAGTTTTGTTTCTTTACCCGCTTATGCTTATGAAGCCTGGAGAAATGTCTATTGCGAAGATATGGATGGAAATGGATGCAATGATATTATAACCGTGCGTACTTCCAATGCCTCTCTACCAGACAACCTCGTGATCCTGTTTAACAACGGGAATGGTGAATTTGGAGAAGACCCAATTACTGAAATTAATAATTCGCAAAAAGTGAATTTTAAATACCATCTTACTTGTTATCCCAATCCGTTATCCTCCTCAACCTGTATTGAATTTCACCTCATGGAAGAAAGCACGGTTGCTCTTGAGGTTTATGATTACACAGGCAAAAAACTAAAAACCATTAAGCTGGGATTGCTTGAACAGGGCAGGCATTCAGTACCGTTTTACTGTGGAGACCTGGCGCCCGGCGTCTATTTTTATTCATTGGTTGTGAACGGCCGGTTGGCTGATAGTAGAAAGATGAGTGTTCAATAAAAAAACCTTTCTTCATCTTTCAAAAGCCTCAAATAATTCTTATCTTTATGAAAATTAACAAACAACCACACCTTATGAGAAGGATAACAATGAAATATGCCTTATCACTGATCTGTTTGCTTTTTGCTGGGCAGGCTTATAGTCAGTGGAGTAGGGAGAATATGAATTCAACAAAGGCAGGAAACCACAAAGCACTCTTTTCTAAAAATAAAGAATCTCACGCTGTTAAAGGCAGAAGCAGATACATTATACCAAGAGCAGCATATAGTGTAGCTTCCAACGATATTGATCTGGATGGTGATATGGATATTGTTGTTGGACACAATTATTGTTTTCAGACAAACTGGAGTGGGGTATCTATTTTGTTGAATGATGGATTTGGATGCTTTGACTTATATGATTCTGTTTACTTATATGGTTGGCAGCCTGATGTTCAGGTTAAAGATATGGACGATGAATCTTTTTTAGAAATTATTGCAAAAAAAGAAGATTCGGAACTCGAAAATCAGTTCATGGCAATTATTAATGATTTTGATCTCGCTAATACATCATTTTTTACACTGAATACATATACTGGTTTTGGTTATAAAAGCGGTGGAGATATTGATGATGATGGTTATTTTGATGTTGTAATTGCATCCAATAGCGGTCAGTTTTGGGGGGTGTTATACAATGATGGAACGGGCTCATTATCCCAACCTGATTACCATGATGTTGAGGGCTATTTCCCCTCGGCACTTGCATGTGGCGATCTGAACGAAGACGGACGTGATGATGTGGTGGTCTGTGGCCAGAAAACCGAAGTGTACTTTAGTTATCCCGGGGGATTTGAGTCTTTGCTGCTTGAGCAGTCTGATTCCAAAACCGGTGCCTTTGTTGAAGATTTCGACTTTGATGGGGATAATGACCTGATTACTTTCAGAAGCATTCCAATTGCTAACATCTCTGTTTTGAAGACGTATGAGAATCTTGGTGGAGGCGTATTCGACAATCCCGAATACTTTTCTTTCAATGCTTATTCCGTTAAGTCTTTTTTATCAGATTTGAATAATGACAGTCTTCCGGATGCCATATTCACTTTATTGGATAATACCGGTCTGGTTGTTTATTACAACCAGGGCGATTTCCAATTGGGGGATTCTTCTTTTATACCTCTCGAATCCTATGGTCAATACGAAGGTGCAAGAAATTGTGCATTTGCAGATTTTGATGGGAATGGTTTTAACGATATTGCAATTACACGCCAGGCACAGATACAATTACCGGATAATCTGGTGATATTATTTAATGATGGAAATGGCAATTTTGGAGAAGACCCGATTACTGAAATTAATAATTCGCAAAAAGTGAGTTGTAGATATTTTCTTTCTTGTTATCCCAACCCATTTTCAGAAGAACTAACATTTGAAATTGAGCTTTTAGATAAGTACAACAACATATACCTTAATATTTACAATCTGCAAGGTGTTTTAGTTAGAAGCTGGTTTATATGCAATAAATCCCCCGTTATTAATACTACTATTAAATGGGATGGGACAGACAACTCAAAGAATATCTGTAATCCAGGAATATATGTAGCCTCGCTTGAAGTTAATAATATTGCTTACCAACAAATCAAAATAATTAAACGCAAATAAAAATGGGAGATTAATAAATGAAAAAACTTATTTTATTTACCTTGCTTACCTGCTTTTGTTTTTTATCAATAGCATTAAAAGCACAGTTTACCCAGCAGCAAGCAACCGATCTTGTATTAAACCAAATATTGGCTGAAGAACTTGAACAAATAGATGTATACATATTTGATGATACTGTTGCTATTGAGAATCCTGTAATTCTCGCATACAGCGACACGATAAATTTACCATATTCATCCTGTTGGCTCTATTTTGTTGATGACGGTCCATTTATAAACTGGGTGCATCCGTGTCGTTATATATTCGTATGCGATTCAACAGGCAGTTATTCTGTTATTGAGGATGAATATTTTCCGATTAATTGGGATTCTGCATATTGTCCAATTTCTGAGATGACCAGACCTACTCCTGTTGAAATAACATATGATACTAACCTATTGATTGAAGGCTTGGATCCTGATCCAAGTAAATATGCAGTTTTAATATGCCATGAAGACAAACAAAGATTTTGGAATAACACATCCGCTATATATTGCACCCTGATTGATGTTTATGGGTTTACAAAAGATAATATTTATGTGCACTATGAACATGGCTTTAGCATTTTACCTAACGGAGGAAATGATTTGGATGGACCTGATTCCTTATCAAATGATATAGATTATTGTGCTTACAAGGACACTTTGTGTCACACATTTAATGAATTGGCGAGTATAAGCAATATTTCAGATGAAATACCTACACTAGATGAAGATGATCAATTGTTTATTTGCTTTTCTGGCCATGGAGGTATGTCAGGAGATCAGCAACATTCTTATGTATGTCTGCCAACCTCTGATAATTTGCATATAAAGTTCTATGATACAACATTTGCCCAATATTTGGCAGGTATAAGTTGTTCACAGATCGTTATATTTATGAATAGTTGCAGGGGAGGAGAATTCATTAATGAATTTATGGACTTCACTAATTATGATGTTAAATGTAAAAACCGGTCGGTACATACTGCATCACAAAATGAAGCAGCCCATCCGGAAATTTGGGTTACCGGTTTTGGCTTTGATGAGATGGCTTATTACTGGACAGCTGCAGCACGCGGGTATTACCCTCTGGTTGACCAGCCCTGGATTGAAGTAGATACGGTCGGTAACTTTCCTTTTGATTTGGTTGGCTTTGATTCAATTCCGGGGCAAGATTATAATCCGGATTTAAATCTAGATGGTTTTGTTCAAATGGAAGAAGCCTTTGCATATGCCAATGATTGGAATACTTGGTCTGACGCAGGTTTTACTTGTCGATGGCAAGGGATACCTCCTGGCCTTTATGGCCCTGATGACCCCCAGGATTCTATAAATATTTCGTTTTCGGATACCCTTCTCTCCTTAGCAGGACTAGCAGGGCATCTTAAACAAAGCAATACAATTGACAACAGAAGCTATTCGGTTGCCGATAAATTAATAATCGACCCTTATACAACAATTTCAGTGGAATCCGGCGCATCGTTTTATTTAATTAACAAAGAATCTGAAATTATTGTGAGCGAAAATGCAAACCTGAATTGCCTGGGCGAATCCACCAAATTTGTCGGAACAAGCCAGGACAACAAGATAACGGTCAACGGAAGTTTTTCACCCGGAAGTTTAAATACCTTTAAATGCATCGGGCAGTTCCGGCTGAACAATCCGAATCTGCAAATCAACTTTGACCGTGCAAGTTTTACCGATACCACCACGCTTATTAATTATAGCGACGAGTTGATCATAAACAACTCAAATTTCAATAATTGCTATATGGCATACTCATACAACGGAGATGTTTCGATTAACAACACCTCTTTCGTAAATACGGGCCTTTACCTTAAAAACCCGGTGGATCAGCAAGAAAGTTTCCAGGTTGTGATCGACGGTTGCGATTTTATGAACTCTACTTTCAACACCATATCTGCTATTGAGATCAGGTCATATGATGAGTTTTTTGTTGAAGACAATGAAATAACCGGCTTTGATGCAGGCACGCAAAAAGCAATCGAAGTTTGGTATTCGGGAGACGGAGAAGCGGGCAACCAGCTTATCTCGGGGAATACCATATACGGCAATGAAACAGGCCTTTTGGTGTACAGCTCAATTGCATCGGTTGAAAAGAACAATTTTAATGATAACAGCTATGGGGTGAAATTTGAAGGTACAAGCAATGTTTCATTGCTTGGCGATTCAACCGAAACACAATACATTAAAGACAACACCTATTATGAGGTATATGCCTCGTCGGAAAGCTTTCCCGTGTATTTCCATTACAATGAGATTGTTGATTCGGATAACGGAGGTAATCCCACCGATCCGCTGGTTTATCATAATGATACGGATACCCTGACCAAAAGAGATGTCCGCTACAATTGCTGGAGAAGTGGTTTTTCTCCCAATGATGATCTTTACCCTGCCGGCGGTTATCTTTGCTTACCCGAATATTGCTCAAGCAAAAAAAGCGCCCCTGAAACCGGGCCCGACGAAATAATGTATAACAATGCAGTTGAAGATTTTGAAGCAGGCAACTACGATAGCGCCAAAGCAACCTATATGTCACTGGTTGAACAATATAACGGTTCGCCTTTTTCAAGAGCTGCCCTTAAAGACCTTTTCTCACTTGAATATTTTGCTACAAATGACTACGACGAACTTAAAAACTACTACAGAACAAATGATAGCATTCAGGCCGATACCTCCCTGTCCAAACTTGGCGACATCATGGCAAACAAATGTGATATGGAACTTGAAAACTGGCAAACCGCTATCGACTGGTATGAAGATGTGATCCTGAATCCTGAAACCTATGAAGATAGTATTTATGCGGTGATCGATTTGGGTTATCTTTATCTTCAAATAGACAGTTCGACACTGAAAAGCACAAACGGAAACCTTCAGGAATACATTCCCGGTTCATGGGAGGAATTTGATGAAAAAAGTGCTTATTTGTTATCCTTGTTGCCTGGGGAAAAGAAGAAACACGTGGAAAACAAAAATCTGCCCAAAGGCAAAGTGGGTGTATTGTTTCAAAACGTTCCCAATCCATTCAATAACTCAACGCTTGTTGAATTTCACCTATTGGAAGAAAGCACGGTTGCTCTTGAGGTTTATGATTACACGGGCAAAAAACTGAAAATCTTTAAACTGGGATTGCTTGAACAGGGCAGGCATTCAGAAACGCTTAACTGTGGAGAGCTGGCGCCCGGCGTCTATTTTTATTCATTGGTTGTGAACGACCGGTTGGCTGATAGTAGAAAGATGAGTGTTCAATAAAAAATAAAAACATCCGGCTTGAAAGGCCGGATGCTTTTACTATACCGATTCGGAACAGGTTTGCAATGATTGACCTCCTGTTCCTATCGGTATAACTGAATCTTACAGAAAAACGCTTTGCATTTTATGTAAGATTCAGTATATTTTTAACAAGTAGATTTCTTAACTCAATAGGAGTTCGGTTTAAAAACCAACAGCCTGGATAAGTCCCCTTTAGGGAATTTAGGGGTTCTTAGGCATTTTAGGCCGGACTCCAACAGGCAAAACAACAGCCTGAGGCCATTACCTCTTCCCAATCGCCAGCACATCCGTTAAAATAGAAAATCCTGTTTCTATGCGTCCGGCGCCGGGGCCTACGATGGTCACATCGCCCAGCAGGTCCGTGGTGAATGTCAGGGCGTTGGTTGCGCCCATGATGCCGGCCAGCGGGTGGCTCAGATCGACCATTTCGGGGGCCACGCTTCCTGTCACTTTCCCGTCCTTGTTTTCCACCGATCCGATCAGCTTCCAGCGTTTGCCCTGCTCTTTGGCAAATTTGATGTCGTCGGGAGTGATCTTCGTAATGCCCTGGCAGGCCACATCTTCTATATCCAGTTCGGCCCCCATCACCACATTGGCCAGGATGGTCACCTTGCCGCGGGCGTCGTATCCTTCCACGTCACCGGTGGGATCGGCCTCGGCATAGCCGAGTTCCTGGGCGCTTTTCAACACTTCTTCGTAAGGCAATCCCTTTTCCATCTCCGAAAGGATATAATTGGTAGTTCCGTTTAGTATGCCCCGTATTTTGGAGATCTCACATCCGGCCAGAGGACCTTCCGCCAGGTTAACGATGGGTGTGCCGGCCACCACCGTGCCTTCTATCATGAATTTCACCCCCTGTTCGTCGGCGAGTTTCTTCATCTCGGGATACATCAGGGCCGCGGGGCCTTTGTTGCTGGTCACCACGCTTTTACCGGACGCCAAAGCGGTTTTCACATGGTCTACCGCCGGACCGCCCGTTTTCAAATCGGTGAAGGTGAGCTCGCATACGGTATCCGCATTGCAACGCTCGATCAGCTCCAGGGTTTCCCAGTCAACCGCATCCTTCACAAATTTTTCTTTCTTTTGTGCCAGGCCGACCATTTCCTCCACGTCCAGGCCGTTTTCATTATACACATTGCCGTAAGCAAAATCCGCCACGGCCACCACCGACCATTCAAAATCGTATTTCTTTTTCAGGTATTCTTTCTTTTGAAGCAGGATTTCACAAAAACCCTGTCCGACGGTTCCAAAACCAATGATTGCAAGTTTATGTTTCATGATCAATATATTTTCATTTATAAATTTTATTCTTCTTTCAAAGTAGCGGATGAAGCCCCACCTGCCGAGTACTCGGGAGAAGTGAAAGGCACTTTCTTTCCATCCAGCACCGACAAGGCCCGGTCGAGGTCGTCGATGATATCGTCGGGATGTTCTCCGCCCACGCACAAGCGAACAAGGTTGTCGGGGATGGAAGCCAGCTTCCTGCCTTCTTCGCCCTGTTGCGAGTGGGTGGAAATGGCCGGTATGGTTGCCACGGATTTCACGCGGCCCAGGTCGGTGGCCCGCCAGATCATCCTGAAGGCGTCGAACACATCGCGTGCTGCTTGCGCCCCGCCCTTCACATGGAAAGACATCAGGTGGCCGTAGCGGTTCACCTGTTCGCCGTAACGATCATCATGTTCGGCGTCCACCAGCAGCAGGTATTTCTTCGCCAGCTCATGCAGCTCGTGATTTTCCAGTCCGAGGTAATCCACCTGCTCGATATGCTTGTGCTGTTCAAGAAACTCCGCCACCTTCATGGTCGACATGCTGAACTGATCCACCTTGTTGCGCAGGGTGCGGGTATCGTTCAAAGCCATTACCGCATTAAAAGGCGAAATGTTGGGTCCGTTGTCGCGATTGGGCAGCAGCTTGATGTAAGCCCCGAAATCGGCCTTCATTTCATCATTGTCCACATTGGAGGTCAGGTTTTTTCGGGCGATCACGGCTCCGCCAATCCCAAAACCGCTGGAGGTAATCGTTTTTGAAATGGACTGCACCACGATATCTGCGCCCATCGTAAGCGGTCGCAACAGGGCCGGTGTGGCCACGGTAGTATCCACGATCATCGGGATGCCGTGCTCATGGGCCAGGGCGATCACCGTCTGCAGGTCGAAGAAGGCCTGCCCGGGGTTGCTGGGCATTTCGCCATAAAGGAAGCGGGTGTTTTCATCTATCTTCGAGGCCCACTCATCCATATCGTTTGAGTTCACGATCTTGCGCCATTCGATATTCCTGTCCTTATCCTTGCGCTCGGCGAACTGCTGAAAGGTTCCGCCATACACCTGGCTGGTGGCAACGAAGTTGAGTTTTGCATCGGGTTTTTTTGGATCCACCACCAGGAAGGGCTCCACAGCACTTTGTATGGCGCCCATGCCCGAAGAGGTGGCGCAGCATGTGGTTTCAACATCGCTGCCGTAGCCTTCGAGCAGAGCCAGCACGCCTTCGAGATAATACATGCTGGGGTTCGCAATGCGGGAATAGCACCAGGTCGGGATCTGGTAGCCCAGGGCGGCTTCCATCTCATCCGAATCCCGGTAGGCCTGGGAGGTGCTCATATAAATAGGTTCGATGATCGATCCCTGATTGAAATCCAGGGCCTCCTGCATGGAATAAACTCCATGCACCGAAATGGTGTCGAAACGGCATTGCTTCATCCTTTTGATGTTTTCGGCATGCCATTGCATAGCGCGCTTTGCCGCGTTGGTGTAGTGCTCAACTCCTCTTTTTGCCATAGGGTATTGATTTAGGTTGATAAATTATTTTGTTTTTTTACCGGTAAAAAATCTTATAACAAATTTAGCATACGGCGGCAATTATACAAGCACAGATAACACTTTTATAAAATACCCGCCGAGATTCTGAAGATTTATTATTAATTTCACTTTTTTCAACAAAAATCATTACAAATGAATGAGAAATTCCATCTCGACAGCCTCGATAAAAGGATCCTCAGCCTGTTAACCCGGGACGCCCGTGTTCCCTATCTGGAGATCTCCAGGAAGTGCAATGTGTCGGGTGCGGCCATTCACCAGCGCATACAAAAGATGAAGGAAGCCGAAGTGATCACTGGCAGTCAGTTCAACATCGAGCCCAAAGGCATGGGGTATCACACCTGTGCCTACATCGGCCTGCAGGTGAACCTCACTTCAACAAGCACGCATGAGGAGGTTTTCGGAAAGATCAAAAAAATACCGGAAATCGTCGAATGCCACCACATCACCGGAAAATACAGCCTGATGATCAAGATTTATGCGCGCAACAATGAACACCTGAAAAGGATAATTGTTAGCAAGATACAATCGGTGGTGGAGATCACCAGTACGGAAACTTTCCTGTCACTGGAAGAAGGATTTACCCGTCAGGTGCCCATCGAGACGTAGAATACATTTTTACTATTTTTGCATAAAACAAATGCACGAAAAAATCCTTTCTTATGAAATATGATATCATTGTTTTGGGAAGCGGTCCCGGCGGATATGTAGCAGCCATCCGTGCCGCACAACTCGGAAAAAAAGTGGCAGTCGTTGAAAAAGCAGAGCTGGGCGGTGTTTGCCTCAACTGGGGATGCATCCCCACCAAGGCCCTGCTGAAAAGCGCGGAGGTGTTTGAACAGGCCAAAAATGCCGCCGACTATGGCGTGAAGATCGAAGGCGAAGTGAATCCCGATTTCGAAGGCATGGTTAAACGTAGCCGCGATGTGGCTGCAGGTATGAGCAAAGGGATACAGTTCCTCTTTAAGAAAAACAAGATCGAACATATCAGCGGTTTTGGCGTGCTGAAACCCGGTAAGAAAATTGAGGTCACCGGTGACAAGGAAAAGAAAACCACCTACGAAGCCGAGCACATCATCATCGCCACGGGAGCGCGATCACGCGAATTGCCCAACCTAAAACAGGACGGCAAAAGGATCATCGGCTACCGCAAGGCCATGACCCTGGATAAACTCCCGGAAAGCATGGTGATCGTTGGCTCGGGAGCCATCGGCAGCGAGTTTGCCTATTTCTATAACAGCCTTGGGACCGATGTCACCCTGGTGGAGCTGCTGCCCGAGATCGTCCCGTTGGAAGACACGGAGGTTTCCAAAACCCTCGCCCGCTCCTTCAAGAAAAAGAAAATGAAGGTGATGACCAATGCTTCTGTGGAGGAAGTGAATACCAAAGGCAAAAAATGCAAGGTGAATATCAAAACCAAAAAAGGCGAGGAAACCGTTGAAGCCGACGTCGTGCTTTCGGCCGTGGGCATCAAATCGAATATCGAAAACATCGGCCTGGAAGAAGTGGGCATAGAACTTGAAAAAGACAAGATAAAGGTTGATGAATTCTACAAAACCAATGTAGAAGGATATTACGCCATAGGCGACGTGGTGCCCGGCCCGGCCCTTGCTCACCTGGCCTCGCACGAAGGCATCACCTGCGTGGAAAAGATCGCCGGACTGGAGGTGGAACCCATCGACTACGGCAACATCCCGGCATGTACTTACACCCACCCCGAGGTGGCCTCTGTTGGTATGACAGAGAAACAGGCCAAAGAAGCTGGTTATGAGGTCAAAGTCGGAAAGTTCCCTTACACGGCCTCGGGTAAAGCCAGCGCGGCCGGAGCCAAAGAAGGTTTCGTCAAAGTGATCTTCGACGCCAAATACGGCGAATGGCTGGGCGCTCATATGATCGGCGACCATGTGACCGAGATGATCGCGGAAGCCGTGACGGCGCGTAAACTGGAAACCACCGGCCACGAGATCATCAAATCCGTACATCCCCACCCGACCATGTCGGAAGCCGTGATGGAGGCCGTGGCAGCGGCGTATGGGGAAGTTATTCATATTTAAGTTTGAGCGTTCAATGTTAGAAGTTCAATGTTGGAAGTTCAAAGTTCAGAGTTCAATGTTCAAAGATTGAAGTTCGATTAAAATCCTGACTGAATGAAAATTATCAAAACAAATATCCCGGTTGTATTGCTGATCGAACCAAAGGTTTTTGCAGACGACAGGGGGTATTTTTTCGAGAGTTATAACCGCAAGGAGTTTGTCGAACACGGCATCCCCGAGATTTTTATTCAGGATAATGAATCCAAATCCCAGAAGGGGGTTTTGAGGGGTTTGCACTTTCAAAAACCGCCTTATGCACAGGGCAAGCTGGTGAGGGTGATCAAGGGAGCCGTGATTGATGTGGCCGTGGACATCCGTAAGGGGTCGGAGAGCTATGGGCAATGGACCTCGGCTGAGCTTTCGGAAGAGAACAAAAAGATGTTGTGGGTTCCGCCGGGCATGGCCCACGGTTTCGTGACTTTGGAAGACGAAACGATTTTTTCATATAAATGCACCGAACTTTATAACAAAAACTCGGAAGGCAGCATACGTTGGGATGATCCCGACCTGAACATCAACTGGGGTGTTGAAAACCCGGTGCTCTCTGAGAAAGACAAACAGGCCCCCTTGTTCAGGGATTTTGTGAGCCCGTTTTAATTTTTTCTATACTGAATCTTATCAAAAAATGCAAAGCATTAGATTCAGCTATACCGATGGTAGCATAAAGTCAGTCATTGCAAACCTGTTCCGAATCGGTATAACATATTAATTTTTAATCTGGTATGAAAAACATTCATCATACAAATCTATACTTATGGATTCCGGCAATTGCGTTTTTGTTTTTGTCCTGTAATCCGCAATCAAAGAATGAACAAGGAAGAAATGAGCAAACCATCATCAAAGAGGCTGAGCTTAAGGTAAAGCCGGTTAAGATCCCGCAGGAACTGCATTTCGCGACAGAGAAGGTTCCCATCGATATGTATTATGTAAGGGAGTCGCTCGACCGTGAGCTGACCATAAACACCTACTGGCACTCCTCCACCCTTTTGAATATGAAGAAAGCGGGACGGTTTTTCCCCATCATAGAACCCATCCTGGAGAAAAACAACATACCGGACGATTTCAAATATGTGGCCGTGATCGAAAGCGGCCTGAGCAATGCCATCTCACCCGACGGGGCAACGGGTTTCTGGCAGTTTATGGAAGGAACCGCCCGCGACTATGGGCTTGAGATCAACCGGGAAGTGGACGAGCGCTACAACCTCATCAAATCGACGGAAGCGGCCTGCGAGTATTTCCAGAACGCCTATGAAGACTATGGCAGCTGGACCCTGGCAGCGGCTTCATTCAATGCCGGCAAAAGAGGCGTTAACCGGCAGATCGAAAGGCAAAAGGTGGATGACTATTACGATCTGCTGATGAGCGAAGAAACCGAACGCTACATCTTCAGGATCCTGGCCGTCAAAACCATTTTCGAGAATCCGGAAGATTATCACTTCGATATTTCTGCAAACGATCTCTATAAACCCATCAGGATAAAAACGGTTGAGGTAGATACCGTTGTGGAAAGCTGGGCAGATTTCGCTTTTCAGTTCGGGATCAACTACAGGATCCTGAAAGAATTCAATCCCTGGCTGCGACAGGCCTACCTGAAAAACAAAAGCAGGAAGACATACCTGATCAGCATTCCGGAGCGGAAGGATCTGCTGTATGATTAGGTGAAAAATTGAAATTGGAAATTTGGTTGAAGGAATGAATGGATGATTGGATGGTAAGTGATAGTAATTCATGGTAATTGATTGAAATTCTCTTTTCTTATTTTAAGTGATAGAATATTGGCGGGATGGGCCAGTAGTACAGATCAACCAAAACACGGATCCAGCAGGGATCACATTATTGTTGAAATGGATATAACAATATCAGACACGACTTCGGAGAAGTCGCATTATTGATTGATCATAAAAGGTGGACAGGTGGATATTTCAATAAAATCGGTTTGACCCGGTTTGATTCCCTTATACCTTTATACCCATATCGCCTTATACCCTGGGATCGGCAGAGCAGTTGGATTATATCTATTGACGCTGAAAGGAGTTTTTACATCAACCCGAACCAATTCCTTAAAATTTGGCGACCAACTTCATAAGCCCTTTTGGATTATTCTGAGTAACTTTGCAAATTCTTTCATGAAAGCAGAAAACACTTACATACAAAAGGATATATCCAAAGAACAGAAGCTTGAGATTTTCGGGGCCAGGGAGCATAATCTGAAGAATATTAACCTGAGCATCCCGCGCAATAAGCTTGTGGTAGTGACCGGTTTGAGCGGCAGCGGAAAGTCTTCTCTGGCCTTCGACACCATTTACGCCGAGGGCCAGCGCAGGTATATGGAAACCTTCTCGGCTTATGCCCGTCAATTTATCGGCAACCTGGAGCGCCCGGACGTGGACCAGATCAACGGCCTCAGCCCGGTGATCAGCATCGAGCAAAAATCCATCAACAAAAACCCACGCTCAACTGTGGGTACGGTCACGGAAATTTATGACTTCATGCGCTTGCTTTACGCCAGGGCGGCCGAGGCCCATTCCTGGGCGACCGGCGAAAAGATGATCCGCTACAGTGAGGAACAGATCATCAACCTGATCCTGGAAGAATATGAGGGCAAACGCATTATCTTGCTGGCGCCTGTGGTCAAAGGACGCAAAGGCCATTACCGGGAACTGTTCGAGCAGATCAGGAAAATGGGCTACCTGCGGATACGCATCGACGGGGAGATCAAAGAGATCAGCTTCGGTATGCAAACCGACAGGTACAGGGTGCACGACATCGAGATCGTGGTGGACCGGATCGTGCCCGACAAAAACGACAGGAACCGCATTAGCCAGAGTGTGCAAACCGCCCTCAGGCACGGCAAAGACAGTATGATGGTGCTGGAGGAAGGAAGCACGGACAGCCGTCAGTTTTCCAGGAAACTGATGTGCCCCAGCTCGGGCATCTCCTATGACGAGCCCGAACCGAACACTTTTTCCTTCAACTCGCCTTACGGCGCCTGTTCCAAGTGCAACGGACTGGGTTCCATTTCGGAAGTGGACATTAAGAAGATCATCCCCGACAAATCCAAAAGCATTCGGAGGGGAGGATTCGCGCCTCTTGGAGAATACAAGAACAACTGGATCTTTCAGCAGATTGAAGCCATCGGACAGAAATACGGCTTTACGCTCGACAGTAAGATCAAAGACCTGCCCGATGAAGCCATCACCACCATCCTTTACGGATCGAACGAATCTTTTACGGTGAAGCGGGAGCTGCTGGGTATCACATCAACCTACACCCTCAATTTCGAAGGCATCGTCAATTTCATCCTCAACCAGCACAACGAAAGCGAGTCGAGAGGCATCCGCCGATGGGCCAACAACTTTATGAACCGGACCACCTGCCCCGAATGCGAGGGCAGCAGGCTGAAAAAGGAAAGCCGCTTCTTTTTGATCGGCGGGAAAAACATAGCCGAACTGGCCAATATGGATATCATCCTGCTCAGCAAATGGTTTGATGAAGTCCATGATCAACTAACGGAAAAACAAAAAACAATCGGCCGCGAAATCATCCGCGAGATTAAAACCAGGATCAAATTTTTGCTTGATGTAGGTATTGACTACCTGGTGCTGAACCGGCCCACACGCAGCCTGTCGGGAGGCGAGGCGCAGCGCATCAGGCTGGCCACGCAGATCGGCTCACAACTCACCAATGTATTGTATATTCTTGACGAACCCAGCATCGGGCTACATCAGCGGGACAACCTGAAGCTGATCCGTTCGCTGAAAGACCTCAGAGATGTGGGCAATTCAGTGATCGTGGTGGAGCACGACAAGGAAACCATCCTAAACGCCGATCATGTGGTTGACATCGGCCCTGGCGCCGGCAGGCATGGCGGTGAGATCGTGGCGCAGGGCACCCCCGCCGAAATGCATGATTGCAATACACTGACCTGCGACTACCTGAGCGGTAAGAAACAGATCAGCGTGCCCCAAAAAAGGCGGGAAGGGAACAAGATGTTCATCAGGCTGCAGGGCGCCACCGGACACAACCTGAAGGATGTAAGCCTTGAGCTGCCGCTTGGAAAGCTCGTTTGCGTGACAGGCGTTTCGGGCAGCGGCAAATCCAGCCTGATCAACGAAACGCTGTACCCCATACTGAGCCAGCATTTTTATAAATCGGTGAAACGACCCCTCCCCTACAAATCCATCGACGGGCTTAAGAACATCGACAAGGTGATTGAGATCGACCAGTCGCCCATCGGACGTACGCCGCGCTCAAACCCGGCCACCTATACCAAGGTTTTTGATGAGATCAGGAAATTGTTTGCGCAATTGCCCGAGGCCAAGATACGGGGCTACAAGCCCGGGCGTTTTTCATTCAACGTAAAGGGCGGTAGGTGTGAGACCTGTAAGGGAGCCGGATTGCGCGTGATCGAGATGAATTTCCTTCCGGATGTGTATGTGCATTGCGAAACCTGCAACGGGCAACGCTACAACCGCGAAACCCTGGAAGTGCGCTACAAGGGAAAATCCATCAACGACGTGTTGAACCTGACCATCAACCAGGCGGTGGATTTTTTTGAGAACATCCCGGCCATCATTCAAAAAATAAAAACCCTGAAGGATGTCGGGCTGGGATATATCACGCTCGGACAATCATCCACCACGCTTTCGGGCGGAGAGGCCCAGCGGGTGAAGCTGGCCGCCGAACTTTCAAAAAGAGATACCGGCAAAACCCTTTACATCCTTGACGAGCCCACAACAGGGCTGCATTTCGAGGATGTGAAAGTGCTGCTCGACGTGCTGGACAAACTGGTCGACCGCGGCAATACCGTATTGATCATCGAACACAATATGGAGGTGATCAAGGTGGCCGACCACATCATCGACCTGGGCCCTGAAGGCGGCGAAAGAGGCGGCGAGATCATCACCACCGGAAGCCCGGAAGAGATCGCTAAGGTGAAAAAGAGCTATACCGGGTATTATCTGAAAGAAGAGCTTAAAATCTAAATCAGGGATAGTAAAACTCAAGCACCAAATTACAAACAACAAACAAATCCCAATTTCCAAATTTAAAATTCCAATCCCATAGCGCTTAGCATTTGGAAGAATAGAAGTTTTAAGCTATATTTGAATGCAAATCAAATCCATGAAAACCCGAACCCAATGAGGTTATTTCCGAGAAAAACAACAAAGCACAAAAGAATGAAAACATTTGTTTCCTAATTAAGAAACATTTATCTTTGTAAATAGATTTAAATGGACGAATTAAAATTTCGAGTTGACTTTTTAGATGATGCGAAACAATTTCTTGACAGCATTGACGAAAAAAGTCGAGAAAAAATAATTTTCAACATTTGGAAATCAAAAAGTACGAATGACAAAAAACTTTTTAAAAAGTTGCATGGTGAAATTTGGGAGTTTAGGACAAAGTATAATAAAACGTACTTCCGACTTCTTGCTTTTTGGGACAAAACTGATAAAGAAGACACAATTGTTGTTTCTACTCATGGAATAATAAAAAAGACAGACAAAATCCCGAAAAAAGAGATTGAAAAAGCGGAACGATTTAGGCAACAATATTTTAATGAAAAAGAACAGTAAAATGAAAACATATAGTTTAGAAGAACTGACTGACAGTTACATCGGAAAAAAAGGAACAAAAAAACGTGACGAATTTAATAACGAACTTCGACTTGACTTACTTGGATATGAAATTAAAAAAGCTCGTAAAGAAAGAAACTTGACACAAGAACAACTCGGAGAACTTGTTGGAGTAAAAAAAGCCCAAATTTCTAAAATTGAAAATAGTGCAACAGATGCGAGATTTTCGACAGTTTTAAAAGTGTTTGAAGTTTTGGGAGCAAAAGTGAAATTTGACGTAGAACTGAACGACCATTAATTAGCATACTAACCGAAAAGAATACCAACCGCACACACAACAGTTATACTCAGTGCAGGCTTAAATGCCAAACCGAAATAAAATGCTAAGCTCAAAGAACCCAACAAGTCGATTGATTAACAAGTCGATTGAATGCGAATCAAATCCATGAAAACCCGAACCCAATGAGTTTATTTCCGAGAAAAACAACAATGAAACGATTAACGACATATCTCACCTTGTTCTCCTTACTGACTATAAATAGTTGTATAGGACAAGAAGCCAAGAAACCTGTGAAAATATCAGACTTTAAGTTTGAATCCATTTTTGGAATGAGTTTTAAAGAACCTAAAAACACATACTGTTTACTAGGATCAGGCTTTTTTAGAACTCCTCGTTCAAACAATTCCGACAGTTTAATAAGCGATTGGATTAAAAGACACCCTGATGCAATTGTTGTTTCGGTATCTTCATTTGGACCGACAGAAATTAAAGACCCAGAATCAAAAATGGTTTATTGTTGGATAATTGACGGACAAGACACCTTGAACAACTATTTAATCAGAAATGGTTGTTTTCCAGGTGGAACAATGATTAGACCCAAGACTTGGGATGAAATGGAAAAATGGGAAAAGGAATTATATGAAGACATAGATGAAAAACCTGAGGTAAAAGTTTATGTTGACAAAAAAACGTATGATAACTTTTTAGATCAAATAAAAAGTGCTGAAATATTTGCACGAGAAAATAAACTTGGAATTTGGTAATTATCCGCCTGAGGACGGACAAGTTTTGTAATTTGGTGCTTGTTGTTTGGAATTTTCAATCTATCCTTGCTCTTCAATCTCCTTCACCCACTCCAATATCTTTTCATAATGCGAACCTTTCCAGTAGTATTTGCCGCAGCTTGGGCAGGTGTAGAATTCGTTGAAATGTTTGAGGGTGTTTTCAGGAATATAGGCTTTGGCCTGCTCCAGATCAACCGGTTTCAGCCGGGCATTGCATACCGAACATCTGCTGAAGGGCATCAGGCTTTTTTCAAGCTGGAAACGCCGCACTACCTCTTTCAGCTGTGTGGGTGGATCGTCGCTACGCAACCAGTAGGCATGCGTGACCACATTGTGCTTTAAAATCCCGATATCGCGGGTAAGGATGATGCGTTTTTCATTTAAGGAAATCCTTACGATCTCATCATCTTCGAGGTCATTTCTGAAATATGTATCGAAGCCAAGCAGGCGGAGCTTCCGGGCCAGACTGCCCAGGTTCACATCGGCAATAAACTTTGTGTGGCGCAGCGGTTTTGCCCTCAGATGCACCAATGGAGAAATATCCAGAGATTCGAAGACGGGATAAACCGAAATGCGCTCCCCTCCATGCAAGCGGTGGTCGAAGCCAACCGATTCGCCATTCACGATCACCAGGTCCACTTCCGCCTGTGGCACGCCAATGGCCTCGATGGAATTTTTCACGGAAGGCGTTCCTGTGAATTCGTATGGGAATGATTTCTTCCTCAGCTCCTCAGGAAGGAAATCGTTCAGCTCCTCATAAAAGCGGAACCAGGCTGTTCGTTTCAGGGGGGCATGCGTATGTTCGTCAGCAAGCATAAATTGACTTAAAGATAAACATTGGAGAGCAGAAACAAAACTTTTTCGTTGGCATTTGCCCAAAGCAGCGTTTAAAACAAAACCGCGACAATAAGCCTGACTTTGGTGTTTTTATTCTATCTTCACGGCGGTAAATTCTTAGGCATTATCAAAATCACCCATCATGAAAAAAATCTTCTTAATATTGATTTTTATACTGGCCGGGCCGGGCTTATTTCAACATGTCCAACTTCATGCACAGGCTCAGGATTTCGATTTCAGCTTCAAATCGATGGAAGCCCATAAATACTCCACCACATCCACCATGAAGCTCGATATGGATATGCGCGTTGATGACTGGACGGAAAAAATGGGTATGGACATCAGCATGCAGTATGACGTTAAGATCACCCCCCTGGAAAAACTAGAGGACGGATCCGTAAGATGCAAACTGGAACCTGAAAATATTATGGCCAACTGGGACATGATACAGGCCGGCATGCATATCAAAGCCAAACTGGAAAACGATTATGTATACGGCACCGTAGATGGCACTGTTTTTATCGATACCAAAAACGATGTTGGCACAAGCGAAGCAAAAGAGCTTAAAAAGGAGCTAGCCGGACTTTATCTGAGCGGGGAAATGACCATGACCGAGAATGGTGATATGGCCGATATTACCGGCAGTATTCCATTTGAGGAGTTCTGGAAAGAAAACATGGAAGCATATGTCGGCTTTTTCGGAATTGTGTTTAACGATGAAGCAATCGCTGTGGGAGAAAAATGGGAAGTTCCGTTTGAACTGGCTCAAATGGGCGAACTCCGGCTAAGCGACACCTTAAAATCAATTGTTTCTTTTAAACGGGAAGCGGACACCCTGATCGACGGGACAAGCTATCAATATTTTACAGGACGCTCCCCTTTTAACAGCCAAAACCTGAAAGGGAAAATGAGTGATCTGGGCGGCGACGGAACTATCGTTATCAACGACCTGCAGCGTACCGGTGAAATTGATATTATTTATGACAATGATCAGGGCATACTTATCAGCAATAAAACCGATATCGACGGGGATGTTAAGATGAGCATGACCGTGGAAGGACAGGAGGTTAAAATGGATATGATCATCGATGGTTTTATTGAAATGAAGAAAATCGAAGATTGATCCGGGCTTTGTCACAGGCTGAATTCCTGCCCGTCGCGGGCGGCTTCTACTTTTACATCATCGTTTGAAAGCTTTGCGATTTTTTCCCTTGCCTTTTCAATATCTTTCATAAACCAGTTGCCGAAGTGCATCAATACGATGTGGTTGGTGTGCTTGCTGAAGATGCGTACCAGGTCGGGGACACCCGTATGCCCGAAAATCTTTCCGCTCGCTTTGTGCCTCCTGATCATCCCTCCCTTTTTAAAAAAGCTTCCTTCGGTGATCACCATATCCAGCTTCCCCAGCTCCTTCTGATATTTTTTTTCCATCCAGGCCAAATCGCCTGTATATAAAATCCTTTGCTCGCCTTTCTCAACAATATAGGCCTGCGATTTGACTTTCAGGCTGTGGATGGTGGGGATAGGGGTAAAATGATAAGGGCCGCGATCGAAGGCCGTGGTTCGCTTATACAGATTGTTTAGCTCATCGGGTTTTTCGGGACCGTAGGCTTCAATGCTTTTATCCAGTTGCTGATGCTTGCGCATGAAAAAAGCATGATCGGGATGAAAATGCGTAAAGACCACAAATTCGGGATCATGATCAAGATATTCCTTTTCACCCAGGTCCAGTAAAAAGGTATCGTCCACCAGCACTCCCGAATGCTTTGTATGCCAAGGGGCCGACCGCTCAATTTCTCCGCGTGTTCCGAGTATTTTAACTTTCATAACCGACAAGTCCCTTTTAATTTATCTAAAGATACGATTTCTTCCCGTCTTTAAAAATATTCCGAATGGGCGCATGAAGGAAGGCACAGAATCACTAATTTTGACGGAAATGATTTTGGAAGCGTCAGCAAAAATTTATTTGAACGAATTATAAACAACAATGAACAAATCAGAAGAAGACAAGATCAGGAAAGCATTTAAAGAGAAAAACTGGAACGAGATCAAAACCTACGATTCATGGCAGATATTTAAGGTGATTTCCGAATTTGTGGAGGGTTTCGAGAAACTGGGAGCCATCGGCCCGTGCGTATCAATATTTGGATCCGCACGTTCAAAGCCCGATAACAAATATTACAAGCTGGCGGAAGAGATCGCCTACCTGCTGATCAAAAAAGGTTTTGGCGTGATCACAGGCGGTGGGCCAGGTATTATGGAAGCGGCCAACAAAGGCGCTCATTTCTCGGGTGGAAAATCCGTCGGACTGAACATCAGGCTTCCTTATGAGCAACGACCCAATATTTTTATCGATGCCGACAAGCTGATCGAGTTCGATTACTTCTTCGTTAGGAAGGTTATGTTCATGAAATATTCCCAGGGATACATTGTGTTGCCCGGCGGGTACGGGACGCTCGATGAAATGTTTGAAGCCGTCACCCTGATCCAGACCCATAAAATGGTGAACTTCCCCGTGATACTGGTGGCGAAGGATTATTGGGGCGGATTGGTGGACTGGCTGACCGACAAAATCCTTCACGAAAAAAACATCGACAATGACGACCTGAGCATTTTCAGCGTTGTTGATACGGCTGAAGAAGCGGTATCCGCAATTGAATCCTTCTATCACAAGTATGCCCTGAAACCCAACTTCTAATCCTCAAGGCATAAAACCCTGTCATCGCTTATGGCCAAAAAAATCAAAAAAACAATCAGCACTGAAATCCCGATGCAACAGATCCCCATCGAAAACGACGGATACCATCTGACCATCCCGGCAAGAATCAACGGCAAAAAAGCGCGCCTGCTGATAGATACCGGAGCCAGTCGAACGGTGTTCGACAAAAACCGGATACTTCCTTTTTTGAAAGAACAAGAGGCCGAGTTCGAAGAGAATGAGCAACTCTCCACCGCCATGGGAACAAATCAGTTGCAAAGCCAGATTTTTATTTTGGACAGGCTGAAACTCGGCGACCTTAAGATCAGGGATTATCCGGCCATACTGCTGGATATGGTCCATGTGAACCATTCTTACGAAAAGCTCGACATCCAGCCCATCGACGGGGTGCTTGGGGGTGATATACTATCGAGATACAAAGCGGTGATCTATTATAAAACCAATAAGCTGAAATTGTATTTCAAAGATTGAACATTCTAAAGTTTTATCAATTTTTCGTACCAGCGTATAGGATTCTTTTTCCGAGCATTTTCAATGGTCACCTCCAGAATATAAATGCCTTTTTCAAACTCAGTAAGATCAAGGCGTACCGGACTATTCTCAGGTTGAAATTCTGCAACTTTTCTTCCGTTCATATCCCGAATTGCAACACTGAAGGCCCTTCTGTTATCCGGCAATTCCACATAAACATATTGTTTTGCAGGATTCGGATAGATCAATATACCTTCTGTTAAAACTGACGGGCTGCTTATACCGGGCTGCACCCCGGGGCTGCCTTTCCCGAAAAAGCGCAGGCCTCCCGACCAGTTGCCCTTTATCAGTTCCGGAACTTCATCCTGATTTAAATCCATGATCGTTGCTGACGTTCGCTTTCCTTCATCAAAAGACATCTGAACAGTATCGATCAAAGCAAAAAGAGAGTCCGACTCCCTGAATTTTCCGCTCAGGTTTTCTTCAATATCCCTGAAATAAAAAATCTTTCCCTGCTCAGAACCCACGATCAACTGATAGCCGTCATGATCAAAAACAAAAGGCGTGCTGAAGCCATCATATGAAACATTATAATCCGTGACATTTACTTTTCCGAGGCTGTCAGTAACCAGCTCAAAATCGGGCGCAGTTTGACTTCCGGTGTTTTTGTAATAATTGAGATTTCCGGCCTGCTCTCCGATCACCAGGTCCGGCAGGCCATCTCTGTCGAGATCGATGAGTTGTGGTGCACTGTAATCACCCACATCGATATCAGCAAAATCTTCTTCCGTCAAAATATAATCTCCGTCTTGTTTTTTGAAAAGAATGAGGGTTCCCGCTTCATTCCCGATCAGCAATTCATCCACCTCATCTCCATCAAGATCGTTAAAAGTGGGATAGATACCTGTTAATTCCAGAGCCGATAAAAAAGTGTAATCCCTGTCCCAAAGCTGAAAAGCAGGGGATTCCGCAGTACCGGTATTTTTGAAATAAGCGAGCTTGCCGGTATAGGAAGAATGTAAGGTTAGAAACTGATCATACCAGGAAGAGTCGTAGTAGCCATAATTTCCAATAAACAGATCCTTCAGTCCGTCGCCATCCAGATCATGAAACACAGGATATGCACCCGAGCCCACATCGATCATGTTATCCTGGAAAAACCGTTCGGTAACGAACTCAAATACCGGTGCATCATTGGTTCCCTCGTTTTCGTAAAACCAAACGCTATTAAAATTTTCGGATGTTTTGATGCCCGGATCGAATGGGCTGACAACCAGTTCCTTTATACCGTCATTGTCGACATCAAAGTATGCGGCAAGCGGCATGGAAAACAGATCGACCTGCCGCGTACCCGCCGGGAAAGCTGTAGTCTGGCTGATCATATAAGCATCTTCCGAAGTGCCTCCATTCATCAAATGAACAAGTGTCGGAAAATCAACATCACCAAGTAATAGATCCTTCTCCTGGTCACCATCCAGGTCGGTGATCAGAAAAGTGGAACCGGTATGCGGCAGCAATCCCGCCTGACGCAATGAAACATCCTTCCCGCCCCCAACACATGTATCCAGGTAGATCTCGTTCGACTCATCGCTTTCTGCAAAGCGACCCCAACAAATCTGAGTTTCTTCATAATCGAGGGAATCGGGCACACCGTATTTCTCCATCGACATATTCTTATGAAATTCAACGAATGAACCCAACCCCCAAAAGGTAAGGATGTCCAGGTCGCCATCCCCATCCATATCCTCAATGGCAGGATAATCTGCATAGGTGACAAGGATATTCACATAACCGCTTCCCTGGAATGATTTCAGGAAAGGGAAAACCATAAGTTCGAATTCGGGATGGTCTCCGGAGCTGATGTTCTTATAAACCTTGATGCCTGCAAACCCTTTTGAATAAGTGAATATGTCCGCTTTGCCATCCAGGTTGTAATCTTTGGTGACAAGCCAGTCACTTATCTCAGGGAAATATTGCAAATAAGCAGGCGCATACTGATATGCAATTGAGTCGGCAATCCCCTGATTTATAAAAGTAAGCAAGCGGTTCCCATAACGGTCAAAGATTAGCAGATCCATTATCCCGTCATTGTTCAAATCAATCTGATTGAATTGACATGAATTCAATCCTCCGGCCCAGGCGTAATGGTAGGTGCTCTCCCTCTCCGCCCCGGGCGCAACTTCAGGGGCAGCATCAAACTGTGCCTTTGAAGGAAGCAGGGTAAAGAGCAGAATAATTAGGATCAGGGTAGTTTTCAGAATAATTACTTTTTTTGTTTTCATGGGATAATCCTCCAAATGCGCTATTATCATCACTAAATTACCAATAAAAGCCCATATCTTTATATCTTTGGATACAAATAATATCAGGAGATGGCAAAGATACTTGTAATAGACGACGAGAAAAGCATACGCAATACCCTGCGCGACATACTGGAGTACGAAAAGTATAAGGTGGATGATGCAGAAAACGGAGTAAAAGGATTGGAAATGATCAGAGCCAATAAGTACGACGCGGTACTACTTGATATCAAGATGCCGCAAATGGACGGACTGGAAGTACTCGACAGGATTTTGGAAATTACAGACATCCCCGTGATCATGATATCAGGCCACGGCACCATCGAAACGGCGGTGGACAGCATCAAGAAAGGCGCTTACGATTACATTGCCAAACCTCCCGATATGAACCGCTTGCTGATCACCGTGCGCAATGCCCTCGACCGGTCGGACCTGGTGAATGAAACACGTAAGCTGAAAAGGAAGGTTGCCAAAACTTATGATATGGTCGGGGAATCGGAGGCCATGATCAATATCAAAGAAATGATCAACCGGGTGGCACCCACCGAAGCCAGGGTAATGATAACAGGTGAAAGCGGCACGGGTAAAGAGCTTGTTGCGCGTTGGATACATGAAAAAAGCAACCGCTCTTCCGGTCCGTTTGTGGAAGTGAACTGTGCAGCCATCCCGGCCGAACTGATCGAAAGCAACCTGTTCGGGCATGAAAAAGGATCATTTACATCAGCGATAAAACAACGAAAAGGAGATTTCGAACTTGCCAACGGAGGGACACTCTTCCTGGATGAGATCGGCGATATGAGCCTGTCGGCCCAGGCAAAGGTTTTGCGGGCCTTGCAGGAAAACAAGATCATGCGCGTGGGTGGGGAAAAGGATATCCCTGTGGATGTAAGAGTGATCACTGCAACGAACAAAAACATCAGGGAAGAGATCGAAAAAGGCAATTTCAGGGAAGACCTTTATCACAGAATTTCTGTCATCCTCATTCATGTACCGCCCTTGCATGAGCGTAAAGAAGATATCCCGCTACTGACCGAACATTTCATGAAGGAAATTTGCGCCAGCAACGGAAGACCTTTTATCCCGATTTCAGATGAAGCCATGGAAGAACTGAAAAAAATCAGATGGACGGGCAACATCAGGGAGCTTCATAATGTGATCGAAAGACTAAGTATTCTGAGTGATGGAGAGATCACGGCAGAAGACGTTAAGCAGTTCGCCCAACCGCTTCAAAATGAATAAGCTTTGGATGCAACCTCATACGCAATGCACCGTATAAAATCAAAAATTACTGATTTAAACATAAGAGTATCCTGAACATAAAAATTGTTACTTTTATATTTACAGCACCAATCAAAAGAAATCAAATGAAAAGGATAATTATACTTACAACGGCCTGCCTGCTGATGTCGCTTTCTACCTCCATCAGCGGTCAAAGTGAGTTCAAAGGCTACCTGAGCGTGGGCGCAGGCGGTGGAACCAATATTTTCTTCGGCGATCTGAAACAAAAGGATTTTTTTCCGGTTTCGGAAAACAAGAATGAATGGAGATTCGGCGGGTCGGCCTATCTTCAATACCATGTTAGTCCTGTTTTCAGCATTCGCGGACAAGGCCTTTATGGTGAGGTATCCGGCACCAAACGTGACCTGAACAGGTATTTCGACGCAACGGTGCTGGAGGGCAACTTCAATGCTGTGGTGAATTTCAGCAATTGGTTCGGCCAGTATAATCCCGCCAGGTTCCTTTCGGTGTATGGGTTTGTTGGAATCGGGATGACCAACTACAAGTCGGATCTAAGATATTTAAGCAACGATCAACCCATTTCGGAGGATAAAGACAACGACGGCATCATCGGTCCGCATTATGCTGGAACGGTGCCCGGCGGTCTTGGCCTGATGTTCAAGCTGGCCCATGGCGTGCACCTCGATCTTGAATTCTCACTCCGTGCGCTGGACACCGATCTGCTCGACAAAACCAAAGGCGATTTCGAATATGATATGTACAGCTACAATTCACTTAGCCTGGGGATAGATATCGGAAAACCCGGCAAAGCCAAATCCGCTCCCAGTCCCGAGCCGGACTTCGCTCAACAGGCTGAATCGCCTGATGATGCCGAAGCAGATCAGGAAACCGATGAAGAAATGCCAAATGAGGCAACTCACGATGATGAAGAAACCACTGAAGCTAAACAACCTGAACCGGAGAACATCGTGGTGGAAGAAGTGATCGAACCCGTATTGGTTGAGCAACCAACAGCTAAGATCGTATATAAAGTGCAGGTATGTGCCATGAAGAAGCGTGAACTGAACATGCCGGCATTCAGGAAGCAATTCAACTTTGAACGGCCCATTCAGCAAAATTACCAGGATGGTTATTACCTGTATAGTACCGGCTCGTTTTCAACCTATGCCGAAGCCAAAAAACTGCGAGATGAGATCAGAAAAGAGAACAAGCTGCCCGGAGCGTTTGTGGTTGCATACAGAAACGGCAAACGCCTGAGCGATCTTCCCGAAGAAGAGTAAAAGCTTGGGGCGTAGAGCAGGAGCTTGGAACAGTGAGCCTAATAACAACTGAATGAAAACTGAATGACAACTGAATGACAACTGAGTGACAATCGAATGACAACTGAATGACAACAATTGAACTTTAAACATTGATTTAAAACTTTGAACCAATCAACCGAATGTCCCGATTTTTATGGCTTCTGCTGATGTTGTTTCCTGCTTATTCATTTCCGCAGGATAACCTTCATAAATTACAAACCGATACGCTTTCCCTTTTGTTTATCGGTGACATAATGGGGCATGACAGCCAGATCAAATCGGCTTATGATGCTGAAACGGGCACATACGATTATGATGAGAATTTTATGTACCTGAAGGAAGAGATATCTACAGCCGGCCTCTGCATTGCCAATTTTGAAGTTACACTGGCAGGCCCGCCTTACAAAGGCTATCCCTCATTCAGCTCACCCGACGAACTGGCAGTTGCTTGCAAAAACAGCGGAATGGACGTTTTTGCCCTGGCCAACAATCATATCTGTGATAAGGGCTTGAAAGGCCTCAATCGCACTTTAACAACCCTTGACATTATTGGAGTTCAACATACCGGGGCTTTCAGGGATTCGGCTGACAGATCTGCACGCTATCCTATGATAATCGAAAAAAACAATTTCCGGTTGTCTCTGCTCAATTATACCTATCATACCAATTATTATCCTCCCCCGCCGCCGGCGGTCGTTAACCTGATCGATACAGTCCTGATCAAAAGAGATCTTGCCTGCGCAAAACAGGACAGCACTGATTTCATCATCGTTTTTTTCCATTGGGGAAAAGAGTACGACACCGTCCCGAACGACAAACAAACTGCCCTGGCAGATTTATGTTTTCGCTACGGCGCCGACGCCGTGATCGGGTCGCATCCGCATGTGTTGCAAAAAGTCGTATGGCAAAAAGACAGTTCTGGGAAGGACCGCTTTGCCGCTTATTCGCTCGGAAATTTTCTCAGCAATCAATACTGGCGCAAGGTGGATGGCGGGATGATGTTGAAGATGACCCTGGTTAAAGACGGGGATGAAACAACAATAGATGATGCCGCTTATATCCTTAGCTGGGTTTACAGGAAGCAGGAGGATACAGGCAGAACCTATCATATTTTGCCTTGTTCACGCTTTGAGAACGATACCGGTTTCTTCAATGAGGAATTCCAGTTTAAAAAGATGAAACTGTTCATTGATGATTCCAGGAAACTGATGCAGGAGCAAAATCAAAATGTGTTCGAGTATTTCCTTCAAAAGGATGCTATGCAATAGTAATCATTAACAAATTAATTCAGTTTATATAATAGTCAGGAGCGGTGAAGGCAATAAGATCAAGGTTAATGTAATGAAGTGTTAACTTTTTCTTGATAAAAAGTTACAAAAATCAAGGCTGCGTCCTGAATTGCAAGAAAACTACACCCGAAATTTTCCGCGCAATTCGAGCCGTTCGCCAGCTAACTTTTTCACTAAGATTATAATATTTATCGGCTCACTCGCGAATTGCTTACCCATGCCTGCGCAAAAATTCCGGGCTTGTTTTCTAAGCAATTCAGCACAAGGCCATTCCCCAAAAGCAGTCAATTATCCTGATGATCGGTCTGGCAAGAATAGCCCTTGTGAAAATGGAACACTGAAGCGTCAAAAATCATACTTTTAGTTTGCATATCTATTTGGCAAACACGAGAAATGATTCCTTGTTTTGTAATCCTAACGTGATTAAAGTATATAATCGCAAAAAACTTGACCGGCAACAGGATTATGCTTATACTTGGCATAGCGTTTGATTAATGTTGAGCGCGACAACATGACCTGAAGCAGGGTCTGAAATAAACCGGGGCTGACTGGTTTTGACAGCAAGGCGAATGGTTATGTAAGCATGCCGAGCATTGCAGATACGCTCGTAAATACTATTTGTAAACTTTTAATTGGCGAAAATAACTACGCTCTCGCTGCGTAATCGAAGCACAGTAGATTATGCTTGATCCCGGTACAAAGTACCGGGACGAGACGTTTCGCAGGCGGATTGACCCGATTCCTGCCTGATCAACGGGACGCATCGTAATTTCGGGTTAGTGCCGGAGAAGCCCTGGCTCCGGCATGAAATTCAAAGGGCTAAGGTATGAGCCGGAAAGCCTGCTTCCCATCCATACCCGACAATCAATCGCAGGCTAAGCATGTAGAAAGCATATCTGTTCCTTGTTTGGACGAGGGTTCGAATCCCTCCAGCTCCACAAAAGAAAAGCCTGACCAACACTGTTGGTTGGGCTTTTTTATTTGGGGAAATTATGCCGGCATAAAATTCTTCAAATAAAAAAGCCCAAACCGAGCGAAGCGAGGCAGGCTTTTCTTTTGGCACCCCTCCAACCGTGATCAATTGCAAATTAATCCCTCCAGTTATACCGATTCGGAAAAGGTTTGCAAAGATTGACCCCTGACTTGTCCCCTCTCAAATTAGTGCGGTCATAAGTGGCTTATAATCAAGGCATGTGTTTTAAAAAACACTAAATTTACCGCACTAAGGCAAAGTTTTATGAAAATCAGAGTAGTTAAAACCGCCTCAAAAGCAAAA
>JAIPBS010000023.1 GCA_021738625.1 Bacteroidales bacterium
GAAGGATTGTGCCTTTATGTTTTGATAATCCTCTGCAAATCAAACAAAAAGTAAAATCCCATCAGAATAAAAGCCTGTTTTTGATTTTAAGCGGTCAATTTTTATAGTAATTTTGATTTTGTGAATTATTCAGGCTAAAATATGCGCAGTTTCATATTGATCACAATATCTGTTTTTTTTATTTCTGTTCTGAAGGGTCAGGATTTTAAGGGTGGAATAAACCTTGCACTTGTTGGCAGTCAGGTTGCGGGTGATTGTTGTTCGGGATATCACAAAGCCGGCATTAAGGTGGGTGGATATGTTAGTTATCCAATAAACAGAGATGCCATGATTTCGATGGAACTCAATTACATTCAAAAAGGAAGCCGCCAAAACCCCACAGAGGACAACGATTTCCAATCATACAGATTGAACCTGCACTATGCAGAGCTTCCGTTTTTGTTTCAGTACAGGATCATCGAGGAGTTATCTGCAGAGGGCGGACTGGCTTATGGTTATTTTATCGGTAAAAAAGAAGAAGCCAATTTTCAGGATGCCGTTGCAGGCAAACCTTTCAACAAGCACAACCTGAACTTCTTAATTGGCTTTTATTACAATGTAACGGAGCGATTTAGGTTGAACCTGCGCAGCAATAACTCTATCCTGCCCATTCGACCGCATACCTCGGGAGCTACCCGCCTTTTTAACCAGGGACAGTATTCCGATGCGATTTGTCTGGGAATTCAATTTGAGCTTTAGAATAAGCGGCGCTATAAGTTTTCCTGCTCTTCTTCCTGTTTTTTCACCTGAGCGATATTCCGCATCAGGCCCTCATAGCCTGTACGTTTTAAGGCTGATTTTTTGAATAAGCCATTAAACTGTTCGGCCGAAAGTTGCTCCCAGTCTTCTTTGGTCATTTTAACCAGATCGTCAGCAGGTAAAAATTCTTCTTCCTGATGCGCTTTTGAAGATTTGTTCCAGGGACAAACATCCTGGCATATGTCGCAGCCGAAGATCCTGTTTTTGAAATTAAGATCAAGGGTTTTCGGATATGCTCCTTTATATTCAATGGTTTGATAGGATGTGCATTTTCTTGCATCTATTTGATAAGGCGCAACCAATGCTCCTGTTGGGCAGGCTTTGATACAACGGGTGCAGCCTCCGCAGAGGTCTTTTTGAATCCGGGCATTGTAATCCAGTTCTACATCCAGGATGATCTCTCCGATAAAGAAGAAGGAACCTTTCTTTCTGTTGATCAAACAGGTGTTTTTACCGATCCATCCCAGGCCGCTTTTCACGGCCCATACTTTGTCCATCACAGGAGCAGAATCAACAAAAACCCTGGCATTTTTTACTTCTTTCAACGACCGGATGAATTGCAATAAAGTTTTGAGTTTCCTTTTCATTACAAAATGATAATCCGTTCCAAAAGCATATTTGGAAATTTTGTAATGCCTGTTTCTAAAAACATCCCTGGCCGGGAAATAGTTATACAGAACGGAGATTACAGAAAGGGCGCCCGGTACCAGTTTTGCTGGGTTTGTACGCTTTTCGAAATGCTTTTCCATATAATGCATTTCAGCATGATAGCTCTGTGCAAGCCAGTTTTTAAGATGATCTTTTTCAATGGAAAGCGCTTCGGCTTTGGCAATTCCGCAAAACGCAAAGTCCAGATCAGCGGCTTTCTCCAAGATCAATCCGGTTAGCCGTTTTTTATTTTTCGCATCTGATTGCATGTCTAGAACAATTTCGGCTGATCCGAATCGGGTTTTAGGCCCAGATGTTTGTAAGCAATGTCGGTAGCTTCTCTTCCCCGGGGGGTGCGCATGAGATATCCCTCCTGTATCAAAAAAGGTTCATACACTTCTTCGATGGTACCTGCCTCTTCGCCAACTGCAGTTGCAATGGTGCTGATGCCCACCGGTCCTCCTTTGAATTTCTCGATAATGGTTCGCAATATTCTGTTGTCCATATCATCCAAACCGTTCATGTCTACGTTCAGGGCATTAAGGGCATACTTTGAGATGTTCAAATCGATTTCACCCGATCCTTTGATTTGTGCAAAATCCCGCACCCTGCGCAAAAGCAAATTGCAGATTCTGGGTGTACCGCGACTTCTTCGTGATATTTCTATGGCTGCTTCATCCTGGATGGGAACTTTCAGGATGCCTGCTGAGCGATGTATGATATGGGTGAGGGTTTCCGTATCGTAATACTCCAAACGCGAATTGATGCCGAACCTGGACCTGAGTGGGGCAGTCAGCAGGCCCGAACGGGTG
The DNA here is from genome assembly GCA_021738625.1 of Bacteroidales bacterium. Classification (GTDB taxonomy): domain Bacteria; phylum Bacteroidota; class Bacteroidia; order Bacteroidales; family JAIOZK01; genus JAIOZK01. The sequence continues at coordinate 2,259 of JAIPBS010000023.1, forward strand.
GTGGCTCCGATCAGCGTGAAGGGTGCCAGGTTGATCTGTACACTTCTGGCGTTGGGTCCGGTTTCGATCATGATGTCGATGCGATAATCTTCCATGGCGCTGTATAGGTATTCCTCAACAACTGGACTAAGCCTGTGGATTTCATCGATAAACAATACATCATACTCTTCCAGGTTGGTGAGCAGGCCTGCCAGGTCGCCCGGTTTGTCAAGAACAGGTCCTGAGGAAAGTTTCAGGTTAACGCCCAGCTCATTGGCGATAATATGTGATAATGTGGTTTTACCCAGTCCGGGCGGACCATGCAAGAGTACATGATCGAGCGAATCCCCTCTTTGTTTGGCGGCCTCAACAAATATCTCAAGGTTTTCCAACACCTTGCGCTGACCGGCAAAATCATCAAAGGACAAGGGGCGAAGCACCTTTTCAATTTCCTTTTCTGCCTGGCTTAGCTTTTCTCCGGTGGGATCGAGGTTCTCGTTCATGCATATACGTTTGTTCAACAAAACTAATCATTACCGGCTTAACTTAACCTGTTTCAACTCATAATTATTCCGAACTGTTTGTCATTTGTGATTAAAAATTACTATTTTAGCTAAGGCTCAAAATCAACATACCTGACATGAAGAATTTTATCGTTGCCATCGACTTTTCAAAAACTTCCATCCACGCCCTTCAATATGCCATTGATTTTGCAAACCGCATTAAAGCTTCCATTCATATGGTTTGGGTTGATAACATCAGCAGTGATGAAGTGGTTTATTCACAGTTCACAAATGATAACAAGCTCGAGCATAAAAAGAATTTCAACAAGCTGAAAAAAGAAAATGAATCCAGGCTGAAGCATGGCGAGTTGACCTTTTCGATGAGGCGGGGTAAAGTTCATATTGAGATTGCCAAAGAGGCCAAAAAAAACGGGGCGGATATGATCATTGCCGGTACGCATGGCATAACAGGATTTGAAGCGTACTGGATAGGCAGCAATGCTTATCGTATTGTGACCTCTGCGCCATGTCCGGTACTCACCATCCGCAATGATTTTAAATTCGAGAAAGGCATCAGAAAAATTGTTTTTCCCATCGACAATTCCGTTGAAACCAAACAAAAGCTGCCCTTCACGGTTAACCTGGCTGTTGTTTTCAGTACGGAGGTCCATATTCTGGGTTTATACTCTACCGCGATCAGGGCGGTGCAAAAAAGAATTGACGGCTATGTTGAAAGTGCGGAAAAATATTTTGCAGAAAAGAAGGTTAAATATGAAACGGAAAAATTTCAGGCGGATAACATTACGAAATCCATTATCAATTATGCGGAAAAAATAGAGGCGGATATGATCACCATTATGACGGAACAGGAAAACACCATGGGACATGTATTTTTAGGCCCTCATGCTCAGCAATTGATCAACCATTCGCCCATTCCAATTTTGAGCCTGAAATCAAAAGAAGTGCTTATAGAACATGATATTTAGTCGCTTATGAAAAGTTTGGTAGTTGTATTTTGTCTGATGATCAGTTGTTTGCCCGCGAGTGCCCAGATGAATAAGGGTGAAATTAATATCTATCAGCATGAAAAAATCGATGAGCTGCTCAGGTTACACAAACAGGTCAATGCAGATATGATGGAAAACATGAATGATGATGGCGTGTACGGTTATCGTATTCAGATTTATTTCGACTCCGGCAATAACTCCAAGCAGCGCGCTACAGATGTGATGGAAGACTTTATCCTTGAACATCCAGAAACAGGCGCCTATATTATGTTTACCGAACCCTGGTACAAGGTGCGCGTGGGTGACTTCAGAACAAAACTTGAAGCCCTTGGATTTCTTCAAAAAATCAAATCCATATACCCGGATGCATTTATAATCAAAGATATGATCCATTTTCCCGGCTCAGATAATATTAACAATCAAATACAATAAACTATGGAGAAGATAATAGTTGCCACCGACTTTTCCGATTGCTCAATTAATGCCCTGGAACACGCACTGACTTTGGCGGATAAAGCTGATGCCGATCTCAGACTGGTTTGGGTGAACAAACCTGAGAGCTTAAAGGACACCTTTGAAACCGTTCCTGAGAATGTGGAAGAAGCCGTAACCAAGAAATTTCAGGAGCTTAAAGACAAGTATCAGCCCGGTCTGGAAAAGGGAAAAGTTGATTTTGAAATCCGGAAGGGAAAAATTTACCGGGAAATTGTACATGCAGCCCAGGAATTCAACGCCGATCTGATCGTGATCGGTACGCATGGTTCAAGTGGGTTTGAAGAGTTTTGGTTGGGTAGCAATGCTTTTAAAGTGGTGAATGCTTCCAAAACTCCTATTATTACCATTCGGGGAGGGGTTGACATCGACAGAGATCTGAACAAGATCGTCATGCCTATTGACAGCACACTGGAAACACGCCAAAAAGTTCCGGTCACTGCAGAGCTTGCCGCCTTATTTGACGCCGAAATTCATATACTTGCTTTTTATACCACCAATGTGGAAGCCATTCAGTTGCGTGTTGATCAATATTCGAAGCAGGCCATTGAATTTCTGGAAGACGAAGGTGTTAAATATAAACTGATTAGGATTGATGATGATCGCATTACCAATAAGACCATCGAATATGCCAAATCAGTTGACGCCAACCTGATCTCTATTATGACCGAGCAGGAAAGAAGAACCCTTAACCTTTGGATGGGGACTTTTGCAGCCAGGATGGTAAATCATTCACCCATTCCCGTATTGAGTATAAATCCGGATATTTCTGATATTCAGTTATCGCGCTAAATAAATGCCAGGCAGGACATGAGAAATCACTACTTGTTTTGTAATCATAACTGTTTAAATACATTTTTTATTATTTTAGCAGCCGTCAAAGCCATTTGAATAGGTAGATTGTGAGTAAGACGGCTTCCAATCTTATTTACGGTGTAGATGACAAACCCCCTTTACTTGAAAACCTGGTTCTCGGATAACCAGCAACAGATAAGATTGCATTTTGAGCATTAAAAAAGCGGCAAAAGGTTTTGAACCTTTATGCCGCTTTGTGTACCAATTTGATAATTTCCTTTAATTGCGGTCGATGTTATTCAGGTCATCGAAGGCTTGTTTCAGGCGTTCCACCATTGATTTGCCGCCTTCCCTGAGCCACTTACGCGGATCGTAAAATTTTTTGTTGGGCTTGTCTTCCCCTTCGGGATTACCGATCTGCGCCTGCAGGTAATCGTGATGTTTTTCTTCATATTCTTTCACGCCTTTCCAGAATGCCCATTGGGTGTCGGTGTCGATGTTCATCTTGATCACGCCATAGGAAATGGCCTCGCGTATCTCCGCCTGGCTGCTTCCCGAACCGCCATGGAATACGAAGTTCAGAGGCTTGGGGCCGGTGTTGAATTTTTCTTCTATATATTTTTGAGAATTGTCGAGGATAACCGGTTGCAGCTTAACGTTACCGGGTTTGTAAACCCCGTGTACATTTCCGAATGCCGCCGCCACGGTAAACTTATCGCTGATCTTGATAAGCTGTTCGTAGGCATAGCCGACCTCTTCGGGTTGGGTGTAAAGCTTTGAGCTGTCGATGTCGCTATGGTCCACACCGTCTTCCTCACCACCGGTTACACCGAGTTCGATTTCCAGGGTCATACCGATCTTGCTGATCCGTTCGAGATATTGTTTACAGGTTTCAATGTTTTCTTCAATAGGCTCTGAGCTCAGGTCGAGCATATGGGAACTGAAAAGCGGCTTGCCGAATTCTTTAAAATGCTTTTCCCCTGCCTCGATCAGGCCGTCAATCCAAGGCAATAGCTTACGGGCGGCATGATCGGTGTGAAGGATCACGGGGACGCCATAGATTTCGGCCATGCGATGTACGTGCCATGCCCCGGAAACGGCGCCTGCGATGGCCGCCTCGTTGTTGTCGTTGGGACATCCCTTGCCGGCATAAAAGGTAGCGCCGCCATTTGAAAATTGAATGATAACAGGGGAGTGCACTGCCTTTGCCGCCTCCAGGGTGGCATTGATCGAGTCGGTGCCTACCACGTTAACAGCCGGTAGGGCAAATTGTTTTTCCTTCGCAAAGCTGAAAACTTTTTTTACATCATCACCGGTTACAACGCCGGGTTTTACAATATCCAATATTTTTTCTGCCATATCACTAAGTTTTTTGGTATTTTTTCCCTATTCAAAATTAATGAAAATCATTCATATAAATATTTCTGTTTGATCCGCTTTGCCCATTATTATCAATATTTTAATGATGCATGAAAATGAGAATTACAGAAAACCCAGTTCAAGTTTCGCCTCTTCGCTCAGCATGTCCTGCGTCCAGGGCGGGTCGAAAGTGAGTTCCACCTCTGAGCTTTTCACCGCTTTCAGTTCACCCACTTTATCTTTCACCTCCTGCGGGAGGCTTTCCGCCACGGGGCAATTGGGTGAGGTAAGGGTCATGAGGATATGCACATTGTTGTCGTCGTCTATATTGATTTCGTAAATCAGCCCGATCTCATAAATATTGATCGGGATCTCGGGATCGAAGATATTTTTTAAAACATGAATGACTTGTTGTTCAAGTTCTTTCTTGTCTGTTTTACTCATAATGCTGTATTTGTTTTGCTATTCCTTTTGCTATGCCTTGGTTTTAAAGGCAAGCGCATACAACTTCATTTGCTTGATCATTGACATCAGTCCGTTTGAACGGGTAGGAGAGAGGTGCTCTTTCAGGCCGATCTTATCGATGAATTCCGTATCTGCATTGATGATGCTGTCGGGGCTTTCATCCGAGAAAACCCGCACCAGCAAGGCGGCAATGCCCTTGGTGATGACCGCATCACTGTCGGCGGTGAATTGGATTTTGTCGTCTTCATAAACCGCATGCAACCAAACCCTTGACTGGCATCCTGAGATCAGGTTTTGCTTGGTTTTATGTTTTTCATCGATCAGCGGTAAATCTTTGCCCAGCTCAATCAGATAATTGTATTTGTCCATCCAGTCTTCAAACTGAGAAAATTCTTCTTCAATTTGTGTTGCTTTTTCCTGTATCGACATAAATATATTCTTTATTCAAACATTTTTTTCACCTGCATGATCGCTTCCACCAGGCGGTCAATTTCTTCAAAGGTATTGTAAAAGACCATTGACGCCCTGATGGTGCCGGGAACCTCAAAGTGATCGAGCACTGGTTGTGCACAGTGATGACCCGTTCTAACGGCAATACCCATCTTATCAATAATTGTGCCTGCATCATAGGGATGGATGTCGCCAATGAGAAATGAGATCAGACTGGCTTTATTTTCGGAAGTGCCCAAAATCCGCAGCCCTTCAATCTTCAGCAGTTTCTCGGTAGCATAGTCAAGCAGCCGTTTTTCATATTTCGCAATATTGTCGAAACCGATATTTTGAAGGTATTTAATGGCTTCGTCAAGTCCCAGTATAGCCTCCACATTGGGCGTGCCGGCTTCAAATTTAAACGGCAATTCATTAAAGCTCGTTCCTTTAATGGTTACCTGGTCAACCATTTCTCCTCCATATTGAAAGGGGGGCATTTTTTCGAGCAGTTTTTCTTTTCCATAAAGAATACCTCCGCCCATGGGGGCATACATCTTATGTCCTGAAAAACAATAAAAATCACAATCCAGTTCCTGAACATCAAGCTGTTTGTGCATGACAGCCTGTGCTCCATCTATTAAAACCACCACATCATGTTCATGAGCTTTGTCAATAAATTTTTTAATGTCAACGATGCTTCCCAGGGTATTGGAAGTATGGGTGATGGCGAGCAGTTTTGTTTTCTCATTCAGCAGTTTTTCAAATTCTTCGAATATTAGTTCGCCTTTATCATTCACTGGGATGATCCGGAGGGGAATATTTTTCTTTTCCGACAATACCTGCCAGGGCACAAAATTGGAGTGATGTTCGGCTACGGATACGATGACCTCATCGCCGGCTTGAAGGAATTCTTCCCCAAAGGAGGTTTTCACCAGGTTGACACTGTCGGTGGTTCCTTTTGTAAAAATGATCTCATGGGTTTCTTTGGCGTTGATGAATTGCTGTATGTTTCTGCGGGCATTCTCAAAAGCCTCGGTTGCTTTTTGGCTCAAATAATGCACGCCCCGGTGGATGTTGCAGTTTTCTTCCTCATAATACTTGATCATACGCTCAATCACCTGCCGGGGCTTTTGTGTGGTAGCGGCATTATCGAAATAAACCAGTGGTTTCCCGTAAATTTCCTGATGCAGGGCCGGAAAGTCTTTTCTGATGTTTTTTACATCCAGTGAGGAGGCCATATCGATTATATTTTACTCAGATCGATGTCAAATTCAATTTCCTTTTCGGGCTCGCTGCAATGCAGCACACAACGGTCGCAAACCGAAAGCTCGCCACGCAATCTTCTTTTTACCATATCGTCTATCCTGACCTTGAGCGGTTCGATGGAAATCTTTTCGATCACTTCGGCAGCGAAAGCATACATGAGCAATGTGCGGGCTTTGTCCGCATCGATCCCTCTGGATTTCAGATAGAACATTGCTTCCTTGTCGAGCTGGCCCACAGTGGCTCCATGCGAGCATTTCACATCATCCGCATAGATTTCAAGGAAAGGCTTGGCATTCATCTTGGCTTCGTCTGTCAGCAGTAGGTTTTTATTGTTCTGGTATGCATTGGTTATTTGTGCATCTTTCCTTACCATGATATGGCCGTTGAACACCCCTGTTGACTTTTCATCCAATATACCTTTAAACAATTCGTTGCTGTAGCAATTCGGCATGCGGTGGTCGATGAAAACCTGGTTGTCGACATGCTGCTCGCGGTCGAGCAGAAAAACGCCATACACATCTGCCGCTCCGTTTTCTCCATTCAAAGAAACATGTATGTTGTTCCTGATCAGGCCGCCATTCAGTGTGATGGCATTGGCTTTCAGACGGCTGTTTTTTTCCAGGCTGAAAAAGCTGGAGTTGATCAGGCTGCTGTTGTTGTTGAGGTTCTGCAATTTGTAGTGGTCCAGCCCTGCATTTTCGCCAATGACGGCTTCTGTGAGTGAATTGGTAAAACTGATATTGTGGTTCACCGAATCATCACAATGCACCATAGTCAGCTCCGCATTTTTACCTATCACCACCAGGTTTCTGTTCTGTATAAAAATATTTTCGTTTTTATTGATGATATTGATCAGCTGAATGGGCCTTTTCACCTTCACATTATCGGGCACATAAATGAACACCCCGTCCTGGGCAAATGCCGTGTTCATGGCGGTAAAGCCGTTTTGTTCCAGTCTGAAGGCTTCCCCGTAATATTGATCGACCAGATCGGGATATTCTTTCATGGCTTTGGCCAGGCTGCCCATGATGGTTCCGTCGGGCAGCTTTTTGAGGGGGGAGTCGGTATAAACATACCACCCGTTAAGCAACGAGCTGATCTCAGTGTCAAAATCATGTACCTTGCATTCGAACAGATCTTCCACATTGACTTCCTCATGAGTCAGCTCAAATTCTTGTTTGTAATCGGTTTCCAGGGCCTTTTTCAAGTCGGTGTTCTTCCAGTCCTCAAGTTTTCGGGTGGGGAATCCCAACCGCCTGAAGGCGTCATAACCCTGGCTGCGGTATTCGGCAACCTTGCGGGTATCGTGCTTGTAAAGGTTTTTCTTGTGTTCCTCAAATTGTTTCTCGAAACGTTCTTTAAGGCTTATTTGCTGAGAGTTGTTCATTTCTGATCCTCTTTTAACTAACGCGTTCGAATTCTTCCTTGATCCATTCGTAACCCTGTTCTTCGAGTTGCTCGGCAAGTTTTTTCCCGCCTGATTTAACGATCTTGCCATCGTATAACACATGCACAAAATCGGGTACAATATAGTCGAGCAGGCGCTGGTAATGGGTAATGATGAGGAATGCATTTTCCTCATTTTTGATCAGGTTCACCCCATTGGCCACGATTTTAAGGGCGTCGATGTCAAGACCGGAATCGGTTTCGTCCAACACGGCCATGGTGGGTTCCAGCATGGCCATCTGAAAGATCTCATTTTTTTTCTTTTCTCCTCCCGAAAAGCCCTCATTCACCGAGCGGCTAGTGAGTTTTGTGTGGATCTCGACCAGCTTCTTTTTCTCTTCCATCCTGGCAAGGAAATCCTTTCCTGAAATGGATCCCTGTTCCCTGTATTCCCTCTGGGCATTGATGGCGGTACGCATGAAATTGGTCATACTCACGCCTGGGATCTCAACCGGGTACTGAAATCCGAGAAAAATACCTTCATTGGCCCGTTTATCAGGTTCCCAGTTCAGGATATTTTCCCCTTTGTAAATGATTTCTCCCTTTGTAACTTCATAGCCTTCACGGCCTGCAATGGCATAAGCCAATGTACTCTTACCTGTTCCGTTAGGGCCCATGATGGCATGAATTTCTCCTTTATTGATTCCCAGGTTCAGTCCGGAAATTATTTCTTTCCCGTCTATCTCTACATGCAGATTTTTAATATTCAGTAACATATGTTTATTTTTTTCTTTAAACTTTCAACATTAAACTTTGAACTTCAAATAACTAGCCCACACTCCCTTCCAAGGTGATCTGAAGAAGTTTTTGGGCTTCCACCGCAAACTCCATTGGGAGTTGTTTGATCACCTCTTTGGCGTATCCGTTCACGATCAGCCCGATGGCGTCTTCTGTGTCAATGCCTCTTTGGTTCAGATAAAACAACTGATCGTCGGAGATCTTGGAAGTAGTGGCTTCATGTTCCACAATGGCCGACTTGTTGTCGGTATCTATATAAGGGAACGTATGTGCCCCACATTTATCGCCCAGCAAGAGCGAGTCGCACTGGGAGAAGTTCCTGGCATTGTCGGCGCGTTTGGTAACCCGCACCAGCCCGCGGTAGCTGTTGTTGCTGTATCCGGCTGATATCCCCTTGGAGATGATGGTGCTTTTGGTGTTTTTGCCCACGTGCACCATCTTGGTACCGGTATCAGCCTGCTGGTGATTGTTGGTCACGGCAACGGAATAAAATTCACCAACCGAATTGTCTCCGATCAGCATGCAGCTGGGATATTTCCAGGTGACCGCCGAACCGGTTTCTACCTGTGTCCATGAGATTTTTGAATTAACACCCCGGCAGGCTCCCCGCTTGGTCACGAAATTGTAAATCCCGCCTTTGCCTTCTTTGTCGCCGGGATACCAGTTTTGCACGGTGGAGTACTTTACCTGAGCATTGTCAAGCGCAACGATCTCCACCACCGCCGCATGCAATTGGTTTTCGTCGCGCATGGGCGCCGTGCAGCCTTCCAGGTAACTCACATAGCTGTCGTCTTCGGCCACGATCAGGGTTCGTTCAAACTGTCCTGTTTTGGCCGCGTTGATCCTGAAATAGGTGGAAAGCTCGATGGGGCAACGCACGCCTTTCGGGATGTAAACAAAAGATCCGTCGCTGAATACCGCTGAATTCAGGGTGGCAAAGAAATTATCGGTATAAGGCACCACCGTTCCCAGGTATTTCTTTACCAGATCCGGATGGTGTTTGATGGCATCACTCATCGAGCTGAATATGATGCCGTGTTTTTCGAGTGTTTTCTTGAAAGTGGTTTTCACCGAAACGCTGTCCACAACGGCGTCAACTGCAACACCGGCCAGCTTTTTCTGTTCATCCAATGAAATGCCCAGCTTATTGAATGTATCGAGCAATTCGGGATCGACTTCGTCCAGGCTTTTGGGCCCTTCTTTCCTTTTGGGAGCGGCATAATAATAAATATCCTGGTAATCGATCTTCGGATATTTAACATGCGCCCAGCGGGGCTCTTTCATGGTGAGCCAGTGCCGGTATGCCTTCAACCGCCAATCTAGCATCCATTGTGGCTCTTCTTTTTTGGCTGAGATAAATTTGACGGTATCCTCACTCAGCCCGATGGGAGCTGTTTCGGTTTCTATATTTGTAGTAAATCCGTATTTATAATCGCTGCTGGTTATCTTATCAAGTATCTGATCTTCTGCATTCATGTCATCCTCCAACTTATTTGTATTAAGATTAAATAAGGTTACAAAGATAACAATTTATGGGGGAAAATGGTTGAACAGCAGCAAGGGATTTAAGCCAGTCAGGGAGATAGGTTAATCGTATTGAACGGGTCACTAACTGCCTGAGGGAGAAACAAGCCAGGACCTTAGGGCCTGATTATTGCCCTCCCGGAATGATTTGTTAATTTTGTACTCTAAAACAACAGATTATGAGCAACGGACAAGGAAATATACCAAGGACAGAAATTGAGGCATTCGGAGAATTCGGATTGATTGATCTTCTAACAAAAAATATTAAGCTTAAAAACAAATCCACCATAACAGGCGTGGGCGATGACACCGCAGTGCTTGAAAAGGATAAAGAAAAATATCAGCTGATCACGACCGATCTTCTGGTCGAAGGCGTTCATTTTGATATGTCTTATACACCATTGAAACATTTGGGATACAAAGCCGTGGTCGTGAATTTTTCAGATATTTATGCCATGAACGGCACCCCCCGGCAGGTGGTCATAGGCATGTCTGTATCCAACAGGTTTTCGGTGGAGGCCATTGAAGAAATCTACAGCGGAATCTATCTGGCTTGCGAGATGTACGGTGTGGATGTGGTGGGTGGTGACACCACAGCCAGTCCGGGTAGCCTATTTCTGTCCATCACCGCTATAGGCGAGGTTAAGAAGGAAGATATCACCTATCGTAAAGGCGCTGCTGAAGGTGATCTGGTTTGTGTTAGCGGCGATCTGGGTGCGGCCTACATGGGTTTGCTGATCCTGGAAAGGGAGAAAAAAGCCTACGAAGCAAATCCCAATGTGCAACCCGATCTCTCCGGGCATGATTATATTTTGGAGAGGCAATTGAAACCGGAGGCCAGAAAAGATATTGTTGAATTGTTAAAAAAGGAAAATATCAGACCTACCTCCATGATCGACATATCCGACGGACTGGCTTCCGATATGTTGCATATCTGCGAACATACCGGACTGGGTGTTCACCTTTATGAAGAAAAACTTCCGATTGATCTGGCTACAGTAAACGTGGCGGATGAATTCGAAATCCTGCCCTCAGTGGCTGCATTAAATGGGGGCGAAGATTACGAATTGCTTTTTACGGTGAAGCTTGATGATCATGAAAAAATAAAAAATCAGAAGAATATCAGGATTATCGGGCATATGACCGACATTTCAAACGGTAGATACCTGGTGTCGAACGATGGCAATCTGGTTGCTTTGAAGGCTCAGGGCTGGGACGCTCTGAAGAAGGATAAGGGAGGATCTCCGGGCAATTCGCAAAAGAGTTAGCTTTTTATGAGCGACAAAGAACATATCAACGCGGTGGTTAGGTCCCTGCCGGGAAACCCCGGCGTATACAGGTTTCTTGATAAAAACAACAAGGTGATCTATGTGGGCAAGGCCAAAAACCTGAAAAAGCGTGTATCCAGTTATTTTACCAAAGAACACGAATCAGGCAAAATCAGGGTGATGGTGAAAAAAATTGCCGATATTTCTTTTGTTGTTGTAAATACGGAGCTGGATGCCCTGTTACTGGAAAACAATCTGATCAAGAAATACCAGCCGCGCTACAATGTGATGCTCAAGGATGATAAGAGTTTTCCGTGGATATGTATTAAAAAGGAACCATTCCCAAGGGTGTTTTCCCTTCGCAATCCCAATCGCCGCGACGGATCGGAATATTACGGGCCATATGCTTCTGTGAAAATGATGAATACCGTGCTGGATTTGGTGAGGCAGCTTTATCCGCTCAGGACATGTAACCTGAAGCTTAGCAAAAAAAACATTGAAAACGGAAAATTCAAAGTTTGCCTCGAATATCATATTGGGAACTGCAAAGGGCCATGCGAAGGCCATCAAACGGAAGAAGACTACAAAGAAACCATCGATGCCATCAGGCAGATCATCAAGGGAAACATCAATACGGTTGCCCGGAAATTGAAGGAGCTGATGATGGAAAACGCCGAAAATTACGAATTTGAGCGTGCGCAAACCATCAAGGAAAAACTAGAGTTGCTGGAGCGTTTTCAGAGCAAGTCAACCATCGTGAATCCCAAAATCCACAATGTGGATGTATATTCCATTATTTCTGATGTTGAATCGGGATATGTAAATTATCTGAAGGTAGTGAATGGCGCTGTGGTGCAGGCTCATACAATCGAAATGAAAAAAAGACTTGATGAAAACGAGCCCGATCTGCTGGCCATGGCCATTGCCGATTTCAGGCAGCGTTTCGACAGCGATTCAAAAGAGATCATCGTTCCAATCGAGATGGATTTTGAACTTGAAGGCCTTACCACAACAATTCCGCAGCGCGGTGATAAAAAACAACTGCTCGATCTGTCAACAAGAAATGCAAAATATTATAAGCTTGAAAAAGACAAGCAGCAATCGCTTGTGGATCCCGAAAGGCATACCACGCGCATGCTGAAAACCATGCAAAAAGATTTGCGATTGAAAGAACCGCCCCGGCATATCGAGTGTTTCGACAATTCCAACATACAGGGTACCAACCCGGTAGCCGCCATGGTGGTTTTTAGGAATGCGAAGCCGGCAAAAAAAGAATACCGCCATTACAACATCAAAACCGTAACCGGTCCGGATGATTATGCCTCCATGCGTGAAGTGGTTTACCGCAGGTACAAACGATTGCTGGAAGAGGAAAAGGATTTGCCTCAGCTGATCGTGATCGACGGTGGAAAAGGCCAACTCAGCGCCGCCCTGAAAAGCCTGGAGGAACTTGGTCTCAGGGGAAAGATCAGCATCATCGGCATTGCCAAAAAACTGGAGGAGATTTATTTTCCCGGCGATCCGGTTCCTTTATATATCGATAAAACATCTGAAACGCTTAAGGTGATCCAGCATTTGCGGGATGAAGCCCACCGCTTTGGAATCACGCATCACAGGAAGCGGCGCGAAAAGGAACTGGTGAGAACGGAGCTTACCGGTATTAAAGGGATCGGTGAGTCAACCGCACAGAAACTGTTGCGAGAATTCAAGTCGGTTAAAGGCGTCAGAAAGGCAGAGAAGGAAAAATTGGAAGCGGTGGTGGGCAGGGCCAGAGCCGAAGTTATTCAGACCCATTTCGCAAATCAATCATAAAACGCAACGGAGCCGCCTTTTCCTGGCGACTCCGCGATTAGTTAGTTTTATTCGAGTTTGAAATGAACAGGTAAGGTATAGAGTACTCTCACTTTGTGGGGCCCCTGCTTGCCTGGTTGCCAAAGCGGCATGCTTTTGATCACCCTGATCACCTCTTCGTCACAGCCAAAGCCAAGCCCTTTAGGAATTTCAATATGACTGATCGAACCGTCTTTTTCAACAATGAACCTTGCAAATACTTTTCCCTGGATGCCGATCTGAGCTGCTGGAGCCGGATATTTTAGATGTTGTTGTATGTAGGCATACATGGCCGACTCGCCTCCGGGGAATTCGGGCATTTTCCCGGGAATTAATATGACCGGTTCTTCCACAGGTTCCTCTTTGGGGAGATAAAACGGGATATCTTCAATGACAGCTTCGTCCATTTTAATCTCGGGGTCAATATCGAGTTCTTTCGTATCGATATCATCAGGAACAATCTCTATTTCGGTTATGGCCCTTGGAACCGGCCTGGGCTTTTGCTTTTCTTCCATCACGGTGATGGGCGGCAGCTCGGTGTCTTCGGTTCTGTCGAAGATTGTAAACAATGGAACATCACGTGTACCATAGGTTTTCCATTCGAAGGCAGCAAATACCAGGGCCAATGTAACGATAAGGCCCAGCTGAAAGAAAATGGTTCTGAAGCTTTCCAGCGATTTCTTTTTTGATCTCTTTGTTTTCATGGCGTTGAATTTTGGTTAATAGATTTTGTTTACTCAGGTGGGTAGATATGCTGCCATATTTTTCATATTGGTTTTTCCTGAAAGAATTCAAGTATTATACCAATGCAGCTTTTCTGCATGTGTAGATCAGGATAAGGCGGGCACGGATCAGATAAAGGTGTGACTGTAAACAAAAAACCCGGCCAGAAGCCGGGTTTTGAGAATATTTTTATTTGGGTATTTTATTGCAAGGTAAATTTGATGGGCAGGTTGTATTGCACACGCACGGGTTTACCTCTTTGCTTTCCTGGTTTCCATCGGGGCATGCTCTGGACCACACGCACGGCTTCCTCATCGCATCCGCCTCCGATACCACGCAATACCCTTACGTCGGTGATCTCGCCATTACGTTCAACCACAAAGGTTACGAATACGCGACCCTGTATGCCACTTTCGTTGGCAAGCTGTGGGTACTCAATGTTATCAGCCAGGTATTTGTAAAGTTTAGCTTCACCTCCCGGAAACTCAGGCATGGATTCAACCACGGTAAAAATTTCCATTTCTTCCGCGCCGGTTTCTTCTTCCATTTCAACCGGCACGAATTCTTCAATCTCGGTTTCCATGTCGGCCTCCACATCAATTTCGATCTCATCTTCAATCTCAATGTCATCTTCCACGATTTCAATGCGTGTCACTTGCTTGGGGGGTGGAGGCGGCTCAGGTTTCACCTCCTGTTTGGTTTGTATGATCTCTTCCTGAACCAGTTCTTTGTCTTCTACCTGGAACACGACTTTTTCTTTCTTTTGATAGGTTTTTGCCTCGAATGCAACAAAAATTGCCGCTAAAACAACCACCAGGCCAATCTGTAAGAAGATCGTCCGTTTGTTTTCAAGGTCTGCTCTTTTTGTTTTTTTCTTTTCCATGGCTGAAAATTATTTTGCAAAAAACACTCTGTTTTGAGCTTGCTAAGTTATTAAAAATTATGAATCAGTATTTTTATTCCTTAATTTTTTCCGTTTATAAATTACAAAGCTCGAAATTCCGATTATGACTCCAATTACGTTGGCTGCTGCATCATAAACATTTCCGTTTCTTCCTTTAAACACATAATGTTGCAACAGCTCTATGATTAAACCAAATAACGTGCCAGCAATAAAAGTTGCTGCAAGGTAATAACGCAGTTTTTGCAGGTGGTATTGCTTATTGAACCCCATAAGCAGCAGGAAGCCGAATACGCCGTAAAACAGCAGATGTGCAATTTTGTCGGGCCCCAGCCAGTCCCACAATGTGATTACCTGCGGGATATAATCGCCCGGCAGGATCGAGAGGACGAATATAAAAAAGGCCCATAGATAAACGGGCCAGAAATTTCTAAATGCCATCGGGTTGCTTATGATTCGATGATCTCTTTGTATTGGGCATCGTCAAGCAACTCATCAACCTCGTCGGGGTTGGATATCTTCAGCTTGATGATCCAACCTTTACCGTATGGATCATGGTTGATAAGCTCCGGGTTATCTTCGAGTTCGGAGTTGAATTCCTCGACTTTTCCGCCAATGGGCATAAACAAATCGGAAACCGTTTTAACCGCCTCAATGGTGCCGAAAGCTTCTCCTTTATCAAGTGTTTCCCCTTCGGTTTCCACTTCTACAAAAACGACGTCTCCCAATTCATTCTGGGCGTAATCGGTTACACCAACATACGCAAATTCGCCGTCAACTTTTAGCCATTCATGGTCTTTGGTGTACTTCAATTGTTCAGGTATTTTCATAACGCAAATGCTTTTGTTTTAACGGGATCAAAATTACATTTTTTTCTTCAAACCCAGGTGATCATATACTAAAATCAAAAACTTAGTTATCAGCCCGTTTATTGACTCAGGGTAAACCGCAAGGTTATGCCACCGTTGGTTGTAGAGTTTCTGTACTGGTTGGAGACAAAGGGATTGTTGATCACCTTGTCGAAGAACAGCCTGATGTTGAATCGCTGGTTGATATTATAATCTGCGCTGGTGTTGATGCTGATTATTTTCTGACCGCTTGAGATCTGGTTCACGTCTTCATCCAACCTGCGCAGGATGGTTTTGTTGCTTCGGATGGAGAAATCAGCGCGTATGTCAAGATCGCTTTTCACTCTTCTGCTGGAGCCTCTTCCACCTGAAGTGATAAAGGAGAAGGATACATCTTTGATCTTGTAACCCATACCAACAATAAATTCATCGCTTTTAACCTCGGTAAGCTGGTTGTTTATAAAGCTGAATGCCAGGTTCCGGGCCTTTTTATATTCCAGTTTGGTCGACATGTTGTTGTTCATGGTAACATCCAGTCCGATCAGAGGTGAAAACTGCTCGGTTACCGAAATGGCGCTGATGTCGTATTTGGGTATGAAATTCTGGCTGTTTGCAAAAAGCCTGCTCGGGTGTCCGTTCTTTTCGGCATATTCGGTATACCTGGTAAAACCGGCCACATTATATGCCGACATGTATCCGTGAGAGATGGTGATCTTCCTGAATCTTTCCTTGATAAAAGGAATATTGATCAGACCTGAGAAAGTGAGGCGCCAGTTGGGCAGAGGTAATTTCGGGAAACGCACCAGGCTGGCGTCTCCGGGTTGTTTTCCCGAGTATGCTGCCAGGAAAGCGTGCTGGAGTACTTCCTGTTGCGTAGGTCCATAGCCCAGGGGGAATCTTCTGGTTATTCTCTGCCCATCCACAGTCACGGTGTCGGTGACATATTCCCCGTTCCAGTTGGGATTTTCTCTGGCCAGCCGGTCTGCAATTATTGTACGGTATTCCTTGAAGTTTTCGAATACTTCAGAAATGTTGTTATCAAGATCTTTTATAAAAGCTGTACCGATCATCAGATATGACATGCTGAAGCTTCCCCTTTCCATTTCCGAGAAGCGGTTGAACTCCCCGGTGGTATCCATTCTCAGGAAGGCTTCGAATGTATTGGAATAGGCCCGGTCGGCGCTGATTTCCAACCGGAGGTCCCTGAAAGGCTCGTAGGTTAAACGCATGTTGAGATTGTCGCTATGCTTGGTTGCAAAAGCTTGGTTAACCAGGGTGTCGGGGGTGATCCACCCGTAGCGGAAGGCGTCGTTGGTGATATCGCGCTGATCCCCGAAAACAAAACCGATTCCCGGCGCCAGTGATGTGGGATATTCGCCACCGAAAATGGAAGGATCCTTGTAAACGCTGGTATCGGGTGTGTATTTCCAGTTGATCCCGATGGCGTTGGGTTCGGGAACAAAGCCGGGCAGGAAGGTGCCATTCGTTTCCGAATAGGTGAATGAGGCTTTCTTTATGCCGGTTGCAATTCGCAAAATGTTGTCCGCCACAAACTTCAGGTAATTGGTTCCTTTTTCCTGATCGGTGGTGTCGCTTTCTTTTTCCTTTTCCGGCCCTTGCCTGCCGGGCGGACGCTGCATGGGCCTTCTGCCTCCACGTTTGCTTCCCTCATTCAGTTTGGAAAGATAAGGGATCTTGTCATATAGTTGATCGAGGGAGAAATCACCGTTTATCTGTATGGTATTTGAGTTCTGGATTTGATTGCCCACCCGGTCGCGTATGGATTTGGGTGAAGCAGTCCAGGTGTATTGCCCTCTATAGCCGGCCTGCAAATTAACCCAGTTAAGGAAAGGTATTTTATTGATGGGCAACCTGTAATTGGCCGATATGGTTTGATGATAGCGATCAATGCTTCCAAAGTTGAATATCTCATTCCTTATGGTGTCTTTGTAAGCCTCATATTCGGAAGTACCTTTGTCGGGAAGGCCCTGTGGCTCGTCGATATAGGCCTTGGCATTGGCGCTGTATTCGATGTTGAGATTTTGGGTAAGATCGTATTTCAATTCATAGGTCCGGTTCCAGTCCCATCGTTTCATGGTGTATGTTTCCGTCTTTACCAGGCCAATGCTCTTGTTCCTGAGTTTTCGCTCGTTGATCTCCCGATACATATCGGTCCTGAAGGCCAGTGACTTGGGCAGATAGTAAAAATTGAAATCCCGGATGATCTTAAACAGATCCGAAGATTTTAGAAAGCCGATACCGGCCAGGGGTTTTATATTCTGTGGATTGGAATTGTATGCATAGCCGAAACCACCATTGTAAATCTTTTGCATATCAAATTCAACATCGATGTTTCGTATAAAAACTTCGGAGTATGCATAGGAAAAGTTAAAGTTTTCGATGTCGTATATTTTGGGCTTTTTGTTGCGGTTGGTCCTTGTTTTGCGCACATTCATAAAATTGATGCTTTTGCGCTGCACAAATTCCTGGGTGATCTTTTTCAGAGAATCTCTTTCTGCTTCCGAATCATATGTATCCAGCTCATCTTTCAGCTTGATATCGGGGTCGAGCGGATTGTATTGGGGTACAACATGGGTTTCGGAATAGTCGAAATGCATGGGGATTTTGATGCCGGTTTCCTCAGGGAAGAATTTGCCAAGTTCCACGTCCGTGGAGATATCGAACTGGGTAACGGCTTCCCGCTGGGTTTCGTCGATCTTTTGATCGAGGCTTCCGAAGTTGGGCGTGCTGTGCATCCCGCTCACCGTTACACGTCCCAGGTCGGCCAGGTTGGCCGATACGCGTGCGGAAGCGGCCCATCCGCCTTGTTTGTTGAAATCCGTCAATCGCAACTCGTTGATCCATACTTCCACGGATTTCGGCTTGCCGTCGTCTCCATCTTGCAGAACCTGTTTTTTCGGATTTCTCACTCCAATCATGATCGCCTTCACATCGCTGATGCTGGGAACACCCAGAACGGTGATCTTGCCGTCGCCCTCGCCCTCATACTCGATGTATGGCCTGTTGATGGCGAGATTGCTGTTGGGGTCGCGCATCTTCACATTCCTGTTTTGCTTGATCTGCACAATCTTTTCCAGGTCGATGTCCACATTGTTGGCCTCGGGCCAGATCAGGGCGGGATCCCTCACCACCTCGCCGGGCGACCAGTCGGTGAAGGTCAGAGGCAATTCATATTCATAATAATTTTCAGTGAGGTCGGAGCCAAAACGGATAAAGACGGTCATATCCCCGTAATCTAGGTTTTCATTGGCAAATACCTTTTCGGCATGAACGAACATCTTCAGATGGCCGTACTGCCTGAAGTCAAAGTCGGTTGTTTTAAAGGCCCCTTTTGCGGCGCCGTCAGTCAGGTCAATTACTTTCAGCACCATGGATTGCTCGTTTTGCTGCGTGAGGTTTGTTGTTCCGATATTGATCTCCCTGTCGATGCCTGGAGGAAGCGTATAATTTACCGGGTTTCTGCCGCTGTTTTCCTCCACATTCACGGCACTGATGTCAAATTGGGTTTCTGCCTGCTGGTTGCTTGGAATATATTCGCCGGGTGCAAGCAGAGGTTGGTTGTATCTTCTCCATTCACCGCGCACCAATTCGAGGGTGGCAAAACGGCAAATGACGGGTTTCTCAAAATCTTTCATAAAAACACGCATAAAGCGGATCGACCGAAAGTCTTGTATATTTCCCACAACCTTATCAGGGCTCCTGACCGGGATTTTAAACTGGTACCATTTCACATTGGTGGTTTCCTTATTTGGCAGATTTACTCCAACGGCTTCGTGTATGTCGGCAATGAAATTTTCACCCACTTTCATTTTGTCAGGATCCAACTCCACCACATACTGATAATAGCGTTCGGCCTCACTCAGCGTATTGTCCCTGTTGATGTCTTCCACATTGGGCAATGTGGTAGCGGCAATAGGATAGGGTTCGGGGTTTTGCTCATCGGTGGGGGAGTTGCCATCGGGATTGTTGTAGTTTTTGTAACGTTCGGCTATGCTTGTTTCAGTTATGGCTTCACCTCTGAAATACTGGTAATTGTCTGTCGAAGGGTCGGCAACAATATTATCAAAGGCTTCGGCAGTGATCTCTCCGTCGAGGTATTTTTGCCGGATCAACGCCAGGTAATTATTCCCATAGGGATTGCTTTCCAGGAAAGAGCGTTCGTCATCATCCATCAGCCCGTCATAACCCACATCCTGGTATGGCCTTGACGAGGGCTGATCGTCGAAGGATTCCACCAAAGCCTGAACGGTAGGTACGCGTCCCCAGATGGTGGTATCCACATTGGAAACTTCAGGACCGGTGGGCAGGCCGTTTTCAAAGCTTTTTCGCCCGTCCCTCAGAATGTCTTCCGAAACATCCCCCAGGTTAATATAAAGTTTGCCGCTATTGGCGGAATCACCGCTAAAAGGATCCATCATCCAGAATTCAATGTACTCCACATTGGTAGCTTCAAAATCGCTGGATTCGATTTTGCGCATCATACCGCCCCATCGTGAGTCAGGATCCTGCAGCCGGCCCTCGTCGTCGATTCCTGCTGAAATACCCGAAACAGGCTCGATATCGTAATTGTAAGGGCCTTTTTCATCGGGATAGTAAGCCAGGTTTAAAATGGGTATATTGGTAGGTTGTCCGCTGGGAACTTCTTTTTCGGGAAAAATTTCCGTTTCCAAAACCTGACGTACAGAATTTTTGGAAATTTCGTCGGTGGTAATGTTGGGCGGCCTCAGATTGCCTGTTCGGTCGTAAAAGATGGGATCGATGATATACCAGGCCAGTTTGGCCCTGTTTTTACCATAGTTGATACCTTCTGTGAGAGCGGCTTCGGGGAACAGCTCGGTTTGACCTTGCGGGGTGCTGGCCAAAAACCAGGAGCCGATGTTCTTCAGATCGATGGTGGATTTGCTGCCTTCGAAGTCATCAATGTAGGAGGTGCCGGTTTTGCCAATGGCCCGGCTATGCCCCGGCAGGAAGTGGGCGAATTCGCCTTCCATTGATATCCTGGATGGGGCCTTTGTTTCTATCAGTGGGATATTGTCGACCATTTTGGTCAGCCAGCGCGATTCGGTTTCATAATCCAGGTTGAAACCGTAAATGGTATTGCTAATGGGTGAATCACCATAGTTTGTCTTTTGTGTAAGGGGCCTTTCTGTCAAATTCAGTATGGTACCTCCGAAATTGAAGTTCTCGCTGATGCGGTGCTCAAAATTCAAACCCATCAGGCGTTTTGTCTGGATGGAGAAAAGGGCGTTGTTTTCCAGGTTGATTTTGATGGGGGTGCCTGAATTTAAAATTCCTTCGTTGATAATGCGCACGCGACCCAGCGTATAGTCCACCGTATAATCCACGTTTTCTACCAGTTGTCGTCCACCGGCTGTCACGGTCACCGATCCCCTGGGCACATTAAAGGCGTTCAGCGAGATCTCGTTGCTCACCGAAGATTTATAATATCCCTGGATGAGGTATTTGTTCTTATCCGGAAATTGCTCGGCTCCGGTTTTGGTCAGGGTATAAAGCGAATCGTAGGCATACTTGCTGGCCAGGGCTGTGTCCTGTTCGAAAATCTTTCTCATATGGCGTCCGAAAGGTTCAAGCACAGTGAAATACACCCTTCCATTGGAAGCCTGTATGGTGCCTCCGCTGGTAGCTGCCCCGTTAATAAAATCGAACATGCCGTCGGGAAAGGGATTCAATTGTTGGTCGAGCTTGTCAAAATTGAACAGGCGAAGCAGGGGAACTCCCTTCACATCTTCGGGCCCTTCGGTGAAATAAGCGGTCGGAACCCCATTTTCATTTCCCGAATAAAAAATATTCAGCATAAAATCCTGCTGGTTCACCTGGTAGGCGCCGATGTTGTAAACATTTTTCATCATCAGCTTCCAGAGCGGGTTGTTTACATTCAGGGATGTACTTTTCAACAGTTTTACGATCAGGCAGTTGGGAGAAGTGATCCCCTGATCTGAGAATTCACCCACCTGGTAAACTGCAGTATCGCCAATCTTTGTATATTGAAATGCCACCGCCAGCACCTGGTCGGAATTGAGGTTGGTATTGAGTGAAATAAATCCCAGTTTGCTGTTGATGGTATATTCCGAAGGCTCAAGCTTGCGTGCGCTTTCCACTTTCTCAAAATCTTCTCCGGAAACCATATAGCCCCCCTGGCCGATACCGAAAGGATCGCCTTTGAGGTAATTGGAAACAATGTTGATATCTCTGACTTTGGTGGTGTCGAGCTGGGAGATCAGGTTGTTTGTATTGTTTGAAGGCAGCCGCCGACCGGGCTTAGGTTGTATTTTATCGTTGTACGGATCATATGAACCCAGGTCGGTAAAAGCGACAATGTTCCGGTTTTCAGTGACGGCAGCTCCAATATTGGTTACCCAAACTTCCATTTTGGTAATGTTGATGTCGGAACTGACCACGGGAAGTTCTGCCAAAGCACCTTCATACTGGCCTCTGAAATACCGGGCAAGAAAGAAGTGCCTGTTTTCTTCATAGTCCAGGGCGGTAAGCTCAAACTCATTGCGCTGAGCGCCGCCTTCAACAGTAATGGTTGAAGACTCGCTTTCCTGCTGGGAGAAAACACCGGTTACGGTGGTACGGCCAAATTGCAGACGGGTTTTAACTCCGAACAAAGCCTGACTTCCTGTGATCAGGGAAGTGTTCAGTGGCAGGCTAACGTCGCCGGCTTCGATCAGCTTGATGATGTCGTCTTCATCCCCTTCATATTTCAACTTTAGCTTGTTTTCAAAGTCAAACTGGCTTTCGGTGTTGTAGTTTGTTTTGAACTCGATCTTATCTCCGATCTTTGCCACAACGTTCATCTGGATCTTTTCCTTGAAATCAAAATTGACCGTACGTTGCTGTCTCACGTTCAGCAGCGGGTCGTCCCTTCTGTTGGCCAGCACGCCAAAGGTAAGTTCGGCCGACCCTTGCGGCCGGATGTCGATGGTGCTGCCGCCGAAGATCTTATCAAAAGCTTTGTTGGCAATATGGATTTGAGGGATAATCCCCTCGCGCTGGTCTTGTCCGGCAGTAAGGGATCTTTCCTTCCAGTAGTTTTTTATACTTTGATTCAGTTCATATCGTCTGTATTCATCCAGGCTCATGTAAGTGGGGTCCCTGTAATAGAAGTCACCGATTTTCTTTTTAAAGATGTATTGACCGGTTACCGGATCGTATTCAACAACGGTTTCAATATTAGAGGGTGTTTTCAGGAAGAGGGCATTGGTATCGGGTTGCTGAAAGGGAATACCAGGATCATCCTGAAAAGGATAGATCAGTTCTATTTCATTGGTGTCGGGTTCGATGGTATCGGGAGGAGGGTAAAGTTGCAGCGCTCCGCTTGTCATGCGGTAGATTGAAGCATTGGACACCAGTACCAAAACCAAAACAAATATAAAAACAAATAACCGGAAATATTTACTTATTTGCTTCAAACGCTTTTGATTTATCTCTTAATTATCATACAAAAAAATCATTCAAAGGCCAAAGGGCCAGAATGATTTCCCACCTTTTTTACCCAATCAATTTGATTTCACTACAAAATCTTTAGAGCATGTTTTATCAAATCTTCCACTGAGAGTGTGCCTTCATGCTTGTTCAAAACTTTGTCTAAGGCTTTCTCAGCAAGGTTTTTATTAAAACCTAAAGTTGTTAGACCTGATAACGCTTCAATTTTTAGGGTATTGTGTTTAAAATCCAATTTTTCGACCTCTGTTCCAGCCTTCTCAAGCTTGTCTTTCAGGTCTACCACGATGCGTTGGGCGGTTTTTCCTCCGATTCCCTTAACCGACTGAAGCACAGGGGTGTTTCCTGTGAGGATGGCTTCAGCGACTTCTGCAGGGGCAAGTGAGGACAGGATCAGTCGGGCCGTGTTGGCTCCCACACCCGAAACACTGATCAGTTGCCTGAACAGTGCGCGTTCTCCTTCATCGGCAAAGCCATAAAGCAGTTGGGCGTCTTCTCTGATCACCAGATGCGTGTATAGACGGCATTTTTCTTCGTGGCCGATTTTGCTGTAGGTATTCAGCGAAATGTGAAGCAAAAAACCCATTCCGTTCACGTCGATAACAACATGGGCGGGGTTCTTTTCTGCAAGGCGTCCTTCAATGTATGCGTACATGCTAATTTGTTTGTTGTTCGTATCCGGATATCTCAGGATACAAACTTATTATTTTTTCATCATTTAAGAATCAATTTAAATTAAGTCCGCAGCCAAAATAAATTTGTAATGAGAAAATTAAGATGGAAATATATTGTTAAATTTGCCCGTTTAGCTGTTAAAAAAATAACAACCAAAGCGTAGCAGTCATATGGATAATTTATTCAGAAAAGATGCCCTGATCTATCATTCCGAAGGTCGTCCCGGCAAAATGGAAACCATTCCGACAAAACCCTATTCAACACAACGTGATTTATCCCTGGCTTATACCCCGGGGGTTGCTGATCCCTGCAAGGAGATCCATAAGAATCCCGAAGATGTGTACAAATATACCATGAAAGGAAACCTGGTTGCCGTGATCTCCGATGGCACGGCAGTGCTGGGCCTGGGTGATATCGGCACCGAGGCCGGAAAACCCGTGATGGAAGGAAAAGGCTTGCTGTTTAAGGTGTTTGCCGATATTGATGTATATGACATTGAAGTGACCAAAAGCAGCGTTGATAAATTTGTTGAAACCGTGGTTGCGATCGCACCCACTTTCGGCGGGATCAATCTGGAAGACATCAAAGCACCCGAATGCTTCGAAATTGAGGAAAGGATCAAGAAGGCTGTTGATATCCCGGTGATGCATGACGATCAGCACGGTACCGCCATCATTACTGCCGCGGGTTTGCTAAATGCACTTGAGATCAATAAGAAGAAAATTGATGAAATAAAAATTGTCGTGAACGGAGCTGGCGCTTCAGCTATCTCCTGTACCAGGCTTTACATCGCTTTGGGCATTAAACCCGAAAACATCATCATGCTCGATAGCAAGGGCGTATTGCGAAAGGACAGGGATGACCTGAATAAATACAAACGTCAATTTGCAACCGACAAAGACCTGCATACCCTGGAAGACGCCCTCAAAGGTGCCGACATGTTTCTTGGCCTTTCCGTGGCCGGTGCACTTAAAAAGGAAATGCTGCTTACCATGGCGGATGATCCCATCGTTTTCGCACTGGCCAACCCGATTCCTGAGATCCTTCCCGAAGAGGCTTTCAGTGTACGCAATGACATCATCATGGCAACGGGCCGCTCGGATTATCCGAACCAGATCAACAATGTGCTGGGATTCCCATTTATTTTCAGAGGCGCAATGGATGTGCGTTCAACAGCGATCAATGAAGAGATGAAACTGGCCGCTTCAAAAGCTCTGGCTGGACTAGCTAAAGAGCCGGTACCAGAAGAGGTTAACATCGCTTTCCAAACAACCAACCTGAAGTTTGGGAAAAATTACATCATTCCCAAACCGATGGATCCCCGGTTGATCGTTCATGTGGCTCCGGCTGTTGCAAAGGCGGCAATAGAAACTGGTGTTGCCCGTAAACCAATAACCGATTGGGACAAATACGCAGAGGATCTTAGCAAACGGTTGGGTATCAGTAATCCCTTAATCCGGCAAATCAAGGCACGTGCCAAGAACAACCCAAAGAAAATTGTATTTGCGGATGCCGAGAATTATAAGACCCTGAAAGCGATTGAAATCATTATGAATGAAAATATTGCCCAGCCGATACTGCTCGGCAATAAGAAAACGATCCATGAACTGATTAAACGAAATGATCTGATGGTCGGGGATATCGAGATCATCGACCCTAAATCCGCAGCGGAAGAAGATCGAAGGCTTGAATATGCCAAACGGATTTACGAACAGCGTCAGCGATACGGGGTAACCTGGCCCATCGCAAAGAGAATGATGACCCAGCGCCATTATTTTGCTCCCATGCTGGTTGAAGCCTGTTATGCCGATGGGATGGTTTCCGGGCTTACGCGAAACTACCCTGAAACACTGCAGCCTGCTGTTCAGATCATTGGCATGAAAGAAAATGCCAATCTGGTAACGGGCATGTATATCATCAACACCAAAAAAGGACCGATCTTCTTTGCCGATTGTACGGTAAACAAAAATCCCACCAGGGAGCAACTGGTGGAAATCACTTTGCAGACAACTTATGCCGTTGAACAGTTCAAGATCAAGCCCAGAGTGGCCTTTGTATCCTATTCCAACTTTGGCTCCTACGAAGGTAATATCCCGAGCAAACAGCGTGAAGCGGTAGCCTATCTGCACAGGCATCATCCCAATATGATTGTGGACGGGGAAATGCAGGCCAATGTGGCCCTAAACGCTGAAATATTGCGGGAAAACTTCCCCTTCTCGAAATTGATCGACGGTCCGGCCAATGTTTTAATCTTCCCTTATTTATCTGCCGGTAACATCGCCTATAAGCTGATGCAGGAAATGGGCCATTATGAAGTGATCGGCCCGGTGATCAACGGCATGAACAAATCTGTGCATGTGTTGAACATCGATGCCAGCGTGAACGACATTGTGAATATGGTTTCTATTGCTGTGATCGATTCTCAATGCGTTGAAGGCAGGAATAACGGAGATTAAATGTTAACATAAAACCAAGCTATTTTGCCCGGTGCCGATCAGGTTCCGGGCTTTTGTTTGCCTGATCACCCTGGATTTGGCATCTATGGATAAACAATTCTTGCCAATTATCTGTTTGCCAAAATATATAAATTATCATATATTTGTACAACACTATTAAAAATTAGTCCGATTAAAAAGAAGAAAAAAAACCAAAAGGATTCCATTATGAAAAAAATTACCGTTGTTGGTGCAGGAAATGTCGGCGCCACATGTGCCAATGTTATCGCTCACAAAGATCTTGCAAGAGAGGTTGTTCTGGTGGATATCAAACAAGGCCTGGCAGAAGGAAAGGCCCTCGATATCTGGCAGTCATCATCAATCAACATGTTCAATACCCGGGTTACGGGTGTAACCAACGACTACCTGAAAACCAAAGGTTCCGGTGTGGTCGTGATCACTTCGGGTTTGCCCAGGAAGCCCGGTATGTCGCGGGATGAACTCATCAAGACCAACGCCCAGATCGTAAAGGATGTAACCGAGAAAGTAGTTAAGTATTCACCGAATGCCATCCTCATTATTGTGTCCAATCCGCTGGACGTGATGACCTATTGTGCTTACAAGGCGTCAAACAAACCGCATCAAAAGGTATTTGGCATGGCAGGAGTGTTGGATACGGGACGTTATCGGGCATTCATTGCACAGGCGCTTGATGTTTCTCCCAAGGATATTCTTTCGCTTTCGCTAGGCGGTCATGGTGACAGTATGGTTCCCCTGCCGAGATATACAGCAGTGAACGGCATCCCGATCTGTGAATTGCTAACTGAAGATGAAATTCACAAAATTGTTGAACGTACCCGTTTTGGCGGTGGCGAACTGGTCGACCTGATGGGCACCTCGGCCTGGTATGCTCCGGGAGCTGCAGCCGCCCAAATGGTTGAAGGTATTGTGGACGACCAGAAGCGGATTTTCCCGGTTTGTGCATACCTGGATGGCGAATATGGCCTGAAGGATATCTATATGGGAGTACCGGTTAAGCTGGGTAAAAACGGAATTGAGGAAGTGTTTGAGCTTCAGTTGGTTGAAGATGAAAACAAACTGATGCAGGATTCAGCTAAATCCGTTAAAAAGGTGATGAAAGTGCTGGACGATATGAAGCTTTTTGAAGAATAGATCATCAAAAGAAAATAGGATACATGGGCATTCTGCAGCGAAGCGGGATGCTTTTTTATAATTAGGTGGCAATGAAAAAAGTCGTCGTTTTAAGCGGGGCCGGTATCAGCAAGGAAAGCGGATTGAAAACTTTCCGCGATGACGATGGCATGTGGCGGAAGTACCGTTTTGAGGAGCTGGCCACACCGGGAGCCTGGATGCGCAACCGGGATCTGGTGCTTGAATTTTATAATATGCGCAGGCAACAACTACTGGTAGTGGAGCCCAATGACGCCCACCAGGCATTGGTTGATTTGGAAAAGAAATACGATGTCAGGATTATCACCCAAAATGTGGACGATCTTCATGAACGGGCAGGTTCAACCAATATCCTTCATCTGCATGGTGAACTGAGAAAAGCAAGAAGCACGGTTGATCCCTCATTGGTATATGACATCGAAGGATGGGAGCTGAAGGCCGGCGATTGCTGTGAAAAAGGTTCCCAATTGCGCCCGCATGTGGTCTGGTTCGGAGAGTCTGTTGATAACATTGGACCTGCTGCCGAAATATCCCGGCAAGCTGACCTCTTTCTGATCATTGGAACCTCCCTGGCGGTATACCCGGCTGCAGGACTGGTCCATTACGTTCCTGAGAAGAGTCCCAAATATCTCATCGATCCTACGGCTTCCTTTACAGGAACTGTTCCCAATTTGAATATCATCAGGGAAAATGCCGCTAAGGGCGTTCCGGAACTGGTTCGGCAATTGCTTGATGAGGATTAGCATCCGGAAATAAAATGTTGAAATACTTCCGGTTTTTTTGTAAATTGCTTTTGAATTAAACCAGAAAATTATGACTGCCGATTATTCTTACCTTTTATCCAGAATGGAAAAATACTGTGCTTACCAGGAAAGATGCGTTTTTGAAGTGGAGCAAAAGCTCGGTCAATGGAAAGCTCAACCCCAGGTGATTGAGAAGATCATCAATGAGCTGATCAACAATGGCTTTATCGATGAAGAACGTTATGCCCGTGTGTATGCCGGCAGCAAATTCAGATTGAAAAAATGGGGCAAAAACCGGATCTACCAGGAATTGAAAAGGAGAAACATTCCCGACATTTATATTGAAATGGGGCTGAATGAGATTGATGATGAAGAATACATCGGCATGATCAAACGGCTGATCACCAAAAAAGATGCCCTGTTGAAAGAGGATAACCCCATCAGGCGGGAACATAAAATTGCTGCATTCGTAATTGGAAAAGGATACAAGCCCGGCCTGGTGTGGAGTGTGCTAAAGGAAACCTACAACTGAGATGCCCTAGGTTTTCCAGCTCTGAAATAAAAGCATTAGTTTTGTGGTCTAAAAAGGAATGTACGACATATGTTTACAAATGAAACAATAAAAGATCTGCGTAAGAGGCTTGAGGCCTTGAGGAGGTTCCTTTGACATTGATCAGAGGAAAGAAGAAGTAAAAGAACTTGAAAAAGAATCCCAGCAACCCGAATTCTGGAACGACCCGCAAAAGGCCGAATCTGTGCTGAAAACCATCAAAGGGAAAAATGAATGGATCAAGGCCTACGATACGGCCCAAACTGCATTTGAAGAGTTAAAAGTGATCCATGAGTTCTATGAAGAAAAGGAGGCCGATGAAACCGACCTGAAAAAGCAGTATGACAAAACCCTGAAGGAAATCGGGAATCTCGAATTTTTGCGTATGCTGAGCAAGGATGAGGACAAGTTGTCGGCCATCCTGGAGATCAACCCCGGGGCCGGCGGCACCGAAAGCCAGGACTGGGCCGAAATGCTCATGCGTATGTACATACGCTGGGGCGAACGGCACAACTATAAGGTCAAAGAGCTTGACTTGCAGGAAGGGGAGGTGGCCGGGATCAAATCCGTGTCCATTGAGTTTGAAGGTGAGTTTGCTTTCGGTTACCTGAAAGGAGAAAACGGCGTTCACCGCCTGGTGCGCATTTCCCCTTTCGACGCCAACAAACGCCGCCATACCTCTTTTGCATCGGTTTACGTATATCCCGTTGTGGATGAAAACATCAAGATTGAGATCAATCCTTCCGATATCAGCTGGGACACCTTTCGTTCGAGCGGCCCGGGCGGACAGAATGTGAACAAGCTTGAAACAGCCGTCAGGCTCAGGTACCAGCCCGAAGACATCGTGATCGAATGCCAGGAAACCCGCTCACAATCACAGAATCGTGAAAAGGCCCTGCGCATGCTCAAATCAAAGTTGTATGAAATAGAGATGCGCAAAAAGCAAGAGGCCCAGGCCGAGATCGAAGGGGCCAAGAAAAAGATCGAATGGGGCTCGCAGATCCGATCTTACGTGATGCAGCCTTATACGCTGGTGAAAGATACACGCACCAATACCGAGGTGGGAAATGTACAGGCCGTGCTCGACGGAGAAATCGACGAATTCCTGAAAGCTTATTTGATGGAGTTTGGAGGGGAGTGAAATCTGGCAAGATGTAGCCAAAAGGATTGCTTTAATCTGATCGCTTCCTGTTCAGATACTGTTGCAGGTTGCATGTTATCGGAAATTCTAATTAATAAAAGCAGCCCGACTCACAATGGCTTCAGTTTTTTATCCTTCAATCCAGTAAGCTCTTTTTTTTATTCCGGTAGTGTTTATATCCGCCATAAGCTCCACCCATTCCAAGCAGTATTAACAATCCACCTCCTATGGGAGCACCACCGCCGTTTCGATTGCCATCGTTATTTGTTGAACCTGAGCTTCCACCAGGAGGTGGAGGAGGTCCTGGATCCTGTGATTGGACATTGAGCGAAAGGCTCATCATAAATGTAAGAGACAAGAAGAAAATTGTTTTTATTAATGCCTTTTTCATAATCGTTGCGTTTTTTTATCTGATGAATATTTTTTCTGTTTTTGTTTCGCTTGCTTTAATCACTCTGACGATGATGTAATTTCCGGTGACATTTACCGGAATACTTATCCGGCTCCCTGCGGATAATTGCTGTTCATGTATTTTTTGACCTGTCAGGTTGAAAATCTCAATGATTCCACTTTCATATGCTGCATCTCCTTTGGAATTTATGAAAACGTTGTTATCGAACGCATAAATGCTGATATTGCCTTCCGCATTTTGAAGCGGGTTTTCTATTCCGAATGTGGTTGACTTGAAATGCAGGAGAAACCTGGCTTCGTCATCGCCTTCATTGGCCGTAAATGTATAAACCGGATTGTTTTTCATATCCTGAACAACACCGGTTTTCAGGTCTTCCAGTTTGATGCTTACATCCGGCAGATTTTCCAGTTGTGTCATTGTGAAAGTATACTCCCCGTTAACTGCCTGGGTCAGGTAGAGAGGAACTGTTTTTTCTTCAGCGCCAAGGGGTTCCAATGCATTGATGCATAGTTTCCTGTCATTTTCTGTGACGAATATCTGCGGCAGATCGGCGCTGGAAATCAGTTTATCGGCATCACCCCTGTGGTCAAATCCTGAGGTTCCGTGTTCGGGGAAACCTAAGAAAACTGTATTTCCATGATCTCCATATTCCATCTGAAGCCGAACATACGAGCTTTCATTTTCCTGTTCGCCTGATTTATAAAATACGGTGGAACTGTGTACCCTTGCATCTGCCGGTATGGTAAAATCCCCGCCTGATGTGGCTTTTACAAAGAATCCTTGGCTGATAGGGATAATTCCATCCGTTAAGTCTCCGGTGGTTCCGTTCCAGGTTCTGTAGTCGCCGCTGTTGTAATCATTATCCCAAACATAAACAGTTCCGGTGGTATTTGCTCCCCAACTGCCTTCGTCCCAGTCGAGTGAAGATGTAAAAGGATTGCCAAGCAGATTCCAGCCCTGTTCATCCCCGCTGCCACTGTAGGAGAGACTTACATCAAGGTTTGTTAACCTCATAGATCCAATCATGGATGCAACTTTAAAATCGGCGGGTTCATTATCATCCACCCACACTGACCATCCCTGACCCATTGGCATGGATGTTGCCAAATCCGTATTGTATGTCCATCCATTGCTTGCTTCCGAGTGCGAAGTCAGCCAGCTCATCGGATTATCATCCCAATAGAAATCATTGGCTGTTACTCCGGTGGTTGAGGGACTGATTAAATGCCAGCCTAACTCCCACAGGAAGCACTCGGTTTCGAATGTTCCATTGTTGGTTACTGTACCGTTAACAATTAATGAAGCTGTTCCGTTTGACCAACTCTCAAGGGTTAAGGATGCCCCGCTTTCTATGGTCAGGTTGTTGATTGTTGCGGTATCTGTGTTATTAATTATCGGATCAGTGGCTTCATCAGGAATGGTAACATTATGAAAAGGACCGGGAGCACTATTATTCAGCCAGTTGCCATAGGTTGACCAATTAACACTCATAGCCCCTGACCACACAGCCAGGGCGTAATCAGGATCTGTGCCTGAATTGTATTCATACGCCCCCATGTCGATGGTGCTATTCAAAATACGGTCATAACCTATACCTCTTACATCATTGCTTTGGTTGTTGGCACTGTTGTTGCCGGCATCCGTACATGGCGAATTGGAAATTATACGAAAGTCATCATTAATATCGTCATAAAACAGCGGGTTTTCATCTATATTGTTGCCACCGTCAATTCCATAATTTGAATTCCAACTGTCGCTACCCCCGCTGTTCTTAAAATTGCTGTATGAAATGGTAAGTGTTTTATCTGCTGAATAATATATATCGTCTCCTGTTGAAGCATCATTATCCCAGAGTATTGAATTATTTAATTCGGGAGTATTGCCGGATATAGCTGTATAGATACCTCCTCCATAATTTCCGGCTTCATTCATTGTTATGGTAAGATTAACTAAAGCCGGAGATCCGTAACTGATCATAAAGCCACCACCATAATACTGGCTGGCATTATCATAAATAAGGCAATTATAATACTTTGCAGAGGAAGTCCTGTCAAAAATACCACCTCCCTGGGCAGCATAGTTTCCATAAATCTTTAAGCCTGAAACTATCCCTGAAGAAGCAGAACTTTTAACGTACAAAGCTCCGCCATAAGAATCGGCTTCATTCCTGGTAAAGGTGCAGTTTAAAACATTTGGAGAACTGTTGTATGAAGCCATTCCTCCGCCGTATTTTGCAAAATTTTCCGTGAAAACGCAATTGCGTATGGCAGGTTCTGCGAGATAATAGTTTATCATACCACCTCCGTAGAGTGTGGTATTATGGGCTCCTTTTATGGTAAAACCGTCCAGTACTGCGCTGCTTGTGAGCGTATAATTGTTTGGATGCTGAAAAACCTGGTAGGTATTATCGGAGGTGTTTAAAAAAGATAAGTTCGAACCACTGCCTGTAACCACATCGTTGTCACCCAGATCTCCACTAAGTATGGTTTCGTTCGTTCCACCCAGGCCATAATCTGTTCTTTCCGAAATATTCGATTCCGTACCGGCAAAACCACCGTATATTTCAACTCCATCGACCATCTGAAACGCCTTATATCGATCTCCTGAACCACCTACCTCAGAACTTGGCTTATAAGTACCGGCAGCCACCCAGATTTCACCACCAGAAGCAGCAATGTCGAGGGCATCCTGGAATGAGGTAAAGGCATTTGTCCAGTTTAAACCGGTTTTATCACCTGCGCTTGCATCCACATCAACATACAATAATGAGGGTGATTCGGGGTCTGTTCCGTATTTGTATTCATAGGCTCCCATGTCAATGGTACCTGCGCTTCCATCCGTTCCGTTGAGTTTTCTGCCAAAACCGCTTCCACGGATATCATAAGTTTCTAAAATTGCTGTGTTATCGCCGGCATCCACACAGGGTGAGTTGCCAAAAATGGAATACGGATGGTCGGGATTTTCGGTAGTTCCCACAAAATAGGGTTCGAAATCTATATTGTTACCACCATCAACACCTATATTCGAATCCCAGCTTCCTCCGCTACCACCGCTTTCTTTGATGTCGCTGTATGAAATAGTAAAAGAAAACCCTTGTTCATTTTTTATCTCATCACCAGAAGAACCGGCTATATTATTCCAAATAATTGCGTTCTTTAGCGTATATGAGTCATCACTGGTTAAATAAGTATGAAGACCTCCCCCGATAGAACTCGCTATATTATCAGTAATTGTAGTATTAATAATGCTGGCTGGACATAGCGTAATTGTGATACCACCACCTTTGAGAGCGTAATTTTCATACAACAGACAGTTCTCAATCTGTGTTTCACCAGAACGACTGTATATACCTCCCCCTTGACCAGTTTTGTTGCCAAAAAATTCGGAATTAGAAATACTAACTAGCTCAAGAGATGTACTGGCATAATTATAAATTCCACCACCGTGAAATGTGGCTTCATTTTTAGTAAAAACACAATTTGAAATATTTATGATACCACGGTAACTTCCAACTCCGCCTCCGTATTTAGCATAGTTTTCAGTAAAAACACAGTTTTGAATACTTGGTTCAGCAGCTGAGCGAAGCATTATTCCACCACCATAACGGTCAGTATTATGCGCGCCTTTTACGGTAAATCCATCCAGGATAGTGCTGCTTGAAAGCACATAATCATTGGGGTGTTGAAAAACCTGATAAGTGTTATCAGCTATATTAGAGAAAGTTAAATTAGAGCCACTGCCGGTAACGACGTCATCTCCGTTCAAATCACCGCTTAAAATGGTTTCGTTGGCACCACCCAGTCCATAATCGGTTCGCAGTGTAGTTTCCGTTTCAGTGCCGGCAAAGCCCCCGTAAATTTCAACGCCATTAACCATTTGAAAGGCAAATTCTGCAGGAGTGTCTGTGGTTCCATCTATTTCCTGGCTGGGGTTATAAGTTCCTGCGGCGACCCAGATTTGTTTTCCTGAAACCGCGGCATCCAGAGCATCCTGGAAAGAAGTA
The DNA here is from genome assembly GCA_021738625.1 of Bacteroidales bacterium. GTDB lineage: Bacteria > Bacteroidota > Bacteroidia > Bacteroidales > JAIOZK01 > JAIOZK01. The sequence goes on from JAIPBS010000023.1 coordinate 36,470, forward strand.
TAGGCATTCGCCCAAGTCGTTCCGTCATTATTTCCACTGGCTTCGTGGTCAACAAATATGATATTATCATTGGGGTAATCCACACCGTATTTATACTCGTAAGCTCCAATATCAATGGTTCCGGAGCTTCCGTCGGTTTTGTTGAGTTTCCGTTCAAAGCCGCTGCCCCTGAGGTCATAGGTTTCGCTGTTGGCGCTATTGTCGCCGGCATCGGCACAGGGTGAAGCACCTAATAATGAAAAAGGATGAGAAGGGTTCAGCGTAGTGCCTGTAAATTGGGGATCGGAATTGATATTGCCGCCGCCGTCAACCGGAGTGCTTGAGCCGTTTTCAACACCTGGACCGTCCCAACCGCCTTCAATATTACAGTTTGTGAATGTTGGATCGCTGCCGGCATAATTTCTTACCTGACTTCCTGCACCGCCTTCAATAATATTTCCGTAAATAATCGTATTTGTGATAATAACATCCGAGTTGTTATCATTATAAATTCCACCACCGGAATAAGAGGAATTTTCGATAACTGTACAGTTAATTATACTGGCGTTTGAACCGTTATTGTTATAAATCGCACCTCCAAAATCCTCAGCGTCGTCTCCAGCTTGATTTCCATAAAATAAACAATTTACTATTGTGGGAGCTGAACCAAAATTGTTTATTGCCCCTCCGGCTCCGTCATTCGGTTCATCCGCCGGTGCTGCCACATTTTTAATAAATTGACAATTTGTTATTTCAGGACTACCGCCACCGGTATTTGAAATAGCGCCTCCTTTATCAGTAGCAGTATTTCCAATAAAAGTGCAATTATTGATTATTGGAGATTGCAAGCCCATATTAGTGATACCACCACCGTCATCTTCCCCGCTGCCATCGCTTCCGCTGGAATTTCCACCTCTTAGAGTAAATCCATCGAGGATTGCCGAGCTTGTAAGGGTATATCCATCAGGGTGCCTGAAAACATGATATGCATTCTCACTTTTGTTTGAAATAACAAGTGTTGTGTTGATGCCCGTAATTACATCGTCATTATTGAAATCGCCGCTAAGAATTGTTTCATTTGCTTCTCCATATCTAAAATCGGTTCTTTCATTCAAGGTAGTTTCAGTTCCGGCAAATCCCCCATAAATAGCCACGCCGTCTATCATTTGAAATGATTGAAATCTAGTCCCAGAACCTCCGACTTCATTGCTGGGATAATAAGTTCCGGCGGCCACCCAGATTTCATCTCCGGAAGCCGCATAATCAAGCGCATCCTGTAATGAAATGTACGCATTGGTCCAATCGCTGCCGTTGTTGCTGCCCGTGGCATCTTTGTCAACAAAAATTGTTGCTGCATTTATGATGTTCATACAAATAAAAAATGCCAGGGATAATAGTATTTCTCTTTTCATCTTGTTTATTTTTTGAAACATGATATTTACACTAACTCACGGCATCAAAAATAGATGAGAGATCCTGCCAAATAAAGAAATTTGTTACGAGTGGTGGGGGTTTTGTTACGAATGGTTCAAAAAGCCGAAACCGGGGATGTAACAGTTAATTAAACAGATGGATTATGCCCGGATGAAAAAAGAGAGTGCTTATTTCCCTTCCAAAAAAATGGTAAGTGTTTCTTTATAACTGCGGCTTACCGGTATTTCATGCCCTTTTACAACCGCCTTTGGAAAATCAAAACTTTCCAGATAATCGAGGTTTATGATGTAAGAACGGTGGACCTGTTTGAAATTTGAAGGGAGGAGATCGCTGAATTTTTTTATGGTAGAACGGATCAGTTTTCTTTCCCCGTCCTTTTTGGTTATTTGTATATACACATGATCGCTTTTTGCGAATACAATTTCAGAAAACTTCAATTTTCTAAAACTGTAATGATCCTTAATAAAGATGGCATCTTTTGAGGTGACCTCCTCGATGCTTTCATGTTTGTCTTTCTGAGCATTGTGAAAATTATACAATGCGAGCTCTACGGAGGCGAAAAGATCTTCTTTTTTAAAAGGTTTTACCAAATATGCCGGAGGGTTAAGCAGCTTTGCCCGTTCGATCGTTTCACGGTTGGCCTTGATCGTGAGAAAAATAAAAGGAATGTTGATATGTTCCTTGATATATTTTGCGACATCCATGCCGGTTTTATCACCTTCGAGTTCGATATCCAATATTGCAATATCCGGTTTTTCACCTTGCAGCAGTACAACAGCTTCCTCATAATTTGTAACGGGAGGAAGAACCTGATAGCCGATGTTTTCAAGGAAATCGCAGATTTGCATTGAAATGATATGTTGGTCTTCCACTACCAGTATTTTAACGGGGTTCATTGTAGTTTCCTTTAGCTTTTTGGTTCGAATGCAAATGTAAATTTAGTTCCATTTTCCGGGTTCAGTTGCATCACTCCCGAAAGTTGTTTGCTTAAAGCATTGATCAGCCTCAATCCCAAACTTTTGGATTTTATAAAATCAATATCGGAGGGGATTCCTTTACCATTGTCGGAAACTACAAGCAAGAGATGCCCGTTTTCTTTTTCCAGCCTGATGTCGATCTTAGCTGCGTCTTGCTTTTCAAAAGCATATTTAAATGAATTGGTTAGCAGTTCTGTTATGATCAACCCCAGGGGCAGGGCAGTTTCGATGTTGAATTTATATTCGCCGGGGATATCGATACGGATATCAATTTCATTATCATATTTTAAAGAAGCACTGATATGGCCGGCAAGTTTATTCACGAGTTCTTTAAATACCACTTCTTTATTATCCTCGTTTTGATGCAATATTTCATGAATCATTGCAATGGATTGCAGCCTGTTTTGCGCATCCTTCAGGGCTGCTTCCGAAATCGGACTGTCGGTGCTTAAGGTTTGCAAATCCAGCATTCCGGAAATAATTTGCAGGTTGTTTTTCACCCTGTGATGGATTTCGCGGAGCAGTAACTCTTTTTCTTCTTTTTGCTTTGAAATGATCAGGTTTTGCTCCGAAAGCTTTCGGTTTGCTTTTTGTTTTTGTAAATAGTAAAAGTAAATTATGATGGCACTGATCAAGACCAGTATCAATCCGATGATGATCGCATTTCGGATCAATCGCTGTTGCCTCATTTCCTCGGCCTGTAATATATCCTTTTTCTCCTGTTCCAGGGCAATGGCCTGTTTTTCCTTTTCAAACTGGTATTGGTTTTCAAGCTGTGTGACTTTCTTAATGTTTTCTGTATTGAAAATGCTGTCTTGTAATTTCTTGAACTGCTGGTGATGTTTATATGCAGACCGGTAATCCTGCTTTTGTGCATAAATCCGGTTCAACAATTCATGAGATTCACTCAGATGCTTCAAATGATTGTTTTGTTCTGCTATCTGAAGTGCAAGCAATGCATGTTTTTCTGCGTTTTTTATCCGGCCTGTTTCAAGGTAAATATTGGCCATGGTAATATAGGGACCGATTTTTCCAACCTCAATGCTTACCTTCTCTGTCAGAGAAATTGCTTCATTACAGAGCTCAATGGCCTTCTGGTAATTCTTCAATTCATAATTTACAATACCAAGATTGGCTGTAATAGTTGCCATTTCGGCTATTGAATTCAGCTCCTGATATATATCAAGGGCTTCCTGATAGGTCTGCAGCGCCTGTTGATAATTCTCTTCCTTGCTGTAGAGGTTGGCCAGGTTGTTCAGGCTGTTTGCAGTCGCCCTTTGTTCATTCAATTCCTGATTTATGTTAAGCGCTCTTTGCCCGTATTGTTTGGCTTTTTCAATGTCGCCGAGGCCATCATAAATGATCCCGATCACATTCAGGGTCAGGGCCTGCCGGGATTTGTTTTGCTGTTCTTCGTAAATCGCAAGCGCATTTAAACAATAATCCAGGGCTTTATAGTATTGGTTTTGCGCGTAATACAAATATCCCAGTCCATAATAGGAATCTGCAAGGGGCGAAGCATCACCGATTTCCCTGCGAAAGTTCAGGGCTTTTTCGTAATAAGCCAGCGCGCTATCTGTGTTGCCCTGAAAACGATAAACATTGCCTGTGTTATAGATTGCCTGCGCTACAGCGGAGCTGTCCCTTAAATTCTCATTTATTTCCCGGATTTCTTCAAAGCTTTCAATGGCTTCATCAAAATTTCCGGTCATTGTATTTAAAATCCCCAGGTTTTTGAGTGCAGTGAGACGGATATTGTAATGCTCATTTTTGGCGGCTGTTTTGGCAGCTTCATTATAATATTTGAAAGCTTCACCGGCATTGCCTTTTGATTTTTGGATATCTCCGAGAATCAACAGACCATTGGCTTTGCCTTTTGTGAAATTCATAGAATCGGCGATTTCAAAGGCCTCAGTTGCATAATCGTTTGCTTTTTCATCATCTGCCTTCAGAAATTCTTGTGCCAGCTTATTCAAGAGAACAATTTTGCTAGTATCGTTTTGAGGATGTTTTTGCAGAAGGGTTTTAAGGCTGTCAATCTTTGCATTTGCAGGGCCTTTATATAAAGTACCCGGTTCGTCAGGCGCCCCTGTAAACGAATTAGCTGATACAATGAATGATAACGATGGTAATATCCAAAATAAAAAAGTGATTCTAAAACGCAATACGGCATTCAATATGTAAGAAGATTTCAATTTTTAACTCCCTCCTGTAACAAACATAGGAATATTTATTATATGCAGGGATTTATCAGCTGTATTTTTTATAAAATTTGTAACTTCACCCCTTTATTTTTCTAATTGGTAAGCAAAAAAGTTCTAATGAATATGATCACAATCTACCATAATCCAAGATGCAAAAAATCAAGAGCGGGACTCCAATACCTCGAAGAGAAAGGCGTTGATTTTAACATCCGGAAATATCTTCAGCAACCATTGAGCAAGGCCGAGTTGAAAGACCTGTTGATGAAACTTGACAAAAAGCCGTCCGATATTGTCCGAACCCAGGAAGATATCTACAAGAAGCAGTTTAAGGGGAAAAACTTTACGGATGACGAATGGATTGAGATCATCGTTGAAAACCCGAAGCTTTTGCAGCGGCCCATCGTGGAAAAAGAATACAAGGCCGTTTTGGCCCAGCCTCCTGAAAATATTGATGAACTCTTATAACCCCCAACTTTATGAGATCACAGGAACCCTATGCGAATTTGCCGGTATGGCAGGAAAGCCTTGATTTTGTAAAAGAAATCTATTTGCTGACCAATTTGCTGCCGGAAGAGGAAAAAGCAGCCCTTTCACAGCGAATGCGGAATGCAGCCATTGAGGCTGTGGTTCATTTATCGAAATTCTTTACCAGCAAGCACATGCCGACTTCGCTCAACTCGGTGAAAGATGCTTATCACCATCTGAACGAACTCGAGATACTATTGCGTATTTGTCAGGCTCTGGGTTACATCAGTCAGGATGATATGGAGCGATACACCGAAAAGGTGGCTGAGATGAACCGGCAGGTGAGTTTGCTGGTGCGGAAAATAGAACGTGAAAAGGAACTGGAAAGCGATGAATCTTAAATCATAGAAAATGAAATACAGAAAAGAGCACGACACCATGGGGACCGTGGAGGTTCCCGCAGACAGGTACTGGGGCGCACAAACCCAGCGATCGAAAAACAACTTTAAGATCGGAGAACCGGGCTCCATGCCCTTGGAGATCATCATGGCTTTTGGCTATCTGAAGAAGGCGGCCGCCCTCACCAACCAAGAATTGGGCGTACTGCCAAAAGAGAAAGCCGAACTGATTGCTCAGGTTTGCGACGAGATCATCGAAGGGAAACTGGACGACCATTTCCCACTGGTGGTCTGGCAAACCGGATCGGGTACCCAGTCGAACATGAATGTGAACGAAGTGGTGGCCAACCGGGCACACGTGATTCGAGGTGGAAAGTTAGGAGAAGGGGAACGGATGATCCATCCCAATGATGATGTGAACAAATCTCAGTCGTCCAACGATACTTTTCCAACGGCCATGCATATTGCCGCCTACAAGCTTGTTGTTGAAACCACCATTCCGGGCCTCGAAAAACTGAGAAATACACTTGATAAAAAAGCCAACGAGTTTATGGAAGTTGTGAAAATCGGGCGCACTCATCTGATGGACGCTACCCCGCTTACACTCGGACAGGAATTTTCGGGTTATGTTTCCCAGCTTGATCATGGTTTAAAAGTGCTGAAAAACAGCCTGGAGCATTTAAGTGAACTGGCCCTCGGAGGAACGGCTGTTGGTACCGGCATCAACACCCCGAAAGGCTATGCCGAAAAAGTGGCTGAGAAGATCGCTGAACTGACCGGCTATCCTTTTGTAACGGGAGAAAATAAATTTGAGGGCCTCTCTGCCCATGATGCCATTGTGGAGGTTTCTGGAGCGCTGAAACAGCTTGCCGTTAGCCTGATGCACATCGGCAATAACATTCGCACGCTGGCTTCCGGCCCCAGGTGCGGTATAGGTGAGATCATGCTGCCGGCCAACGAACCCGGATCGTCCATCATGCCCGGCAAGGTGAATCCCACCCAGGCAGAGGCCATCACCATGGTTTGCGCTCAGGTGATCGGTAACGATTCCGCCATCTCGGTGGGGGGAATGCAGGGGCATTTCCAACTCAACGTGTTCAAGCCCATGATGATATACAACCTGCTGCAATCAGCGCGTTTGCTGGGCGACGCTTGCCTTTCCTTCAACGACAATTGTGTTGAGGACATCGGCGTAAACCATCAGAATGTTTTGGATCACTTGAACAATTCGCTGATGCTGGTAACAGCGCTCAATACCCACATCGGCTATGAAAAAGCGGCGAAGATCGCCAAGAAAGCCCATGAGGAAGGAACCACGTTGAAAGAAGCAACCCTTGAACTCGGTTTTCTAACAGAAGAACAATTCGATGAAATTGTTGACCCAAGGAAAATGACAGGCAATTGATATTAAAAAACTAATTGGTAATAATCCCGGCTCCCTCCATTGTTTGAGGGAGCTTTTTCATATCCTTTAATTTGTATAGGAAAAAGTATTTGACGGTGCGATCGCCTCTTGTAATAGCTATGGTATCAAGAGGTATGATCTCTTCATAATAATCTCCATACAATGCATAAGGATCCTTATAATCCCTGCTTTCAGTAAAGTAATATGCATCCGATTCGGACTTGAATCCACCCCTGAAGCGGTTGATCCAGGCATATTTATGAATACGGTCGAGCTTGCCGATGGCTTTTACCTGAAGTCCTGTGGGATGGGCGACATAATAATCCAGGTTGGCTGCCGGGAACCATCTGTAGGAAATGATATCGGCATGTTGTTGCATGAGGTTTTCTTTGACCTGTTGCTGATGAATATTTTCGAATTTTCCTCCAAGCTGTCGCCATCCGTACATGTCCAGTGTAAGGTCTTTCCTGCCGAGTTCGGTTACTTTGGTTTCACCCGAATAAAACAACCAGCCGCCCTTGATCTGCCCGATGCCAAGCACAATGATGATCAGCAAAAAATAAACCGGAAGCTGAAGAGGCCAGGGAAAAGGTTTTTTGCTTTTCCCGTATTTTTCTGAAAGAAAGGCGGCTGCCAGCAGGTACAAACCGGTGTATCCCGGTCCTGTCCAGTGTGGCAGGGTGCTTCTGAACAATGAAAACAAAAGGAAAATGATGATCAGCGGAAGATTCAGCCAAAGCAATAGTTTTTGCAGAGGGGCGTGCGCATATTTTTTTCCTTTGATGATTCCCCAAAGGCTGAGCAGGACAATGATAAAAATAAAGGGATTGTTGTAAAAAAACTGACCTGATAATTCCGTCAGGAATGAATCAAGATTGATCCCCGACTTCATGATGTCAACCCGTTCTCCCTGAAAGGTGAAGCTGATGAAATCGTATTGGATGTTCCAGATGATCACAGGAAGAAATACCAGCAGGGACATCAATCCGGCTATATAAAGTTCTTTGCGGGCCAGCCATTTCCTGTTGTAGATCAGGATGTAAAGGATCGCCCCGAACCAGAGAAAAACACTGGTGTATTTCGACAGCATGCCCAGGCCGATGGCCAGCCCTGCCAGTAAAAGATTTTTTCTTGAGAAAGAAGAACATTTTTTATCGGGCAGGGCATGCAACAGGAAATACATGCTGATCAGCCAGAAAAACAGCTGCGGAGTGTCGGGCAGTATAAAAGTGCCGGCGATGATGAAACAATTGATAGACGCTGTGTAAAGAATGGCGGCGTACAATCCGGTAAGCTGATCCTTCAGGCCCTTCCCGATCATATAGATCAGCCAGGTGTTCACCGCGCCGATGATCACAGAGGAAAGCCGGATGAAGAATTCGCTGTCGAGCGACAGGTTGAAACTGAACAACCTGATCATCAAACCCACCATGGGCGGATGATCGAAATGGCTCAAATCGGGGAAGATGGCATAGGTGATGTAATACACCTCATCGTTGCCGAGTTCAAGATAAGCGGCAAGAAATCCCCTGATCAGCGTCGACAGGGCGATCAGGATGAGAAGGATATGTCCTGTTTTGAGTTTGTTCAAAGGCCAATTGTTGCTTGTTTATCTTTTTCGTCTTTTCTTAAAACGTTTACGAAGATAAACAATGTTGAAGACAACAAATGCAATGGAGGCTGCAGCCAGCAATCTGTAAATCCAGGTATAAAGCAGATTCCTGTCGGGCGGTTCGGGTGTTCCGGGTGTTGCACCAGGGGTTCTTACCACGGGATTCAGGTAAAAGGTATTCCCGGTAGGAAATTCAATTTCGGTTCGGATATAAGTATCTTCGGGTTGAAAAATATAATTGGCTTCACTTTCCTCTTCGGTGATTTTCCTGACCTTACCCGATTGCCCGACAAAACGAATGGCTTTGGCCGGTCTGTCGAATCGCACCCGCAAGGTATCGCCATAAAGTCTGACTTCCCTGAACTGCTCCAGGTTTTCATGTTTTTGTTTTCGTATTTCCCAACTGTCGCCCAGGTACCTGAAAATTTCAACCGCAATTGTTTTATGATGTTTCATGGCATGGATGATGCTGTCGCCCTGCAGGCCTTCCGCGTTGACCAGGGTTAAGAACTGCCCTACCTCGTCGGGATTCATGATGTCATGCACATCGTCATTACCGATGCCGATCACATAATTGCCGGCCGAAAGGGCCGAATCCCAGTGGGCGATGGAAATCCTGAAATAATTCAGGATCTCGATGCCGTCGAAGTTACGGAGCCAGGTAAAATCTTCCGGATCGAAGGCGCCCATGAAACGCGGATGCGCCATAACTAACACCTCCGTGTGAGGCCTCAGCCTGTCGATCATGTGCTGCTTGTGATGCAGGCTTTGAAACAGGGCATAGTCATGCCACACAACTTTCTTCGCACCAATGCATACATGATGGTGCTTTTGGATGCTGTAGCCGTGCTCGTATATGGGGATCCAGCTTTCTTTTTCTTTTCCGTAAGTATTGATATGCATATAATCAGAAATCCCGATCACATCATAACTCAGAAAGCGGAACACGCTGTCGATCATCTCGTTGCTGTTTTCACTGCCGTCGGTTACGCCTGCCCAGGCCCGCGACTGCACCTGGAAATTGGATTTCCGCCAGTGGTTGCTGTCAAGATCCTGATAAGGGTTATAAAGGTTATTTCCCGAAAATGCTTTGGGATCAGGAAAGTTGTATACCGGGGCAAAAAGGTATTGCACTGCCAGCATGAACAAAAATACTCCAATAATCCAAAGAAATATTTTTATGAATATTTTTAAAACGCCCATTTATGCTTCCATTCTATCATTCAACAATTTTTTTGAGGAATGGTTCAGGTTCTGCAAAAGTATGGCATTTAATTGGTTTATTAGTAGAAATTTCCATATTCAGGAAAATGAAGGGTTGATTTTCAATGAAGAAGTTTATCTCATTTTGGGAAGGCGTATTAATTTTTTATATATTTGAAAAAAAACAAACCCAACCAGAACACATGGATCCTTTCAAGATTTTCATAGTGGAAGACGATGAGCTTTACGGAGCCATGCTAAAGCATCATCTTTCCCTCAATCCGGACAATGAAGTTCATCTTTTCACCACAGGTTCGGAGCTTCTTAAAAATATGTATAAACATCCGTCGATGATCTCACTCGATTATCGCCTGCCCGACATGAGCGGTATGGAAGTTCTCACACGCATCAAGGAACATGACAGCGATGTTCCTGTGGTGATCGTTTCGGGTCAGGAAGATGTCGGCACTGCTGTTGATCTTTTAAAGAGAGGTGCATATGATTATGTTGTGAAAGATGAGGATACCAAGAACCGCTTATGGAATGTTGTAAAAAATGTAAAAAAGCACCTTGATCTTAAACAGGAGCTAAGTGATTTGAAGGAAGAGATCGGCAAGCGCTACGAATATAACAAGGTGATCAGGGGCAACAGCCCGGCCATCCGCAACATTTTCAAGCTGATCGAAAAGGCGACCAAATCCAATATATCCGTTTCCATTACTGGTGAAACCGGCACCGGTAAAGAGCTCGTCGCCAAAGCGATCCATTACAATTCTCCCCGTGCACGAAACCAGTTTGTGGCCATTAACGTGTCTGCTGTTCCTAGCGAGCTGATCGAAAGCGAAATGTTTGGTCATGAAAAGGGCAGCTTTACCGGTGCCACCACCAGGAAAATCGGGAAATTTGAATTGGCCCATAAAGGAACTATTTTCCTGGATGAGATCGTGGATATGGACATGAACATGCAAACCAAGCTTTTGCGCGTGTTGCAGGAGAAGGAATTTACAAGGGTAGGAGGGAATGAAGTGATCAAAACTGACGCCCGGGTTATTTGCGCCACCAATAAAAACATGCAGGAAGAAGTGAAAAACGGGAATTTCAGGGAAGATCTTTACTACCGTTTGCTCGGCCTCCCCATCGAATTGCCCCCTTTGCGGCAACGGGGTAACGACATTCTCATCCTGGCCAAGTATTTCGTGGATGAATTTTGTAAGGAAAACAAACTACCTGTGCTTAACATATCTGAAAAAGCCAAGGAAAAACTCATGAAATACCCTTTCCCCGGCAATGTGCGCGAACTGAAAGCGGTGATGGAACTTGCCGCCGTTTTGGCCAACTCGGAAACCATTGAGGAAGACGATATCACCTTCAGCTCCACCAACTCGGTAAGCGATTTCCTGCTTGAGGAGAACACCCTGCAGGCTTACGTCAGGAAGATCATTAAGTATTATCTTGAAAAATATGACAACAATGTGATGACCGTGGCCAAGAAGCTGGATGTTGGGAAGTCCACCATTTACAGAATGATCAAGAATCAAGAGATTTAACACCACCCTTTTATGTCGTCAGAAAAATACAACCTGGAAGGCATCAGGCAATTTGTTGGCGAGGACGAAGCTGCCATGAAAGAAATGGTCGGCATTTTCGCTGAATCGGTGCCCAGATCCTTGCAGGAACTTAATGACGGTTTTGAGCAAAACGATCTGGAAAAGGTCGGCCATTACGCGCACAAGCTCAAATCCTCCATCGACATTTTAAATATCCATGATTTGAAAACCGATATCCGGGCGTTGGAAAAGCTGGCCAAAGAAAAAAATGAGCGGGGAAAGATTTCCCCGCTCCTTAAAAAAACCAATTATATATTGAAAAAGGTTTTGGTTGAACTTAAAAACGAGACATCCCTATAAAGGAATGTTCCCGTGTTTCTTTGGCGGATTGGACTTGCTTTTGTTCTGTGTCATATCCAGCGCCTGTATCAGCTTAAGACGTGTTTGCCGCGGATAGATGATTTCATCCACATAACCCAGTTCCGCTGCCTTGTAGGGGCTGGCAAAAGTCGTTTTGTAATTCTCCACTGCTTTTTTCTTTTCTTCATCCGTCAGCTTGTCCCTGAAGATGATGTTAACGGCGCCTTCGGGACCCATCACGGCGATCTCGGCCGAGGGATAGGCCAGGTTCACATCTGCGCCAATGTGCTTGCTCGACATCACATCATAAGCGCCTCCGTATGCTTTGCGCGTGATCAGGGTGATCTTCGGGACGGTTGCTTCCGAGAAGGCATACAATAGCTTGGCCCCGTGCTTGATAATGCCGCCGAATTCCTGTGCGGTTCCCGGCAAAAACCCCGGAACATCCACAAAGGTGATGAGTGGGATGTTGAAGGCGTCGCAGAACCTTACAAAGCGGGCGCCTTTGAGCGATGACCCGATATCCAGCACACCCGCCAGATGAGCTGGCTGATTGGCCACGATGCCGACGGGTTTGCCGGAAAGCCTGGCGAAACCTACCACGATGTTCTCGGCATAATGCGGCTGCACTTCAAAAAAGATGTGATCGTCCACCACTGAATTGATGATGTCGAGTATATCGTAAGGTTTGTTGGGATCGTTGGGGACGAGGGTTTGCAGCTTCTCGTCTTCCCGCTGTATATTGTCGGTGCAGGGCTTCACCGGTGGGTCTTCCATGTTGTTGGCCGGCAGAAAGCCCAGCAGCTCCCTGATCATCATCAGGGCCTGTTCGTCGGTTTCGGCCATGAAATGCGCCACACCGCTGGTTTCGTTATGAGTTTTAGCTCCGCCCAGCTCTTCTTTGGTAACTTCTTCGTGGGTGACAGTTCTGATCACATCCGGCCCGGTGATGAACATATAGCTGGTTTTTTGCACCATGCAAATAAAATCGGTGATGGCCGGCGAGTAAACTGCCCCTCCGGCACACGGGCCCAGGATGATCGAAATTTGCGGGATCACACCGGAGGCCATCGTGTTTCTGTAAAAAACATCCGCATATCCGGCCAGGCTTTCAACGCCTTCCTGTATGCGGGCTCCGCCTGAGTCGTTCAAACCGATGATGGGCGCTCCCATGTTCATGGCAAGGTCCATCACCTTCACGATTTTGTTGGCATTGGCCCGGCTCATGGTTCCGCCGAAAACCGTAAAATCCTGTGCGAATACGTAAGTCAGCCGTCCGTCCACCTTGCCGTATCCGGTGACCACGCCGTCGCCCATGATCTTCTTTTTGTCCATTTCAAAATCGGTGGCTTTGTGGGTAACGTATTTATCCATCTCTACAAAGGTGCCCGGATCAAAGAATAATTTTACCCTTTCACGCGCGGTAAGCCTGCCAGCCTTGTGCTGCCTTTCGATGCGTTCACTGCCGCCGCCCAGTTCGGCCTGTTTGTTCTTCTCTTCAAACTTCTTATACTTGTCCTCCAGTGATTCCATGCAAATACTTTTAAAATTCTTTTCACAATTATTCAATGGCGATCAAAGGTTGATGACCTTCAACAGTCTCGCCTTCTTTCACGTGTATCCCGGTTACCACCCGGTTTTTTTTAACCTTGTATTCACTTTCCATTTTCATGGCCGAAACAATGATAACCGTTTGTCCGGCTTTCACTTTATCCCCGACCTTAACGGGTATCTTCACCACCTTGCCTGGCATGGGCGAGGAGATTACCCGCCCGTCGTCGCTCGCGGCCTTTTTCCGGCTTCGCAGATATTTTGATTCGGCGTCGATGATCTCCACATCATAGGATTTGTATAAGGTGTTGACCAGATATTTTTTAGGTCCTCCGTTCTCCACCAGCTCCACGTTGTAGGAGATGCCGTTGTGCAAAATGGAATAGACGCCTTTTTCAACCATTACGATGTCAACCTCATAAGGCTTTCCGTTAACCGAAATAATGGCCTGCCGTCCGTTTTTCCCGATGATTTCAATCTGTACGGTTTTTTCATCTATTTGAACTTCAAGTGACATAAGTTCCTTTTTTATTTGTTGATCCGGCCAATGGCTTTTTTTCTGCCAAAAGCTTTCCAGTTGTTCTCCTGAATACTGGTGATGCGACCGAGCTGGCATTCTTCGATTTTGTTCAGGTAATCGAAAGCGGCAGCGATCACGGCAATGTTCTCAAACTCGCCTTTTTCTTCTTTGGGCGACATCAGAAAATCTTTATTTTTTTCAATAAAATGTGTGTTGTAATTTCCTTTTACAAAATCCGGAATATCCAGCATGCGTTCCAGGAACTTGATGGTAGTTTTCACGCCCGTGATCTTGTATGCATACAAAGCCCTTTTTAAACGGGCGATGGCCTCCTGCCTGTTTTTTCCCCAAACGATCAGCTTGGAGATCAGCGGGTCGTAATGCATCGGGATTTCGTAGCCTTCATATACATAGCCGTCGTGGCGAACTCCCAGTCCCAGTGGTTCTGTGATGTGTTTGATCAGGCCCGGGCTGGGCATGAAGTTTTTGTCGGGATCTTCTGCATAGATACGCATTTCTATCGCATGCCCCTGCTGTTTGAGGTCTTCCTGTTTGAATGAAAGCCTTTCGCCATTGGCGATCCTGATTTGCTCTTTCACCAGGTCCACGCCGGTGACGCGCTCTGTAATGGGATGTTCCACCTGCAGGCGGGTGTTCATTTCCAGGAAATAATAGTTCAAATCTTCATCCACGATGAACTCCACGGTTCCGGCGCCTTCGTAGTTGACGGCTTTGGCTGCGGCCACGGCGGCCTGGCCCATTTCTATGCGCACTTGGGGCCTCATCAGGGGCGAGGGGGTTTCTTCCACCACTTTCTGATGCCGCCTTTGAATGGAACACTCCCTTTCGAACAGATGCACCGTGTTTCCGTGCCGGTCGGCCAGCACCTGAAACTCGATATGATGGGGCGACTCGATGTATTTTTCGATGTAAACGGCGTCGTCACCGAAAGAAGCCATGGCTTCGGATTTTGCTGCGCGTATGGCTTCCTCGATCTTGTCTTCTTCGGAAACCAGTCGCATGCCCTTGCCGCCTCCCCCTGCGCTGGCTTTCACCATCACGGGCAGGCCAATTAGCATGGCCGCCTCCACCGCTTTTTTGAGGTCGCTGATCTTTTCTTGTGTGCCGGGCACAACAGGCACCCCGGCCTCGGTCATGGTTTTGCGTGCCGTGAGCTTGTCGCCCATGGTTTCGATGGCGTAGGGCGAAGGTCCGATGAAAATAATGCCTTCCTTTTTACATCTTTCAGAAAATGCAGCATTCTCCGATAAAAAGCCGTATCCGGGATGGATGGCGTCGGCTTTGCATTTTTTAGCAATGTGAATGATCTTATCTATAACGAGGTAGCTTTCGTTGGAAGGTGCAGGGCCGATAAAGTAGGCTTCGTCTGCATAACGCACGTGCATCGACTTTCTGTCGGCCGCTGAAAATACAGCTACCGAGCTGATTCCCATTTCCCTGCAAGAACGCATTACCCTGACAGCAATTTCTCCCCTGTTGGCTACCAGTATCTTTTTTATCATAAGCCGGTATTTAGGTTAACACTCCTTAGTCAGCATTAGCCCGCTGACAATCAATCCAGTAAATTATTTCTGCCGGTAAATTCGTGATGTAAATATAGAAAATTTTTTAATCGGTTGATTGTTAATAAATTAACAGGAAGGTTTTTAACGTTTTGTTAACAGCAGAGGTTCGGTTGTCATTCGGTGGTCATTCGGTTGTCATTCAGTAGTCATTCGGTGGTCATTCAGTAGTCATTCGGTGGTCATTTAGTGGTCATTCAGTGGTCATTCAGTTGTCATTCGGTTGTCATTCAGTGGTCATTCAGTAGTCATTCAGTAGTCATTCAGTGGTCATTCGGTAGTCATTCGGTTGTCATTCGGTTGTCATTCAGTTGTCATTCGGTTGTCATTCGGTTGTCATTCGGTTGTCATTCGGGTGTCATTCAGTTGTCATTCGGTTGTCATTCAGTGATCATTAAGTGGTCATTCAGTAGTCATTCAGTTGTTACTATTTGCATAATCGCATGCTGGCGCGGATTTGCAATCCGTGCCTGTGTTCAATGTTTTAATAATAATCGTAGTGTGAATCATTTTATTTGGATGAAAAGTTTGCTGAAATTTGATATGAGCCCGGATTGCAGTGGCCCGGATTGCAACCCGATCGACTTGGGTCCGCGAGAGCCAGATAGCAGGGCGGCAAGATTTCCTTGTTCCTTGTTTCAAATTTTCTCACACTCTCAGTTTCCCGTTTATAGGGGGTATGGGGTGTATAAAGGTATACCACAAATAGGAAATGGAATCTGGAATCTGGAATCTAAATCATCCCCCGCTCATCCATAATCTGTCTGATGCTCTTAAAGATCTCTTCGCGGCTGTTGGTGCTGCAATTGAAGATCACGTCGAACAGGCAGTCGGTGGAGCTGCGGTTGCCAAAGCTGCTGATAATATGATCTCTTTTTCTATCCGTTTCATCCAACAGCTTTTCAGCTTCTTTTGCCCCGATCTCGAATTTTTGCCGGGTTACCTCTATGCGGTAGTCCTTGGGAGCCATCAATTTGATGTGCAATGATTTTTTGATGTCTCTGGTAAGCACTACCCCGCCCCGCCCTAAAATGATAATATGGCCTTTGATGGCCATTCCGCTGACGATTTTCTGGATGGCTTTGGCCACCATGCGGTCGGTTTTGTAGTAACGGGTAGACAGGGATTCCACGATCTCGTCCATCAGTTTGCGGGGGTCGCCCCTGAAAAGCTTGTAAACACGATTGGGATCAACTTTCAGGAAATCGGCTGTTTCATAAATGATCTCTTTGTTTACGTATTGCCATTGGATTTGTCCCTCCCTGACTTCCGGATGCTTGTTCAGGTAGCTTGCCAGTTCCTGCACAAAATGGTTGCCCGAGCAGCCGGCTTCCCTCGAAACCGTGACCACCGGACCCGGTTCTTTTGTAGGTTCATGGGAGGATGCTTCCGACAGGGCATCTGCCGCACGGAATCTTTCATTCATGTATTTGATCAGTATGTCTCCCATGATACGTTAAGTTGTGCCTTTTACAAATATATGAAACCGGAAGGCTGAATACAAGAGAGAAGTGTTTTATGCCGATCCGGAACAGGTTTGCAATGATTGACCTTTTGCTTCAATCGGTATAACTGAATCTAACAGAAAAATGTTTTGCATTTTTAATAAGATTCAGTATAATTATTCAGATTGCAGCTTTTGATCCATTAAGGTAGTCATTAATGGAGGATATTTTAAGCAGCTTCTTTTTATTTTCGTTCTCAAGTTTTATATCCTTATTTCCTAGGATTAATGATTCCAGCGGAATCCCGAGATAACGATTTAAGAGCGTGATCATCTTAAGCGTTAAAGATCGTTTTTTGTTCAATACCTCTGATACCCTGGTTTTACCACCGAATAAGGGAGCAACATCCTTCTGCTTTAAATTCATCTGTTCCATCCTGAACTTTATGGCTTCCACTGGATCCGGCGCATCTGGAAAGTGATGTTCATGCTCATATTTTTCTACAAGTAAAGATAAAAGCTCCAATTCTTCTCCCTCCGGACTGTCAGGTTCAATAGCCTGTTCCATGCTATGTATTAGCTCATAAATCCGCCCACAAGCTGCATTATACTCCTGTTCTGTTTTTAGTATTTTAGTTTTCATAACGTATTGTTTTTGCATCTATCTTATCATATTCCTCATGTGTCCCAAACCAGACAACAAAAATTATTTTTAACTTGTATTCAATATCCACAATTAATCTGTAATCATTGCCTTTGATATTAAAAACTGCCCGTTTCGAACTCAATATACTTGCATTCCTGTATTTCAGTTTCAAATCATTTGTATTATCCCAGGTGGCATATCTTACTTCATAAATCCATGATTTTAAGGATTCCGCTGCTTTATTATATTTGCTTTGCTTGCAATATTCTACAAGCGTTTTCTCCTTAACTATTCTCATACAGTTGCAAATTCAACACAAAGTTACCAAAAAGGGTAATTTATTGCAACAGTTTTATGGTATTTAATGAAATCTTTTTTTTCATCAAACAGGCCACTTGCCATTCGGTCGGTTTTTTTGTATTTTAGGATAAAAATCATCAAGCCATGTATTACAACGCCCACATCCACACCTTTACCGAACGAGATGTGCCCAACCGCTTTTTGCCGCTGGCACTGGTTCAAATCCTAAAGACCAAAGTCGGATTTTGGATTGTTTCCAAGTTTTTGCGACATGCCATTCCCTTCACGGATAATGATATGCTGGATCGCTACCTGACCTTTGTTGAACTTGGAAAGCTGGGTTCACAGGAAAATATCTTCAATGAGTGTGAACGCTTTTATCCCGACCGGACGAAGTTCATCGTATTGCCGATGGATATGGCTTGCATGGGCGCAGGCAAAGTTGACCGCCCCTACGCCGATCAAATTGATGAACTGGCCGAACTTGCAAAAAAAGATAGCCGGGTCATCCCCTTTTTCCATGTGGACCCACGCAGGCCCGGTGTATATGAAATGTTCAGAGAAGGGGTTGAGCAAAAGGGTATTCGTGGGGTGAAGTTGTATCCTCCACTGGGTTATTTCCCCTATGATGAAGGCCTGGATGAAGTGTATGCGTATTGCCAGGAAAATGACATTCCGGTCCTTGCGCATTGCAGCCCGTACAATCCTGTTCGCTTTAAAGGTTCTAAAAAAGAATTACTCGACCTGCTTGCCAAATCAAAAGAACCGGTCAAAACAAAGGGAAAGAAAAGGAAAGAGCTCTGTTCGCATTTTACGAATCCTTTGAATTATAAATATGTGATTGAAAAATTCCCGAAGCTCAGAGTTTGTTTTGCGCATTTCGGTTCGGCTTATTACTGGGAAAAGTTCATCGAGGATCCCGACAACGAGCACAATTGGTTTTCGATCATCAGGCGCATGATCGCCGAACATGATAATTTTTATACCGATATTTCCTTCACACTCAACGACCGCAACTTCTTTTCACTGCTGAAGGTAATCCTGACCGATCCCAAAGTGAGAGCCAAAGTTTTGTTCGGTTCGGATTACTACATGGTGGAAACCGAATGCAACGAAAGACGCTTCGGGCTTGATCTGCGCGCTTACCTGGGAGAAGATATATTCAATGACATTGCGGTGGAGAACCCGAAGAGGTTTTTGGGTTAATAAAAGTGAAAAAGATTTTTGAAACAACTTTGGGCAAATCGGAAAAGCCTGTTAATTTAACTCCGGCTCTGAGGGCGCCAATATCTTGTGAATATTACGGGTTGAAAATCCACCGGTTACGAAATAGATTTTATCAATAACAAAACCTTCGCCGAAACGGGTATAAGTTGAAATTACATGATACTGCTTTTGGCCAATCCATAAATTGTAAGCTGTAAAAACCTCGCTTGCATCAGCCGGCTCTATTTTTGCCGAAGGAAATAGTTCCTGAATCAGAGTCCGTTCTTCATTGAGCTGAATGCCTGCTTGCTTGAAATCAATCACAACAATGCTATCGTCTTTCATCATTCTTTGCTGTTCCATGCTTAGTTTCTCAGGAATTTTCAGCAAATCATTATGATCATCGGCTTTTGTTTTCCCAATTTCCTGATCCTTTTCCATCTGCAGCTCCTGGTCAATATTATCCGCTTCCTTTGTTTCCGGTTTTGCGTAAATATAGATGAAGTAGCCAATTAAAGCCAGGGCAACAATGCTAAAGAAAAAGCGGAAAAATGACATTCCACCCTTTTTAGGACTATTCTGATTTACTCTAAAAACCTTTCCTTTATCAAACGATTTGTGCTCGCCGTTTTTCTCTCCGGGGTTTGCAACCCTGTTTCCGCATCCTCTGCAGAAAATATCATCAGCTTTTAATTCCTTACCACATTTAAAACAAAAAACTCTTTTTTCAGGCATTTTCTTTTTAAATCAAAAATACACTTTTCATCCACCCAAAAAGAGGAAAGTTTCCCAAAACAAATCGTTTTTTTACTTTTACTGTCTATATAAATATACTCAGATGCAGTAAACAGTTCGATTTATGAAGAATTCAGTTGTTTTGTCAGTCATTCTACAGTTATTGTTCTCAGGTTTATTCTTTAATGCAGCAGCTCAAGAGGAGACTGCAACAAACAGGCAGGAATGGGAAGGGGTTGACCAGGCCGGGCGAAACCGGGTTTACGAGTATGATTTCGATATTTCCGAAAAGGAAAAACTTGACAGCAAATACCTAATCAATAAAATTGATGGTAATAATTTATATGATCAGGTATTTACTAAGCTAAAGATTGATTACCCTGAGGTTAGGTTCTTCATACGTAAGGTAAAGTATATTGGCAATAGCACTAACATTGGATCTGAGCAGCTCACCGGTTTCCGGGGCCGTTTTAATGAAAAAACAAAAACCATTGACGGAAAGTACTACCAGATGGAACACCACAGGGAAGGCCCCGGTTATAAAGTGTTTCATGGAGCGGTTTCTCTTTTCAATGAAGATGCTTATCAGTATCGCAAAGCCTTTAATGGTAAATCTTTGGGTAAGGCGCTTCCCAATCCTGACTTTAAACAACCGGATATTAAAAACCCCGCCGGCTATTATCAGGGTAACAACAACGATATCTTCACAACGGTTGACAAATACCAGGATCCCCTGGAAGGAAAATGGAGCTGTCGTGTTGCAGACGCCCGAACAGGATTTCATGATTATGTTCATGACGAGTTGAATAAAACCACCTTATTTGAAAATAAACAAACCTGGGGTGACGAAAGCTATGCCAATGAACTGCCGGCACTGGAGCCTGTTCGGTTCTTTCTAAATGCAACATGTTATGAAGATGAGCCTGAGGCTTCTGATAACATAAACAAGGAGTTGATCCGTTTGGAAACCAATCCTGCCACGGGAGAATCTTTTGAAGGAATCGTTGCCGACCAGTCGGGCAAACTTAAGATCATCATCGACCCCCGGGGAAAACAATTGAAGCAATTAAAGCTTAAACAAACCAGGTTGGGGCACCTGGTAACTGACGATCTTGAACAGGTAAACGATTCTGTATATCTTATTCCCCTCGACCAAAATGTGACAGAATTGGTGTATATCCCACCATTTTATCTGAAGGATGAAATGCTTGATCTAATGCACAGCGAAAGCGGAATATGGTATACGGAAACTCCCTTGCAGTTCAAGCTTTATTTTAATGATGGAGATGAGCAAGTAAAAAAGTTCAACCTCCGGCTCTACAGGCCACCGGTTCTGTTGGTTCATGGATTTACCGGCAGTAAAGCAACCTGGGAAGAATTTGACAATTTTTTACATAATAGAAAATATGATACTTACCGTGGTGAATACTACGCTTTGGATGAATCCATTCCTGCCCAAAGCCGCCTGTTAAAATCGCATATTTCGGAAAAAAAATCCCAATACACCGACAACAATGTAAAGATTGCAAAAGTTGATATTGTTGCCCATAGCATGGGCGGGCTGATCAGCCGTTTTTATATTGAGAAAGCGCCGTACTATACAGGAAATGTAAGGAAACTTATTATGGTTGGAACCCCCAACCACGGAGTTTCCCTGGGAAGGTTTTTGGCTGGCTTCGTTTTTTCCAAGAAGGGTGAGAATAAGCACGAAATTGCCGCACAACAATTGTTTCACTACAGTGATTTTATCATACAAATGAATTCACTGGAAGAAGAAGGACGCCACCTCAATATGGATGTACAGTATGGAAATATATTTAGCCATGATCTTTTATTGCTTGCAGGCGACGGTGTTGTGGCTTCTGCTTCGGCCTACCTCAACGGGGTTGAAAACAAAAGATATGAAGGATATATACATTCGGTTGATGTGCCTGTTCCAGGCTCGTATCCTGCCATCACACATGACGAAACGATTTATAAAAATGTGATCAGCTGGTTGGGACACGATTTGAAAAAGCAGCAGCTGGATGATACACAGATCAGGCTTATTTATACCGAAGAAAAAGCTGAGATATGGGAGTTGCAAATGGATGGAAATGAATTAACCGACAAACATGTGGCCGTCGTGTCTGAAGCCGATATTCCCTTTCTGCTGAACCGGGAGCAGCTTGTCACAACCTCAAATGGAAGAGCCGTGCTGGATGTTGCCATAAACAATGAGCAATTTGGCAGGGTTTTGCTTGATTCGGCTACCACCATTCAGCTCGGTTTTATATCGCCCGAGCTTATTGAAGTTAGAATGTTTAAAGGTAACGCCCGCTTTAAATCCTATCCCGATCAGTATGGTCTGGGGCATTTCACAATTGATATTGAAGCCAGGGGCTTTGATGAACAACGTTTTACCGGACTGGGCACCGATTTCTCAGTATGCCTCAAAGATGGTGAGATCGAAATGTTTTGTTATGAAGGCCGGGTTGCTGTTATGCCGGATGATCCGGGTCAACCAGATATGATGAAAAAAGCAGGCGGGGAGGAGGGATTCCTGATTGCAACGGATGGTGCTTTGGAAAGAACAACGAATCCTCCTGCAATCAATTGGGAGGACGATTACCTTGATGTACAGATTAAAAAGGATGATCCGGTTTCAGGAAACGAAAAGCAAGACCACGATCAGGAAAGCGGTAAACCCGAAAACAACTGGAAAGAACTGATCAGTGATGATGTTTTACTTTATGGCTTTTTGGGATTGGTTTTATTGCTGATCCTGCTCGGTATATTCAAAAGTCGTTCAAAAAGTAAAAGAAAGCGGATGAACAGAAATGAAAAGCAGCAAGGGGCGAAGGAGCAAAATTTTTGCTCCAGGTGCGGCAGTCCTTTGAATAAAGGTGATCGTTTCTGTGGGAATTGCGGTCATCCCATAAAATAAACAAAACCATAAATCATTTATGAATAGGACAAAGTTGATTGTTTTGCTGCTGGTCATGGACGCGGTCGATGCACTGGTATGCACCAACATCAATGTAATCAAAGGCGCCTCGGTTTTCATGGTCTACACCAACGATGCGGAATAGCTCTATCACCTCAGGAATCAGCCCGCCCGGAATTATCGCAAAGAAGTGATGCGGCACCGCCCCCGTCCGGCTAACGGTTTGGGATGAACAGGAAAAGGTGGAAGAGCCGGGAAATTATTAATCTACAGGTATTTGCATATTATTTTGAATGTATGTAATTTAGGAGTGTGGAATGATTTAGTGAAGACAATCTCCGGCCTAAGTTAATTTTAATTTGACAGCAATATGGATCTGAAGACGAGCTTTCTTTCAAAGTCATGCGAAAACCCTTTCCTGCTTGCATCGGGTCCTCCTGCCGCTAATTACGGAATGATTGCCCGGGCTTTTGAGTCCGGATGGGCAGGCGTGGTTACCAAAACCCTGATCAGTGAACCGGTTAAAAATTTAAAAAACCGGTTTGCCACCCTGAAGGAGGGTAAGAAAATCATTGCGTTCAAGAACATTGAGTTGGTAAGTGAACTATCGCCCGATCAATGGTATGCAAGCATACTGAAATTGAAAACGGATTTTCCTGAAAAATTGATCATTGCCAGTATCATGGGAGATGCTCTCAGCAGCAAGCAATGGCTCGAACTTGCCCTGGGTTGCCAGCAAGCCGGCGCCGACATGCTCGAACTAAATTTTTCATGTCCGCATGGTTATCCTGCACACGGGCAGGGCGCTGCCATCGGCCAGCATGCCGATCTCTCTGCAGCCATTGTCAGATGGTTGAAAGATGAAGCTTCTGTCCGCATTCCTGTTATCCCGAAACTAACACCGGCGGTTGCGGATATATCCTATGTTGGTCGTGCTGTGGCAGAAGCAGGTGCCGATGGTTTATGTGCTGTCAATACTTTTCCCTCACTCATGGGATTTGATTTAAAATCACTCACTCCCAAAGCCGGCGTAAATGGTTATACAACTTCCGGGGGATGCTCCGGTAAAGCGCTTAAACCGATCGCCCTCAGATGTGTGGCCGATCTGTGCAGGGATCCCGGGATACCGGTTATGGCATGTGGAGGTATATCCGACGGTTTTGATGCGGCTGAGTTCATCCTGCTGGGGGCGCCGGTTATACAGGTATGCACAGCTGTGATGCTTGAAGGCAGAGGCATTTTAGAAAAAATGAAATATCAGCTCGAAACATTTATGGGCTGGCATAATTACAGCCATATTGATGAGTTTTGTGGTTTGGCTTTGCCTGCCATACGTCCATTCGCTGAACTGGATTTGGACTATGCGGTGAAGGCACAAATCGACCGGGAAAAATGTGAGGGATGTAAAAAATGCTATAATTCTTGTTGTGACGGTGGCTATCAGGCGATCGAAATGGTAAATGCCAGGGCCAGTGTAAATGTTGATCTCTGTACCGGATGCTCCTTGTGTTTTCAGGTATGCCCCAATGAAGCAATATCCATGAGGGAAACCAATGGGGTTGAATAAGCGTTTTAAGCTTATTAAAAATGCAAAACATTTTTCTGTTAGATTCAGCTATGCCGATTGGGGTATGAGTTCAATCATTGCAAACCTGCTCAAAATCGTTATAATGAAAACCCAACCTGAAGGCGTTTCATTGATTTTGATTGGGTGATTTCCTCTCGCCTAAGGCGAGACAAGCTTTTTTTAATAATATGAGTATCGCTAAAGGTGAACAAAAAAATCATTACCTTATGGCAAACATTTTTGCCATGAATCTAATCAATTTTATCGAACAGTTTCCGGACGAGCTATCTTGTAAGCTCAAATTCAAAGCCATGCGAGATGAA
>JAIPBS010000024.1 GCA_021738625.1 Bacteroidales bacterium
ATCGGATTGTGTTGTCTGGACAGATACCGAAGAAATACCAACGCCTGAAGAATATTATTCCAAACTCAAAACAATTCCCATAAAAGCTTACCCAAATCCGGCAAATAATAAGATCAACTTTGCCCTGGAAAACACGGATCAACACAAAAACATCAAGTTAGAATGCTATGATATTTTCGGCCAAAAGGTGCATGAGCAAAAAATTTACACGGGGCAAATGGAAGCCGAAGCAGATGTTTCCAAATGGGGAAAAGGGATTTATATTGTGGTGGTAAAAAGCAATGGAAAAGTCGTTGGAAAAACTAAGTTTGTGGTGGGATGAATGGATTTATGGTAAATAGAAGAACGATGAACAAATGGCCTGGACGAGGACATCTACGCCAGCTAGGGAAAGCCGAACTATATACAATTCTTGATAATAGCACCGGAAGGCTCAATGCATTAATACGTAATACACTGATATTATGCTATACACTTACTTTTGAAGAACCTTATGTTTTTCCGGGTGGTTTAAAATCACGCCGTATAATTAAAAAACCTATTCCGGAAATTTATAATGATCCTTTATTTAAGGTTTACCCGAATCCGGCAAACAGTTACATAATAATAGAATTCAACAGTGAAATATCCGAAATAAATAATAAGGTAAGTATTTTCGACAATAAAGCCAGATTAGTTAAAACTATGTATTCCGCTGGTAAGTCATATTTAATAATAAGGGTAAGTAAATTACCTGCAGGTATTTATTTCATTAATTTACAAAACGAAAACAAAATTTATTCAGAACAATTTGTTATAACAAAATAACGATTATCATGATAATTGGCTTAATAAGAAAATTCAATATACTTATGAGTAATAATAAAACAATAATATTAGTATTAATTGTTTCGTTTACAGCAAACTGTTCTTTTTCTCAAGTAGTATATTTTGATACTGTATACCATTTCACGCCTTGGAATTACTGGGATTTTGCAAGGAATGTGATAGAAGTGGATGATGGCTATATTCTTCAGGGACAGACATCAGAGCAAAACAACATTGATTGGTATAGGATAGGTTTTTCAAAGATAGATACGGTGGGCAACCAGGTTTGGATGAAAAGTTACGGAGACACTATTTCAGAATGGATCATTGGCCGTTCAGGCTCTTTAATTAAATCATCTTCAGGAGGTTTTTATTCAGTGGGAACAAAGAGAACGCCAACCGATGATTGGGTATTTGATCAGGGATTGATCATGAGATACGATGATAATCTAGATACCTTATGGACTAAGTTGCATTGCGAAAAAACCGAACCTGTTGATACGGCATATATGTTGCAACAGGTAAAACAACTTGATAATAAAGACCTTGTTATTGTTGGCTTAGCTTATCCCTATGGAAAAACCAGCCGAATTTACTTAATAAAAACCGATAGCCTTGGTAACAAAATATGGGATAAGTGGTTGGGATTTGGTAGTACCAATTATTTTTATTCGTATAGTGTTATTCAAACTTCAGATCATGGATATGCAATTGGAGGGGTAGTTCATTACTGGCCAGATAATCAAGAAATAGATCCAATAGTAATAAAAACTGATAGTTTAGGGAACCAGGAATGGATTAAATACTTAGGTGGACCATATAAGGATCATCAAGCATTTGTAGCCAATTCAAACAATAATACTATTATTGTTGGGATGAATATAGCAGATGAACCTGTTGGCACAACTGAGTATAATGGACGAATAACACTGGCTGAATTAGATATTGAAGGAAATATAATTTGGGAAAAAAAATACGGAAGCAAACATTATTTAAGTAGGCTTTATTGCGTAATAACACTTGAGAATAATTCAATTATTGCAACTGGATATCATTATACCGATTTCCCACACACCGAGGGATGGATACTAAAAACTAGTTCCGAAGGAGATAGTATTTGGATGAGGAATTATGATTATGCAGATTTGTCTATATACAGCGACAACTGGTTGTTTGATATAAAAGCCACCTTTGATGGAGGATTGATTGCATGTGGAGATGTAAAACCACATGACCCTGATCCGGGTAACCAGGATGCATGGGTACTAAAGCTCGACAGTAACGGCTGTGACACCCCAAACTGTGATCCAACGGTTATAATGCCCATACAAATTGCAAACAGAGGATCAATTGAAGTTTTTCCAAATCCTGCGGATAAGCAGTTCGTTGTTCGTTGTTCTCCCGATAACTATCGGGAGTTCGTGGAAAGGAATTGTGTCATTCAGGTTTTCGATCTTTTTGGCAGGAAGGTTAAGGAAATCAAAGTACCAAAAGGAAAGGAACAAATAATAGTAAATGTTGAAAACTGGAAAAGGGGATTGTATCTGCTGAGGGTAAGTTCAGGAGATGGGTATGCTGAAAGTGTGAAGGTTGTTATCGAATAATACATACTGAATCTTATTAAAAATGTAAAGCACTTTTCTGTAGATTCAGTTATACCGATTGGAATATGAGGTCAATCATTGCAAAAATGTTCCGAATCGATATAAAAGGCCCGGATGTGAACGTCCGCGCCTGCGGGGGCGCAAGCCAATGCGCCAAATTCGCTAAATCGCTACATCGTGCAATCGTTCAATCGTTACATCCATTACAATCAATCAAAGGTCCATTTTGCATATTCTAAAACCACGCGTTCATTGCGGTTAAAGCAACTATAATGATAAACCCACCAAGAAGGTATTACGTTTTACAGTCAAACCGTCCGTCCACGAACACCCAAACACAACATATCGTCTGAAAACGTACACCCTGCCATTTTATCAATCCCCATAATCATCTGTAAAGCAATCATCTATATTTTCCGGTACGCCCATTGAATTTCTTTGATCAACCAAAATAAATGTTAATCAAACAAAATTCAACATGAAAACAAGAAAGATTTTTTCAGAAAACATCCGCAGCTTCAACAACACAGGAAGGGCAGGCCTGCAGGCTTTGCTTTTCCTGTTGTTGTTTGCACCGGTTTTGATGGCCGGCAACCCGCCGGAAACGAAAAGTACGGATATCCCCGGCATCACGCAGGACGAGCTGAAAGGCCATGTGTATTTCCTGGCTTCGGATTATATGAACGGCCGGATGACCGGCACGGATGACCTGAGCCGCGCACTCCAGTATGTCGAATCGCAATTCAAAGCCATCGGACTGGAACCGCATTACCAGGAATTTCAGCTTACACGCAAAACTTATCATTTCGACACCCCCATGACCATCACAACCCATGATGCCATGCTGGATTTCCTGAATGGCAAGGACTATAAAAGCAATTACCTGTTTGCCGGAGCCTACACCGGAGATGAAGCCGAACTGATTTGTGTGGGTTATGGCATAGAAGAGCCCATAGAAGACTGGAACGATTATGAAAACCTGGATTTGGAAGGCAAAGCCGTCATCATTTTTGACGGGGCGCCTGCCTTTAATGGAAAGCATATGCTATCCGATGAAAAAACGGAAATGTATAACAGTAGGGAAGGACGGAATCTGAAACTGCGCAATGCCATGATGAAAAATCCCATGGCCATTTTCCTGGTGATCACCGATGATATGAAGGAAACCTATGACGGATTTGAAGCTTTCACCGAAGTGTCTTCCTTTGAATACGGCGAGGAAAACTTTTTTACCGATATCGGCCGTCCCTTTTATAAACTATTTCTTGCCAAGCAGGAAATGGCGGATCGGATTTATTCGGACTTTGAGATTGAAAATGGCGACCTGGGCAGCCTCAGCACAAGGGAATACAAAAAACTGATCAAAACAACCTATCAACTCGATCTGAACATCCGGATCACGGAACAAAAAGAAACTTCACAAAACCTTTATGCCATCCTGGAAGGAAGCGATCCCATCCTCAAAGATGAATACGTGACGGTGGGCGCTCACCTCGATCACATCGAACGGGTCGGGGGCCGGGTGTGCAAAGGCGCCGACGACAATGCCAGCGGCATCAGCGGGATGATTGAAATGGCCCAGGAGGTGTACAGGCAAAAACCCGGACGTTCGGTGGTCTTTGTGGCATACAGCGGAGAGGAAACGGGATTGTACGGCTCGAAGCATTTTGTGGAAAACTGCCCGGTAGAACTGGAGAAGGTGATTGTAAACCTTAATTTCGATTGCATCGGCAGGCAAGGACGGTACGCTTCGCAGGGTCATGATATATTTGCTACGGATACCGATGGCATACCTTCCAACCTCAGAGAGATTGTGGAAGAATTGAATGCCGGTAAATACAACATCAAGCTGGGTTATGAGATCCCGCAACGCTCCGGCACCAGCGACCATGCAAGTTATATTGAAAAAGGCATACCAGCGGTCTCCTTCTTCAATGGGGGGCACCAGGACCTGCACCGCCCCACCGACGATCCCGACAAGCTGGATTATGAATTCATGGAGCGCATGACCGAATTCGGCTACGAGCTGATCATGCTGATGGCAAATGAGCGCAAGCTTAGGATGTAAAAGTGCATCCACAAACCATCTGCTTCATTTTGTTACCAGGCCCTTTTTTAGTATCTTTTAGCCTCTATAAGATAACGAGGAGGAACCGATGCGGAAGTTTTTTGGCACGACCATTTTTCTTGGAGGCCTGGTATATGCGGTATGGTACCTTTTTGGAGGCGGAATTGATTTCTATCCCAGATTGGACAGGCTACAGGAAGGACCGGCTATGGAATTTCTGAATCTGTCGGTTAACCTGGCCGTAATCTTCGCATCCCTGGTTTTTGGATTAAAATGGGCATTGGGATATAGCTTCGGCAGAAAGTAGGGCAAGTCATAATTTTATATTACCACTATTTGGGATTCCTCGCTTCGCTGCTAATTCTTTGATCATCACTTTGTATACCGATTCGGAACAGGTTTGCAATGATTGACCTACTGTTCCTTTCGGTATAACTGAATCTAACAGAAAAATGCATTGCATTTTATGTAAGATTCAGTATATAATTCCAATCCAAATCAAACATAGGAAAGTCACATCGCAAATCGTGCAATCGATATTTAAGATTTAACAGATTGAACGATTTAATCCTTCCGCACTGACAACCTCTTCTATATTCAGGTTGTCCATATCTTCTGAAGCTAAGTCAAACAAATATAGCAATTTAGAAAGGATATAAATAAAGCAAAAAGCATTCAAAAAATTACATATTAAGATTTCTGCGTATTATTTTTGAACTTGAAAAAGAGGTCATTAACCAATAAAAACCACAAACATGAAAAAAGCGATTTTTACAATTTTCCTGCTCGCCACTGCCAGCCTGGCTTTCTCACAGCAGGTTGACCGGCAACGTGTCATCATGGAAATCGGTACCGGCACCTGGTGTCAGTTTTGCCCGGCAGCAGCCAACGGGGCCGACGACATGGTTGAAAACGGACATAGTGTCGCTGTTATTGAATATCATAACGGCGATTCATATGCCACCACGCAATCACAGGCACGAATAGATTACTATAACATCACAGGTTTCCCTACAGCAAAATTCGACGGAACCCTGACCGAAGTGGGAGGCGGCGGAGCCAGCCAAAGCAAATACAATGATTATTTGCCTTTGTATAATCAGCGAATGGATGTTTTGAGTTCCTTCACTATTGACATGTGCGGGGATAACACTTCAGGTTCGACATACGAATTTATGGTAACCATCAACAAGGTGGCCGATTATACAGGCTCCAATCTGGTGGTGCATGCCGTGATCACCGAATCGCATATCCCGGAAAGCTGGCAGGGCATGTCTGAACTGAACTTTGTCTGCAGACAAATGTATCCCGACCAATTAGGGACAGCCATCAGTATGAACACGGGTGACGAACTGGAACTTGATTATACTGTAAACCTTGATCCTTCATGGGATGCCGACGAATGTGAGTTTGTTGTTTTTATACAGGATAACACCACCAAGGAGATACTGCAGGGTGAGCGCGTGATCCTTCCTGACATGACAGGATGCGCTCCGGTAGCAGCCATATCCTGCAATGATACCTCCGTTTGCGTGAATGGGTCAACCCAATTCACGGATGCTTCCTCCGGCAATGTTATCAGCCGCGAATGGAACTTCGAAGGCGGAAACCCTGCCACTTCAACCGATCCCAACCCAACCGTAACCTACAATATAAGCGGATATTACGATGTCGAGCTGATCGTTTCGGATGGCACCATTTACGACACCACACTCAAAACCGAGTGGATTGAGGTAAAAACCGATCCCGCCCAGTGTGACAAGCCGGAAGGAACACATCATGCCTGCGACGGCTTGAACAATGAATACACCGTCGATCCTGTCGATTTTGCCGAGTATTACACCTGGAATGTGGAACCATCCTCCGCCGGAAATATTAGCGGAGGCGGTACAACAGGTATTTTTGTACCCACGGAAGGCTATACAGGTGAGTTTTCCATTAAGGTTAGGGCAGAGAACGAATGCAATACCGGAGCATGGTCGGATACGCTGCAGGGTACAGTTACCCACTCCCCAACAGATTATCAGCTATCACAAGGTGGAGGCTATTGTGAAGGCGGTCAGGGAGTCGAGTTGAAGCTATATGGTTCTGACGACGACAGTGATTATGAATTATACCTGTACGGCGATCCCACAGGAACAATCGTTTCGGGCACAGGTGATACCATCAGTTTTGGCTATCAAAGCGATGAAGGCATCTATACCTGTATTGGTGAAAACCTACACTGTGCACGAGGCATGAGCGGTACAGCCTGGATTCACACGATCGACGTACCGGAACAGGCTGAACAACCGGCAGGTGCAGATCAGGCCTGCAGCAACGACACCACCACCTATATTTCTGATGGCGCTCCCGATGCCGACATTCTGATCTGGACCATTGACCCGGTGGAAGCCGGCGAGATCGTCGAAGCCATGGCCGATTCGGTTACCATTGCATGGAACATCGAATGGTCGGGAACGGCATCCGTTATGGTAGCCGGACAGAACGATTGCGGAACGGGCCCGAATTCCGATCCGATTGACGTGACCGTCATGGCCACTCCCATGCCTGTGGTTTCAGGTGATACGGATGTATGCGACAACGAAGAATACATTTACTCTACCCCGCTCACCGAAGGCAACTCCTATGAGTGGACCGTTGAAGGAGGAACCATTTCGGCGGGTGCCGGCACACACGAGATCACCATCATGTGGGGCGAACCCGGTGAAGGTACTGTTGAAGTGTCCGAAATCAGCGCCGAAGGATGTACGAATGCTTCAGAACCCTTGACTGCAATCATCGACGAATGTACGGGCGTCGCAGATCAAGCCGTGAACAACCTGGTTGTATACCCGAACCCCGTTACCGAGGAGCTGAATATCGAATTCAGATTGAACCGCCCGGTGGAATACCAGGTGAGGATGATGAACGCCCTTGGTCAGACGGTTTACAATACAACCTGTGAAAACAAAAAAGCCGGACAGCTGATCCGGATCGACATGAACAACATGCCGCAGGGTTATTACCTGGTTTCTATCCAAACCGAAGACGGCAACAGCATGCTGAAAAAGGTGATCAAACATTAGTTGTATTTAGTTCTTATTGAAAAAAACAAGCCTCATCCGTTGACGGGTGGGGCTTGTTTTTATTTAAGGACGATAAGAAAGCCAGCAATCCTAATTAAAGTGAGGATACGCAATCAGAAAGTTAAAGCATCTTTTTATTTACTATATTTGTAAGGCTATGCAAGAAAAATCAATCGTTAGAGACTTTATAATCAAGCAGCTTCAGCAAAACGCTAATGATATTAAAGCTTTTGGTGTTAGTAGAATTGGTTTGTTCGGTTCTTTTTCCAGACAGGAACAACAGCCTGATAGCGATATTGATTTTCTTGTTGAATTCAAACCTCATCAAAAAAAATATAAAAACTTCATACAACTCGCTTTTTATTTAGAAGATTTGTTTGATACGGAAATTGACTTGCTAACAAAGAAATCTCTAAGTCCACATTTTGGTCCTGATATATTAAAAGAGGTTGAATACATCAATTACAATGAGACACCTGATTTAGAAACTGATATTGAATTCATTATTAAGAATGAAACAAAATAAATACACAAGGTAGCCACGAATGTTTTAAGTCCCAAAGCCATAGCTATTGGATCCGTATGAGGCGGTCAAGAATGAACGGTACCAATACCAATGAGGTTGACAAGCCAAAAATTTGCGCTGAATATCAAATAAAACAGGTAATAATTAGTAATGAAAATAAAAATGAATCAAATTAAAATTATCTTAATAGCACTTCTAATAAGTTGTTCTTCAGTTGATGTATTAACAACAGTTAAATTTAAGCCATTCAAGAATTCTAGTTCATTTTTCATTAAAATCCCAAAATCATATAAGGCACTAATGTTTGCCGCTGGTAATGAGTGGTATGGCGAACAGTATTGGTATCCTGATTCATCTGTCATTTATATTTCGACCGGGCCATCTATGGATGAACTAAACTGGTCAAACCTTAAAAATAGTGGTTTACACGATAAATATTTAGCCAGGTTTTCTAATTATGATGATACTATCGTATTCCAGGGTGTTCAGAACGATGGTTTATATTGGAAAGCTATCCATATGGGAAGAATTGTATCTATTGGATATGCCAATGTTCCTCAAAAGAAAAAAGAATTGTTTGATGAAGCGCTCAAATCTTTTAATGGTGGAAGGAGATAGTTTCCATGAGTTATGCATATAAACATATTGGTTTTTCATATGACTTAAAACATTGTCTACTGCTTTTTCTACCCGGTTTCACCGGGGACTATTCAAGTTCATTCCCTCCGGGAATGCCTCTGGCTACCCCGGGTGATCAATCGCAATCAGGTACAGGTTTTTTTTGCAATTGAACGACCATTTTATTTTTGATCTCACTTTTCTGCTGCCGGGTGCTTTTGTTTTTTTTATCTGTGTTTATCTGAGTAATCTGTGGTTGAAAAACAACATTGTTTAAAATAAAGCGTATGTCTTTTCTTAATTTATCTTAAACAGACCTGAACCGGCCCCGATTCGGCTTACCTTTGCATCTGAATTTTACCATGAATATCGAGTTTTACAAAAAACGCATTGCACACACGGAGGAAAAGATAAGCCGCTTGAAATCCTTATCTACCCGGCATAGCTGGCTGCGGCTGCTGGTGTTCCTTTCCTTGTTTGTGGTCTTTTATTTCGCCCTGTTGGCAAGTATCTATCTGGCAATTCTTTGCACCATACTGCTGCTTGGCCTGTTTGTTTATCTTGTTGTTTTGCAAAGAAAAACAAAGGAAAAGGAAGAGCATTTAAAAAGACTCAAAACGATCAATGAAAATGAGATCCGCTTCCTGAATTATGATTATTCGGCTTTTGAAGACGGGAGTGAATTCATCGACAAGGAGCACCCCTATTCCGGAGATCTGGATATTTTCGGACCGGCATCTCTTTTCCAGGCCGTCAACCGCACTTCTTCTCCCGAAGGCAGGTCGCAGCTCGGCAATTTGCTTGGCAACAAAAGAACAGAACAGCAAATTCTTGCGCTGCAGGAATCCGTAAAAGAGCTGTCCGGAAAAACCGACTGGCGCCATGAGATGCTGGCCGCCGGAAAAGCAAAAAAAGATCATCGGCTCACATCCGAAGAGATCAGAACATGGCTCGCGGAAAA
This sequence comes from Bacteroidales bacterium, assembly GCA_021738625.1. Lineage (GTDB taxonomy): Bacteria > Bacteroidota > Bacteroidia > Bacteroidales > JAIOZK01 > JAIOZK01. The sequence goes on from JAIPBS010000024.1 coordinate 9,653, forward strand.
AAACGAATTCCTTCACAAAAGAAATCTAAAGCTACTGGTAAGTTGGCTACCCCCCATTACCTTACTGATGATCATCCTGTCCATCTTCGTTATCCCGGCAGGTTACCTGCTCATCATCCTCCTGCTCAATTACTGGATCAACCTCACGCATCTGAAAAAAATCAATCGCATTCACAACAAAACCTCCCGGCAGGTGAGCAATTTACAATCCTACTCATCCCTGCTGAAACTGATCGGGGAAAAGGAATTTAAAAGCAGGCAGCTGAATGAGCTGAAGAAAGAAATTCATAGCAAAGGATTGCCGGCTTCGCGGCAACTCAAAAGATTAAGTTATCTGCTTTATAAGCTGGATTACAGGCTGAACATGCTTTTTGCCATCCCGCTCAACCTGCTGCTTTTCTGGGACCTCAAACAGGTGTTCACCCTCGAAAATTGGAAAACCCGACATCACGAAGCTGTCCTGAAATGGTTTGATGTACTGGGTAAGTTTGAGGCCGTGAATTCGCTGGCCAACCTGCATTTCAACAGGCCCGAACTGGTATTCCCCAACATCAGCGAGGATTGGTTTGATTTCGATGCAATTGAAGCGGGGCATCCGCTGATCCCTGCAGGGCAGAGGGTGGATAACGATTTTGAAATGAAAGGAGAAGGGAAGATGGCCATTGTTACCGGATCGAATATGTCGGGCAAAACCACCTTTTTGCGCACCATAGGCGTCAACCTGGTACTGGCCATGTCCGGTGCACCGGTTTGTGCAAGAAGCCTGACTTGCTCCCCTGCCCTCATCCTGACCAGTATGCGCATTATGGATTCACTTTCTGAAAACACCTCTTCTTTTTATGCGGAACTCAAACGGCTTAAGTTCATTCTCGACCAGGCCAGAAAAGGAGAAAAAGCCGTTTTGCTGCTGGATGAGATCCTGAAGGGCACCAACTCCCGCGACCGCCACAGCGGTTCGGAAGCTTTGCTACGGCAATTGACGCAATACAAATCCGTTGGCCTGCTCGCCACGCACGATTTGGAATTGTCGAAACTGGAAAAAGAAATCTCCGGCAAAATCGAGAATTACAATTTTGATGTTCAGATTGAAAATGAAGAGCTGTTTTTTGATTACAAGCTGCATCACGGAGTTTGTAAGAGTATGAATGCCACCATCCTGATGAAAAAGATCGGGATCGACATCAATAAGCAGTGAACCTTTTGCGTTGATAAATGCTGAAGATTGTATCTTAGCATAAAAATCAGATCAGATGATTTCGACCATAAATAAAATTAAGCACGCGCAAACGCAAAACTTTTTCCTGATCGCCGGACCCTGCGTGATCGAGAATGATGAAAATCCTTTCGAGATCGCCGGGAAGATCAGCGAGATCAGCAATGCGTTGGAAATCCCTTACATTTTTAAGGCGTCCTATAAAAAGGCCAATCGTTCCAAACTGGATTCCTTCACTGGGATCGGCGATCAGCGGGCGCTGGACATCATCCGGCAGGTGGGCAAGGAATTCGATCTGCCCACCCTCACCGACGTCCATACGGAACGGGAAGTGGAAATGGCCGCCGAATATGCTGATGTATTGCAGATCCCGGCTTTTCTTTGCCGGCAAACCGAATTGCTGATCGCGGCAGGAAAAACGGGCAAGGCAGTCAACATCAAGAAAGGGCAGTTTCTATCGGGAGAGATGATGAAATTTGCCGTGGATAAGGTCACATCAACAGGAAACCAAAAGATAATGGTCACCGACCGCGGTAATAGTTTCGGGTACAGCGACCTGGTAGTTGATTACAGGAATATTCATCAGATGAAGCGATTCGGCTTTCCGGTGGTGCTTGATATCACGCACTCGCTTCAACAGCCCAATCAGGCGTCCGGCATAACGGGCGGGCAACCCGAACTGATCGAAACCATCGCCAAAGCCGGAATTGCAGCAGGCGTTGACGGCATTTTCATTGAAACCCATCCCGATCCGGCAAAAGCCAAATCCGACGGGGCCAATATGCTCAGGCTGGAACTGCTGGAAGATTTGCTAAAAAAGTTGTTGAAAATCAGGAAGGCAATTTTATAGCGTTTGCTCATCAAACCAACTTACAAGTTAAGTCCAACAGATATCTCGCTTCGCTCGATATGACACGATGGTTTTTTAATGATGGATTGGCGGGATGACGCGCAAAACGAGATATCCAATTGTAATTTCTAACTGACCTTGACAATTTGGTGAAAACCCTTATTTAACCTCAATATTCATTTTTTTCACCCCACCCGTTTCGGGGTAGAATTCGATGCCCGGCTCATAAACCGGAGCATAGGTAACCAATCCGAGTTGGCTGATCTGCAAATTGCTTTTGAACAAACCTTCGCCCCGATAAACAAGCTTAAGGTCGGCAAATTCAGGGATCCGGTAATAAATGCTGTTGCCCAGGGGATTTTGTTTATTCTTGCTTTGCACAAAGGCGGCTATCTTTTCACTGCTTCCGGTGGGAATGATCTCGACCGACACATTTTCACCGCCCGACTGCCCTGCAGGGATCACCCCTCTTGAAGAAGAAAACCTGAACAACACAGCTGTGGTTTCTTTTTTATCAGGAACAAAAATGTAGGAATGCCTGTAAACGGTGGTGATTGTAACACCGGTGAAAAGGGATAAGTATTCCTTCTCAAGCCTTTGCAGCTGCTCATCCATGTATTTGATGCTTTCACCGTAATTTACCTCCTGGTAACCGCTGATCAGTAGAAAACGATTTTCCCTGATCCTCTCCAGAAAATCAACCGCATCACGAGCTTTCTGACGAACGGCTTTTTGCGCCCAGGAAGTCTTATAAAACTCTTTTTCTATGGTCAGGGTGTCGATGGTGATCTTCCTGAGCATGGTATCCACCTTTTCATAAAGGTTGCTTTCGGCCACATAACGGAAATAACTGTAGTCATCCGTTCCGCTAAGATCCTGTGGAAACGTTACATTTTGAGAAGCAGGTGTTTCGCCTGTTGTGTTGAAACCCGTGATCATTCCGGCCTCCGATAAAGAAAGCAACAATTGCCTTTCTTCCTTAAGGGCTTTTTCTCCGTATTCAACAAAGTAAAACTGTTCGGGATCGGGCCGCGCAAAGTCTTCCAGGATAACATCCCGGATCGAAAACTCAACGCTTCCCGAATAGGGCACATCCTCCAGTCCGAGCATTTCTTCAGCAAATTCATGATAAGGACCGGGAACCGCTTCCGTTTTCACAACCGTAACATCAAACTTCAAATAAGTTTTCGGAAGTGCGTAATAAACACCCGGGACTGTTGACTGGGCTGCACGGTCTTCCACGTGCACCACCCTGATCTGGGCAAATGAAGGGAGCAACAGAAAAACACCCAACAGTGCTAACAACTGTTTATACATAACGAATCAAGCTTTTAATTTTCCTTGGATTTACATTTAACGTAAAACCATCGAAAGTGTTACCTCAGGAAGAGCAATTCGCGGTATTTGGGCAAAGGCCATAGCTTGTCGTCAACCATCAGCTCCAACTTGTCCACGTGGCGGCGGATAACCTCCAAATACGGCAGTACTTTTCCCCTATAAGCAAAAGCCTTCTCCTCTGCATCTTCCAGGCGATTTGCAAGCTTGCGTTCCTCTTTCATCAGGTTCACATTGGTTACGATCTCGCTGATGTGTTCCGAAATCTTCTTGATGCTGGTTACCTGGTTGCGTGAGAGCTTAACATAGGTTTTATTGTCGAGTACTTCTTTAAGCCCTCTCGCATTTTCGATCAGGATATTCTGATATTTAATGGCAACCGGAAGAATATGATTGGTGGCCAGGTCGCCAATCACCCTCGATTCGATCTGTATCTGCTTGGTATAATTTTCAATGTAAGTATTGAAGCGGGCTTTCAATTCACGCTCGCTTAGTACATTGTTTTCAGCAAATAGTTGAATTGTTGAAGGCAGGAGATAGGCTTTCAAAGCCTCCGGTACAGAAGTTACATTTGACAATCCGCGTTTGGCTGCCTCTTTCACCCATTCCTCCGAATAGTTATTTCCCTCAAAACGGATATCCCGCGATTCCATAATATAGCGTTTGACCACTTTCAGGATGGCTTCATTCTTACGCACCTTTTTGCCGATTAGTTCATCCACATCCTTTTTGAATTTTTTCAGCTGATCAACCAACATCAGGTTCAAAATAATCATGGGATTGGAACAGGTAGCGGAGGACCCCACTGCTCTGAATTCAAACTTATTTCCCGTAAAGGCAAAAGGCGAAGTACGGTTCCGGTCGGTATTGTCCGGCAAGATTTCAGGGATTTTGGGGATACTGATGTTCAAACCGTTTTCATTCCCTGCATTCACCACACCTTTCTTTTCGATCTCATCCAGGGTTTTGCTGAGTTGCGAACCGATAAAAACCGAAATGATGGCCGGAGGGGCTTCATTGCCACCCAGTCGGTGTTCGTTACCGGAGTTCATGATACTGGCGGCCAGCAAGCCGTCGTATTCGCGAATGGATTTGAGGATATTGACCATAAAGGTCAGAAAACGGAGATTCGACTTTTTGTCCTTGCCCGGCGACAATAAATTGTCGCCCTTATCGGTCTGTAACGACCAGTTGTTGTGCTTGCCCGAGCCGTTAACTTTAGCAAAAGGCTTTTCGTGGAGCAGTACCATAAAATCATGGTTGCGGGCCACACGTTTCAGCAGGTGCATCAATAACTGGTTGTGGTCAACGGCCAAATTGGCTTCCTCATAAACGGGAGCGCATTCAAACTGGTTGGGCGCCACCTCGTTGTGGCGTGTTTTTATGGGGATGCCCAGGCGATAGGCTTCATATTCAAAATCCTTCATAAAATCCATCACACGCTCCTGTATAGTCCCAAAATAATGATCGGAAAGCTGCTGATCCTTTGCCGATGCATGACCAAAAACGGTCCTGCCCGTTAGCACCAGGTCGGGGCGGGCGGCATACAAGGCGGCGTCCACCAAAAAGTATTCTTGTTCCCAGCCGAGGGTGGCGTTTACCTTTTTCACATCCTTATCAAAATATTTGCAAACATCTACTGCAGCCCGGTCAACGGCGTTCAGGGCCTTGAGCAAAGGCGTTTTGTAATCCAGGGCCTCGCCGGTATAAGACACAAAAATGGTGGGGATGCACAAAGTCCGGTCGATGATAAATGCAGGAGAGGTCGGATCCCAGGCGGTATATCCGCGTGCTTCAAAAGTATTCCTGATGCCGCCGCTGGGGAAGCTGGACGCATCGGGTTCCTGCTGCACCAACTGGTCGCCGCTGAAATTCTCGATGGCCCTCCCATCCTCTGTGATGATGTCGATGAATGCGTCGTGCTTTTCGGCCGTGGCGCCTGTTAAAGGATGGAACCAATGGGTATAATGAACCGCTCCTTTTGAAGTGGCCCAGGATTTCATGGCCGAAGCCACCTGGTCGGCGATCTTTCTGTCGATCTGCATGCCCTGGTCGATGGCGCTGATCACCATCTTATATGCGTCTTCCGAAAGGAATTCCCGCATGGCCTTGCGGCCGAAAGTCATCTCCCCGAAAAAATCCGAAACCCTGTCGCTGGGTGGATCAACTTTAACTGATTTGCGTGAAAGCGTGATCTTTAATGCATCAAACCTGAAGTTCTCCATAAGCTGTTTTTTGTTTACCGGTGAAGGTTATTTGGAAAGATTCCAAATATACAACTATTTCGATGTGAAGATAAATGTTATCGTTGTTTTTTTATCAACAATACACAACCGATGAATGTTAATAAGCCATTGATCAACAGCAGCTCATAACCTACCTTGTATCCTTCCCACCAGCTTTCGAGTCCGATCTTCAACAGCCAGGTGAGTAAAGGGGATAAAATCGCCACCAGGGGTATGAGTCTGTCTTTCACCTTAAACCGGGTAAACAATCCGAAGGCAAACAACCCCAGTAAGGGCCCATAGGTATAACCGGCAGCGGTAAACAAGCTGGAGATCACCGCTTCGTCATTGATCAACCTGAACAGTACGATCACGATGATCAGCACCACCGCGATGGAAAAATGAACCTTGTAACGCAGTCTGATCTTTTCTTTCTCGCTGAGATCATCCCTTTTTTCTATTCTCAGTAAATCTACTGTAAAGGATGTGGTAAGCGCCGTAAGCGCACTGTCGGCGCTGGAATAAGCCGCCGAGATCAAACCGATGATAAAGACGATGCCCGCCACCGGTCCCAGGTATTCTAAAGCAATGGTGGGGAAGATTTGATCAGACATATCCGGCAGGGAAATATTCATGTTTGAAGCATAGATCAGCAAGGCAGCTCCAAGAAACAAGAACATCAGGTTCACGATGATGAGCACAATGCTGAGGGTCATCATATTTTTTTGTGAATCGCCAAGGGTTTTGCAACTCAGGTTTTTCTGCATCATATCCTGGTCCAGACCGGTCATAACGATGGTGATAAAGGCCCCGCTCAGGAACTGTTTCAGGAAAAACTTGGAATGATTGACGTCTGTGAAAACGATCTTCGAGAGAGAGCTGTCGGCTACCGTGCTGATCATCTCCCCCAGAGAAACATCCAGGTGATTGAGGATGATGGTAATGGACAGGATCACGGCCAGCAGCATAAAGGTGGTTTGAAGGGTATCGGTCCACACGATGGTCCTGATCCCGCCTTTGAATGTGTAAAAGTTGATCAGGATCATGAAGATGGTCACGGTCAGCCCGAAGGGTATGCCCCACTGACCGAACACAAAATACTGCAGCACGCTCACCATAAGGAACATTCTGAATGAGGCCCCGATGATCCTGGAAACCAGAAAATAAAACGCTCCGGTTTTGTAGGAAGATATCCCGAAACGCTGCTCCAGGTAGCCATAGATGGAGGTCAGGCGCAATTTGTAATAGAGGGGCAATAGGATGAGAGAGATCACCGCGTAGCCCAGCACATAGCCGAATACGATCATCATATAGCTGAAGGCCGTATCCCCCACCCATCCGGGAACGGAAATAAAGGTCACCCCCGACAGGCTGGCCCCGATCATGCCGTATGCCACCACAAACCAGGGCGACAGCCTGTTGCCCAGGAAAAAGGTTTCATTGGTAGCCTTGCGGGAAGTGATAAACGCTATCACAAACAACAAAGCCGAATAGGCCAAAAAAACCGTCAGTATGGATGATGGTGACACCTTTCAAATTTTTGGGCAAAGGTAATTTTTTTAAGAAAGACGGGAAGGGTTGGATGGAGGATTGGGTGCATGGAGGATTGGTTGGGTGTTCGATTGCTCAATTGCTTCATTGTTTGGTTGTTTTGAACCACATAAGGTACATATGAGCAGATAAGAATTTGATTTAATCGTAATTGATTGGGGATGTTTAATATGAACAAGGAACATCCGAACAAGGAACAAGTAACAAGGAATTAAGCAGTGCAACCAAAATTCGTTGTTCATTGTTTACAAATCTCAGTTGCTTGGTTCATGAGTATATAAAAAGCTGGTTTTGGATTGCGGTGTTTTTCCCGAATGACTAATTCCAAATACACTTAATGCCATATTTATTGAATTCAGAATCCTTTGTCACCACCGTGAGATTTTCAACAATGGCTTGTGCAATAATGATTCTATCAAATGGATCAGCATGATGAAAGTCCAAATCTGCGTTTTGAAGCACGTGTTCAGTCGTGATTGGTAATAACTCAAATCCGGACTGGTCAATGGTTTGAAAAACAGTTCTCAAATCAGTCTTCAGCGTCAATCTGCCTATACTTGATTTAATACCAATCTCCCAATAAGAGGCAATACTAACAAAACAATTATTTGAAGGTGGTTCAATTAATTTTCGCACTTGTATCGGCAAATTCTCACTTACACTTATAAACCAGATTATTGCGTGTGTATCAATAAGTAAATTCATTTTACATAATCATTGAATCCGTCAATGGGATCATCAAAATTATCCCTAATTTCAATTAATCCCCTGGCTTTGTCAGGAACACGTTTTTTCCGTTTGTGTTTCTCTGTCTTTTTTGAGGTTTTGAACTTAAGAAAATCAATGAAGTCTGAAACCTCTTCCTTCAGGTGCATTGGTAATGAAGAAAGCTTTGTATATAGCTGTATGTCGGTCATATCGCTTTTTCTCTTTTCAATCAAAGATACGAAAAATATTTATGAAGTTACTGATTGGTATAAAAAGCCAAACCTCTGCAAGCCTTTTCCATATCGGTAAATTGTTTTGAACCACATAAAGCACATAAGAGCACATGAGATTTTTAGCAAATCATATAAGTTTGGAGAGGTTTAATATGAACAAGTACATCCGAACAAGGAACAAGGAACAAGGAAATAAGCAGTGCAGTCAAAATTTGTTGTTCCTTGTTTCTTGTCCCGATAACTACCGGGATGTTCTTTGTTTGACAAATTTTATAATTCATTGCTTCATGGTTAGATTGTTTTAAACCACATAAGCACATAAGGGCACGTGAGATTTTGGCAAATCATATAAGTTTGGAGAGGTTTAATATGAACAAGAAACATCCGAACAAAGAACAAGGAACAAGGAATAAAGCAGTGCAGTTAGAATTTGTTGTTCATTATTTACCTTTACTTCCCTGTCAACGTGCAACCTGCAACTTGCAACTTGCAACCTGCAACCGTATCAATTCTCATTAAAGCCTGTCCACTTCCCTGGCAAATTCACACAGGCTCTCATACACATAATCCACCGGATATTCCGGGCGGATGTTCATATTTTCGGAGTTGATGAATACGCTGAGCATGCCCAGGTTTTTGCCGAAGAGCATATCGGAATGGGAATCGCCGGCCATGATGGACTTTGAAAGATTGATTTCAGGAAAGTCTGTTTTGGCCTGTAAGGCCATGCCGGGATTGGGTTTGCGGCAGGGGTTGTTTTCGGCAGCCAGGGCCGTGCAGTAATAAATTTGGTCGATGCGGCCGCCCTTCGCCCCGATCTCCTGCATCATCCAGTCGTGGACCACCTGCAGGTCTTCCTCCGTCATCAATCCCTTGCCAATGCCCTGCTGGTTGCTGACAACTACGATCCGGTTGAATTTTTTCGCCAGAACAGGCAAAGCGTTCAGGACACCCGGCAGAAAATCAAATTCCTCTATCCGTTTCACATAATCCCCCCGCAGGCGTTTGTTGATCACCCCGTCGCGGTCGAGGAAAAGAGACCAGTTTTTGTCAATATGGAAGTGCTTTAAACTCATGTTGCGCGCGTTTATAATCTTCGGGTATGCCGATGTCGATAAAATAAGAATAGCATCTCAAGCCGTAAAAGTGCTCTTCCTTAAAATGCTTTTCAAAGAAATCTTTTTCCAGGGAAAATTTCTCCGGGAAATCAAAACTCTCGAAATATGCTTTTTTGAAGAAATAAACACCCCCGTTCATAAATCCTTCGCCCTGTTGTTTGCCTTTTTCATGGAAGCCGGTGATCCGTCCTTCTTCATCAAGTTCAACGGCGCCATACCTCGAAACGTCATCGCAAAAGTGCAGGGCCATGCACAGATCGGCGTTTTTGATGCGGTACAGATCGTGCAGCCGTTGCAGGTTGACTTCAAAAAAGGTATCCCCGTTTAAAATAAATGCGGCTTGTCCGTTTATCTTTTGCAATGCAAGCCGGATGCCGCCGCCAGTTCCTAGCGGTTTTTCTTCTATGGCATAATCAATTCGGATATCCTGGAACTGCTCTCCAAAATGTTGCATGATCACCTCATGTTTATATCCAACCGACAAAACCACATGATCGATGCCCCAGCTTTGCAGGTATGCAAACTGGTATTCAAGAAACGGTTTGCCGTCGACCGATGCCATCGACTTGGGGATATCGCTTACCACCTCACGCAAACGCGTTCCCAGCCCCCCGGCCAGTATGACCGCTTCTTTGATCATTCCTTCGGGAAGAGTTTTGATTCGATCAGTTCGCAAATGATATGCCCGATGGTGATATGAGCTTCCTGTATACGGGGCGTGTCTTTTGACGGCACATTGATCAGAAAGTCCACCATTTTTTTCATTTTTCCGCCGGTTTCGCCCGTAAAGGCCACATTGATCATCCCGATCTTTTCCGCTTCATCGAAAGCGCGCAATATATTGCCAGAGTTTCCAGAGGTGGACAAGCCGATCAGCACATCCCCTTTGCGGCCCTTGGCTTTCACCAATCTCGAGAAAATCTCGTCATAGGAATAATCGTTGGCGACAGCCGTGAGGTAAGAGGTATTTACATGCAGGGCCTCGGCAAACAGCGGGTCCCGGTCGTAATAAAAACGTCCGGAGAGTTCTGCGGCCAAATGCTGGGCGTCAGCAGCGCTGCCGCCGTTTCCGCAAAACAACACCTTACCGTCGGCGCAAAGGGTGTCCACACAGGCCTCGGCCACATCGCTGACCGTTTGCAAAAGGACTTTGTCTTTCAGTATCTTTTCTTTCAGAGCAATGCTTTCCTTTATCGCTTCTTTTATTCTCATGTTTCAGAATTTATTCCAGTGAACGATCTCGTCCATATTCTTCCTGTTGAAATGCTGATCGGCCGGATCCTTATCAGGATAACCCAGGGGCAAATAAGCCATGGGTTCGATATGTTCGGGCAGGTTTAGAATTTCACTGCATTTCTGCGCATCGAAATTACAGACCCAGCAGGTGGCCAGTCCCAGGTTGGCGGCCTGCAGGGTGATGTGATCGGTAACAATGCCCGCATCGATGTCGGCATGGTCTTTCCCGTCCTTGCGTTTCCATGATTGGGAATGATCGGCGCAGACGACCAGCACCACCGGGGCCGTGTCGAACCAGCGACGGTCGTAAGTGCTTTGGATTTTGCTACGCATATCGGCTTCATCGACCACGATGAAATGCCAGGGCTGAAAATTCACCGCAGAGGGAGCGATTCGGCCGGCTTCCAGCACCTGTAATATTTTTTCCCGCTCCACGGGCTGGTCTTTGTATTTCCTGCAGGAATACCTGTTTTTTGCATGTTCTAAAAAGTCCATAGACTAAGGTTTTGAACAAAAATAGGAATTTTCGGGGGATTGTTCGATTACCTGATGAACTTAACAGTGAAGGGCTGGGTTTTGAAATATTTCCAAAACAACTGGTCCTGAGGTTGTAGTCATCGGATGCCTTGTTTGCAGGTGGTATCCAAGGTTTTTCATTTATGTGCGATAATTCAATTAGTCATCCGATGACTTAAGCAAAACAGAGATGTTGGGCACGGATTGAAAATCCGCGCCAGCCAGAACATACTTCATAAATCATAAAAAAAATCTTCAGCCTTTTCTTTCTTAATTCTTCAGTTTTTCATCATTTTAATTTGTTGCATACTATCTTGAATTTCGTTTAATGCTTTTTCATCCATTTCCTGCATTTCAACGTAATCCAATGTCCTTATAAATCTCAGAAAAGTTTGGAATTTATTGTTTTTTATCTTTAAAGTAATGATCATACAACCTAACATATTCCCAGCTATTCCCTGTCCAATCGAGGAAGCGGATAAAGTCTTCATAGGGCATATCCACCGTGGCGGTATTGATGTTGGGATGAAAAGAGATGCGTTTGGATGTTTTAAGGTTTTCATCCAGGAATACATGAACGTGGTTTTCAGCGTCATTGATCAATCCGAAGGGGGTGACGGAGCCGGGTGTAAGGCCTAGCCATTTCTGCAAGCGTTTTTCAGAAGCAAAGCTGAGTTTGCCCTGTTTGAGGCGTTTTTCCATATCATGGATGGCCATGTTCTCGCGATGGTCGAGGATCACCAGGTAATGCTTCTTCCCCTTGTGATTTCTGAAAAACAAATTTTTACAATGCGTGGCGTCGATATTTTTCCAGTGCTTCAACCCCTCCTCTATGGTCGGGATGGGAGGATGGGTGAAGTGGCGGTAATCGATGCTCAAGTCTTCCAATACCTCAATTACTTGCTTTTCCTGTTCAGTCATAAAAAGGTAAATATCAAATTACAAATACCAAATTACAAATAAGCACCAAACTCCAAAAATAAAATGACCAAAAAACATTCTTAATTACAACCGGAAGTTTTGGTCATTCGGAAATTGTGATTTGGTGCTTAAGTCATCATTTTCCAAAACAGTAACAACTATCTTCCTCTCCTTTCTCGGTCCGTCGAATTCACAAACAAAAATATTCTGCCAGGTAGATAGGCCCATTTTCGCATCTATAATGGGGATGCTTTCAGAAGGGCCTATGATGCCGGCCTTCAGGTGGGCATCGCCGTTGCCGTCCTGACGGTCGTGCAGCCAGATGCCTTTTGGGATCAATTTCGACAAAAGGTTAATCACATCGGTCTGCACCGAATCGTCCCAGTTTTCCTGGATCATAATGGCGGCTGTGGCGCCCCGCACGTAAACATTCACCATTCCGCTGCTGATTCCACTTACAGTCACCACCTTTTCCACCTGGGGGGTAATGTCGTATAATCCGTTGTGCTGATGTGTTGATATTTTTATTGTTTGTTGCATATTAACAATTCCTGTATAAGTCCATGATCAGGCATGATGTGGTGCATTCGGGTTTTGTATGCATTTTTTTCCTGTGGAGCAAGCCTCCGGTGAACTGGCCCAGAAAAAAAGCCAGAACAAATACCACATAGCTTGACCAATGCCAGCCAATTTCACTCAAAAGTCGAATGACAATCACCAGCGGGACCGGTATGTGAACAGCCAGATACCACTTCATGCTGAATTTCTTCACGTTGTCACGCCAATAGCCGAACGGAATGTTCAGGATAAAAATCATAAAAAACAATAGTATATAAATCCAGATTACAGGCATTACTCAAAGTTACAATTTCTCTTTTAAAAAATTAGCGGTATAGGAATTCTCTTCTTTGGCAAGCTCCTCCGGCAGCCCTTCAAAAACAACATAGCCACCTTTATCACCACCCTCGGGGCCCAGGTCGATGATCCAGTCGGCGGATTTGATGATCTCCATATTGTGTTCGATCACAATCACGGAATGGCCTTTTTCAATCAGGGCACGCAATGCAGTCAGCAGGTTGTTGATGTCATGGAAATGAAGGCCGGTGGTCGGCTCGTCAAAGATAAACAGCGTGGCTTCATCGGAAGCACCTTTTGCAAGAAAGAAGGCCAGCTTGATGCGTTGCGCCTCTCCCCCACTGAGCGTATTGGAAGGCTGCCCGAGTTTCAAGTAACCCAGGCCCACATCCTGCAAAGGTTGCAGTTTATCAAGAATTCTTTTCTCAACCGATGTCGGCTTTTTGCCGGAGCTAAAGAACTCGATGGCCTGGTTGATGGTCAGGTCGAGTATTTCGCTGATGTTCTTATTCCTGAACTTCACATCCAGTACTTCTTCCTTGAAACGCTTTCCGCGGCATGATTCGCATGGCAGGAAAATATCCGCCATGAACTGCATCTCGATCTTCACCACTCCTTCGCCTTCACATTCTTCACAGCGGCCGCCAGGGATATTGAATGAAAAATACCCGGGTTTATATCCCCGAACTTTTGCCAGTTGCTGATGGGCAAAAAGCGACCGGATTTCATCATATGCTTTCACATAGGTGGCCGGATTGGAGCGAGAAGACCGCCCGATAGGATTCTGATCGACATACTCGATGGTTTTGATGCGATCCGTATCGCCGGCAATGGCACCGTATTTCCCGACCCTGTCGCCATAACCGCCATGTAACCGCCTCACTGCCGGGTAAACAATATCCTTGATCAAGGAGGATTTTCCCGATCCGCTCACACCGGTGATCACGGTCATCACATTCAGGGGAAGTTTTATGTCAAAGTTTTTCAGATTGTTTTCCGATGCGCCTTTCACTTCAATAAAATCTTTCCATTTTTTCCTTTTTGATGGAAGTGCAATTTCCATTTTGCCCGACATGTATTTGGAGGTCAGGCTGTTTTTAAATGACAAAAGCTGACGGTAATCTCCCTGAAATATTAGTTTGCCCCCTTTGCTTCCTGCCATGGGACCGATGTCGATCAGTTGGTCGGCGGCTTTGATGATATCTTCGTCATGTTCCACCACGATCACGGTGTTTCCGATGTCGCGCAAATGCTCCAACACCTTGATCAGGCGATGGGTATCGCGTGGGTGCAGACCGATGCTGGGTTCGTCCAGAATGTACATGGAGCCCACCAGGCTACTCCCCAGAGAGGTAGCCAAATTGATACGCTGCGATTCTCCTCCTGATAAACTTGAGGACAAACGATTCAGGTCCAGGTAACCCAGGCCTACATCAAACAAAAACTGCAACCTATTGGTCACCTCCAGCAAAATCCTTTTGGAGACGATCTCCTCCTGAGGTTCAGGCTTGAATTTCCTGAAAAAGTCCAGCGACTCTTCCACGGGCATAAGCACGATGTCTGTTATGGACCTGCCTTTGATCTTAACATAATTCGCATCTTTCCTGATGCGGGTACCACGGCAATCCGGGCAAACCGTCCGGCCACGGTAACGCGACAGCATCACCCGGTACTGGATCTTATAGGTTTGTTCTTCAACATAATCGAAAAAATCATTGATCCCTTCAAAATATTCATTTCCGTTCCAAAGCAACTCCTTTTGTTCCTCAGACAGTTCATGGTAGGGTTTATGAATGGGGAAATCGAATTTATAGGCATTCATCAACAGGGTGTTCTTCCATTTCTGCATCTTATCACCCCGCCAGCAAGCCACGGCGTCTTCGTAAATGGAAAGGTTTTTATTGGGGATCACCAGGTCTTCATCAATGCCGATGATAGTGCCGAATCCCTCACATTTCTTACAAGCGCCGTAGGGATTGTTAAAGCTGAAAAAATTCCCGGTCGGCTCCTCAAACCGGATACCATCCATTTCAAACTTATTTGTGAAGGTATGGCTTTCTTCTTTCTCCCCGAAGATCCGAACAATGCATTTGCCTTCACCTTCGAAGAACGCAGTTTGAACCGAATCCGAAATCCTTGATTTAAGATCTTTATCATGATCGCCGATCACCACCCGGTCGATCACAATGCGAATTTGTTTCGGTTTAAGCTTTTCATCCGATTTGATCACATCATCAATACGCTTTATTTCTTCATTTAGGCTGATCCGCGAAAAACCTTGTTGTAACAGCACTTGCAGCTGCTCTCTCAAACTTCTGCTTTCTGGCAACAGAAAGGGCGCATAAATAATCGCTTTTGTGTTTTCAGGTTGTGATATAAGAAAATCGGTTACATCGGTGACAGAATGTCGCTTTACGATTTTACCTGATATGGGAGAATAGGTTTTGCCGATGCGTGAAAAAAGCAGCTTCAGGTATTCATATATTTCAGTAGAAGTGCCTACAGTAGATCGGGGATTGCGGGTATTCACTTTTTGTTCGATGGCCACTGCCGGAGAGATGCCTTTGATGTATTCAACATCCGGTTTGGTCATCCTGCCAAGGAATTGCCGGGCATAGGAGCTAAGGCTTTCAACATATCTTCTTTGGCCTTCCGCATAAAGGGTGTCGAATGCCAGGGAAGACTTGCCGGAGCCGGAAAGACCGGTGATCACCACCAGTTTGTTTTTGGATATGGCCACGGATAAATTCTTCAGATTATGCACATTGGCATTCTTTATGATAATGTATTCCCGCGGATCAATATTGTCAAATGTGTTAAGTGTCATCAATGATTTTGTTAAAATTTACAAAATTATGAATAAATAGTTGCTTTTTTTTGATATTTGGCTATATTTGCATGAAAATTGATTTGTACAGTTTACGTCTGAAACGTATAAAACAAACAAATTAAAACCGCAAAAATTATAGGAGAGAGATTATCGAGTAAATATTTACCCTTTTTAAATTAGCAACACATATAAACAACAAAAGGGAGGCTCTATGCAAGTCACAAAAGTAAACGACAAAGAGCTTATAAGTAAATATTTACAAGGTAATCAAGCCAGCCTTGAGAAACTCATTAAGCGCCATCAAAATAAGGTTTTCGCCTATATTTTAATGATCGTCAAAGATAAGGAACTGGCCGATGACATTTTCCAGGACACCTTCATCAAAGTGATTAACACGATCAAAGCAGGATCGTACAAAGAGGAAGGGAAATTCATCCAGTGGGTAATGCGGATCGCACACAACCTGATCATCGATCATTTCAGAAAATCAAAGCGGATACCCGTTATCGACAACAGCAAAGACGAATACGACATTTTTGATACCATCAGTTTGAAAGATCCCTCGGTTGAGGAAAGGATGGTAACGGACCAAATTCATGAAGATGTTCGTAAACTGATCGAATACCTGCCACCCGAGCAAAAAGAAGTTTTGTTCATGAGGCATTATTCCGAAATGAGCTTTAAGGACATTGCCGAACAAACCAATGTTAGCATCAACACGGCACTGGGCCGGATGCGTTACGCCCTGATCAACCTAAGGAAATTGATTGCAGAGAACAACATCATCCTCACAAAATAATTTAAGGATTTTGTGAAATAATCTCAGAGGATTTTTCGTTTGCAGTTGTACATTCACTTTAAGGATCAATTCAATTGCCTATGAAAAATCATTCTACGCTTAACCAACAAAAAGGACAATCAGACAAGGAAACGGAGCAGGCAGCAAAGCCTGAAAACGAACCCAGCGAAATGGTGATCAAGAACATCATGAGTTATTCCAGATCACTGGTGGTCTTTAAATCAAAGTTTAGCGGAAATGTTAATTTGATTTTAAACTGATGTTTAACCTTTAAAAAAATTTGTCATCCCGGTCTTTCGGCCGGGATTTTTTTATTTTTACCCAATCAAAAATCATGAACATTGACGCGAAAAGAAAAATTCCGGATTGCCATCGAATACTTTGAAAAACACCGTCCGGTGGCGGAAACGGAATTGGAATATACATCCGCCTACCAATTGATCGTTGCGGTGATCCTGTCGGCACAATGCACCGACAAACGCGTGAATATGATCACCCCCAGGTTTTTCATGCAATTCCCGGATGCGGAAAGCTTATCAAAAGCTTCACAGGAGGAAGTCTTTGAACTGATCAAAAGCTGTTCGTATCCAAACAACAAGGCAAAACACCTGGTCGGAATGGCCGACACCCTGCAACATGAATTTGGCGGCATCGTTCCGGAAGAAGTGGATGAGCTTCAAAAACTTCAAGGAGTCGGCAGGAAATCGGCCAATGTGATCGCTTCGGTTGTTTACAATAAACCCGCATTGGCAGTCGACACACACGTGTTCAGGGTTTCGGCAAGAATAGGCCTGACGATTGGAGCAAAAAATCCACTACAGGCCGAGAAACAGCTTGTGAAATATATACCCGGGGAGAAAATCTCAATCGCACATCACTGGCTTATTTTGCATGGCAGGTATATTTGCCAGGCACGTAAACCAAAATGTGATGAATGCGGTCTGAAAGGCATCTGCAAATATTACAACAGCAGAATCAAAGTTTGAGCAAATGTTGATAATTCAAAAGGAACCTTTCCTGAAAAACGGGGATATAATAATATATTTGCATGAATCGAAAAAAAATAACTAAAAATGACAAAACTTAAGGAAGGAGATACCGCCCCTCATTTTATAGCGAAAGACCAGCACGGCAACACCATAGATCTTGATGATTACAAAGGAAAAAAAGTGGTTCTTTATTTTTATCCCAAGGACAACACCCCCGGATGCACGGCGGAAGCCTGTAACCTGAGGGACAACTATGAAGCGCTTATTGAAAAAGGATTCAAAATCATTGGGGTAAGCGCGGATGATGAGAAATCACATCAAAAATTCACCGAGAAATATGATCTTCCCTTTCCTCTTATTCCTGATACAAAGAAGGAAATCATCAAAGCATATGATGTCTGGGGTCCGAAAAAATTCATGGGAAAGGAATACGAAGGCATCAACCGGACCACCTTCGTGATCTCGGAAGAAGGAAAAATTGAGAAGATATTCACCAAAGTAAAGACCAGGGAACACACCAACCAGATCCTTGAGTCGTATAACGATTAAAACATACAACCATGGCAAAAGAAACGAGCAACACCAACGATAAGGTAACAAAAGAAAAACTGAAAGCCTTAGACCTGACTTTGTCCAATATCGAAAAGAACTACGGCAAGGGCGCCATCATGAAACTGGGCGAGGGCGCCCAGAGCAATGTGGAAAGCATCCCATCGGGTTCCATCGGGCTTGATGTGGCCCTGGGTGTAAACGGTTTTCCCAAAGGCAGGGTCATTGAAATATATGGACCTGAAAGCTCCGGGAAAACTACGCTTGCATTGCACGCCATTGCAGAATCCCAGAAAAAAGGGGGCATCGCCGCCTTTATCGATGCCGAGCATGCATTCGACAGGTTTTACGCAAAGAAGCTGGGAATTGATATCGAAAACCTTTTGATAAGCCAACCCGATCACGGCGAACAGGCCCTTGAAATCACGGACAACCTGATCCGCTCCGGCGCCATCGACATCATCGTGATCGACTCGGTTGCCGCACTGGTACCACGCAGCGAGCTGGAAGGTGAAATGGGCGATTCGAAGATGGGCGTTCAGGCACGCCTGATGTCTCAAGCCCTTAGAAAACTAACTTCCACCATCAGCAAAACCGGCGCCTGCTGTATCTTCATCAACCAGTTGCGCGAAAAGATCGGTGTGATGTTCGGGAACCCCGAAACAACCACCGGCGGCAATGCACTGAAGTTTTACTCATCCGTGCGCCTGGATATCCGCAGGATCAGTCAGATCAAGGAGGGTGAAGAGGCAACCGGCAACCGCGTTCGCGTGAAAGTGGTTAAAAACAAAGTGGCTCCGCCATTCAGAAAAGCAGAATTCGACATCACTTATGGAGAAGGTATTTCAAGAGTGGGCGAAATCATCGACCTGGGCGTTGAGCACAACATCATTAAAAAAGCAGGCTCATGGTTCAGCTATGGCGACACCAAACTCGGGCAGGGACGCGACGCCGTGAAAAACCTTCTGAAAGATAATCCGGAACTGGCAGAAGAGTTGCAGGCAAAAATCATGGAAGCCTTTAAACCGAAAGAATAATTCTCCGGCTGTTTCGTTTGATATTTGTTTAAAAATCCTTTGCAATGAACAAACATTTTCATTGGCTTATTGCTGTTTTAATTATCGGACTGCTTACGGCATGTAATTCCGAAGAAAGAAAGAATGAAAAAGAGCCTGAATATAGTGAGACTTCCGAGTTGGAGATCATCAATAAAAGAATCTTAAAAGATAGCACCAACCCGGAACTTTACAACCTACGGGCGCAATATCATATAAATCATAAGGAGATCAACAAAGCCTTATCAGACATCAACAAAGCCATACAACTGGACGATCAAAACCCCGATTACCTAATCACATTATCCGATATATACCTGGCTATGGGGCAAGCGGATAAATGTGAAGAATCGCTGGTGAAAGCTCACCAACTGGATGAAGAAAATAACGACATCCTGCTTAAGCTGGCTGAGATCAACTTCCTGGTGAGAGATTACAAAGAAGCCATCGGCTGTCTAAATACGATTATTGAACGTGATGCCAGTCTGCCCATGCCATACATCATTAAGGGTTATGCATACCTGGAGGGCGGCGATACCGCTCGTGCAATCGACAATTTCAGACAGGCTGCAGCCAGGGATCCCGAAAACTACGAGGCAAACTTTCAACTGGGCCTTGTGCATGCCGCCCGGGGAGAAGAAATTGCAGAAGACTATTTCAAAAAAGCTCTGAATACAGACCCCAACAGCAAAGAAACACTTTACGGACTGGCTATGTATTACCAGAACACATATGAGATCGACAAAGCACTTGAGCATTATCAGCGCATTGTACTGCTTGACTCAAATTTTGCAAATGCCTATTTTAACATGGGCTACATCAACCTGGTTTTTAAAGAAAATTTTGAGGAGGCGCGAAAGCATTTTAATAAAGCGGTTCAGGCCGATCCTAAATACGTGAATGCCTTGTACAACAGGGGATACTGCAATGAACTTTTGGGAGATTACAACAAGGCCAGGGCAGACTACCAGAAAGTACTTGAGCTGCATACCAATTACCAAAAAGCCATCGACGGGTTAAACAGATTGGATCAGATCAGGCTGCAGGAGTGATCATTGATATTTTTTGCGCAATTCGTTGAGTTCATCTACCAGGATGCTTGTTTTTTCTTTTAATTCCTGAAAGACCTCCAAGTTTCCTTCGGCTTCGTTATTCTTCCCGCGTTCTTCCAACTCTCTCGCCAGATCTTTTGGTTCCGGAGCAATAAAATTCGCCACGACTCCTTTCAGGCTGTGGGCATTGAACCGGATGGAATCAAAATCGTCCTCCCTGATATTTTTTTCAAGCTCCTGCATTCTCTCAGGATACTCCTGGATAAAAATATCAATGATCTCCAAAACCACTTCTTTGTCAAAAGGTTTAAAGTTCTCAATGAATTGTTCTTTATCGATCATAGTTTCGTTCTCCATATTTTAATAAAAATAAGCATTTATTTTTTAACTCGATATTTTCCTGATACGACATTTTTCATTAGCAATTTCAAATCTTTCATGCCGATGGGCTTGGGCATGTAATCATCCATGCCAACTTCCAAAAACAAATGTTGATCCTCGTAGGGCGAGCTTGCTGTAACTGCAATTATGGGCGTGTGCACCCCCTTTTCCTGATCGAGTTTCCTGATCAACCCGGTAGCCTTGATGCCGTCCATAACCGGCATTTGAATATCCATCAAAATACAATCAAAACCAATCGGGTACAGATCAAGCGCTTCTGCACCATTGTTCGCAATGGTACATTCATGTCCCAGTTTTCGCAAAAAAGCCCGCATGATCTTCTGGTTGATTACATTATCTTCTACAACCAAAACATGCAAATAATTCTCTTTTTTCTGCATTTTTTTGAGTCCCCCTTTGTTGGAGGGATAAAAGACCATGCCATATTATTATCCGCTCATACAACGCTCACAGACAAGACCATAGCATCATCTTCCCATGCAACATTATTCTATAATTTGGAAAACAAGAACTGAAGTGAAACGATTGGGTTTTTCAATATTCCATTTAATACTCCCCCTGCTCTATAGTGGGGTAGTTTATTCACGAGTTGATCAGACTTCCTATCTGGTAAACCGAAAAGCTAACCAACCAGGCCAATGCTGTGGTGTACACAGCCATAAATAAAGCCCACTTCCAGCCACCCGACTCCTTCTTAATCGCAACAATCACAGCAATACAGGGGAAATAAATCAGGATGAACAACAAGAATGAATATGCCGAAAGGGGATTAAATACTTTCTGTCCTTTTCTTTCACCTTCCATATATCGTTGTTCTTTTAATTTTTCCGTTAACCCGACATCATTATTTTCGGGATCTTTCTCAAGATACAAAACGCCCATAGTACTGACTACCACCTCCTTTGCAGCGATACCCGATATTAAGCTAACCCCCATCCGCCAGTCAAATCCCAGCGGATACAATGCCGGTTCTATAAAGTGCCCAATACGGCCAATGAATGAGCGCTCCTGTAATTGTTGCATTTTTTTCAATTCAAGCTGTTGGATAAGCGCAGCCTCCTCATTTTGAAGACTTTTTGCAAGTGAATCATTTTTAACACTGCCAATTTTACTGCTGTAGAAGGACTCGGTTTGTTGTACTTTTTCATCAAATTCATCAACGATATCCTGGTTTCTGGGAAAATATCCCAAAGCCCAGATTACAATGGATGCGATCAGGATCACGCCTCCCATTTTCTTCAAATATTGCGAACCTTTAAACCAGGTATGATGAAAAATTGCCTTTGCAGTGGGAATGCGATAAGGAGGCAATTCCATAACAAAGGGCATCTCCCTGGCCCGAAACAACGTTTTCCTAAATACAATGGCCAGGATGATGGCCAAAAATATCCCAATCAAATAAATGGAAAACAATACCAGTCCGGGATATTCGGGGAATATGGCACCAATGATTAGAACGTAAACCGGCAATCGTGCACTGCACGACATGAATGGATTGATGAGCATGGTCACCAGGCGGTCGCTTCGACTGCCGATGGTTCGTGTAGCCATGATGGCAGGCACATTGCAACCAAAACCCATCAGCATCGGGATGAAGGATCGACCATGTAAACCGATCTTGTGCATCAGCTTATCCACAATGAAAGCGACCCTGGCCATATAGCCGGTATCCTCCATGATGCTTATAAAAAAGAATAAGATCAAAATGTTGGGCAGGAAAACGATAACACCCCCTACCCCATCGATGACGCCGCCCACCAGGAGATCTCTGAAAATACTATCGGGCACACCCGAAGCAACTTTTTCACCAAACCAGCCAACCAACATTTCGATCCAGTTCTGGGGATACCGGCCTACCGTAAAAGTTGACTGAAACATCAACCACATCAGGAAAATAAACACGGGATAACTAAGGTACTTATTGGTTAAAACCTTGTCGATTGCCCTGCTGAATATCCTGATATCCTTTTGTGAAGGTTTAAAGGTTTCTTTCAGCGCACCATCGATGAAGCCGTATTTATAATCTGTGACTATTGTTTCGGGATCGTCTCCTAAACGGTCCTTTATTCTTTCAGACTCGCGCTTAACCGTCGCAACGATTTCTTCATAGTTTACACAACTTCGGATTCTTTTTCTTTCTTCCGCATCTCTTTCAAGCAACTTGATCGATAAAAACCGCGGACTGACAACATTTGTGATCTTTTTATTTTCTTCAATCCTGATTTCTTCCTGTATGTGTTTGATGGCACTTTCCGTATCCTCACCATAATTGATGTGGATGTGTCGTACGGTGGGCTCACGGTCATCGAAAACCTCAATGGTTTTCCGGAATAACGCATCAATTCCCTTGCCCCGTGAGCTAACCGTAGGAACAACAGGGATACCGATCATTTCCCCAAGCGCCTGATAGTCGAACACATCGCCTTTTTTCTTCAATTCATCAAACATGTTCAGGGCCATAACAACCTTGATATCAAGGTCGATGAGCTGGGTGGTCAGGTAAAGGTTTCGTTCGAGGTTGGAAGCGTCAACAACATTGATTACCACATCAGGCACTTCATCAAAAATGTAATTTCTTACAAAAAGTTCTTCGGGGGTATAGCTGGTTATTGAATAGGTACCTGGCAGGTCAATCACGTTAAAGGTATACTTATCCTGCACAAAGCGGGCCTTTTTCGCGTCCACGGTCACACCGCTGTAGTTGCCCACCCTTTCCCTCGAATGCGAGGCAAAATTGAAAAGGGTGGTTTTTCCACTGTTCGGGTTACCTACCAGGGCTACATTAATTTCACGGTGTTTGCGGCCGTTTTTTTTGATCTCTCCTTCTCCGACCACATATTGTCCGAAACCGTTTCCTTTTTGAGTGGTAACGGCTTCCCCCCGTTCCACTTCTATCAGATCCGCTTCGCTGTTGCGCAGCGAAACCTGATAGCCCATAACGGTATATTCGACAGGATTTTTTAGCGGAGCTTTCTTCCCAACGATCACCTCCTTGCCAACAATGAAGCCCATTTCCATAATGCGCCTACGAAACGCACCCCTTCCCTTCACCTTTGCGATGATCCCTTTTTCACCTTCCTTTAAATCCAATAAGGTCATCCAACGCCTTCCCGCTTAATTTAGATCAAATTAATGTGCAAAGAAAACAACTCTATTTGAATTATTCAATCCCCATTTGTTGGGATTTAACCACGCAGGCCTGTAGGTACTAATCTCAAATCATATAAGAAGGATTATCTTTTTCCTTTTCAATGATGAGGGGATGGATCACATTAAGAACATATAAAATACGAGGCCCCCAGTGATCATAAAAAAGCTGTCTGCATTCATGTGCCGCATTTTGTTTGGCTGCCCTTCTGTTTTGCTGATACAGCAACATAAAATCTTTCAGGTCCTGATAGATATCCGTGAGCATTTCCGATACGCTTCCCCTGACAGGTTCACTGTCGACCGGCGGGGTATAATCCATATACAGGAAATCATCCATACTCAAAATGCTTTTTCTGATGCTGTTGAACACAATCTCATACTGCTCAAGGGTAACGTATCTTTCGTTGGCCGATGGATCATCAACCTGCACAGGAGGCAACATTGCTCCTTTAAGATAAAGCAGGGGAAAGAGCTTCGACATGAAATCGATCATTTGCCTGTTTTCATAATGCTCAATTTTTTCTATGAACAAACAGTATTCATTGGCTACCCTTAAAAGTTCCAGCACATTTTTAGAATAGGCCGGCTCATCTTTGATATTTTCCATCAGACTACTTGATTTAGGTATTTTTTTTGTATCTTAACCGTACGAATTTACGAATAGCAAACAAAATAACAATTTTTTTCATCCGTTAAAGTCTACTGTTTCAAAAAAAAAGGAGTGTTAAAATGGGCAAGACAGAAGATAAAAGAAAAATCATCGAAGCTAGTATAGCATATCAGGAAAAAACCATCGAAACCTTGCAAGAGGAAATGGAAGAAACGCGCAAAGGCGCTGAAGAAGAAAGCCAGGAGTTGGATCTATATGAATCGCATCGAACCCAGCTTTACAGGAAGCGCGATCTTTTTGCCAAGCAATTGCACCAGGCCCTGGAACAAATGGAAGCCATCAAGCGCATCGATCCCGATATGATCAAAACAAAAGTTGAATTCGGAGCCATCGTGATAACGGATAAACAGAACATTGTTGTTGCAACAAGCATTGGCAAAGTGGATATAGAAGGCTCTCAATACTTTACCATTTCACCCCTGGTGCCCTTTTACAAAGCCATGGAAAACCTCAAAAAAGGAGACAGCTTTGAATTCAGGGATCAGAAGTATGTTATTAAGGAAGTTTTTTAAGAGTCAATCCTGAAAAAATTGTCAAATCCTTTTTTCGTCAGAGCATTTCTCAGTTTTTTATCACCTGTCCAAATCGGAACGTTTAACTCTAATGACAGAGCCATGAAAGGTGTGTCTTTAATATCAATATCCTTACATAAATCATAAGCTTTTTGCCGGCTTTCGGATCCCACGTAGCTGGCACAAACAAAGTCAATTCTTTCAAAAATGCCGCTTAAATAAAGGCATAGTTCGAATTCAGTCAGTTTGGAGTACTTAAGCAATCAGATACTTGCCATCAAAACTCTTTTTATTGAGATTGAGTATCACCCGGTCTCCTATATTAATGATTTCCAGGTTCTTCATATCAGTCTTTTTGCATAAATACAAAAACAATTGCTTGTTAAATTCCCAGGTCCTCGATCACCTGATCAATCCGCTCTTCAAGCTTCTCATTAATTTTTTCATATTCTTCAGGATCATCCAGCTTTTCCTTCACACTGAAGTAGAACTTGATCTTGGGCTCGGTGCCCGAGGGGCGCATGCTGATTTTTGTACCGTCTTCCGTAAAAAACTGTAATACATTTGATTTTGGAAGATCAATATGCTTTTCGATATTGTTGACCAAATCCTTTTCAATTTGTTTCAGATAATCCTTTACGATTATTACCTTGCTACCATTGATCTCCACGGGAGGATGATCCCTGAAGTCCTCCATCATCTGCTTTATTTTTGCTTCTCCGGCCTTACCCTTCCGCACAACCGAAAGCAGGCGCTCTTTGTAAAAGCCATACCGCAGATAGATCTCGATGAGTACTTCATAAAGGGTTTTTCCTTTTTCCACAGCCCAGGCCGTGGTTTCTGCCAGCATGGCACAGGCGCTCACAGCATCCTTATCCCTCACAAAATCCCCGATCATATAACCATAGCTCTCTTCACCGCCAACGATGTATTTCATTTTACCTTCATACTCGCGGATCTTGTCAGCAATGAATTTAAAGCCTGTTAACACATCAAAATATTCCACCTTAAAATCCCTGGCGATAT
The DNA here is from genome assembly GCA_021738625.1 of Bacteroidales bacterium. GTDB lineage: Bacteria > Bacteroidota > Bacteroidia > Bacteroidales > JAIOZK01 > JAIOZK01. The sequence goes on from JAIPBS010000024.1 coordinate 35,448, forward strand.
CGGCAAGAATTTCGCTTGTTACAATGGTTTTAACAATATATTCTTTGCCGCTCAGTTTCTCATTGCTTTCCCATTTTCCCAGCATATAATAGATCAGTAGTGCGGCGGTCTGATTTCCATTTAGCAAAACAAAATCGCCCTTCGAATTTTTTACAGCGATACCCACGCGATCAGCATCAGGATCGGTGGCCATGATAAGATCAGCCTTTAGTTGCTTTCCTTTTTTCAAGGCCATTTCCATGGCGGCTGTTTCTTCCGGATTGGGCGACTTAACCGTTGGGAAATCCCCATCGGTAATACCTTGTTCTTCCACCGTGTGCACATTTGTAAAACCATACATTTCCAGGGCTTCGGGTATCAGTTTATAGCCGGTTCCGTGGAGGGGGGTGTAAACAATTACCAGATCCTTGTGCTTTTTTATGATATCCGGCGACAGCGATTGTTTTTTGATTTCCTGAAGATAAAGCCTGTCAATATCTTCGCCAATGATGTGAATTTTGCCGTCATCACCCGCAAAGTTCACTTCATCAATGGCTTCGATCTTTTTCACTTCCTCGATCACATTCACATCATGGGGGTTAATCATTTGTGCGCCATCATCCCAGTATGCCTTATATCCGTTGTATTCTTTTGGGTTGTGGGAAGCGGTTATCACAACGCCGCTCTGGCATTTCAAATGACGAATGGTAAAGGATAATTCAGGGGTGGGTCGTAAACTGTCGAACAGAAAAACTTCAAAGCCATTGGCTGAAAATACTTCAGCGGCAATTTTTGCAAAGTGATCGCTATTGTTCCTGGAATCATACGCGATGGCCACCCGGATCGGTTTCACCTCCGGGAACATTTCTTTCAGATAGTTCGACAAACCTTGTGTGGCCATGCCAACCGTGTATTTGTTCATCCTGTTGGAACCGGTTCCCATAATGCCTCTAAGGCCTCCCGTACCAAATTCCAGATCTTTGTAAAAGCATTCGACCAGCTCTGTGGGCTCATTCTCGATCATATACCTTACCCTGGCCTTGGTTTCTTCATCAAATTGGCCTTTTAACCACTTTTCAGCTTTCTTTATTATTTCCGGGTCCATTTTTGATTTTGACATATTTGTTTGTTTTTTTATGATTCCACTATTCTTTTGATGCATTCATGGAGGCTTATTCTCCAATAAGGGATTTCAAGCCCAAAATCCTTTTTGATCTTCGCTTTGTTCATCACGCTATAATGAGGCCTCTCTGCCGGCAATGGAAAATCTTTTGCTTCAATGGGTTTGATATCACATTGGATACCTGCCAACTCAACCACTGCAACTGCAAAATCGTACCAACCGGCCACCCCTTCATTGCTATAATGGTAGATATCCCTTCCCTGGATTTTTCTGCCGGATGAAATAATTTTCATGATAGCATCAGCCAGATCAAAGGCGTGAGTGGGGGTTCCAACCTGATCAAATACCACATTCAGGCTATCTTTATCTTTTGCATGTTTCATGATGGTTTTTACAAAATTTCCTCCAAATTCAGAGTACATCCAGGATGTCCGGATAATCATGCCATTGTCAATGTTGTCAAGAAACAGCTCCTCTCCCGTAAACTTCGAGTCGGCATATACGGATAAAGGATCAGGTTTGTCGCTTTCAATATAAGGCTTGTTGCTTTTTCCGTTAAAAACGAAATCGGTTGAAATATGGATCATCGCGCAACCGTGCTTGTTACATGCTTCCGCCAGTATCTTCACGGCTTCGGCATTGATCTTACGCGCCATTTCGGGTTCGCTTTCAGCCTTGTCAACCGCAGTATAGCTGGCACAGTTAATCACATAATCAAACTTGTTGGATTTAAAAAAATCACTCACTTCCTTGCTTCTGGTGATGTCAAGCTCTTCTACATCCGTGAAAACAAAAGTGAACCGCCCATAATTTTTAGAGAGCTTTTTCAGTTCATTGCCAAGTTGTCCGTTACCTCCCGTAACTAGAATATTTTTCATGTTTAAATAATAGTTTTAAAATATTCAATGGTTTTCTCAAGTCCTTTTTCGAGCGGAATATGTGGTTCCCATTCGAGTTTTTCCCGGGCCAAACTAATGTTGGGCTGCCGCTGCATGGGATCATCCGAAGGAAGCGACTTAAAAATGACCTTTGATTTGGAGCCGGTCATATGGATCACTTTCTCGGCCAGTTCAAGGATGGTAAACTCACCGGGGTTTCCGATATTGACAGGACCGGTAAATTCCAGCGGGGAGGCCATCATACGGATCATCCCTTCGATCAGATCGTCCACATACTGAAAGCTCCGTGTTTGTTTACCATCTCCATAAACCGTAATATCCTGGTCTCTGAGCGCCTGCACGATAAAATTTGAAACCACCCTTCCGTCATTCGGATGCATGCGCGGGCCATAGGTATTAAATATGCGCACAATTTTAATTTTTACATTGTTTTGCTTGTGATAGTTTACGAACAGGGTTTCTGCGCATCGCTTTCCTTCATCATAACACGCCCTTTCTCCGATCGGGTTCACATGTCCCCAGTAGTCTTCGGTTTGCGGATGGATTTCGGGATCCCCGTATACTTCTGAGGTAGAGGCCTGCAAAATCCTCGCTTTAATGCGTTTGGCAAGACCGAGCATATTAACCGCTCCCATTACCGAGGTCTTTACCGTTTTGATCGGGTTGTATTGGTAGTGTATAGGTGAGGCCGGACAGGCAAGATTGTAAATCTCGTCCACCTCAATTAAGAACGGCATGGTGATATCGTGCCGCACCAGCTCAAAATATGGATTATCGAGCAGATGTACGACATTCTCTTTCTGCCCTGTAAAATAATTATCAAGGCAAATCACCTCATTGTCTTCATTCAGAAGACGTTCGCAAAGATGCGAACCCAGGAAACCGGCGCCACCTGTCACCAGAATTTTCTTTTTCATTCGGTTATTTTTTTATAAATATAAAAAAAGCCTGACAATAAAGATTACCAGGCTTTTAAAAATCTCATTTATGAACGTTAATCCGTATTCAATCCGATGCAATAATAATCATAGCCTTTCCCCTTCATTTCCCTCACATCGTATATGTTACGACCGTCAAATACTACTTTATTTTTGAGAAGTTTGCCCATTACATTGAAGTTGGGATATCGGAATTCATTCCATTCCGTCATGATGATCAAAGCATCCGCATCGATGAGGGCCTCATACTGATCGCCGGCATATTCGATTGCATCGCCTATTCTTCTTTTTGATTCTTCCATTGCAGCCGGATCATATCCTTTCACTTTCGCACCGGCTTTGAGCAGTTTGTCGATAACGACCAGGGCCGGGGCTTCGCGCATATCATCGGTACGCGGCTTGAAAGACAAGCCCCAAAGGGCGAATACCTTTCCTTTCAAATCTTCACCAAAATATTTGATGACTTTTTTAAACATAACCTCTTTCTGGCTCTCATTAACATCTTCTACTGATTTCAACACACGCAGTGAATAGCCATGCGAATCAGCCGTTCTGATCAGGGCTTTAACATCTTTGGGGAAACATGAACCGCCGTAACCCGCACCGGGATAAATAAACTTATGACCTATGCGCGTGTCGGTTCCAATCCCTTTGCGTACCATATTTACGTCCGCTCCTACAATCTCACACAAATTGGCGATGTCATTCATAAAGCTAATTTTGGTTGCCAGCATTGAATTGGCCGCATATTTGGTCATCTCGGCTGAAACGATATCCATAAAGATCACAGGATGACCGTTCAGTGTGAAGGGCTTGTACAAACGCTTCATAATGTCTTCGGCTCTATCCGAATCAAGACCTACCACAATGCGGTCGGGTTTCAGGAAGTCTTCAACCGCAGCGCCTTCTTTGAGAAACTCTGGATTTGAGGCCACATCAAAGGGAATATCTTCACCTCTCTTATCGAGCTCTTCTTTAATGGCTTCTCTAACTTTTTCAGCTGTTCCAACCGGAACGGTGCTTTTGGTGACCATCAGCACATAATCCTTCATACTTTTCCCAACAGTTCTGGCTACCTCAATAACATACTTCAGGTCGGCGCTTCCGTCCTCATCCGGTGGCGTGCCCACTGCACTAAAAACAACATCCGCCCCTTCAAGGCTTTCCGCCAGGTCGGTGGTAAAACTCAATCTGTCCTTTTTAACGTTTCTCTGAACCATTTCCTCAAGTCCGGGCTCGTAAATGGGAATAATGCCCTTTTTCAGATTTTCTACCTTCTGCTGGTCAATATCCACGCATACCACATCTATACCCACTTCTGCAAAACAGGTTCCGGTAACAAGGCCCACATATCCTGTTCCGGCAATTGAAATTTTCATAATCTATCGTTTTGGTTAGATATTATTTGAGGCAAATATAAAACTTATTCAGTAATGCATTGCTTAAATGGACGGATTTAATCGCAGAATATTCACTTCAGGATTTCATCAAAGTTCAGGTCCTGAGATGCAAGTACGAACATGGTTGTGGGCAACTCTTTAACTTTTTCTATCAAATCCGTGTAATAATCAATAAAGTTATCATCCGGAGTTTTCAACTCCAGGACCATTTTTAATAGGATTCAGTATAAATCTTTGGCCAGTGATGCTAAAAATACAGCGCCTGGTTTTTGCATCTGAAAGAAATATCCGCCTCCATCAACCGCTTGTATTCTTTTTGCTTTACCCTCGACTGGTGATTCCTGAAGGTAAGCATGGCGATGGCCTCCCACAAAAACACCCAGCCACCGATATAAAAAACCTCTGTTAAACTTAAATACAACCAATCGGAATGCGGTAACGACCGCAGGTAAAATCCGACCGAAAGCGAAAAAAGAGAAACCAGGAGGAAGAACAAAATCCTGCGCAATGTTTCTTTTCTCTTTTTTTGCTGGTTGAAAAGCAGGAATAAGAAAAACTGCGAAAGCCCTTCCCGGATCTGCTCTTCTTTTTTTTCTTGCCTGATGTCTTCACCCACATCAATCTTCAAAGCCACATTATATTTTAAAGGAATATCAGAGGAACAACTTTCAAGATACCCCCTAAGCAAGGAATTCAAATCTTTGCGGTTGTATGGCGCAGGATCAAGCCGGTTAAAAACTTCATCATAATGGTTAACCGCCACATTGATAATGTATTTACCGCTCTCAGGATCTTTTGGATAAATCCGGTCAAGTAAATTGTTTTTCATGCATGCAAATTAATGAAAGCCTGAGAAACAAACAAAAACTACCTTATCGTCTTTTTGCTCAATGAGAAATGCGCGTGATAATAATGGTGGCTAAATGCAAAAAGCCGGACAAAAAGTCCGGCTTCATCGTGATCCGGGAGGGGCTCGAACCCTCGACCCACGGCTTAAAAGGCCGTTGCTCTACCGACTGAGCTACCGAATCATCCCTTTTGTAAAAGAGGGTGCAAAAGTAGATACTTTTTTAGAAATATCCAAAGCAAACCCGGTAAAAATTATACGATATCGCCCTTACCTTCCCGAACGATCTCAGGCTCATCGCCTGTGCAATCAATGATGGTTGAAGGCTGGTTATCGCCGGGGCCTCCGTCTATCACAATATCGACTGTTTTTTTATAGCGCTCGTGGATCAGCTCCGGATCGGTTGTGTATTCGATCAGTTCATCATCATCATGGATGGAAGTGGTCATGATCGGATGGCCGAGTTCCTTCACGATCTCTGAAGCAATATTGTTTTCAGGTATCCTGATCCCTACCGTCTTTTTGTTGTTCTGGAATATCTTCGGGATTTTGTTGTTCGCATTCAGAATAAAAGTATAAGGACCGGGCAGGCTTTTGCGCATGATCTTATAAACCCGGTTATCGATCGGCTTTGTATATTCGGACAACTGACTCAGGTCGTAAAACACAAAAGAAAAGTTGGCTTTTTCCTTTTTGATGCCCTTGATCCATGCAATTTTTTCAATGGCGTTTGGGTTGGTGATGTCACAAGCCAGTCCGTATACCGTGTCGGTGGGATAAATGATCACACCGCCTGCGGCAAGGGTATCAACAACTTTTTTGATCTGTCGGGCGCTGGGGTTTTCGGGGTGTATTTTCAGCAACATAGGTATATATTTTCTAACTAACAGCTTTATCGAAAAATGGGTAAGCTACTTATATCGCACCGCTCAACCGCTTACCCTTGCTTCCTTCCGGACCTGGGGGAGTTCAGCGGGAGCTGGTCGTATAAGACTTACCCATTTGCAAATGTACAAAACCCCGGTTTCATAAACAACTATTTAGTAGATTAATTACTTGATATTATTTCGTACTTTTGCCGTGTACCTAATCATTAAAGCCATGAACAACAGCAGCAATGCCTTTTGGAAAGTGGTCATTTATTATGGATTGATCACCGCCCTGATCAGTATGATCCTGAAATTGATACTCTATATTGCAGACGTCAGGTTTTATTCCTGGCTTCATCTGATCCCCATTTTGGTTTTACTGGGTGGTCAGATATGGAGTGCCAAGGTTTTTCGGGATATATACAATGAAGGCGTTAGTTCTTTCGCGCAGATTTTCGGGATCACGATTTTGGTGGGATTACTGATAAGCCTGCTCACCAGCGGGTTTTCCCTGGCGCTTTATGAACTCGACAGCAGCTACCTCACGGTTGCCGTACGGAATTTGAAGGAAATGCTCGAACAGGCTTATGAAATGGGAAACCTCAGCAGAGAGCGATACCAGGAAAGCCTGACCCAAATCGGCACCATGATGAAACCATTGCCTATTGCAATAGGACTTATGGTCAGGTACACAATAGCCAATATTGTGTTCTCTTTGCTGATCGCATTGTTCATAAAAAAAGAAAAACTGGATTAAACAGATCAAATGGATATCTCAATAGTCGTTCCCTTATATAATGAAGAGGAATCATTACCGCACCTGCACGACTGGATTGTAAAAGTGATGCAGGAAAATAAATTCACCTATGAGATTGTTTTTGTAGATGACGGAAGCAACGACAGTTCCTGGAAAGTGGTCGAGCGCCTGTCGCTTAAAAACCCCAATATCAAAGGTGTTAAGTTCAGGAGGAATTACGGTAAGTCGGCCGCTTTAAATCAGGGCTTTGTTGCCGCCGAAGCCGATGTGGTGATCACGATGGACGCCGACTTGCAGGATAGTCCCGAGGAGATCCCGGAGCTTTACAGGATGATCCAGGAAAAAGGTTACGACATGGTTTCGGGTTGGAAAAAAAAGCGTCACGACCCCCTCGGGAAAAGAATCCCTTCCAGGTTTTTCAACATGATCACGCGCAAGACATCCGGCATCGGACTGCATGATTTCAATTGCGGTTTGAAAGCATACCGGCATGCCGTGGTAAAAAGCATAGAGGTTTACGGTGAAATGCACCGCTATATACCCGTGATCGTTAAATGGGCCGGTTTCAAAAAGATCGGAGAAAAAGTAGTGCAACATCAGGCCCGCCAATACGGCAAAACCAAATTCGGAAGCGGCCGGTTGATCAAAGGCTATCTGGATTTGCTCACCATCATTTTCATTTCCAGGTTCGGGAAAAGACCCATGCATCTGTTCGGCACCCTGGGAACCATTCTTTTCATCATCGGTTTCGGCATCGGGATTTACCTTTCCATAGCCAAAATATTCATGTCGCAATACAAGATGACCGAGCGTCCACTGTTCTATTTGGGCATTCTATCGATGATCCTGGGCGTACAATTGTTCGTGGGCGGCTTCCTGGCCGAGATGATCTCCCGTTCCAACCACGACAGAAACCGGTATAATATTGAGAAAATGATCAATACAAAATTGCAAAACTTATCTGAGCCGGATGCCTAAAAAGGTCCTAATCATCGGTCCTGCCCATCCACTGCGAGGCGGCTTGGCAAACTACAACGAACGACTGGCCAAGGAATACCAAAAGAAGGGAAATCAGGTTCATATCGAAACATTTAGTTTGCAGTACCCCTCCCTGCTTTTCCCCGGCAAAAGCCAGTACAGCAACGAACCCGCACCCGATGACCTGAGCATAAATGCCAGCATAAACTCAATCAACCCACTGAACTGGATAAGCACTGGAAATAGGCTCGCCGAAGAAAAATACGACCTGGTGATCAGCAAGTACTGGCTGCCTTTTATGGCTCCATGCCTGGGAACCATTTTGAGAAGAATCAAAAAAAACGGTCATTCAAAAGTAATCTCCATACTTGATAATATTGTACCACACGAAAAACGGCCCGGTGACAAAGCCCTGTCAAATTACTTTGTCAAATCAGTTGACGGATTTGTGGCCATGTCGGAATCGGTCCTGGATGATCTCAATCAATTCACAACACAGAAACCAAAGGCTTTCTGCCCCCACCCCCTTTACGATAATTTTGGAGAACAGATACCTAAAGAACAGGCAATTGAGGCATTGCAACTTGACAAAAACTTTAAATACATACTTTTTTTCGGCTTCATCAGGGATTACAAAGGACTGGATATATTACTGAAAGCTATGGCTGCGAAGCAGCTTAAAGATGAAAAGATCAGGTGTCTGGTTGCCGGCGAGTTTTACACCGATGAAAATCCCTACCGGGAAATCATAGAAAAGAATAACATACAGGATAAGGTCATCATGCAAAATGATTTCATCCCCGACAGCGAAGTGGCCAATTATTTCTGTGCTTCCGATATCGTCGTACAACCATACAAAACCGCCACACAGAGCGGTGTTACACAGATCGCCTTTCATTTCAACAAACCCATGATCGTTACCAGGGTGGGTGGACTTCCCGAAATCGTTCCGGATGGAAAGATCGGTTATGTAACCGAACCTGATCCTGAAGAAATCGCAGAAGCCATCCTTAAATTTTATAATGAAAACAAGGAAAAAGAGTTTATTGAAAATGTGAAGGAGGAAAAGAAAAAGTATTCCTGGTCGAGAATGTTAAAAACAGTTGATGTCTTATTGGAAAAAATGGAAACATCATGATCATACGCAGCAAATCACCCTTGCGACTCGGGCTGGCCGGAGGCGGGACGGATGTAGCTCCTTATTCTGATCTGTACGGTGGCGCCATACTGAATGCAACAATCAGCATGTACGCGTTCGCCACCATCATCCCGCGCAGCGATGACAAGATCGTTTTGCACTCGGTAGATAAGAAGCAGAGGCTTGAATTTGAATCCGGTTCACAATTGCCTGTTGAGGGTGAACTGATCCTGCACAAAGGTATTTATAACCGTGTGGTAAAGGATTTCACTAAAAAGCCCCTGGCCTTCGACCTGATCACCTATGTGGATGCGCCGCCAGGATCCGGACTGGGCACCTCATCCACCCTGGTGGTTACCATTCTTGGCGCCTTTGCCGAATGGTTGAACCTGCCCTTCGGGGAATATGACCTGGCCCATCTGGCCTACGGAATCGAGCGAGAAGACCTGAACATGTCGGGAGGCAAACAGGATCAATATGCAGCTACCTTTGGCGGTGTAAACTTTATGGAATTTTACAAAGAAGATAAAGTGATCGTAAATCCATTGCGCATCAAAAGCAAATACCTCAACGAATTGTCGCACAACCTTATCCTTTATTATACAGGCACCAGCAGGCTGTCTTCAAAAATCATCGACTCGCAGCAAAAGAGCGTGAACAGTAAAAACGAAAGATCCATTGAGGCCATGCATAAACTTAAAGAGCAGGCTGTAATGATGAAAGAAGCCTTGTTGAGGGGGGAAATTGACAGAATAGGCGAAATCCTGGACTTCGGCTGGCAGTTTAAAAAACAAATGGCAAAAGGGATCACAAGCCCGATGATCGACAAAATTTATAAAAAAGCAACCGACCTGGGCGCCTCCGGAGGAAAGATATCCGGTGCAGGGGGCGGCGGATTCATGATCTTTTATTGCCCCGGCAGCACCAAATTTACCGTGCAGGAGGCCTTGCAGGAATTCGGGGGAGAGATCAGAAGATATGAGTTCACAACCAATGGACTGACCACCTGGAGCATTGATTGAAATTGGATGCTGGATGCTGCGAAGACAACTGAATGACAATCAAATGACCACTGAATGACAATCGAACAACTAACACAAATTTCTGATTTATGCGTAAGATTCCTTTATTACTACTGATTGTAATTATAGCTGCCGGTTGCAGGCAGGAGAGTTTTGAGGAAAAGCTTAACAGGATTCATGATGAAGCCCTGACCATCGACTCCCACACCGATACCCCTTTGTGGTTCACGCGTAATGGTTTTGATTTGAACACTGCACACGATCCTTATGAAACGAGAAGCCGGGTGGATTTTCCCAGGATGCAGGAAGGCGGTTTAGATGCCGTTTTTTTTGCCGCTTTTGTGGGGCAGGGTGAACGCAATCCCCTGGCCAACCTGGAGGCAAAAAAACGAGTTTTACAGATCATCGACTCCATTTATTCCAATGTGGATAGATATCCTGAAACGGCCATCATCGCCAAAGAACCACAAGATGTCATTCAGGCCGAAAAGGAAGGCAAACGTATCGTTTATATCGGAATGGAAAACGGATATCCCATTGGAACGGAGATTGAGAATCTGGATCTTTTTTATGAAAAGGGCGTACGTTATATAACACTTTGCCACACGGGTAACAACGACATTTGCGACTCATCAACCGATACAACTGAGCACATTGGGCTAAGCGATTTTGGTGAAAAGGTAGTCAAACGCATGAACGAACTGGGTATGATCATCGACGTCACCCATATTTCGGATTCTTCATTTTATGATGTTATCAAACACTCAAATGCACCCGTGATCGCATCCCACTCCTGCGCCCGGGCGGTTCGCGACCATGTGCGCAACCTGAACGACGACATGCTATTGAAACTGAAAAAAAACGGTGGTGTTATCCAGATGTGCCTCTATACGGATTACGTGAAGGAACCTGACCCACAACCGGAACGGGACAGCGCATATCAGGCCCTGCGTGTTAAATACGATCATTTCAAAGACCTGACGGACGAACAATACCGGCAAGCCCGCATAGAGTGGCGCGAAATTGACAAAACATATCCTCGCAAGCTGGCTACTGTTGCAGATTTGATTGATCATATCGATCATGTGGTGGAACTGATTGGTGTGGATTATGTCGGCATCGGCTCGGATTTCGACGGGGGCGGCGGACTGAAAGATTGTTACGATGTAAGTGAAATAAAGAACATCACAAGCGAATTATTCAAGCGCGGATATACCGAAGAAGAAATCAAAAAAATCTGGGGCGGCAACCTGATGCGCGTTTTCAAAAAAGTGAGGCAACAGGCCGAACAAACTGAAGGTTAAATACCGTATTAACTTCAAATCTTAGCATTTAAACATTGATGATCCTGAATTCAGTGGGGAGCGGCACTCCTTTGAAATCTTCGATGTATTTCTCGGAAATTTTGTGATAAGCGGTGGATTGAAGGTTGGAATATTTGGATTCATAATCCTCCTTCACTTTCTGATAAAACACATCGCTCATCACAATCCGGTTGGCCCTGGCTTTGGAGGTTAACCTGGCCGCTAGGTCGATATCTCTGCCATAGTAATCATTGGCCCCCTCGAGGAAGGTGATGTTATATACTTCCGTGCAGTAATGAATGGCAACTTTGCATTGCAGAAACATATCTTCAAGTGGATAATTCTTGATGTTGTCCAGGGTAGCGTAAATTTCTTGCAGCAGCGAAAAGTAATCCTTATGAGTGGTTTTCTTTTCCAATTGTTCATCCGGGATGTACAACATGATCTCATCCCCTATACCTTTCACCACATTGTCGGGAAAGTCGTTCAGGAAGGAAATGAAGTTGAAGGTATTGTTGAGCTTTCTGCCCCATTCCTTCAGGCCGGATGTGTACTTGATCACCGTTGAACCAACAATGTCAATAAAGAAACAAGTTCCGGGACATTTTGGGATGCTTTCCAGTTCCTTGTCTATCTCTGTTGAATTCGGATTTTTGTAATGGATGTGTTTCAGCATTTCAAAAATATAGTTCAGTTAATAATTATGCAGTCTCGGTTGACTAAGTTAGAAAAAATGACTGATTAATTACTTAATTTTATGAATTAACTTAAAACTACGCGAAATGAAAACGCTCATCACTTCACTCAAAACCATTTTATTTATAAGCATTCTATTGTTATCCATAACCATTGTTGCACAGCAGACAGAAGTAATTTATACTTCACCAAAAAACGGTGCAGAATTTGTCAAGCCCGAACAAACTATTTGTATCAGGTTGAATTATTTGCTTGATGGGCGTTACCTGTATGATGCGGAAATAAAATTGCGGGGAAGTGAAAGCGGTAAAATCCCATACGATATGCAGATTGCAGAAGATTCAAAAAACACTTTATTTATAAAAGCTGAAAGAGGTTTTCTGCACGGAGAAAATGTGACCCTTGAAATAACGGGACTTGTTTCATCTACAGGGATCGCTTCTCCTATCCGCCTGAAATTCAGGATAGCCGAACAGGATAATCAAAAACTCTTACAGGAATTTTATCAATTGCAAGAACAGGAGGTTGAAACCAAGCAAATTATCAGCTCCGACCATCAGACCGAAGGTTTTCAATATCCTGACAACAATCTACCCCCTGATTATCCTGCGCCTATAATCGTACAAGGTGTTCCGACAGATGATATGTATATCTTCTTTACACCAACGCCAAGAAATTTCAGTTACAAACTTTATCTTACCATTTGGGATAAATACGGCACCCCGGTCTTTTATAAGAAGATGAACGGAAAGACGATGAATTTCTACAGGTTGCCAAATGGCAAACTCACCTATGGCTCAACTTCTAACAATAGTGTGGCAGCCCAAAAGTATTATATCATGAACAACTCCTTTGAGCTGATCGATTCCATAACAATGGGCAACGGATATGACATTGACCTGCACGATATGCTACTGCTTAATAACGGGCATTACCTGACCATGGCCTACGATCCCCGCATCGTTGACATGAGCGAAATTGTTCCGGGCGGTGATCCCGAAGCAATTGTTACAGGCCTGGTGATCCAGGAAGTCGATAACCAGGAAAACGTATATTTCCAGTGGCGAAGCTGGGATCACTTTGAAATAACCGATGCAACCGCTGATGTTAACCTCACCGGACATAGAATTGACTACTGTCATGGAAATGCGTTTGATATCGACCATGACGGTAATGTATTGCTTTCCTCCAGAAACATGGATGAAGTCACCAAGATCGATTTTCAAACAGGGGAAATCATCTGGCGTTTAGGGAAACTGGCTAAAAACAATGAATTTACTTTTATCGGCGATCCTATGGGATTTTCACACCAGCATGACATCAGAGTTTTACCAAACGGCAATTACACAGTTTATGACAATGGGAATCTGCACAATTTCCCGCAGGTAAGTCGGTCTGTTGAATACCAGGTCGACGAAAACAATATGATAGCCACACAAGTTTGGAGTTACCGGCACAACCCGGATATTTATGCCGAGGCTACCGGAGGGACCCAGCGGCTTCAGTCAGGTAATACCATGATTTGCTGGGGATTGACCGAACCGATTGTCGCTACCGAAGTGGATCACGAGGGCAATACCGCTCTTGAAATCAAATTACCTGATGATGTGTATGGCTACCGCTCACCAAAATACTCCTGGGAAACAAACCTTTTTTCGGCCCCTGCTAATCTTAATTTCGGGGATTATTCCGGGAACACCGGTATGCTGATTAAATTCATTTCTATTAAAAACAATTCCAGCCATAACATAAGCATCACCAGCACCTTTAATCATGATGATGCCTTTGAGGTGATTACCGAACTACCACTCGATTTCTACCCCGGTCAAACAAGGATCATGAACATTGGTTTTGAACCGGATGAACAGGGCTATTTTAACGACGTGCTAACACTTAACCACGACAATGCAAATAACAGCATGCGAATCGCTCGACAGGTAAAGCTTTCAGGGTTTTGGGACGAGACCCTTCCATCAGCACACCTGACGCCCGACAGCAGCAGTATTAACATTAAACTTGATACAGTGGTTGTTTCCTTCTTTGACGAACCGGTCAGGAAAGCAGGGGGAGGTGAGATTTCGATCGCCGATATCCCTGAGCTGTTCATTTTCAGGAAAGACAACCTGAACGGTGAAGATGTGAATTTCACTGGAAACATCAACGGCAATAAGACGGAGATCAGGATCTTCCCAGCCGGTCTACTTGAATCCAATCAACTTTATTTTGTGGAACTCAAAGCCAATAAAATTGAGGATCGTGCCGGTAATATCATCAACGAACCTGTAATTACCACTTTCACCACAGCAAACTTCACAGGCGAAGAGAGCATTTATACAGAGAAGTTGCCTACAGTTTGGCCCGTTCCATTTAAGAATAGATTGTTTATAGGCGGCAACTTCAGTACATTCAGTATGTATAACACTTCCGGAAGTCTGATAATTAAAACGAAAAATACTGGAAAAACGGAATGGATAAACACTTCCGCATTGGAAAAAGGCATATATTTAATCAGTTTCGAAATAGAGGCCGGCAAACACACGTTTAAGATTCTCAAAAAATGAGCCCGGAACAAATCAAACAAAAAACAACACAACACCGATAACACTTATAAATGCGCCAAAAACCTCTGGCAAGCTCACTTTCTGTTTAAATAAAAAAACGGAAGGAAGTATGATTAAAATGGGCACAGTGGCCATGATGGTGGAAGCAATGCCCGTTTTTGTGAGTTGCACCGCAAGCAGGGAAAATGAAATACCCAGGAAGGGTCCGAAAAACGAACCTCCTGTGATGCCGATCATGCCTTTTCTATCTTTAATCGCATGCCTTACCAGATGCCCCTTTCCAAGGATCAAAATGATTAAGGTGAAACCGATCATTCCGGCAATGACCCTGATTTGGGTTGCTGCAAAAGGATCATAGTCTTGCATTCCGTATTTGCTCAAGACAAGCCCAACAGCCTGGCCGGTCGCTCCCCCCAAGGCAAACAGGATCCCAACCAGCGGATAATTCAATTTCAGGCGCTTGCCATTCAATGGCCTGGTAAAAATGGAAAGCGTGATCCCGCTAACCGTTAAAAACATTCCCAGCAGATTTTTCAGGGAAAGCACTTCGCCCAGCAACAAGAATCCGATCAGAGCGGTTATGGGTGGAACCAAAGTCATTACCAGCATCCCGATACGGGAATTGATGATCGCATAGGCCCGGAACAAACAATAATCGCCCAACACAAAACCAACCAGGCCGGAAATCGCAAGCCATATCCAGTTGAACCCGTCGGCATCCGCAGGCAAGGGTTGCCCCCGGTATATCCAGGTGAAAACAAACAAAAAAACAAAGGCGAAAACAAGCCGGATCATATTCACGGCCAGTGAACCCACCCGCTTGGATGCCACCTCAAAAAACAATGCCGTTGCTGTCCAGAAAACCGCAGTGGCCAGTGCCGCAAGTTCACCTGCGTTTTGCATATGCTATATCTTCGAGCGGCAAAAGTAAACAAAGCATGCTTATAAATCGAAGACTGTTCTTTGAATAATTCCCATATTTGTTTATCTTTAGAGACATTTTCCAAATATGGGATTGCAATGCAATAAAACGAGGTAAAAACTACTATAAATCAAACCATTAGATTTTTGGCATAATCTTTTAACTGTTTAATAAACAGATTAATCAAAATGTTTCAATTATGAGAACTTCATTACAGACAAAAAAAAATTTACTCCTTTTCGGCATGGCCCTGCTGATTCTTGTTTCAGGATGCAAAAAGGATGATTATGACGGACCGGATGATCAGCCAAAATCATTTAAAGATTTGGTTGTAAGCGAAAACTTCAAATTTGAAACCACCCACGAAGTTCTGGTTACGATCAACATCCAAAGCAGCAACCCACAGGAATTTCCGCACATCATCTCAGTATATGAAGGTGATCCCTCCGGTGATTTGCAGGAAATCGCCAAAGGGATGAGCAATCACGAACGGGTTTATCAAACCAGGATCAAACTACCTACCTACCTGGAAGAGATCTATGTGCAGGCCCTTTCACCCAGTGGATATAACCAACTGATTACACTGCCTGTTAGCGGTGATGAGGTTGAGCACACCTTTAATGTTGACCAGGGGTTTTTAATAAAAGATAGCCAGGTAGTCCTGGACGATCCCGGATGCAGCAGCGGTTGTGACAACATCCTGACATCAGGTAGCAATATCAACTTGAATTCAGGGGTGTGGTGCGTTCCGGAAGGGGCCAGCGTGATTTGCGGCAACGTAAAGATTGCAAGCGGCGCCACCTTGCGGATATGCGGTAACCTTATTTGCAGCAGCATTCAGGGACAGGGATCATCCGGAGGTGAACTGCTTATAAGTTCTAACGGGAGCCTGCAAGCAAACAACATCCAGTACAATAAAGTAAGCCCCATTACAAATTATGGCTATCTTGCAGAAAGCAGCGGCAATACCGCAATAGCTGCGGGATGTGAGTTTGAGAATCATGGTATCCTCGCCGTAAACGGCATCACGAACAATTCTGAAGATTTTCTCAATACCGGAACAATCAATAGTTCAGGACATTTTAATAACAACGGAATTGGTGTAAATGACGGGGTGATCAATGTTTCCGGCCATTTTAACAATACGGGCAATCCTGAAATTGTGTTCACAAACAATTGTAAAATCGTTACAACCGGCCATTTTAACCAAAGCAGGTTGTTTCACAATTATGGTTATATCAGCGTGGGCGCGCAAACCCAGCTGACCGGTTCATCCGCCAAAGAAATGAATATGTATGCCGGCGCCCTGATAGAAACGGTCGACCTGCACGTAAATGGCAATCTGTTCGGTCCGGCAACCGGATGCGCCCGGATTGACATTTCGGATCAGACCACCATCGCCGGTCAGGGAAATGTGACCAATTATATGGACCTTTGTGATGAAAACGGCATAGAAACCAATAACGGAACAGTTGGACCGAATGTGACTTTCTGCGAGTGTTTTGTTCCGCAAACCGCCTGTAATCCAGGCTCGGGCGACCCACAATACCCCGACACGGATGGTGACGGCGTTCCGGATGATGAAGATGATTATCCCGATGATCCTACAAGAGCTTTCAACAGTTATGATTTCTCATCGGTTGCTTTCGAAGACCTGTGGCCTTCGATGGGCGATTATGATTTCAACGACCTGGTTGTGGCCTGCGATTATAAGATCGTAACCAATGCCGAGAACAGTGTGGTGGACCTGATCGCCAAATTCAAGATCAAAGCCGGAGGGGCAAGTCTTGATAACGGTTTCGGTTTCAGCCTTCCCGTTGCACCTTCAACAGTCGAAAGTGTTACAGGCAGCCAACTGGTCGGCGATGTGATCACACTGTCTGCCAACGGCTACGAAGCAGGTCACCTGAACAATACCGTCGTGATCGTTTATGACGAGATCAACACCATGCTGGGAACTTCCATCTTCAACACCGTACCTGAAAAACCATTTGTTGAAACCGACACAACAACCATTACCGTTCATTTTGGTACACCGCAGGCCGACATTGGAACACCGCCTTACAATGCCTTCATTTTCATTGATCATGAAAGAGGCAAGGAAGTGCATATGATCGACCATGAACCCACCAGCAAGGTGGACGCAACTTATTTCGGAACGCTGAACGATGATTCCGATCCGGCTACAGGCAGGTACTATGTAACAGAAAACAATCTGCCCTGGGCCATCGAAATACCCGAAGATTTCGAGTACCCTGTAGAAAAAGCCGACATCCTGACCGCCTATCTGAAATTCTCAGACTGGGCCACATCAGGCGGAACAAGTTTCAACGACTGGTATCTGGATGAACCCGGGTACAGAAACAACACGAATATCTACGAAACATACCTTGAATAAAAGGCTATTTGCTCTGAAATGCAAGGCTGGTGGAAAATCATTTCCATCAGCCTTTTTTTACGGGCAGTTTGTAAGTTTTCCCATCCACGGCCAGATGGGTATTCGGGAACTCTTCCCGTGCCTCTTCAAGCAATTTTTCCAGCTTTTTGTACCGGGCCGAAAAATGCCCGATCAAGAGTTTGCCTGCATTGGCCTTTTGAGCGATCCGCCCCGCTTCCCTTGCTGTTGAATGAAGTTTTTCATCGGCTTCCTTTTGCTTGTCGTCGGCAAAAGTAGCCTCATGATATAACAGATCGCAGTTCCTTATGTATGGAATGATATCTTCGGAATAAGCCGTATCCGAGCAGTAGGCATAGGATCTAGGTTCAGGCGGATCTTCAGTTATTTCCTCATTTGGATAGGTTTTTCCGTTGGCCATATAGTCAGCTCCCGCCTTGATCTTGTCAAACTGATCTATGGGGATATCATGCTTTTTGACAAAACTTTTTTTGATATTTCTGGGAAGATGCCTTTCACTGAAAAGAAATCCCCAGGCTTCGATGCTGTGTTTCACCGGAAAAGCATCCACATAAAAATCGCTCCCCTCGATGATTCTTTCACTTTTCCCAGAAGCTAAAAAATGATATTCAACAGGGAATTTGAAATATGATCCGGTGATCTTCAACTGCATATTGATGATCTCATCAATACCTTTGGGACCATATATATTAAGACCATTGGTCCTTCCAAGCAACTGCATGGTTGAAAGCAAACCGATCAGACCAAAAAAGTGATCCCCATGCAAATGGCTGATAAAAATATGATTGATGCGCTGAAACTTGATCTTTTGTCTTCTGATCTGTAGCTGCGTTCCGTCACCACAATCCAGCATAAAAAACTTTTCATTAATATTCAATACCTGAGAAGTTAGGTTACGATCCATGGTAGGGATGGCCGAGCTGCTTCCGAGTATGGTGAGTTCAAAACGCATATAGTAAAGTCAATATACTGATCCGGAACAATTTTGCAATGATTGACCTCCTGCTCCTATCGGTATAACTGAATCTAAAAGAAAAATGCTTTGCATTTTTAATAAGATTCAATATACAAAAGTACACAAAAAAAATCCCCCCATTTGTTATGGAGGGATTTGGGCTGTATTAATGAATAATACTATTCTTTGTCTTTCTTCTTTTTCTTTTCGGATTCTTCCAGCTCCTGCTTCAGGCTGGCCAGTGCATCCAGGTCGCCGAGGGTAGTGCGCTCCAGGTTTTCCTGTATTTTACGTACGGACCTTCTGGCGGAACGGTCGCCTTCCCTTCCTTTAGCGCGCTGCTTGCCTTTTTCCTCACGCTTAACATCTTCAAATATCCTGGTGTGAGAAAGAATGATTTTCTTGTTTTCTTTCGAAAACTCAAGCACTTTGAATTCGAGCGTTTCGTCGGCTTTCGCGTTGGTACCGTCTTCTTTCTTCAAGTGACGGTTGGGAGCGAATCCTTCAACACCGTAAGGCAGTGCAACCACTGCACCTTTGTCGTGCAGGTCGGTGATGGTTCCTTTGTGCAACGAACCCACTGTGAATATCGACTCGAAAACATCCCAGGGATTTTCCTCAAGTTGTTTGTGGCCGAGACTCAAACGGCGGTTTTCAACATCCACATCAAGCACAACCACGTCGATTTCTTCTCCGATTTTGGTAAACTCGGCCGGGTGTTTGATCTTTTTCGACCAGCTCAGGTCGGAAATATGAATCAATCCGTCAACGCCTTCTTCAAGCTCAACAAAAATACCGAAGTTGGTGAAGTTCATCACCTTGGCTTTGTGCCTGCTGTTCTTGGGATATTTTTCTTCTATATTTTCCCACGGATCGGGGATCAGCTGTTTCATACCCAACGACATCTTGCGTTCTTCGCGGTCGAGGGTAAGGATAACGGCTTCCACCTCGTCGCCCACTTTCAGGAAATCCTGAGCAGTGCGCAAATGCTGCGACCAGCTCATTTCCGAAACGTGTATCAGTCCCTCAACACCTGGTGCGATCTCAATGAATGCACCGTAATCTGCGATCACAACTACTTTGCCTTTCACCTTGTCGCCCACCTTCATATCAGGGTCAAGGGCATCCCATGGATGGGGAGTAAGCTGTTTCAGGCCAAGGGCAATACGCCTCTTGTCATCGTCAAAGTCGAGGATTACCACCTTGATCTTTTCATCAAGCTGCACGATCTCTTCAGGATGATTGATGCGTCCCCAGCTCAAATCGGTAATGTGGATCAAACCGTCAACGCCACCCAGGTCGATGAACACGCCATAGGAGGTGATATTCTTAACGGTTCCTTCAAGTACCTGTCCCTTTTCAAGCTTTGTCATGATCTCGGCTTTCTGTTGCTCGAGTTCGTCTTCGATCAGGGCTTTATGGGAAACCACCACATTCTTGAATTCATGATTGATTTTCACCACCTTGAATTCCATGGTTTTTCCGACAAACACGTCATAATCACGTATTGGCTTCACATCAATCTGTGATCCGGGCAGGAATGCTTCCAGTCCGAATACCTCCACGATCAAACCACCCTTGGTACGGCATTTTACGTATCCGTTGATGATCTCGTCCTTGTCGTAAGCATCGTTAATGCGATCCCATGATTTCAGGATACGGGCTTTTCTATGCGAAAGGATCAGCTGCCCGCTGGGGTCTTCCTGGTTTTCAACATAAACTTCCACGGTATCCCCTACCTTCAGGTCAGGATTGTAGCGGAACTCAGAAAGCGGGATCACGCCATCGGATTTGAAACCAATATTGACCACGACTTCCCTGTTGTTCTTTGCCGCAACGGTACCGTCCACAACGTCATGTTCCACAACAGAGCTGAGGGTTTTATCATAAAGCTTCTCAAGCTTGTCTCTTTCTTTGTCGTCGTAAACATCCTGTTTCTTACCCAGGGCGTCCCAGTCAAATTCTTCTCTCGAAATGTCTTCAACTTCCTTTACCTTGTCGATGATCTCTTCTTCTTTCTCATCAGGCAAAGAAGTCTCTTCCGCTTTCTTTTCTTCTTCGGGTTTTTCCTCCCGGGTTTTTTCTTCTGTGGTATCGGCTTTTTCTTCTTCTTTTTTTTCCTCTTTTTCTTCTTTCTCCGTTTGTTGCTCTTCTTCCTCTTTCTTTTCTTCAGCCTTCACCTCCTCATTGGGCGGATCTGTTTCTTCCTTTTTATCTTCTTTGCTTTCTTCAATAACAGCTTCACCCTCAATTTCCGCTGCTTTGTCTTCAGCGGGCTCTACCTGTTCCTTTTCCACTTCGGCCTTCACTTCTTCTGTCTTTTCTTCACGCGCCTTCATTTCGTCCTTCACCTGTTCTTCAGCCTTTTCGGTATTCCGGTTTTCAGGATTTTGATTTTTTTCTTCAGTCATCTAAACGTTTTTATGTCCTGCAAGAGGACGGGTTAAACAATCGATTAATTCCCAAATGCTCCAACAATAACACTTTCGTTATCAAGTGCAAAATTGGCGTGCAAAATTAGTAATTAATAAGGAATTATAAAAATAAAACCGCTGTTTTCTTTCAGCACCTGCTTTTCGATTAACTTTGCAAACTCAAAAAATTAAATGTTTTATGTCATTGAATTGTGGAATTATCGGACTTGCCAATACCGGAAAAACAACCATTTTCAACTGCATGGCCGTAAAAAAAGCCGAGGCAAGCAATTATGCCTTTGGGGCGGCCAAGTCAAATATAAGCATCATCAATGTGCCTGATCCCCGGCTGCATGAGATCAACAAATACATAAAGTCGGACCGCATTGTACCGGCCACAGTTGAAATCGTCGATATTCCCGGTCTCACAAAAGGTTCGAGCAGAGGTGAAGGCGTTGGCAACAAATTCCTGGCCGACATCCAGAAAACCGACGCCCTCATTCATGTGTTGCGTTGCTTCGAAGATGAAAACCTGCCCCATATCGAAGGTTCGGTAAATCCGGTAAGAGATAAGGAAATTGTCGATCTGGAATTGCAGATCAGGGACCTGGACCTGGTGGAACGAAAGATCGCTCGCAGTGAAAAAATAGCCCAGCATGGAGACAAACAGGCACAGAAAGAAATCGGGATATTGAGTGTTTTCAAAGAACAGCTTGAAAACTTTCAAAATATCAGGGACCTTGATATAGATGAGAATGAAAGGGAAAGCATCAAAGATCTTTACCTGCTCACCGACAAACCTGTGATCTATGTTTGCAATGTTGATGAAGAATCAGCTATCAACGGGAATCAATTCACCGAAAAGGCCATGGAAGTGATCCGGGCCGAAAATGCCGAAGTGTTGATCATTGCAGGGGAACTGGAAGCCGAGATCACCGAGCTGGAAGATGAAGCAGACCGTAAAGCTTTCCTGAAAGACTACAAACTGGAAGAGCCCGGCGTGAACAAGCTGATCCGCTCAGCCTATAAAACATTGAACCTGCAATCCTTCTTCACAGCCGGCCCTAAAGAGGTTCGTGCCTGGACCATCCGCAAAGGCATGAACGCCCAGCAGGCCGCCGGGGTGATCCACAGCGATATGGAAAGAGGATTTATCCGTGCAGAAGTAATGAAGTATGAAGATTTCATCGGGCTAAAATCCGAGCAAGCTGTGAAAGACGCCGGTAAAATGCGACTCGAGGGCAAGAGTTACATTGTTCAGGAAGGGGATATCATGCATATCCGGTTTAATGTTTAAAAACCTATCCCGGGGTTTTTAACAGAAATTTGAAAATGGAAATTTGAAATTTGGATGCTGTTTCAAATTTCCACATTCGATTTTCAAATCTACATACACAATTCTATATCCTCTATATCCACATGGTGAATACCGGTCTCGGTTACCACTCCGTCAAAAAATTCAATGCGTAGCGTGCCATAAGGCTTTTTATATAGATATACATCCTCTTCGGGTTGCACATCGGGCGTACCAAGCTTTTCTACCAACTTAATGCGGGAAAGCCCAAGCAGTTTCATGGAAGTTGAATCAGGCATGAATCCCTCACGCAACTCAAGATAGTCGCGGTGGGTGTAAAAATAAAAATCATGATCCAGGTAAAACAAGCCCCCACCGCAGTTGAAGTCAGATCCTTCCTCAGTTTCACCCGTGAAACATGGAAACGCTTTTTTAATTGTCTCCATCGAAGCTTTCGGGCTAATTCCGTTTAAAGTTCCCTTTTCATAATCAACATAAAAATAAGAACAATCCTGCGGATAGGTCACCGGAATGCCTGCGGTTTTTTCTTTCACCTTGCAATTGGTTAAAATCAAGGCGAGGCCTAATCCTGCAATAACTAAAATCAGTTTTTTCATGACGTAATGGTTTTTGTTTTGAATGTATGATCTTGATTAATGTATACTGAATCTTGCATAAAATGCAAAGCATTTTTCTGTTAGATTCAGTTATACCGATTGGAGCATAAGGTCAATCATTGTAAACCTGTTCCGAATCGGTGTAACCTGATTATTGGTAAATATTGGACAAGTTACGATAATTTTCTAAAAGAGTGTGATTGAATTCAAGCCTAAAATATTTAACCGCAAAGACGCCATAAATTGCGCAATGATCACAAAGAAATACGTTGTAGCATTTGTATGGTTTGCGAACTTTGCCTAAACTTAGCGTGCCTTGCGGTTGTATCCCTTCGGCCACCTACATCTTGATTTAAGCCAAAGATTTTTTTATTATTCGCGCGGCAGGAGTTCTTGGAGTTGATTGGCCGGGTGATCTGGTATTGTGTCCAGAGTGTTTTTCAGCCAATGAAATGGTTCAATATTATTGATCTTACACGTTGCCAGTAGTGAATAGATCATGGCTGCGTTTTGTGCCGCATCATGGGAACCAGCAAAGAGATAGTTCTTTCTGCCCAGCGCCACCGGGCGAATGGAGTTTTCAACCAGGTTGTTGTCTATGTGGAAGCGTCCCTGCTGGGTGTATCGTATTAACCTTGGCCATAATTTGAGTGTATAGGCAATGGCTTTGCCAATAGCGCTTTTAGGGGTTACATTGTATATTTCATCTTTCAACCAGCTTTGCATCTCATTTAACACAGGGATGGATTTTTCCTGCCGGAGTGCTTCTATTTCATCTGTTTGCAACTGTTTGGCCTCACGTTCAATGGCATATAACTTTTGGAACAAGTCCATGGCATGTTCGGCCCGTTTCAGGTCATTGTCTTTTGCCTTGTCGAAGTATCGGCGGGCATGTGCCATGCAAGCCAACAAGGTAATACTGTCTTTGTTTTTCAAGTTGCTGTATGCCTCATAACCATCGGTTTGTAAAAATCCGGAATAGTTTTTCAGGATATCATCAGGTCCTTCCCGGCTTCGGGTTTTGCGGTAATCAAAAAGCACAAGCCTTTTATCAGGTGAGTAGTAAACCCATTGGTAACCTTTATGTGTGGCTCCCGGTTTATCTTTGGTCAATACCGGGAGCGGGGTTTCATCCGCCATCAGGTAATCTGAGCTGAGCAATTGTTTTTTCAGGTTCTCATATAAGGGTTCGAGCAAACGGCATGTGGCAGCAAACCATCCATTGAGGGTGCTTTCTGCCAGGTGAATGTCTTTGCGCCTGAACATTTGCACTTGCCGGTAAAAGGGCAGGTGGTCAACGAACTTGCTGATCAATATATGTGCAAGCAGACCTGAGCCGGCATTCCCTCTGGGAATAGGCAAACTTGGAAGGTCCGCTATTACGATGTTGGTCTTTTCATCATTGCTACCGATGATAAATTTAGGCCGAACGATCCGATGAACTTCAAGCTTTCCCGGAACATAGTCCAATACCTCGGTAACAGCCTCACCAATCCTTATGGCCCCTTCCGGAAGATTCTCCGGTATTATAACTTCCTCCCTGCGGGGAAGATGAGAAGGCAACTCAAGTCGCAGAGGTTGTTTTTTTGGTTTTGGCTTTCTACGCTGATAAGTTATTTGTTGCTTGTCTTCCTGGACATTTTCTTGCTGGGGAATGTTAAACAGGCTGCCCTGGGCAGGATCATTGGATGAGATAAATCTTTCGCGTTTGCTGCCATAAACCAATCGTTTTAAATCGGCAAGTTGATGATTTAATATGGCAACCTTTTCCTTTAACCCGATCAATTGATCGTATTCTTCCCTGGAAATCGTTACGGTTTTTTCACTTGCCATGTAAGCAAATATACTACTCTAACTACTTATAGCAGTATATTTTAACCTTTGTTTACTAACATGTTTTTGTGGTAAAAATCTGGGCCGTTTTTTTGCATATTTCATGGAAATACCAGTAATTATCATGACCAACTGGCTGTAATCTATCGTAGTATTGAGATCATTATTCTTTGACTCTGGTAATTCAAAACTTCCCTTTTCCAGGCGTTTATAAAAAAGCACAAAACCACCCGCCTCCCATCGCAACATTTTGATACGGTTTCGCTGGCGGTTGATAAAAATATATAAGTCGCCGCTCATGGGATCCTTGTCAAGCCGGTTGGTGACCAGTCCGCATAAACCGTCAAAGCTCTTGCGCATATCGGTCGCCTCGCGGTAAAGAAAATATCTGGATGAGAATATGGAAAACA
>JAIPBS010000067.1 GCA_021738625.1 Bacteroidales bacterium
ACATCTTACAGAATAGAATTAAAAGGAGAAAGTTTAAGAAAAAAACGGTAATATTGTCAGTCAAATGCGTTCTGTAACTTCATGATCTGAGGGGGGTCAATATCACCGGATTGGGGGGTCAGCATGACCGGATTATCCAGTTTAGCGCTTTTCTTGTTTTTTATGGCTTTTCTTAATTTGTTGGTTGCTAAACAACCAATCAGTGGATTGCTATGAATTCTTTGAAAATTTTTATATTTTAACAGGATTATTTGTCACAATGCAGAATTCACGGAGTCTTTCATATAAAAAGCGGTGATTTGGCACAGCAAGATAAAAACATGCACAAAGATTTGATTGAAAAGTGCAGGGCGGGTGACCGGAAAGCCCAGTTCGAGATTTACAAATTTTATTATAAAGCCATGTATAATACATCCTTAAGAATTACAAACAATCCCACGGTAGCCGAAGATCTGATGCAGGAATCATTCCTGAAGGCTTTTCAGAATATCGGGCAATTCGGGGAGAAGTCTTCTTTTGGAGCATGGCTTAAACGCATCGTTATCAACAACTCAATCGATCACCTTCGAGAGAATTCCCCAAATGTAAACAGCATTGAGGAGGAAGTACATGCGGATGTACCCGATACAATGGAGGAAGACCATCATGAGGTGCTCTCCTTCAAAATCGACAGGATCAGAAAAATCATAGAGGAACTGCCCGAAAACTACCGGGTGGTGGTTTCCTTGCATCTACTTGAAGGTTACGATCATCAGGAAATTGCCGATGTGTTGGGCATAAGCTACGACAATGCCCGGGCGCGTTATTCGAGAGCGAAAAAAGCCATTTTAAAAAATTTTACCGAACTTAAAAAAAGAAATTAAAATGTCCTTGCTTGAAGAGAAAATAAGTAAAAACAAAGGGTATTTCGATGTGCATGAACCTTCTAATAGACATCTTGACGTTTTCAGGCAAAAACTCGGCATGAATGAAAAAGAAGGGAGGCGCATACGCGCCGGATTTTCTCTTGCATGGAAAATTGCTGCCAGTATCATTCTGATATTGGCCATCGCTCTCATTTTGACGGACAGGAAAAACGGGCAACAGAGTTTCGCAGAGGAAGTGATGGTTACGGCCAATGAGCTACCCTCCGAGTTTCAGAATATCAAACAATATTATCATGCTGAAAACCGGAAAAAAATTAAGTATATCGAAAGGTCATCCTGCCAAAACGAAGCCTGCATGGAATTGAAACTAACTGCCGCACAGGAGCTCGAAAAATTCAGGCAAACCCAGGAAGAACTGGAAAAAGAATTGTCTGAGAATAAAAACAGTCAGGTAATGGACGCCATTGTAACCAATTATCAGCTGATGTCGAAAATGCTGGACCAGATGGTGCTTAATATGAATAAAACAAAATAATCATTTAAATAACAAATCAAAGAATGAAAACAATTGTTAAAAACCTTACACTAATCGGATTGATGTTTTTCATCAGTGCAGGCCTGCAAGCCGAAGAACTCGAGAAAAAAATCAGCAAAGAGTATGAAGTATCGAAAGGAGCCTTGCTGAAGCTGGCCAACAAGTATGGGAAAATTCATTGCGAAAACTGGGATAAAAATGCCATATCGATCGAGGTGGAGATCATTGCCGAGCACAACAATGCCAAAAAGGCTGGAAATATCCTGGAGAATATCACCGTCGAAATCAGCGGCAGCGATATGCTGGTGCAGGCTGAGACTAAAATCGGTAATATGAACTGTACCAATTGTAGTTACGAGATCAACTACCTGGTGAAAATGCCCAAATGGATCAATGTGGACATTTCCATGAAATACGGCTCGCTGGTGCTGGACGAAATTGAAGGTGAAGCAGAGGTAGGTATCGGTTATGGAGATTATGTCGAGATCAATAAGATCACCAACGATAACTCGAAGGTTTATTTGAGCTATACTGAAAATTCAGTGATCCGTGAAGCCGGTAACACCAAATTTAAAATCCAGTATTCCGATAATGTGAACATTGAGAAGGGCCGGAACCTAACTGTCGTTACACAGTATTCCGAATTAACCATTGGTAAAGCCGAAGACCTGGAACTGAAATCGAATTATGATGATGTGGAAATTGGAAGGGTTAATGATCTGAAAGCAGATCTGAACTTTGCAGATGTTGAGGTTGAGCACTTCTCAGGGTCGATGGATTGTGATTTGAATTATGGCGATCTGGAAGTGAATGATATTCAGGCCGGCTTTGGTGAAATCAAACTGTATAGCAATTATGCGGATGCGGAACTCGAATTTGATTCGGATGCCGGCTACAAGCTGCAGGCGGAAATCAAATACGGAGAGATTGAATATCCCGATAACAGCAAGGTAAGCAGGGAAGAAGTATCCTATACGGAAACCCACTACAAGGGAATCGTTGGGGATGATCCAAATCCTTCATCCTCCGTCAGCATCCGGGCCAAACACGCGGATATTGAGCTAAATTAGCAAAGAATCAAAGATCATATAATAAAGGGAGTACCCGGCACATGGACACTCCCTTTTTTATTATAAAAATTTGCAAATAGCAAGGGCAAATTGAGTGCCAGTCATGTATTTATCAGAAGCCTTCGGGTTTTTGTAGAATATTATACACGGATCAGCAAAAAATATGAGGAATGTCTGATGAGGTAAGTATACCGATTCGGAACAGGTTTGCAATGATTGACCTTATGCTCCAATCGGTATAAGTAATTACTCCTTATTGATCATTTGCAGAAACTCATCCAGTGCGATGATGGGGATGTCCAGTTTTTGGGCTTTCTGCCGTTTGTTCGGTCCCATATCTTCTCCGGCCAGGATATAATCCGTATTCCCCGAAACGGAACCGGTGTTCCTGCCGCCATGCGTTTCGATCATTGTTTTCAATTCATCTCTTGAATGGCCTTCGAATGTGCCCGATATAACGAAAGTCCTGCCATTGAGTATGTCGCTTGTTTCGGCTTCGTCCTCGCTGACTTTAAAATTCAGGCCTTTGGAAAGGAGGCGGTTTACAATTTCTTTATTTTCATCTTTTCTGAAATGTTGCTGCACGGCCTCAGCTATTTTCTGTCCAATCTCTTCCACGGCAACCAGTTCGTCAAAGGAAGCAGCCATCAGCTTGTCGATATCCTTGAAATGCAAGGCCAGCTTTTTGGCAACGGTTTCACCCACAAAACGGATACCCAACGCAAATAGCACACGTTGGAAGGAGGCTTCTTTTGAAGCCTCAATTCCTTTCAGAATATTTTTTACGGTTTTATCGCGGAAGCTTACTTTCCTTTCCTTTTTCTCTGCGTCGGCGGGATAAACTTTTTCCAGTCCGATCAGATCATCGTATTTAAGATCATACAGATCAGCAACGTTTTTAACAAGACCTTTGTCGTAAAGCAACTCGATTTTCCCTTCGCCCAGGCTTTCAATGTCCATGGCCCGTCTGCTGATGAAATGTTCGACTTTGCCTCTGATTTGAGGCGGGCATCCGGTTTCGTTGGGGCAGTAATGGGCTGCTTCTCCTTCACGCCTGATCAGTTGGGTTCCGCAAGAAGGACATTTGGTTATAAACTCAATCCGTTTTGCTTCATCAGGCCTTTTTGAAAGATCCACCCCCACGATTTTCGGGATGATCTCACCTCCCTTTTCAACATAAACCATATCTCCGATCCGGGCATCCAGTTTTTCCATAATGTCCTGGTTGTGCATAGAAGCATTTTTTACTACCGTGCCGGCCAGCAGAACCGGTTCCATGTTGGCAACCGGGGTTACCGCCCCGGTGCGTCCCACATAATATGATACCGAATTAAGTCTGGTGGAGGCTTTTTCAGCAGCATACTTGTATGCAATGGCCCAGCGTGGCGATTTGGCCGTGTAGCCGAGTTCTTGCTGTTGTTTCAGATTGTTCACCTTGATCACTACGCCATCGGTATCGTAAGGAAGTTCGGTGCGGCTCTTATCCCAGCTTTTGATAAAATCAAAAATATCGTCAAGTCCTGCAGCTTTTGCAAGGTAGGGAGAGGTTTTAAATCCCATCTGCTTTGCCAGCTTAATATTTTCATAATGTGTTGAGGTGGTCAGTTCTTCACCAAGCAGATTGTACAACCAGCAATCCAACGGTCTTTTGGCAACAATGGATGAATCCTGCATTTTAAGAGCTCCCGAGGCCGCGTTGCGTGGATTGGCGAAAGGGGTTTCGCCAAGCTCTTCGCGCTCGGCATTCAGTTTTTTAAATCCCTCATGGGGATAATAAATCTCTCCGCGGATGATGAATTCGGAAGGATAATCCCCACGCAGTTTGAGGGGAATGCTTTTAATGGTTTTAACATTGGTGGTAACATCATCGCCCTGGTAGCCGTCGCCACGGGTTACGGCCTGTTGCATGATCCCCTCGCGATAAAGCAGGCTGATGGCCACCCCGTCGAATTTCAGTTCGCAAACATATTCAACCCCTTCGCCAATGATCTTCTTGACACGCTTATCGAAGTCCGTCACCTCCTGCTCTGAATAAGTGTTGGCCAGCGATAGCATGGGATATTTGTGTTTAACTGTTTCGAATTCTTTTGTGATATCCCCGCCTACACGCTGCGAAGGGGAATTGAGATCTTCAAATTCGGGGAACTGCTTTTCCAGCTCCATCAGTTCCTCCATCATTTTATCAAACTGATAATCGGAGATGGTGGGCTGCGAAAGCACATAATACCTGTAATTGTGTTCCTCCAGCTCTTTTCGGAGTTGCTCTATTCGTTGCCTGGCTTCTTCTTTGTTCATGCTATTGAAATTTAGGCGAAGGTTCGGGGAATTTCTTTGTATTCCTGTAAATGTAGATCACTTCGTTGGCGTTGTTTGGATTGAGCCAATGCATCACTTTATCAACAAAGCCCGGTTGTATGGTGGTTTCATAAACCAGACCGGGAACGGCCTCTTTAAAATTTTCCACACGCTGTTCGAGTTTCTCGTCCTCGAAAAACAAAACAAAAGAGGGCGGATCATTTTTATATCTTTCTTCAGTTAAAGGCTGGCTTTGAGAAACCTCCGATTCGTACACCCATTCTTCCAGGTAGAACCTGGGACTCATTTTGGCGTTGCCTTTGTTGGTGTTTTCCCTGGCAATATGCCCGATGTTTTCATAGCTGGAAAGATAAGTCATCGACTCAACCCTTGCGCGTTTTGAGTACATGGTGGTGATTGCAGGCAAGAGGATGATATTCAGCACCCAGAAAAAGATCCAGCTGGCCCTGAGCAGTCTCCTGTGGTTTTTCCAGAATTTTGATTTTTCAACAAAATCCATCCAGCCGATCATTCCAAGAACTATGATGAAAGGCACCGCAGGCAGGATAAAACGTTCCTGCTTGTTGGGAAATGCCGAATGAAAGATAAAAAACAAAATCGTGGGCAGGAAAATGACAATATGTTTTTTCCACTTCCTGAAAAAGCCAAAGCCCATGAACAGGCTGACCGGTGGCAAAAGGATGCCCAAAACAAGTAGGATGAAACTGTACCATGCAATCACATTGTAATCGTAGGCATGTTCCATATTGTAACGAATGTACTCGGAGAGTTCGGCAAAAGGATAACCCCAGACGAAAAAATCTATCATGCCCTGGATCAGGAAAATTGATACAAGGAAACCAAGTGCAAATATCAGGGTCTCTTTCCATTTGGTTTTGATCAACAGGGCAAGCCCCAAGCCTCCTGTAAAAATCAGCGTTTGGAATCGGGTTGAAAACGCCAATCCCAGCATAAAGCCGGCCCAGAAAACATACATGAGCACATGCTTTTTGTCTTCTGATTTAATGATCAGCCAGGTGCCGTAGATCATCATCGGGATGCAAACCACTTCAACCAGGTTGCGCACGCTCAGGAAAGGCATAAACCAATACGCGGCCAGCAGCAGGCCTGTTATCCTGGCGGCCTTTATGGAGTGCAGCTTATTTGCTATTTTATAACCGATCACCACCGTGATCAGTGAATAAAAAGCATGCAATATCCTGATCACATACATTTTGGCCTGGGCGTCTTCCATGCCGGTCCAGTTCAGGAACCAGAAAACCAGGTAATGAATGCCTACATAAAAGAAACTATGACCCGAAGGGGTGTCGGCGTTTTTCGGCAGCCAGTTGTTGTAGTCATAGCCATCCACCCATGATTGGGCTGCTTCGATCACCAGGAAGTGATCATCATGCATACCGAAACCTTTTGAAAAAATTGCCGCGATCAGTCGCAAAATAATAGCAATCCATACAATCAGGGTCAAAGGTTTGTTCTCCCAGGCTTTTTTTATTTGATCCATTTGATTTTTATAAATGATTGCCGCAAAATTAGCAATAAAGAAAGACATGCATGCGCAACGGTATTGCTGTTTAATAAGCTATCCCACCACAGAGCAGCGGGGTATTATATGAAATATTGAAAAACACCTCATGGGGTGGGTAATGAACCCTTGTCCGCAACGGGGCCGTCAAAACATCGAAAGATAAGCATAATGCACTTCTCCCAGGTCAACGGGATTGATGCACATCACGGGGATTTCCTTCTCATTAAACATGATTTTTTCGTCCCATGGGCCAAGGCTGAAATCTGGAGAAAATACATCCGGCTCAGTCATGATCATGATCATATCCGCATCGATCCGGTCGGCATACGCTGTGATCTGCCTGGGTAAATGAGATTTTTTTTCAGCCTGTTCAAGCGTATAAGAAATATCCATTTTGTCGAAAGCCTCCCGGGTTTGATCTGTGATTGTTTCTATTTTGGAATTGAGACCGGGGTCGGATTGTTTTTGCCTGAACAAATGAATTTTTGCATCGAAAGTTTTGGCCATGTGTACGGCCCATTTGATCTTTTGCCTGGCCTCTGTAAAATCGGTAATTGGGAATACAATGTTTTTGAGCGGCTCGAAGGGCTTATCCTGAACGACAATGGAAGGCACCGGTGCTTTGGTGATCACGCGCAGGGCATTGCTTCCAATCAGGTATTGCATGCCTTTTTTACCATGGGTTCCCAGTACGATAAGGGCTGCGCTTATTTCTTCGGCATGCTTCTGTATCTGATTGAATATACTTCCATAGCCAATAATCGAATCGGCTTTAATATCGTGTTCAGAGCCAACTTTTTCAACGATTCCGTCGAGTTTATCTTTCGCCTTCTGTTTGTCCTCATCAGAAGCTTTGCTTTTTAAAACATGAAGGATCATGAGTTTGTAGTCCAGATATTTTGCGGCTTTGGCCGCGTATTCAGTTGCATTGGCGCAGACTTCTGTGAAGTCGTTGGGCACCAGTATGATCTCTTTGAATTTTTCCTGCATAATGTTTGAGTGGGTTTTTGATTATACCAAGCTAAAAGTAAAAATTGTTTATTGAATTCATCAATAAATTTACAAATCTCAAATATGATTCCAAAATTTCATGCGCTATTAAACAAGCTGTTGCTTTATGATTTTGTAAATTTGGAATTATGAAAAGGAATATAGCGCTTGTTTTGTCGAGTGGAGGGGCGCGAGGACTGGCCCACATTGGCGTGATCGAGGAACTTGAAAAAGCAGGTTTCAACATCACTTCAATAGCCGGTTCATCAATTGGCGCATTGATTGGAGGAATTTATGCAACAGGTAACCTGAAGGAATTCAAAGAATGGGTGAGCAGATTTTCTCGTATGGATATGATCCGTATGATGGATTTTGCCATCTCAAAGAGGGGATTTATAAAAGGTGAGCGGGTTTTTAGGGAAATACGGAACTTTATCGGTGACAAACGTATTGAAGACCTGCCCATTCCATATGCAGCCATTGCAGCCGACATTGAAAAGCACCGGGAAGTGGTGTTTGAAAGTGGCAGTCTTGTGGATGCTATTCGTGCATCGGTTTCCATACCAACTATTTTTTTTCCCTGGAAGGTTAATGATACCGTTTTGATCGATGGTGGCATGATCAATCCGTTGCCGCTGAACCGGGTGAAACGAACGGATGGCGATTTGCTTGTCGCTGTCAATCTGAATGCAGCCATACCTTATATAAAGCCTGCAGATTTGGAAAACGAAAAGAAAGTGCATAACCGGTTTGCAAAGGCAAAGCAAAACCTGAACCGCAGGTGGAACAAGTTTTTTCTAAACGGCAAAGAAGCATCTGAGAAAAGAACGGGTTTTTTTGATCTGCTTACAGGTTCATTTGCTCTGATGCAGGATAAGATATCAGAATATGAGCGGGAAAGATACCGGCCGGATATCTTGTTGGAAATATCACGCCATGCCTCTGATACCCTTGAGTTTTACAAAGCAAAGGAAATGATCGAAGCCGGCCGGATGGCATTTGACAGGTATAAAAAAAGCCTCCATCAGGAGGCTTCCGAATAATTCGCTCTGGGGTATCTTTTATCTGGATACGATCTTTCTCCAATTAAAA
Organism: Bacteroidales bacterium; assembly: GCA_021738625.1. GTDB lineage: Bacteria > Bacteroidota > Bacteroidia > Bacteroidales > JAIOZK01 > JAIOZK01. Next base: position 8,395 of record JAIPBS010000067.1, read on the forward strand.
TCGCGTGGGTTAACGCACATCACCGGTATTTGTGAAGTATTGAATATCATTTCCTCATCATAGCTTCCCAGGATAAATTTTGTAAATCCCATTTCCGGGTTGGTCATGATCATGATCAGTCCGGCATCAATGGCGGTGGCATAGTCGATCACCTGTTTGGTGAAATTGCTGCTTTTATCGGCTCTTTTGATTTCGAAAGCAACATCATTGGCTTTAAAGTGATTGGTGATCAGTTCAACGGCATCGTCGATTTCATCGTTGTCCAATTGGTAGATATGAATTTTGGCATCAAATTGTTTGGCAATAAAAGCAGCCCACTTGGTTTTTTCCCAGGGACCGGCATCGCTGGTGATGGGCAGAACAATGTCGGTATATGCATCTTTGAAATAGCGTTTCTGGGTAACGATCACCGGAACTTCCGAAGAGGTGATCACTTTCAAGGCGTAGCTGCCCGTTAATTTCTGCATACCGACTTTTCCGTGCGTGCCCAGATAAATCAGGCTGGCTCCGATTTTTTTAGCGGTTTCGGCTATAGTGATGAAAATACTTCCTTCTTTTGCATGATAATCCACTTCAATACCAAATTCTTTAGCTGTCTGCTTCGCAATTTCTTCCAGTTTTTCTTTGATATAACTCTCGCCTTTGCCTTCTTTTTTAAGCTCGGCTTTCGTGGTTTTATCGATAACATGGAGCAGGCTGACTTTATAATTCAAATACCTGGCAGCGTTTGCAGCCATTTTTGTAGCATTTGCACACACTTCCGAAAAATCGGTGGGTACCAAAAACACTTTATTCATTTTTGTTTCCATAAAGGGTTTTGTTTTTTTTGTTTCAAACTAAACAACAATGACAAATATAGAAATTATTTATTCGTTCCAGGATTAATTTTTATTTATGATTGAGTAAAGCCAGTATTTGATTGAGATTCTCCATTTTCCCAGCTTCCCTGGTGTTTTTTGATGAAATGGTGAAATAAATATGCGCCTTCAGGAACTCGACCTGGAGCTGATACCATTCGATCAGGTTGGTGGTTTTGAAGCCCGAAACCAGCCATTCCTGCCTGAGCTGGTGGGAGATCATAAAAAAATCATCCCGCCCGAGATAATCCAGGTCGGCATCGCACAATATTTTTTCAAGCAGGTGTTTGGCGTCCTGTGGAAGTTGGGTGGTGATGATCATCTGGTTGATCAGGTCGATCTCTCTCTGGCTGTAGTCAAATTTAGGCAACACTTCCTTTGTAATTTCAATGGAAGCCTCTTCATGTCCTGTATAGGAGCGCAACATCCCTGAATCATGAAAAAGACAGGCGGTTTTCAACAACAACAGATCGGGCTTGCTCACCTTTTCCTCTTTTGCGATCTTCATGGCAGCGTCCAGAACATCCAAAGTATGACTTAGATTGTGATAGTATAGCCAGGGGGGAAGCTCCTCATCCAGCTTTTTTATAATGAATTCCTTTACTTGTTCGTAGTTCATGTTGTGCAAATTTAAGCATAATGTTATTGCTCAGGCCGGTATGCGTGTAAAATAATTTCTTTGGATTTGCCCCTGAGCATAACAGGACCGATCTCTTTTAATAGCGGGGTGGGGGATAGCAGGCTGGCAGCCATATCGGAAACGATCAGGTTGGTGCGCTGATTTTTGCATTCTTCCATGATCCACCTGGTGGCATTCAAAACGTCCCCCAGAAAGGTGATCTCTTTGCGAATATAGCCCAGTTCGCCTGTCACCACTTCTCCAAAATGCAATCCAGCTCTGAACTCCGGCTTAACATCATATTTTGCAAGGTATTTTGATTGATCCCTTTCCAGTTTTTCCCTGCAAAGCAAAAAGCACCTGAAACAGTTGTTGTTGCGCTTCCCCGGTTTTTCCTTCCAGGTAATGATGATCTCATCACCCACATATTTATAGATTTCTCCTTTGGTCATGATCACCGGATCCGATAGGTCATAATAAAAATCATTAAGGAATTGCAGATAATCTGTATAGGAAAAAAAGGATAAGAAAAATAGTTCCCCCGATCGCGAAAGCAAAAAACATATTAAGCCATATCCAAGCCTGCTGAAAATAACAAACAAATACGCCTGTCAACAAACCTGTAATGATAAATGGCAGCAGGGCGGTTCTGATCTTATAACGGATGATCGGGGCCATCAGTCAAACTTGTTTTCAATTCTTTCAATGCCGTCCCAGTCGTCGGGAATGCCTTCGCGGATGAGCCTTTTGCAGCGCTGAATATAAACCCAGGCAGCTCTGTCGTCCTGATTTCCCGAATAGATTCCCAGGAAAATATCCATTGCTTTGTCGAATTGTTTGTTTTTATAAAGTTGCAACGCTTTTCCGAATTCGGCTTTGGTGGCGATTTTCTTTTCTTTGTGGTCGTTCTTTTCCCCGTCAAGGATTTCGAAAATATAAACCGCTTCTTTTTTGCCTTTCACTTTAACAATATCCAGGAACCTATAATTGTAGTGGGAGGGATCGTTTATCCTAATCAGCGTATCTTCCGAGATGATGATGGAAGCGCCGTAAAGTTTGGTAAGCCCTTCCAGTCTTGAGGTGAGGTTTACCGCATCGGAGATCACCGTTCCGTCCATACGTCCTTCCCCGCCTACAATACCCAGCATCAGGTTGCCTGTGTGAATGCCGATGCCTACTTCAATGGGTGGCCGTCCGAATTGCTGTATCACGTGGTTAAACTCAACCAGTTTGAGCTGCATTTCAATAGATGCGTTGATGGCATCTTCGGCCCGGTCGCTAAATAGGGCCATGATGGAATCGCCAATGTATTTGTCCACAAATCCTTTGTTGTTACGGATAACCGGTTCCATATAACCCAGGTAGTTGTTCAGAAAATTGAAGTTCTCCCGCGGGGTCATTTCTTCCGAGATCCCGGTGAAGTTGCGGATGTCGGCAAATAGTGTGGTCATTTCCTTTTGCACCTGGTCACCCAGGTGAATGTCGCTGATGTTATCTTTGCCTAAATATTCCAGGAACTGCTTGGGCACAAATCGTGCGTTTGCTTCGTTGATGCGGGATATGCTTTCGATGTAGTCGGCAATGCGTTGCGACATGTCGTTATAACCCTCCGTCAGCGCACCAACTTCATCATTGGTGCGCACGATGCTATACTGGTTGATCTCGCCCCGGCCTGTGGCCTGCATATTTTCAAGCAATTCTCCAACCGGTTCCACGATATCGCGGGTGGTCCAGTTGACGAAAAAAATCAGGTAGATCACCGCGATCACGATGCCTGTGATGATGCCCGAAAACATCATAATGCTGTCGAAAACATTCACATAGAAAAACTCACTGAAATCGGAAATGTCGATCTGAGTGGTTAAGCCCAGGTATTGGCCGAACAATACCTTAAGGTGCTCTTCCGTTAGTCCTTCAATTTCCAACTCACGGATGGTCGACACACTCATGAAAAGGTAAAACATCACGATGAAAAGCGGCATGATGGTGGTCATGGCATTGGATATCCATAACCTGTACCTTACCTTCGAATGGCGTTTACCGAAAATCCTTTTGCGCAATAACTTTTCGGGATAAATGTGATCAATATACCTAAGATGTACCCGGTGTTTTTCCCAGAAATAAACGAAAAGCAAGGTGAGAATGGTGGAAAAAACCGATATCACAAAAAACCGCCAGTAGAACCTTCCTGTTATTTCATCGAAGGAATCCGTAAACAGAAGGATAACCAGCATATAGATCAGAGTGGTTCCCAGTGATATGAATATTATCCCCACATTGATGGTAGGAACGGCAATGATATATTTGGTGCAGAAGTTTTTAAGCTTGTCGGATATTTTTTTTCCTTTCCTCTTTTTCCTGAAATAGATCTTGTAAGGCAGGTTAAATGCAAATCCCATCAGGAAGCTGATTACAAGCATTTTCAAAAGCAGTTCGAGTGTTTCAACAAACTTATTATCACCTGTTTGGGTGGCGCCTTCCCAAACCGGGCCGTATTTGGCCAGCAGAAAGAGGGCAATAGGCATTACCAGCATGAAGAATATCAGCATTGAGAAAATGTATATTCTCAATCCGTGAAAACGCGGCGCCTTTTTTTTATCGCTCATGGATCAGTTGAGGATTTTTTTTGTAAAAATATATATTATTGTAGTACCCCAGGGTTTCTGCCTCCAAACAATTTCTTAAAAAACCTTAATGGCTTGTTTGATCATATCAGTGTTGAAAAAAACCACAGCAGTGGCTTGTTTGATCATATTAGTGTTGAAAAAACCACAGCGCCGAAACATCCGCAAAAACCGCCCAAAATATAACTCACACGTTGCTCAGCCTTCCTAAACTGATTGGGCAGCCGGTCATGTGCTTTATGTTCCATGAATCAAAGCAGTTGTAAGAGCAACTTGGTTTTTTATACATCTATTATGAGTGAATTGCCATTTCTTAAAGTTAGATTTTTAAGTATATGAGTTTGATTCGTTCTTTTTGGTTATTTTCGCTGCCTTTATACTAACCTGAATAATTCACAAAATCAAAATTACTATAAAAATTGACCGCTTAAAATCAAAAACAGGCTTTTATTCTGATGGGATTTTACTTTTTGTTTGATTTGCAGAGGATTATCAAAACATAAAGGCACAATCCTTCC
>JAIPBS010000025.1 GCA_021738625.1 Bacteroidales bacterium
TTGAACCCTTCCAGTGGCTAAAGAACACACTGGACACAATACCTGATCACCCGGCCAATCAACTTGACAAACTGCTGCCGCGCGAATAATAAAGAAATCTTTGGCTTAAATCAAGATGTAGATGGCCGAAGGGATACATACATTGGTATTTACTCGCATTGAAGTTACACCTCCATCATTTGTGACAATTAATTCTTCATAGCCATATTCATCAATTCCTAAAAAAGCTATATCTCTCACATCATGGTGTAATGTGTTTACTTGCAAGTTTGCGTATACTCCATCATCCTTGAAATAATGAAGAGAGACACCAAAATGATATACTATATTAGAATAGGGTGAATATTCTATATCTGTAAATCCGGCTGGTAAGCCCTCTTTTATTAATGTCCAGTCGTTACCACCATTGATAGATTTATAAATCTTTCTATCGCTTCCATCACAAACAATAAATATTTTGTCATTGTTTGGTGTTGACAACTTACCTGTTTCAAAATCAATAAATTGGTCTGATATCTCTGTCCAGGTATTATTATAAAATATAAAAACCTGACCATCGATCTGATTATAATTAGCACTTGTTGTAACAAGAATTTGATTACATGAGTTTACTTCAATATCCGCAAACTGTGTATAATTTTTCAATGTAGGTGGGTATCCAATTTCCTCCCAATCAATTCCTGTATTTGCTGATTTGTAAATTTTTCTTAAACCTATTGCATATAATGTCAACCCATCATTAGGATCAGTATCATTTGGATCAACAATCACTCTTACTATTTTAGGTGCTGATTGAAAAGGAAACCCTTCCATAATACTCCAGGTTTCGCCATTATCAAATGATTCAATAATTCCCATGCCATAACTTGTTCCACTTCGTCCTCCACCGGTAGAAGCAATTATATGGTTGCTATCAAATGGGTTTCTTATTATTTCAGTTGCGCTGATGCCTGGTAATCGTAGATTGTCTGTCACATTTACCCAGGAATTTCCAGTTGATTGACTTTTCCATAATCCTCCATGTTCAGTTGATATTAAATAACTATCTTCTACATTTGGGTCGTCTAACACTACTGATACCAGGACCAGGTTCTGTGTTGGAAGTGTAACAGGTCCAAGAATTTCCCATTGTGCTGGATCGTTCTCACTACAATAAGGATCTGCAAGATTATTAATGGCAGCAATTTGATATGGGTCATAACTTAGACTATCATTTACAACACCAAGCCTGCTACCCCAATAATAACAAAAACGATAATAGTCTTTGATATTTTTAAAACTACTATCAGGTATTGAGTCAGGATATTGACTGAATAAATAGTTTTCAAATGTGTCGGTTATTGCCGGGAAGTTATATGGCTGCATATAAAGTTTCCGCCAATAGTGATCGTTTACTTGAACGTACGCGCTTTGAAAAATTAAATAACTTGTTAAAAGGCAAAGAAGTTTTTTTCATGGTTATAAATTTTGTGGTTTATATCGGCTGGTTTAAGCCATTTTACTTTTTTGATAAATTAGTTTGGAACACAAACCCAGACCGATATTAATCCTGGTTAAAAGATTTGTTTTTTTAAAGTTTTATTATATATTATGATAGCCAAGCATTCACTATATCAGAGGTAAATATCTCTATTGCCTCTTTCTATTCAGGTTGTGGTATTTCCATTATGTCTTAAGTGATTGGTTCTAAGGCATATTAAAGTTTCACTACTTTTTTACTTTTCACAATCCTTCCGTTTGATATCAACCTCACCACATACATCCCGCTTTGCCAGCCGGAGGCATCGATCTCAATGATGGCGCGGCCTTTGGGTACGGATAATGACCTGATTTTTTCCCCCAGCAGGTTGTATATTTCTATGCCCGTAACCGGATGGTCATGCTGAGGATCATCATTGCCCCGGCAATGGATCTTAAATGTTTCCCTGGCCGGGTTGGGGTAGATACAAGATGAAAGTGAGTCCCTGATATGCTGATCAACATTTGTTATGATGGGCGCCGTACTCCGGAATATTTGTGACCAGCCATCATTGCTTGCATAAAGATAACCATCATTATCTACGGCAAATTCATTAAGATATCGATCATCGCCTATTCCAGAATTTATCCATTCAAAACTGTTTCCGTCATCATAGGATACCATCGCCCCGCCGATAAAATTAGGGAATGGGCCACATGCGAGATAAATATAATTCATTTTACTTACTACAATATCTTCAGGAGAAATGATATCGTACAATTGATTCCAGTAAGTACCTTCATACCTATAAATGCCGTTGGCATAAACACCGGCTAATAGCTTGCCATATTGAGTTAAGCCCAGAGAATAAACGTATTCATTTAAACCAAATGGTTCCCAGCTTTTGCCAAGGTCGGTAGAAATATATACACCGGTATCTCCATAAACAGGACGCATAGAAGCGTATATGGTATCCGGGTTTGAGAACTGAAAATCTGTAAACCATTCGGCATTATGTGGAGTTCCAATAAACGTATGCACGGTATCCCAACTTTCACCATAATCCGCCGAACGTAGAATGGCAGTTTGCTTTGAAGAACCTGCCAATACAATGCTGTCATACCCGGTAGCAATTGTGTGTATTCCCTTCCATCCATCATATACCAATTGCCAATCAGCCCCATTATCTTCGCTTTTGTATATTAATCCTTGATTTGAGCCAGCATACATACATCCCTCGTCACTTATTTCCACGCACAAGCATGATTGCCCATCAGGCAAATCAAGGGTATATTCCCAACTATTGCCAAAATCATCAGATTTGAATAATTCTCCTGTTCCTTGATAAGAATCACCAATAGCAATAATTAACTCTTCTGATGCATTAACTTCAATGTCAAATATTTTAAAGGTGTCAGGTTGGCAAATTAGCTGCCAGAAAGGTTCTTGGGCTATGATTGCTTGGTTACCCATGAATGTTATTATAATAATAATTAAAAGTTTCATAAAAGATAATTGTTTGCAATATAACTTTGATAAAAATAAGATAAAGAAGGGGAATCCCCTTCTTTATCTTAATTATTTTCTAGTTTTTTATCATCTTGAAAGATTCAACTATCTCATTATTCGCGTAAATCAAACAATTATAAACTCCCCTTACAATGTCCGTTAATTCTACTTGAAACCTGCATAATCCTTCATCCTGTTTGTTCAAATCAACTACCTTTACAATTCTACCATGAATATCTACAAATTTAACCAACAATTCCGTTTCCTGTTTTACTTCAAGTTCGATAATCATACTTTCTTTGGCAGGATTGGGAAAAGATGATACAAGCGACACCGAGCGTTCAATACCTGAAATGTTTTCTATAATACCAGTACTTTCAAGCTTATTAGGAATCAGGTATAACAGTTTTTCCCTGTAAATTTCATAGTTTTTTCTTGAATCAGGAATATACTGTGGATATTTGCTGAGGATAGAAGATTTCAATGTGGTGTCGCCCATTCTTAAATATACATAGCCAAGATCGATAATTGCGAAAATTGAATCCTCACTGCACTGTGGGGCAGCTATAATACTTTCATACCAATCAATAGCTTGTGGGTAATTTGCAAGTTCAACATCGCACTTGTTCGATATCCAATCTGCAAGTTTAGCCAATTCAGTTGTGTCCTGTAATACTCCTGTAGTGTCCAGATATTGTTTTAACCCCAGGTAATCCTGATCATAAATATCTTTTAGGGCAAACAACTCCTTAATCGATGATTTTGCGTATTTGCTTTCCGGATAGTCCTGTACTATTGTTTTGTAATCATCTTCAGCCTCGCTAAATTCATTGTTTTCAACATGATTTACTGCTTGAGTGTACAAGTTCTCCGCTGTAAGATCTTTTAGGCAGCCAAATGTCCAGACAGGAGTATATATATAAGCATCGACCGGATATAAGTTTGTGTTTGGATCAAAATTGTTGCTCCAGTAGTTGTCGGTTACATCGAGCCATGGATATTGCCAGTAATATTCGGGGGTATGATAAACATAGAAAGTTTGACCATTATCATCAAAGATCGCATTATAGTGAATAGCTGACGGGAAACTATTTGCCGTAGAATAAACTTGTTTCTCAGTATTGTTGATAATTCTTTGCGCCTGGTCAATATTGGATGCATTGCAATCGCCAATTATGTTTACCTCACTTGTATTTAGGCAACTTACCCCAATAGTATTATCGTAAATGTAATTATTATCGAGAATTTCAGCATGACTGTTATAAATACGTATTCCAATATTTGTTTCTGAAGCACCGCCAACAACATTTGAATTGATCTCATTATTGATCAACTGATGGTTGGCTGCCCCAAGTGAGCCTATTGAATTAAATATGGAAACACCTATTGTTTCTCTGTGAGAAATCATATTATTTGTTATCGTATATTCATCATATCCGTCAATATAAACTGGTCTTGTATAAACCTCACGGTTATCAAATTGGCAACCTGATACAGTTACTGTTCTTAACTGGTGGCCATCTATACATCGGATACCACCTTCATCAAAGTTTGAGTTGATAACTGAAAAATCACCACCAATATGTTCCACTGTTCCCATAGTGAATTCGCAATTGTTTATACTGAGAGAGCTTGTGCTGCCAAAAATATCAGTATTGTTGAATGTATTATTTGAGAAAGAATAAGTATTACCATCATTGTATAGGTTGATGATCATTTCGCAGCCATTCTCAGCAATAAAGCTAACATTGTTTCCAACTTGCAAACTTCCATATATGTCTAACCTGCTACTGCCTCTTTTACAGTGTATAATAGCATTGTCTTCTATTACGAGAGATGATCCCTCTTGTATGATTAAATTGCTGTTATAAAAATGAACCTCTACCCCATTTTCTACAGTTAATGTCGAATTATTTGCAACAGTTGGTTCGAAACGGCTAACCATATTGCTGAATAGATCAAGATCTTGTGTAATGTTCTCCTCGTGGGGGATTAAATCATAATCAATTCCGATGTACATAATATCACCCTGGTTGCCTGTTAAATCAAATGGCAAAGGTTCGTAGGGTAGTTCAAACACTTCATTCCATCTATAATCAACGAGTGAATAGTAATCGAAATGAGCACTGGCATACCAAAGATGCACCATCATAAATATTTTGCCAAAATCTTCCTCAACATAAAACTGTCCAAAATCATATGTGTATTCCACTGGGTCGTCATCAATTCCATGAATAGGAAAAGCACCACCCCCCTGGTTAAAATAACCAATTGTTGCTTTAAAATTATTTGGCTGCGTAACATTTGCATTTTGGCCATATGCAGTTCCAACACTTAACCTATCTCTTGGGTTGATAAAGGTCTTCATCTTCAGTATTATATCAGGCTCATTATTTTCAAATGGGAATAAACAATAAGTACTAGGACCGACCTGCGCTAATAATCTATAAGGTACCCAAATGAAACCTTGGTTACCCCACGATAGCCCATAACTATTAGCAATTTTTACGGCGCCAATTTCCCATTCGGCCATATCTGGTCCATTTGTGAATTGTCCATCCCCATTAAAATCATATTTAATCCCATCGCAATAACCAACGATATTAATAAAATGGCTACAATTTCCTGTTGATATCATGATTTTATCTCCAGGATGTGAACTTTCTGGAGGTAAAACATCTTCTGCACCGCAAAAATGAGTAAATCCCATAGGCGCAACACCACCGATGCTAGATCCATCACCATGATCATTCAACCAATGTTTTAATTTATAAAGACCATCAGGAGTATTTATATGAATACGCTTAACATCATCCAGTCGGTTATGCAGAGCATGTATATACTTATCATATCCACTCATCCACCTTAAATAGTCCATTGCGTTAAGGTTACCCCAGTTCTGCACATTTGGACAACCAACTTCCCTAAGTATTTCAAAAGTTGCTGATTCAGTTGTTCCCGTACAGGGACTTCCATTGTTTAAAAAATTATAAACGAAATTTGGAGGATACTGCCTGTTCCAGCTATCCGAAGGGATCCCTCTGAGGCGATTGATTTCATAGGTAAAAGCTGAAAAAACAATAGCAGACTGCACACAAGAACTTGTGCCAGTCTGATCATAAAAAGCATTGGGAAAGTAAATTTCCTGTGAGTTATCTACCTCTAGTGGTAATGGTAAAGCTTCAGATTGAAGAGTCAGGGTTAATAAAGGTATGGAGTCGATGTATGAACTGTCTGATGGCAAATAGCCCGGATCACATTGTGCTTTAGTTGTATTGTTTATTAAGATTAAGCATAAAAATACAACGATTGAAAGTGAATTTTTCATAATTTTAATGTTTAAGTGTTTAATTTATAATTCATCCGAAATAAAAGTCGCCGAAACTTCAGGATAATCGGATATGGTTAATTCAAATAAGGTATATCAGGCTGTACCTCCTTTCTGAATTTAGAAGTATATTCAATAGGATTTTTACAATGAAGTGTAAAAAAGTGCGAAGCGTTACTGTTTTTTTGAAAAGATTTTTTGTAGGCGTAAAACTCTCTCTCTCTCTCTCTCTCTCTCTCTCTCTCTGCATATATGGGGATTTCACAGCAATCATAAAAACAGGTATTGTGGGATTGGTTAATTTACAGGTTAATTCCGTTTTATGATAAAAGGTAACCCTTTAAAGTGATTTAATTTTAAGAATTTTTCAACTGTTAAGATACGATTGAATTTATTACGCCCCTTTGGGGCTTCAGAGATTGCTGCCGGCGGGAAACACAGGGCTGCACCCTGTGCTAATTATTACGCCCCGTTCGGGCTTGGGTTTCAGGTAGCACAAGGTAATAAAAAGGATGATCGGTTTCCATTTGGTCCTGGCATGCTGATGGTTTGTTTGCCTCAACATTAAGAATTAAAAATCTCTTCAAGGCCCAAAGGGCCGGGATAAGCAGCACAGGGTGTCAGCCCTGTGTGGCCATATGATCAGAACCCAAAGCTCCGAAGGAGCGGGATATGAATGGGGTAATATTAAAAGACTTTGTTTTTATCACTGGATCTTCACCCACTTTCCCTCCTCATAAAGCCCGTTCTCATTATAAATCCTGAAAACATATGTTCCTGATTTAAGGAAGTTGGTGTTGATCTGGGTAACTTTCTTTGTTAAGGTCTGATTCATGATCAATCCGCCCCGGTTATAGTATAGTTGAAAATTTGCTTTGGCGTGCTGAGCTGCCAGGCGGATATTCATTTGATCAGTCCCCGGGTTGGGATATACAATGGCCTCCCTGATTTCGATGGAGGGGTTTTCGGGGAGGTGGACGAACTGGCCGAGGTGGTTAACTTTAATGAGTTCAAGGTCAGTGTGATCGGCTCCCGACATATAATCATATTTTGCCGAGGCCAGAAAACAACTGCCATCCCTGGCTACTTTAAGTTTCTCAGTGGTATAGTGGGCCTTCCCCCCGATAAACTTTTCCCATCGCTTGTTTAGCATACTATCTGTTTGGATGAGGAAATACCAGGATGGGGCAGGGGTAAAATGGTTAAGGAAAAAATTGGTGGTCCCACCGATAAAAACAGAATCCATGTTATTAAAATCCAAAGCACCCCAGGCAGCTGGGAAGTCCACCGTGTCACTGGTTCCCCACTTATTGAAGATATAATCCTCTATATCATTTATGGACTGTTGTCGTAGGATTCCAATGTCGAATCCCGAATCGGTACTTAATTGACCGGCTAAATAGAAGGAAGTATCCGTATTCCATTTAATGCCATATGGAGCTGCTACTGTGAGGGGTAAGGGGCTCGAAGATATAATATCGAAATTGCTGTCTAACTCAAGATAATCCAACGCAAAATTGACAAAAACCCAATAATTCCCATTAGAGAGTTCTCTAATATCCGTTCCGACACCCGGGTATTCCTCCAAAATTTTACATTTAAGACTGTCAAGTTGGGGACTTAGTTTAAAAGCAATTACCCTAATAAGGTTAACAGGCAGAATAATACATCCTGTTATAATTATTTTTTCATTTCCTTTTCTTGTGTGTACGCAAAGGTATTCATAATCCGATGGGAAACAATAAGTTTTGTGTTCAAGCAATTCCAACTGTTGATTGACCGTAATCAATTCAAAACAGCAATCAGTACGGTCAATATTTCTTGACATTCCGCTGATCAAAATAGTATCCTCTGCCAGAGATAATACATCTCTTATGTAAAAAGACTTATCTGGAATATCAATTTCTAAGCTGTCAATTAATGTTCCATCAGCATTTAATTTCAGGATCAATCCATTGCAATCCGAAAAGCCGGTTTCCTGCTCACAGCTAACTGCTGTTAAAAAGATATCACCATTTTCAGTTTCCAGAATATCAGTTGGCCTTTCGTTATCAGGATTTGAATAGTTAAACACAAAGGTGTTTGTTTGAGCATCTACATAAGAAGCGTAATAAGTAATAATGACTAAAACTGACAATATTTTTGAAATGATTGTTTTCATTGATTGATCCGGTTGTTGTTTAATTCGGGATTATGAAAATCAATGCTATAAAGATAGGAAACTTTCTGTCATAATAAACCAACCGCTCCGCGCTTGATTGGTTTTTTGCCTTTGCACTGCTACAATAAGTAAAGACCTCCGGTCTTTTGCTGCTGTGGTCTTTAGGGGTAGTTCCTTATGTTTTATTTCAGTAAGCTAAGTTGTTCTGTACGTTTGGTTTACTTTTTGTGTGCTTTGCCCAACCTTTGCGTGCCTTGCGGTTAAGTAACTTTTAAGACAGTCCCATTGATGGGGACAAAAGTCTTGTGAATAAATTAACAACACCGTCCCAAATCCTTCATAAATGTTGTAACTTTGCAGCCCCAAATAAATTGAATAACAGAAAATCACAGCATATGGACCAGAACAGGAAGGACCGGGAAAAGCTGTTTCAGGAGTTTCCGCCAGTGAGCACACAGGCCTGGGAGGAAAAGATCAACAAAGACCTGAAAGGCGCCGATTACAGCAAAAAGCTGATCTGGAAAACCGGCGAAGGTTTCGACGTAAAACCATACTACCGTAGCGAAGACCTGCAGGGACTGGAACACCTGGACGCCTTTCCGGGCGATTTCCCCTTTGTGCGCGGGAATGAAGTGAAAAGAAACGATTGGCTGATCAGGCAGGACCTGGAAGTTGATGATATTTCAAAGGCCAACAAAAAAGCGTTGGACATCCTGATGCGCGGGGTAAGCTCTCTGGGTTTTGACCTGAAAAACAGCAGGCCGGAGGAGGCCATGATCGAAAAGCTGTTGGAAAACATTTTTGCCGACGCCGTCGAACTGAACTTCATGGCGGGCGATTATGCCGGCGAGGTGGTTGAGATCATCGAGTCGCTGGTGAAAAAATACAACCGCGACCTGGAAAAAATCCACGGTTCGGTGAATTATGACCCGCTGGCCTACATCAGCCTGCATGGGAATTTCAGAAGGCCCGAACAGGAAGCTTTCCAATATGCGGCCGAATTGATAGAAAGCGTGAAGCACCTACCGCATTACCGTGTGCTGGAAGTGGACGGCAGCATCTTTAAAAATGCCGGATCGACCATCGTACAGGAAATGGCGTTCAGCCTGGCCATGGGAAATGATTACCTTTCCAAACTAAGCGAGCTGGGCAAAAACATCAATGAAGTTGCCCCAAGGATAAAGTTCCGACTGGCCGTTGGGTCAAACTATTTTATGGAGATCGCCAAATACCGTGCTTTGCGCATTTTGTGGGCGCATATTGTAAACGCCTATGGCCCCGATCATGCCGGCATAACCAAAATGCACATCCACAGCGAAAGCAGCGATCGCAACAAAAGCGTGTACGATCCTTATGTGAACATGCTACGCACCACCACCGAGGCCATGTCGGCCATCATCGGCGGCACCGACTCGCTGCGGGTGAAGGGCTATGATGCGGTTTACGAAAAACCCACCGGGTTTGCCGAACGCATCGCCCGCAACCAGCAACTGCTGCTGAAAGAAGAATCTTATTTCGATAAGGTGACCGATCCGGCAGCCGGGTCTTATTACATCGAAAACCTGACCCAATCGCTGATGAACGAGGCCTGGGAGCTTTTCCTTGAGGTAGAGGAAAAGGGCGGTTACCTGAAAGCGTTGAAAGAAGGATTTATACAAAAAGAGGTGAATGCCGCCGCCGAAGCCCAGAACCAGGCCGTGGCCGGCCGCAAACAAAGCATACTGGGCACCAACCAGTATCCCAACTTTTCGGAATGGATGGAAGAAGGATTCAGCCTGGAGGATATCAAAAGCCATGAAAAAACCAGGGAAGATGCCATAGTGGAAACCCTGAAGCCCCAACGTAGCTCGGAGGCTTTCGAGAAGCTGCGCTTTGCCACCGACCGCTATTCTGAAAAGAACAAACGCCCCGTGGTTTTCCTGCTGCCCATCGGCAGCCTGTCCATGCGCCGCGCCCGCGCGCAATTCAGCGGCAACTTCTTCGCCTGCGCCGGTTATGAGATCATCGACAACCATGGTTTTGAAACCGTGGAAGAAGGCCTACAGGCCGCGCTCGACAAAAAGGCGGATATTGTGGTGCTTTGCAGCTCGGATGAGGAATACGCACAGCACGCCCCCGAAGCACATGAAAAGCTGAAGGATCAGGCAATGCTTGTGGTGGCGGGTTACCCCAAAGAGATACTCGATGAATTGAAAGAAAAAGGCGTCGGGCGGTTCATCCACATCCGTTCGAATGTGCTTGAAACGCTGAAACAGTTTCAGGAAAATCTGGGAATTGAATCATAATAAGGATTTAAAAGACAAGGGAAATGAAACCGAATTTCAAAAATATCAACATACACAAATCACCGCTTTCAGACCTTGATCCGGCTAAATGGGAAAAGGAACACAAGATCAATGCGGACTGGAAAACACCTTCACTGATCCCGCTTAAGCCGGTCTTCACCAAAAAGGACCTGGAACAGATGGAGCACCTGGAATATGCTGCCGGCCTGCCGCCCTTTTTGCGCGGGCCCTATTCAACCATGTATGTGACGCGTCCATGGACCATCAGGCAGTATGCCGGTTTTTCGACGGCGGAGGAATCCAATGCCTTTTACAGGAGAAATTTGGCGGCCGGACAGAAAGGGCTTTCCGTTGCCTTCGACCTGGCTACCCATCGCGGATACGATTCCGATCATGAAAGGGTGGAAGGCGACGTTGGTAAGGCCGGTGTGGCCATCGACTCCATCATGGATATGGAAGTTCTTTTTAATGAGATCCCCCTGAACAAAATGTCGGTGTCGATGACCATGAACGGGGCGGTGCTGCCGGTGATGGCCTTTTATATTGTAGCCGGGCTGGAGCAGGGCGCCAAACTGGAAGAGCTGAGCGGGACCATCCAAAACGACATCCTGAAGGAATTCATGGTGAGAAATACTTACATTTATCCGCCATTGCCTTCCATGCGGATCATCGCGGATATTTTCAAATACACTTCGGAGAAGATGCCCCGCTTCAACTCCATCAGCGTGAGCGGATATCACATGCAGGAAGCCGGGGCCACACCCGACATCGAGCTGGCCTATACCCTGGCCGACGGCCTTGAATACCTGCGGACAGGCGTAAACGCCGGTTTAGATATCGACGCCTTTGCCCCGCGTATTTCTTTTTTCTGGGGCATCGGGATGAATCACTTTATGGAGATCGCCAAGATGCGCGCTGCCCGTATGCTGTGGGCCAAACTTGTTAAACAGTTCAACCCGAAGAATCCCAAGTCGATGGCTTTGCGCACGCACTGCCAGACCTCGGGATGGAGCCTCACGGAGCAGGATCCTTTCAACAATGTCGGAAGAACATGCATTGAAGCTATGGCAGCAGCACTCGGTCACACCCAGTCGCTGCACACCAATGCCCTGGACGAGGCCATCGCTTTGCCCACGGATTTTTCGGCCAGGATCGCCAGGAATACACAATTGTATTTGCAGGAAGAAACCAACATCGGACGTTCGGTCGATCCCTGGGCCGGTTCGTATTATGTGGAATACCTGACCGACCGCATCGCCCATCGCGCCTGGGAACATATACAGGAAGTTGAAGAACTGGGCGGCATGGCCAAGGCCATCGAAACGGGTTTGCCCAAAATGCGTATTGAAGAAGCTTCGGCCAGAAAACAGGCGCGCATCGACTCCCATAAAGATACCATTGTGGGCATCAACAAATATCGCCTGGATAAGGAAGACCCCATCGAAACCCTTGAGGTGGACAACACAGCGGTACGCAATTCCCAGATCAAAAGGCTGGAGCAGCTGAAGCGGGAACGGGATAATGATGCGGTGCAGGAAGCATTGGATGCCATAACAAAGGCTTGTGAAACGGGTGAAGGCAATTTGCTTGAACTGTCTGTTGAAGCAGCCAAAAAACGCGCTACTTTAGGAGAGATTTCCAATGCATGCGAAAAAGTTTACGGGAGGTACAAAGCAGTGATCAGATCGATATCAGGTATATATTCGTCCGAAGCACAGAACGACGAGAAATTCAAAAAGGCCATCGAGCTGGCCGATAAATTTGCCGGGCTTGAAGGACGCAGGCCGCGCATCATGATCGCCAAGATGGGTCAGGACGGCCACGACAGGGGCGAAAAGGTGGTGGCCACCGGCTTCGCCGACATCGGCTTTGACGTGGATATCGGACCTTTGTTCCAGACCCCGGCGGAAGCGGCCAGACAGGCCGTGGAAAACGATGTGCACATACTCGGTGTCTCAAGCCTCGCGGCAGGACATAAAACCCTGGTTCCGCAGGTGATCGAAGAATTGAAGAAACTCGGCCGCGAAGATATCATGGTGATCGTGGGCGGGGTGATCCCGCACCAGGATTACGATTTCCTGTACAAGGCCGGAGCGGTTGCTATTTTCGGCCCGGGAACCGTGATCCCGGAGGCCGGCATCAAGCTGCTGGAGATTTTGATCGAAACTGTTGAAGGTGGGGAATAAAGCGAGAATTTGATTTATTAAAGACTCACGACATTGATTACCCGGCTTTTATCGTCCTTGTCTTTTTCATGGCAAAAAAGCGAGGCTGTCTTACGAATAACAAATCATTTAACCACAAAGACTTACGCTAAGAACGCTAAGTTGCTTTTTACTTTTAGTTTATACTTTGTGTGCTTTGCTTGTGCTTTGCGGTTAAATTAACTTTTGAGACAGCCTCATAAGCACAGAATGGAGATTCTATAGGTTGATTTCGCCTTTGTCAAACATGCTTTTGGTATGTTCATACCCTGCATCGAAAATATCTTTGCCCTGGCTGAGGTCAAAAAGCCCGAACTTTTCAAGTTTTGACGGTTCAATATACACATCGAATTCATCCACTTTGTTAAGAAAATTGGCCATTACGGTCAGGTGAAAAGTTCGCTCTGCGATTGATCTGAGGTTTTTAAAATACTTTCGATATCCAATCGGGTTCACATTCACCCCGATAATCTTATCGCATTTTTCCTGCAAAGGCTCAAGGGGCATATTGTTCATCATGCCGCCATCCACGTATAGCTCTCCGTCTATATCCACAGGTTCGAATAAAACCGGTATGGAAGAAGAAGCGACGATCTTGTCAACGAGGCTGCCTTCATGGAAAGTAATTGTTTCGGCTGTGTTCAGATTGGTGGATGTGATGAAAAGTTGTTTTTCAAGGTCTGAAAAGCTTTTGGCATTTAGCAGTTCTTCCAGTGCTTTGTGAAGTTTTTGCATGTTTGCCAGGCCTTTGTTGAATTTGATCCCGATAAAACTCATCAATTTCTTGTTCAGGAAAAAATCAAGGATCTCTTCCGGTTCTTTTCCTTCTGCATAAAATGCCCCTGCAATGGCGCCTGCGCTCACACCGGATATACAGCTTGGGCGGATATCATGTTCATGCAAGGCCTTGATCACGCCCAGATGGGCG
This sequence comes from Bacteroidales bacterium, assembly GCA_021738625.1. GTDB lineage: Bacteria > Bacteroidota > Bacteroidia > Bacteroidales > JAIOZK01 > JAIOZK01. Next base: position 13,875 of record JAIPBS010000025.1, read on the forward strand.
ATGCAGCGCACCGCTCCACCGCTTAAAACAATTCCGATTTTGTTTGTCTTTTCTGCCATTCATTGCTATTCTTCAAGTGGTTCCCAGTCGGCAAAGTGGTCGATGGCCACATTGGTTTTGGGTTCCGTAGTGAAAAACTCATTGGAATTGTAGGTCCATGTCATGGTTTCGGAGCCGCCCCCGCTTTCGGTTGTAATCAGGAAACGGTTGGCCAGTTGTCCGAAAAAATGGGCCTGCCTTCTGGGGGAGTCGTGGTCGCCGCCGCTCGGGTCGACCGGTATCCAGCCATACCCCGGCAGGTAAACTTCCACCCAGCGATGGTACACATCATCCATGGTGGCATAGTCGCCCCGTACCACAACCGAACCCACATACCTGGCAGGCAGTCCGGCGGCGCGGCAGAGCGAAATGTAAACGAAAGAATATTCAGAGCAGGAGCCGTTGCCCCTGGCCAGCACGGTAGGAGCGGTATTCCAGCCGCCGACCATTTCGTAGTACATTTTGTCCATGAGGTAGTTGTAAATTTTTCTGGCGATCCAGTAAGGATTTTTTTCATCGCCCACGGCTTCCTTCACGGCATTCTGTATAACCGGATGATCATACCTGTATTTTTCATTGTTCTCCAGGAATATGTCCTTAATCTCCTTGGGGATTTCATCCATGCTTCCCACATTTTCGGGATCGATCCTGTATATTTTACCATTATAGTTTTCGGAGAGCAGAATTCCTCCTTGCACATCGGCATTCCAGAGGGTTTCTCCGTCCCAGGCCAAGCCCATGTGCCAGTATGCCGGACTGGATATCTCACGAACCACCTTGCCGTCAGCAGGATTGATGCAATACAGTTTTTCTGTTTTCCGGTCGGCCAGCCATAAATGCGTGCCGTCAAAAGTCATCCCGGTTGTGAAATCCCCCGGCGTATCAAATGTCTTAATGATTTCCCCGGTAAAAGCCATCATCCAACAAGGAATGATGCTGATCAAAAAGAAAAGCGTAAATTTTATCATAAAAGAAAATTTTTCAGAGGTCCATATTTGGCTGAATAAGCAATTCTTTCGAGTTCAGTTCCAGTGCTGTAAGGTTTCCGAAACCCTGTACATGATCCATGTAAACACCATTGTCGAGAGAAATGAAATGATAGCTTGAACTTTTGAGGGTCATTTGCATAAACTCAAGACTGACCGGAACATGGCCGTGAACGACGGTTTTGTGGTTGATCTTTTCAGGATCCACCTGGTAGTCGCGCACCCAGATCATGGCTTTGCGGTCGGTAAAAGGGTCTTCTATTTTAAAATTGAAGCCTGCATGCACCAGGAGGTAATCTTCAAGCTCGATGTAAAACCTGAGGTTTTTCATCCATTCGATGTATTCAAATGGGAAATCTTTCATTTTTTTTAGCCCGAAACTCTTCTGGGTTTCCTTGCCACCGTACTTCTCCCATTCTTTCTTAAAATGGTTTCTGGTTTTGATGCCCAGAAATTTTCTTTGATTTTTGTTTTCATAATAGGTTTGCACACAAAAATCTTCGTGGTTGCCAATGATGCAATTTACGTTGTAACCATCGGTTTCGAGTTTGTGTAGATAATCTATCACGCCCTTTGAATCGGGGCCACGGTCAATATAATCTCCGAGGAAATAAATTTCATCCTGCCTGCTGGGTTGAATCTGCTCTTCAATAAGTACTTTCAATGTCCTAAGGTAACCATGTATATCCGGTATTACCCAACGCTTTGTCATGTAATTTAGTTTATAATGTAAAGTGTTTGTATAGCTTTACAAAGTTAGCATTTTTCCATTCAAAACAGTTTCAAATATCCTAATGTAATGGAATATATAGCTGATTTTGCGAACATATATCCTATAATCGAATATAATAAGAAGATTTCAAAAACTTTATAGATAAGTTTATTGATTATTTCTTTTTAGCCTGATTGGCCACCTGCTCCATTAGCTTTTTAATCTCTTCGGGATCGCCGATAAAATAATCCTTTTGTAGGTTCAGTTCCTCATCGAATTCAAATACGTATGGAATTCCTGTTGGAATATTGAACTTCAAAATTTCTTTGGGAGTCATATCCTTGAGGTATTTGACCAAGGCCCTGAGGCTGTTGCCATGGGCGGCCACCAGCACTTCCTTATTCTTTTTCAGGGCTGGAGCAATTTCTTTTTTCCAGTATGGTATCATACGGTCCACCACGTCTTTCAGGGCTTCTGTAAGAGGGATGTCTTTTTTGTCGAGATCTGCATATCTTGGATCCTCAAGGGGACTCCTTTCGTCATGGTCGCTAAGTGGAGGCGGAGGAGTGTCGTAGCTTCTTCTCCAGAGTTGGATCTGCTCGTCCCCGTATTTACCGGCCATTTCCGCTTTGTTAAGCCCCTGCAGCATGCCATAGTGCTTTTCGTTCAGCCGCCAGCTTTTGTATTCGGGAATCCACATCAAATCCATTTCTTCAAGGATCAGCCACAGGGTTTTGATGGCTCTTGTGAGATAGGAGGTATAGGCGATTTTAAATTGATAGCCTTCTTCCCTGAGCTTTTTCCCGGCTTCCTTTGCTTCCTTTACGCCTTTTTCCGACAGGCCTACATCGGTCCATCCTGTGAATCTATTTGCTTTATTCCAGGTGCTTTCACCATGTCGTACCAAAACCAGTTTCAACATATCGTTTTTGTTTTATACAAAAATACAAAACAATATAGAATTGATCTGATTAAGCAGGCCCCTTATTTATCAAAACGGCAATTGAGAATTGAGTATCTTAGCCTGAAAAAACCAGGGTTGTATTTTGTAAAATCACCGGCACTGCTCACCAGGGTACTTTATCCCGGGCTCATATGGAAAATCCCCAATGATGAAAACAAACTGTTTCTCACACTTGACGATGGCCCGGTGCCCGGGCTTACACCCTGGGTTCTGGATGTGCTTGATCGCTTTCAGGTAAAAGCTACTTTTTTTTGCGTGGGAGAAAATGTAAAGAAATTCCCGGATCTTTATTCGGAAATCAAAAACAGAGGACATCAAACAGGCAATCATAGTTACAACCACCTAAATGGATGGAAAACAGATTTGAAGTCTTATATCCTCAATGTTGAAAAAGGAAATGATCGCATTCAATCCGCTTTGTTCAGACCTCCCTACGGAAGGATCAAAAGAAGCCAGATTCGTTCTTTGAAACAGCAGTATAAGATTGTGATGTGGAGCCTGCTGGCGGGTGACTTTGATGAGAAAAACAGTCCGGAACAATGTGTGACCAATATCGTGAGAAATGCAAAAAGTGGTGATATTCTTCTCTTTCATGATAGCGAGAAAGCCAAAGAAAGGATTATGGTTGCCCTGCCCCGTTCCATTGAAAAGCTTCTGGATAAAGGATTTCGATTTGATGTGATTGTTTAATCCGCCTTCGCCTCGCTCGAAGTGAGGCTTCGACGGACCGGGAAAAATGATAGTTTAATAGATTGATGCTGTATATCCGAAAATGGTTTTGGGTTTTGCCCTGTGCCATAATGAATCTTATTAAAAATGTAAGGCATTTTTCTGTTAGATTCAGTTATAAGGATGGAAGCATAAGGTCAATCATTGCATACCTGTTCCGGATCTGTATAATTCCATTAACAGGAATGCATTATTTTTGTTTGCGGGTTCAAATAAAAAGCCCAAAGCATTGTTATTATCATAAAAGATTTTGTTGTTTGAGAAATGCATTTACATACCTGTTGCTTGCCGTAAGTGTTTTTTATCTGATTGGTTGTGCCAATCCGGTCACGCCAACTGGAGGTCCCAAAGATACCGATCCTCCTGAAGTGCTTGCAAGCGAACCGCCGAATCAGTCAAGAAACTTCAGTGAAAACCGGATTGAGATCACCTTTGATGAGTTTGTGAAATTGGATCAACCCAATCAGAATATCCTGATCTCACCCCCGATAGAGAAAAACCCCGATTATCGGCTCCGTGGGAAATCACTGGTTACCCTTTTTAATGAACCTTTGAAAGACAGCACCACCTATACCATTTTCTTCGGGAATTCAATTGTTGATTTGACGGAGGGCAATCCACTTAAAAATTACCAGTTTGTTTTTTCTACCGGTGAACAAATCGACTCCCTGAGCATCCGGGGGCAGATTCTTGACGCTTTCAACCTGCAGCCCTATAAAGATGTTTTTGTGATGCTGTATGTGGATAACAACGATACCATTCCATACGACTCATTGCCTTATTATGTGAAGCCTTATTATGTTTCAAAAACCAATGCTAACGGCTTTTTCGAGCTCAACAATTTAAGGGAAATGCCTTACAGGATTTTTGCCTTGCAGGATGTGAACAGCAATATGATCTATGACCTTCCCAATGAAAAAATCGCGTTTCTGGACAGCCTTCTCGTACCTGAATATTATAAGGCCGCCATCCCGGATACCACCAAGGCGGATACATCTTTAAATGACCCGGAAAGCAAAACATCTGACTCGCTTTTACCAATGTATCCCGACAATGTGCTTTACGAGCTTTTTATGTTTGATGAGATTGATTCAACACAAAAACTTCTGGAAGCCGAACTGGCTAAAAAAAGGATGATCCGTTTCGTGTTTAAGTTTGAAACCACCTTGCCACAGATCAATATTCTGAATGAAACCTTGCCTGAAAGCAGATGGAAGATTGAAGATATGAACCCTGGGCAGGATACCCTGATCTGGTGGCTCAGGGAGATCCCTTTCGATACCTTGTTTGCCGAAGTGATGGACGACACTCTGGTCCTTGATACGGTGCGCATCGTTTTAAGTAAGGAAGAAAAGCAAAATCGGAGGAATGATGAGGAAGAAAAACCCGATTATCTGAGGATAAGCAACAACCTGGATGGCAAAAAAGCCGATCTGCACCGGCCGCTTATCATCGGTTTCCCTTATCCCCTTGACGCATGGGAGTTTTCGGAATTTATTTTGGTTGAAAATGAAGACAGCCTCAAGCCAATGCCGCATTTCAAAGACAGCATTGTTAGGCAATCAGTAGTAATAGATCATAGCTGGAAAGAGGATGCATCCTATCGATTGTTTTTTCCCGATAGCATATTCACCGACATCAGGGGCTTAAGCAACGATACCTTGCTGTTGGACTTCAGCAGCCGTTCGCTGGGTGATTATGGCATAATCAAACTGAATATTGACTTTGAAAAGGAATGCCCCGCTTATATCGTTCAATTGCTTAATCAGGATGAAGCAGTGATCAGGGAAAAAACGGTTTCGTCAGGTGGTGAGATTGGCTTTGAATACCTTGATCCGGATACCTATCTGATCAAAATAATTTATGACTGCAACAACAACGGCAGATGGGATACAGGAGACTACCCGGAAAAAAGACAACCCGAAAAGGTGGCATATTTCCCAAAGAGCATTGAGGTGAGGCCAAACTGGTTGGTGGAAGAAGATTGGTTAGCGGAATAATTTTATTCCTCGTTACATCTGTTGATACAATCGATGATCTCTTTAAGGGTGCGGCTTTTGAGGGAATAATATATCTTTTTCCCATCCCTTCTGGAAACCAAAACCCCTTTGTTTTTGAGAATATTCAGATGATGTGAAGCTGAGGCCTGTTCTAATTTAAGCTTTTTATAGATTTGGGTAACGCTCAATTTTTCGGTATCGTTCAATAGATCTATGATGGCAATTCTCATTGGATGAGCCATTGCCCTAAGCTTGCTGGCAGCCATCTCCAGTTTCATGATATCCAGTTGCATCTTTGCCATGGCGTAATGTGTTTTGTGCAAAAATAGAAAAAATTATATTACAACAAAATAAATATGTAAATATATGCGAAATTAGTTATTGGCTCCCAAGGTAGTAAATTCGAACTTCTGGCCGTTGAACAAACCTTTGTCGCTCATCTTTAGGTTGGGGATCACAAGCAGAGCCATAAATGAAAGCGTCATATAAGGGGCATTTAATTGCGAACCCATTTGCTTGGCCATCTTGTCAAGCGTTTCATATTTCCCGGCTGTTTCGTATCCATCGCCATTTGTCATAATCCCTGCCACGGGTAGTTCAAGCAGTTTGGCTTTGGAACCGGCTACTGCAGAAACCCCTCCTCCCGATTTAATGATGAGATTGATGGCTTGTGCCAGATCCTTGTCTTTGGTTCCAACCGCAACAATGTTGTGGCTGTCGTGGGCAACGGATGAAGCTATTGCGCCTTCTTTCAGCCCGAAATTTTTCACAAATCCTATTGATGGCCTTGTCTTTTGGTAACGGTTGACGACAACTATTTTCAGCACATCATTTTCAACATCGCTTACCAGGTTGCCTTCGGCGTCTTTTTTCGCCTCTATCTCCAGTTCATTGGTGATCAACTGCCCATCCAGGGCCTCGATCACTCGAATGTTCCTTTTTTCGCTCTTGATGCTCAAATCGTTGGGGTCGATCTCCGTAATGTTGAAATTGTTTGGTGTTTTTTCCGAAACGGAATTGATCAAGCTGTTTCCGTTTTCTGCGACTTTTTCACCTTTGATGTATGTGGTCAGTACATTAAAGTCTTCCAGATTGTCGACGGTGATAAAATCTGCATCATCGCCTGTTCTCAGCAAGCCGACGTCAAGCTTGTAATGTGAAACCGGATTCAGGCTTGCAACCCGCAATACGGTAAAGGGATCAAAGCCTTTCTTAATGGCTCTTTTCACATGATCGTCGATGTGCGCTCCGACCAGGTCGTTCGGATGCCTGTCGTCTGAGCAGAACATGATTTGTTGGGGATAATCCTTTAAGAGTCCAATGAGTTCATCAAAGTTTTTAGCTGCGCTTCCTTCCCTGATCAGGATTTTCATACCGTGCTTTAGTTTGTCGAATGCTTCTTCTTTCGTGAAACATTCATGGTCGGTTGTGATGCCTGCATCAATGTATTTTTTGGCATCTTCGCCATTCAATCCGGGGGCATGGCCATCAACCGGCTTGTTGTGCTTTTTGGCGGTTTCTAATTTCTTTGCCACTTCGGGATCGCCGTAGATCACACCCGGCCAGTTCATCATTTCCGAGAGATATTTGACTTCATCATAAGACAAAAGCTTGTCGATTTCCTCAACGCCCAGAGCATCTCCTGCGGTTTCGAAGGTGGTTGCCGGTACGCAGCTTGATGCTCCGAAATAAAACTTAAAAGGGACTTTTTTCCCGTTTTCTATCATGTATTCGATGCCCTGTATGCCGAGGACATTGGCAATTTCATGTGGGTCGCTCACTGTGGCCACCGTGCCATGCACCACAGCAAGGCGGGCAAACTCGGAAGGGATCAGCATGCTGCTTTCGATGTGAATATGGGCGTCGATCAATCCGGGGAGAATGTATATATCGCTGTCAGTATTCTCTTCAACAATTTTATCGATCGTTCCATGACGAATATGGACTGTGCCTTTGTATATCTTTTTTTGATGAAGATCAACGATGTTTCCTGATACTTTATAATTGCTATTCATATCAACAGGTGTTTGTTTGTGCTTTATACAAAAATATAAAATAAAAGAGAGTTAGTTTTTATAAACCGGAATGATGTCGATATTCATTTGCCTGAGGATTTTTTTGGCCTTTTCAAAGTTTTCGGTGAATCCCAGCAGAAAACCGCCTCCTCCCGATCCGCAAAGTTTCAGATAATAAGCCTTGGAGTCAAGACCCTTTTTCCAGATTACTTTGAATTTATCAGGTATCATGGGGCTGAGGTTGTTCAGGAAAAAATTGGACAGGTCCTCCAGGTTGCTGAAAAATTCTTTGCTGTCGCCTTTGATGATGGATTTGATGCATCCCTCGGTGATGGGGATCAGCTCATTGCGGATTTTTTTATAGAATGATTGTTGTTTGCACTTTTGAAGAAATAGATTCACAAGCGGTTCGGTTTTACCCGGGCTGCCCGTATTGATCAGAAAAATGGCGCCGTTTTTTGTGTGCCTGCCCCTGGGAATGCCTACCGGCCTGATATTTTCTTTGCCATCAATTAGCAGTGGAGATTTCATAAAACTGTTTAGCGGATCAAGGCCCGAGCTAACCCCATGGAAATAAGATTCCAGTTGTGAAAAGCATTGTTTTAATTTTTTAATTTCATCCCTGGATGTATGACTTTTATTTTTGATCTTTATCAGGCTGTACCTGTCGTAAACGGCGGCAACCAATGCTCCTGAACTGCCCAGACCAAAACCCTGCGGGATGGTCGATTCGAAATACAATCCATCGGCAAGGTCCTTTTCCAACTTTGCGAGGTCGAGTTTGCATTTCAACTCCTGTTTCTCATTTAGTGTTTTTAAATAAACCAGATACTCCTGAAGCATTTTATTGGAGTTGACGGCATAATCCAGGTCGGTATATTTATCTTCATTGATAAAGCTTAATTCGCCCTTGAAATGGGTATAGGGAATGGACAAGCCCATACTGTCACAGATCACGCTATACTCTCCAAAGAGCAATATTTTAGAATAGAATATATGATTGCCTGCTCTCATTTTTTACTTTATTTGTTGAGGACCTTTTCCCATTTGATCTTCTATTCCTTTTTCATCACTGCAATATATCAATAATTCCTGTTCGATGAAGGTCCTAACCTTTCGCGATTCCCTTTCCGGATAGATCAAATGTACATTTGGTCCGGCATCTATTGTGAAACAAACCGACAGGGCTTTTTGTTTTCTTGCCTGTTTTATTTTATCAATGATTTTGAGGGTGTTGGGTTTGAGCAGTATATAAGAAGGATTAGACGTCATCATCATGGCATGCAGGCTGAGGGCTTCGTTTTCGGTAATGTCTGCAAAATCATTCCAGTTATCCTGTTCGATGGCAGTAAGTATTTTGTCCAGGTTCTCCTTGGCCTGTTCAAACCTTGCATTTGCAAAAGAGTGGTTTTTCATAAGTGCATGTCCGGCCGTACTGCTGATTTCCTTGCTTCTGCTGTCAACGAGCAGAATATAATCCTTTAGCTTATTGAAATGATCTCCCCTTTGTGATAAAAGGGAAATGGCGAAAAGATCTGAAGAATTGCTGATTAACTTGTTTTCGCCCCATACAGAAAACCCTTCATAAACCGAACGGGAGGCGCTACCGGATCCCAGCCTGGCGATGAATGAGGCCTTTCTGTAAAAATCACCCTCATCTTGCAGGCTTTGAAAGCATTGGCGTTCGATGCTGCAAAAACAAAGTGCCAGGGCGCTCATGCTCGAAGCCGAAGAGGCGATACCCGACGAATGCGGAAAAGTGTTGTGGCTGCTGATGGACAGATCCGTATGTTTCAGAAACGGGAAGTATTCATATATGTTTTTGATGAATTTTTTGACTTTGGTTTCAAAGCTTACTTCATGTTTTCCTTCAAAGGAATATTGAAGTGCAGGTTTTTTTTCTTCTGCAGGCGCATATCGTACATTGGTTTCAGTATAGGAATTTTTCAGTGAAAAACTAAGAGAGGGATTGCACGGCAGTTGATTCCCATGTTTCCCCCAGTATTTTATAAGCGCGATGTTGGACGGGCTTCTCCAGCTAACCTCTCCTTGGGGCTTACTGGATGATTCATAATTCCTGATATGAAAGTTGCTTTTATCCATGATGAGGTTGAAGTACGATATCCTCAAACAAAAATATGGTTTTCAATCCTTTTTCAAAGAAGTATTTTTTAAGCCTTTCCTCATCTCCCGTGCAGGTGGCCATGGCAAAATCACCGCCCCAGGCTCCGAGTGATTTAAGACTGCCCTGGAAATCCTTAAAGCGGCTTTCTTTTATGGTTGGCATTTGCATTGCAGCCGAAACAATTTGCTCATGCTCTTCAACAAGCCGGTTGAATTCGTTCAATGAATTCGTTTGGGTGATGGCTTCGGTCAGCTGTGAAATGCGGTTGATTTCTTCCCGGTAACCGGCCTTTTTGTCTTGGAAAGCTTTAACAGCCGCGCTGCTTTTTTGTTTCCTGCCAAGATAAACGAAAAAGATATGCTGCTTGAAAACCGGATCGAAATTGACCCTGTGAAACATTGGCTGATCCTCCTTTAGCTGATATAGGATCGGGCCTGTTGAATTCGCACACGCGATGTCATAAGCCGACCCCCCGGATATTTCAAAATGCAACTCGAAAGGATCGAGCCCGGTCCATGCGGCCACGTTTGCAATCAGAGATGAACTGGAACCCCATCCCCATTCGATGTTGAAATCAATTTGGGCTTCAACATCATATATTGCTTTTTGAGGGAATCCGGGCTTAAGTTTTTTTGCTGCTCTGAGCAGCTCTGAAAGAAATTGTGATTTTCGCTGATCGGATGAGCTGAGAATTTCCAATGAAGGGACGGCAAATTCACATTCAAGCCAAAGACGGTCAGGTACAAAGGTTTTCCAGTTTACGAGATGTTCGCCCTTTTCAGTTTTCCGGATTTTCATCCGCTGTCCGTATTTTAAAGGCAGGGCAAGTGATTTGGCGCCCTCCAGTACAAAATACTCCCCGGTCAAAAGAAGTTTGCCGTTGGCGTAATGGGATTGCATAACCCGGTTTATCGTTTATTTTCTTTTGTTGGCAACGTATTCCGCTACCCTGGCAAAAGAAACTTTTTTATCGGCAAAATAATGGACCGCTTCTTTTTTCTCCTCTTCTGTTGCACCAAAGTGGTTCAGGATATTCAGCAGGTGCATTTTCATATGTCCATGCTGAATTCCTTTTGTAACCAGTGATTTCAGGGCGCCGAAATTGTTGGCCAGTCCAACGGAGGCCATGATCGTCATCAGTTCTTTGGCATCGGGGTTGCCAAGCAATTCCAACGAAAGTTTTGCAAGCGGGTGAAGCGATGTGAGCCCACCAATGGTTCCCACAGCAAGTGGCACCTCAAGGCTGTAGTTAAAAGTATTTCCATTTATGCTGACCTCGGTCAGGCTGCTGTATTTTCCGTTTCTTGAAGCATATGTGTGGCCCGATGCTTCAATAGCCCGAAAATCATTGCCTGTAGCAAGAGCAACGGAGTCTATTCCGTTGAATATGCCTTTGTTGTGGGTGGTGGCCCGGTGGGGGTCGATCTGTGCGATCCTGACCGCACGATCAAACTTCCATGCGAACTCATGACCATCCATTGCGGCATCAATTCCATCAAATTCTGTAATATCGCATTCCACTTCTGCTCTTACAAGACAATCAGGTGTATAATTAGAAAGGATTGCCATGATAATGCTGATATCTTTTTCGTCATCATTAAACAGTTCGTGATTGGCGATAAATGTTTTCAGAATGGAAGCGAATTCTTCCAGGCATGAATTGATGAAGTTGGCGCCCATACTATCGACAGTTTCAAAATTTACTTTGAGCTGGTAGTAATTTTCCATGTAGGAGGTCATATCCACCAGTTCAATTTCCCGGATGCCGCCTCCTCGCCTGTTCATGTTGATGGTGATATGGTCGCTGCCTGCGATCAGTTCTTCCTTAAGCCGGGGCATCACCTTTTCAAGTTTTTCCCGGTGGCCTTTCCAGCTGAAATGCACCTGTCCGATCTTGGTGGTTGAAAGCACCATGCTACGGAAACCGCCCCGGTCTGACCAGAATTTTGCACTGCTGGATGCAGCAGCAACCACAGAGCTTTCTTCAATCACCATCGGGATGACATAATTCTTATGGTTGATTACAAAATTCGGAGCCACGCCAAAAGGAAAATAAAAGTTGGAAAGGGTGTTCTCGCTGAATTCATCAAAAAGCTTCTGTGTATCCGCATCTTCATGATGATATCTCTTGAGGATTTCAATGGCGTATGCAGGATTTTTAAAATACTTTGATATGAGCTCAATCTTTTGCTTCTTGGAAAGCTTTGAGAATCCCTTTATAAATTTCTGATCCGATTGCTGGGTTGTATATTCCGTGATCATTGTTTTTCTTCTTATTTTCGATTATGATAAGCGGGACCAAATCGCTGCAAATATAAGATAATTGTTTTGTGCGATTTACCCCCGGCATAATGTTTAACAATTAATTCAAAATGTTAAACACGCTGTTCGTTAAATTGTTCAGCCCGAAAAAAAATTCATGCAGAATAATCAATTTAGTTTACCAATCGTCTTCTTCCTCTTCGGGTTCGGGTTGCATTTTTTCTTTCAGGTCAGCGATCAGATCCTTTACATAGGCGTCAATTTGCCTGAGATATTCGTCCCACTGGGGATTGTATAAAGGATCGGTTTGATCCATCCAGTTTTCTGCAGGATAACGGGTAGCTTTTTTCAGAACAAAATCGGTTATGGTATAGCGGTACCGGCCTTCTTTAAATTCTATTTTGAAGTTGTACATTACCAAGCCTGCATCTTTTTCATAACCTTCTTCCATATAATGTATTCTGAGCTGATGCCGGCCTTCCACCACGCCGGATTTCAGATCGCGCACCTGGGTAACCGCCACCGGGTTCACATAAAAGTTATTCACCCAGCTGATGCATCGGCTAAACAGATCTTCTTTGCTCCCTTCAACATGCACTACTTCCTGATATTCGATCTTACCGGAGGTTTCATCGACCGGTACCAAGGAGTTGGTTTTCTCTTGTCCTGAGATGTTAAATGAAATTAAGCTAATAAGTATTACTGTAAATGCAAATGATTTCATGATATTCAGTGATTTTGTGGTTGCAAAATTAACGATTTAATGTATAAATTGGTATGCAAGAAAAAACCCCTTCCTGAGTCAGGATAGGGGTTTAAAAAAAAGCTTAGATTAGTTATTTTAATACATTCCGGGCATTCCGCCGCCCATTCCTCCGGGAGGCATGGCGCCGCCGGCGCCGCCGTCGTCTTTATCATCTTTATGTTCAACCAGCACGCATTCTGTTGTCAGCAGCATACCGGCGATAGAAGCGGCATTTTCGAGCGCCACACGTGTAACTTTCGTGGGATCGATCACGCCCGATTCGTAAAGGTTTTCGTATTTCTCTGTGTGGGCGTTGAATCCAAAGTCATCCTTGCCTTCTCTCACTTTTTGCACAACCAGTGATCCTTCAACGCCTGCGTTTTCAACGATTTGACGAAGGGGCTCTTCAAGTGCCCGCTTCACGATTGCAATTCCGATCTCTTCATCCTCGTTTTCAGCTTCTACCTTATCCATTTCAGCGATTGCTCTGATAAAAGCTACACCACCGCCGGGAACAATGCCTTCTTCAATGGCAGCGCGCGTTGCATTCAAAGCATCTTCGAAGCGGTCTTTGCGTTCTTTCATTTCCACCTCGCTGGCAGCTCCAACGTAAATAACAGCTACACCGCCTGCAAGTTTGGCAAGGCGTTCCTGCAGTTTTTCTTTGTCATAATCGGATGTGGTGGTTTCGATCTGTTTCTTGATCTGGTTAACGCGTCCGTCGATATCTTCTTTTTTGCCTTTTCCGCTGACGATGGTTGTGTTTTCTTTGTCAACCGTGATTTTTTCGGCTTCACCAAGCATATCAACAGAAGTATCTTCCAGTTTGAATCCTTTTTCTTCTGAGATTACGGTTCCGCCTGTCAGTACGGCGATATCTTCCAGCATTTCTTTTCTTCTGTCGCCAAAACCAGGAGCTTTCACTGCAACCACTTTAAGTCCGCCTCTCAGTTTATTCACAACCAGGGTTGCAAGGGCTTCTGTTTCGACATCTTCAGCGATGATCAGCATAGGCCTTCCGCTTTGTGCAACTTTTTCAAGTATGGGAAGCAGGTCTTTCATCACAGAGATCTTCTTGTCGTGAATGAGGATATAAGGACTCTCGTACACGGCTTCCATCTTTTCCGTATCCGTTACGAAGTATGGAGAAATATAACCCCTGTCGAACTGCATACCTTCAACCACGTCCACATAGGTTTCGATACCTTTGGCTTCTTCCACTGTGATCACGCCTTCTTTTTTCACTTTGCCCATTGCTTCGGCAATCAGTTTGCCTATCTGAGCTTCGTTATTGGCAGATACGGTAGCAACCTGCTCGATTTTTTCTGTGCTGTCGCCAATTTGTTTGGTTTGTGTTTTGAGTGATTCTACAACCCCTTTAACAGCTTTATCAATACCTCTTTTCAGGTCCATGGGGTTGGCTCCGGCGGTAACGTTTTTGAGGCCGGTAGTGAAGATCGACTGAGCCAAAACGGTAGCGGTGGTTGTACCGTCGCCTGCCACGTCGTTGGTTTTGGAGGCGACTTCTTTCACCATCTGAGCGCCCATGTTTTCTGTAGGTTCTTTCAATTCGATTTCCTTGGCCACAGTAACCCCGTCTTTGGTGATGGTGGGTGTGCCAAATGATTTGTCGATGATCACGTTACGGCCTCTGGGACCGAGTGTCACCTTAACAGCGTTCGACAATGCGTCAACGCCTTTTTTTAGCCCGTCTCTGGCTTTGATATCAAAAATAATGTCTTTTGCCATGTTTATAAGATTTTTTGATTATTAACTATTGAATGAGTTTCTTTAAATGATTGCGACAATGTCGGATTCTTTCATGATCAGGTAATCATTTCCTTCAATGGTGATTTCTGTTCCGGCATACTTGCCATACAGCACAACATCACCTTCTTTCACTGTCAGTGGTTCATCTTTTTTGCCGGGTCCAACGGCAACAACAGTGCCTTTTTGCGGTTTTTCCTTGGCGGTATCAGGAATGATGATGCCACCGGATGTTTTCTCTTCTGCCTGCGAAGGTTCGATAAGAACCCTGTCAGCTAACGGTTTAATGTTAAGCTTTCCCATTTTCTTTATTATTTTGGTTAAACAATTTAAAAAAGTTATCTGTTGATCATACGGCCCTCTTTTCACATTTTGTGCCAAAGCCCATAAATAAAAAAAATGTCAGAATGCAATGACATTCTGACACCTGAAATTTTTTTAACAAGGATGTTATTAATTCTCCTGAGGCTGAGAAGGCAGCTGCTCTTGTCCGGGGGGCATGGTGAAGTTTGGATCAACCGCTGGGGACGATTGCTGTGCCTCTTCGCTGATGGCCGACTGTTTTACCTGCTCGCCGGCCTGCCTTCGTGGAATCACAAAGCTTGTGGATAGGCTCAGCACAAGCAAAAAGATGGCCAGGGTCCAGGTCGATTTCTCAAGAAAATCGGCCGTTTTCCGTACGCCCATAAATTGATTGGAACCTGAGAAATTTGACGCCAGTCCGCCGCCTTTGCTGTTCTGTACAAGAACCACAAGGATCAGCAAAATACAAGTGATCAAGATCAAAACCGATATTAAAATATATCCACCCATGTTGCTAGTTGTTAATCAGATTTTTCTATATTTTTTTCCAAAATTTTAATTTGGCCTGCAAAGTAACTACTTTTTTCCGGAAATTTCAAGATTAATTTGTTGAAAATATTTATGGCCTTTTTATAATGCCCCTGATCCTGATATATTTTTGCCAGGGTTTCGCTCACGATGTCTTCTTCATCCACGATGCTTTTGCGTGCACTCAAATCGGAATCGTAGAACTTTTGTTTTTTTGCTTTGATACTGGGTTTTTCCTTGATGAACTTATCGATTAAATCCCCGTGTTTTTTTAGGTTGGACGATTTCTTCAGGCTGGGCTCCTGATCTTCAGCTTGCACTTGCTTTGCTCTACTGCCTTCTTTTTTTTCTGATTTTTTGATCTCGGCAAGCCTGCTTTCAATGATCTTTTTTAGTTTTAAAAGTTTTTGTTCTTCATCGGGAAGACCGGCCATTTCATCAGGGCTGAAATCAATAAAGGGCGCACCCTCCATGCGGGCTTTCTTTTCCGCCTGCTCTTCCTGAGCCGCTTTTTGGGGTTCAGGCAATTTATGGCTTTTTTTCTGTTCCTTCTCCCGCACTTCCGAAAGAAAGTCGATATGCGCTTTTAGTTTCTTCCTGTCGGTTGCATAAGCTGATGCTTTTCTCAATATGTTGTCGAAGCGCACGTCATTTATTCTGAACAGATTAATGGCAAAAAGAAGTTCAGCCGACTGACAGAAAGGGAAATCACCGGCCAGTTTTTCAATCGCCTTGAGGCTTTGTTGATCAAGAGCCTCGGGTTTATTAATAAATTCTATGAATTCGTTTTTATTCATATTGCTTACCAGTTAACCACGGCTTTATTAAAAATGTCGTCTACCAGCATTTCATTGATCTGGGCAATCAGATTTGTTTTAACGGTGGCCAGGTCTTCACTGCTTTCATAATCCTCATATCTTGAAAAGCCGGATTCAAAACTTTTTTCTTCTTCAAAGGTATTGACATAAACCACATTCACGCTGATTGTTAGTCTGTTCAATGCGGCTGTTTGATCTCCTGTGATGGCCACAGGTGTAACTTTATATTCCCTGATCTCTCCTGAGACACGGAGGTCGCCGTTTTTAGGTACCAGATCGAGGTTGGTTTGTGAAACAAATTTATCTCGCAATGCAGTCGTAAAATCCTGACTGAGCGTGGGTTCAATAATGTCTGCATTGTTCGGAAAATAACTGATGGATATGGTGTTAGCTTCCGGGGGTATGGAGGCTCCCGTAAAGGAATAAACACCACAGCCTGTAAAAAACAGGGCAAGCAGGAAAAGCAAAAAGTTTATGCGGTGTGTTTTCATTGCCTGCCTATTTGATGTTATATTCCTTGATTTTTCTGTACAATGTTCTTTCGGAAATTCCGAGTTCTTTGGCTGCATCCTTTCGTTTTCCGTGATGCTTTTCAAGGGCTTTCTTAATGAGGTCGATCTCTTTTTTGCGCAAGGAAAGCGATTCTTCGATCACCTCCGGTTGCTGGTAGTGATTTTCTTCCTCTTGCTGGTTGTTTTCTTCGTCGATTTCAATCTGGTCAAGCTGATCCTGTAGGTTATCCGTTCCGGTATAAAGTTCATCGATGATCCGGGTTTGATTTTTTTGGAGATCTTGTGATACGCCGCCCGATTTGACAATGTCTGACACGATTCTTTTCAGATCGCTGATATCTTTTTTCATATCAAACAGAACTTTGTATAAAAGTTCTCTTTCCGATATTTTCCCTTCTGATTCCTGTTTTTTATACAGCACGGGAAGGTCTTTTCCGGAAGAGGCCGGAAGGTATTTACGCATGGTCTCAGCGTTAACCTCTCGCTCTTCCTCAATGATCGACATTTGTTCGGCCAGGTTTTTCAATTGCCTCACATTGCCCTGCCATCTGTAATTGATCATGATTTCCATGGCTTCTTCGTCCAATCTGAGGGGGGGCATGTGATAGCGTTCAGCAAAGTCGAGGGCAAATTTTCTGAATAATAAGATTATATCTTCTTTTCTGTCGCGCAGGGGAGGTATATTGATCGGTACGGTGTTCAAACGGTAAAATAAGTCCTGCCTGAATTTTCCTTCCTGTATGGCTTCTGCGATATTGACATTGGTTGCTACCACCACCCTGACGTCGGTTTTGATCACCTTTGAAGATCCGACTTTGAGAAACTCTCCCGATTCAAGCACACGCAACAACCTAACCTGGGTCGACAGCGGCAACTCGGCAACTTCGTCCAGAAAAATGGTTCCTCCGTTGACTACTTCAAAATATCCTTTCCTTGACTCGTGCGCACCGGTGAAGGAGCCTTTTTCGTGTCCGAACAATTCGGAGTCGATGGTACCTTCGGGTATGGCGCCACAGTTAACGGCTATGTACGGTCCGTGTTTGCGTGCGCTAAGCTGATGTATGATCTTGGGAAAAACCTCCTTGCCCGTTCCGCTTTCCCCGGTAATCAATACGGTGATGTCGGTAGGGGCCACCTGACGCGCAATGTCGATGGCCTGGTTAAGTAAGCTGGAATTTCCTATGATTCCGAAACGTTGTTTGATTGCCTGAATATCCATCCTGCTTTCTGTTTCCTCCTGTATTTTGTAAAAATGACAACGTAAAATTACTGATTTTTGTTTGATTGTCCAACCGAAACCTTGCTTATATCATACGTAAAGATTTGACAGACAATAAAAAAACCCGGACCAAACAGCCCGGGTTTTTGAAGGTTGTATGTGTTTATTTGTTGTTTTTTACTTCTTTTTTGATTCGTTGTATGTGACCTCTTCCCAGGGCTTTCACTTCGCACCCCAGCTCAAAATATCTCCTGATTGTATCATCAGGTAGGATACCGAAACAGTCAATCACCGCCAGAGTTTGCCCGGCCCATTTAACAACATCATCGGGTGAAAGATCGAGGTATTGTTCATGTGGAACGGCGAATATCACTGCCTCCATGCCATTAAGTGCCTTTGGCAGGTCTTTTTGAACACCAATCTCTTGTAGATGTTCCTGGTTCCTGAAAAACCTTCCCCATGACAATCCGGGAGCGGGATAGGTATCCTGCGACTCCAGTTCGTACCAGTGTTCTACATAGGGATCATGTACCGATATTTCTGCCCCCATTTCGCTCAACTTGCGAACAACCATTTCACTGCCGCTGTAGCGTGTATCTCCCACATCCTGCCGGTAGCTTGCGCCGCAGATCAGTACATCGGCGCCTGCAATGTAGCGTGCCATATTTCTCAGCGCGTCCCTGGTGAGTTCAGTCACATGCAATGAGCGGGTGTCGTTAATATCGATGGCCGTGGGCGTGATTTTAAATACATCCTCTCCATCATTGAAACCGAGAATATGCTTGTAGGACCAATATCCCAGTCCTCCGTCCTTCGGCAGGCAATAGCCCCCGATACCCGGGCCGGGAAAGATCATATTGCTGTGCGTGGGGCGCATCTTGATGGCATTTATAACTTTAATGATATCTACCCCATTGCGTTCTGCAAACAGGCTCCATTCGTTCAGGTAAGCCAGAATTGTGGCCCGGTACGAATTTTCTACAATCTTTGTGGTTTCACTTTCGATGGGACGGTCCATTACCGTAAGCGGGAATTCTTTGGTGTTAAGCACCTGGTGTAAAAATTTCTCAACCCTGTTGCGAGCTTCTTCCGTGCAGCCTGCGCAAACGCGCCAGAAATCCCTGATGCTGGAAACATATTCCTTGCCAGGCATCACCCGTTCAAAACTATGGGCAAGCAGTGGAACAGCCTCCATGCCTCTGTTCTTAAATGCTTTTTTCAGGATAGGCCATGCAACGAATTCCGTTGTTCCGGGAGCGACGGTTGTTTCAATCAAAACCAGGCAATCTTCCTTGATTTTCATTCCGATGGTTTTCATGGTAGCTTCCAGCGCTGCCATATCGGCTTCGCCGTTTTTCATATTGCCCAGTTCATTTTTGGTATAGTCGCATTGCACGTCAACGATCACGCAATCGGCAAATTTGAGACAGTCGTTGTTGTAGGTGGCCATCAAAGTTTTGTCATCTTTAACGCACCGACTGATGAGTTCATCCACTTCGGGATCCTCGGCTTTGACTGGGGAAACACCCCTGTTCAACAATGGAATTTTCCAGTAACTCCTGATGCTGGGCCTCTGGCAGCCGATTACAAATTTGGTCGGCTTGCCTTGCTCATCCCGGGTATCTGCCACAATTGCGGCCATCACTGCCCCAACAAAGCCGACGCCCATCACCACCACAATTTCTTTGCCTTCTTCCCGGGCTTTGTTCACCCTGGATTCAACCTGCCTGAGTTCTTCTTCAAAGGCGCTTTTCTCAGGGATTGCAAATTTTTCTCCATCAGGGCTGATGGAATACTTCAATTCTTCGTTTGTTTTCATAAAGGTTGGTCGTTTGTTAATTATATGGTTTTGATCTATTTCCTGATTACCGCCCCGAGCTCTTTTTTGAGTGCCCGGATCAGCCGATCCATTGTTTTATCAATGACTTTATCGGTCAGGGTTTTGTCGGGATTCTGGAGCATGAAACTCACGGCATAGGATTTCTTGCCCGCTTCAATATTTTCGCCTTCGTATACATCGAATAAATTAACCGATTTCAGCAGTTTTTTCTCTGTTTTTCGGGCGATCTCTTCAATCTGCTTGTATGAAACAGCTTTATCGATAAGAAGGGCCAAATCTCTTCTTGCTGCCGGATATTTTGGGATTTCGTTATAGCCCGCTTCGCTATCCAGTAGTTTTTGTAAAAGTGTATCCCAGTTGATATCGGCATAGTACACCTCATTGCCGATGTCGAAATACTTAAGATAGGATTTGTTTGCCTTTCCTATTGAAGCAAAGGGTTGATTGCCTATTTTATAGGTTAACCCGAAGTCAAAGTCTTTTGTTGCTTCTTCTTCACTGCTCAGATTCTGCTCGTCAATACCCAGCTTTTTGAAAATATTTTCAACGTATGCTTTTAACAAGAAAACATCAACCTTTTCATCTTCGGTTGCCCAGCTCTCCGGTTGTTTTCTGCCTGTAACAATTATGCTCAGATGCCTTTGTTCGTGGTAGGCGCTCAAAGCATCATCAGAATTTGCATTGTATTTTTTATAGGTCTTGCCGAACTCATAAAGTTTCAGGTCGTTGGCTTTTCGGTTTTGATTATATGCAACTGTTTCCAGGGCATCAAACAGCATGTTTTGACGCATGATATCCAGGTCCTTGCTGATGGGATTCAGGATCACCACATTGTTTTCTGACTTATCCGTTTTGCTTAACTTAACATAATCGGAATTGCTTAGTGAATTGTTCATCATCTCGTGAAATCCGTTTGCTGTCAGGTAATCCGAAACGAGATTTTGGATGCGACCGGCATCGGGCTTTTTCCTGAATGACAAAGCCGATTTCAGTTGTTCGGACAATTCGATATTGTCATATCCGTATATGCGCAGGATTTCTTCGATCACATCGGCTTCCCTTGTTACATCAGCCCTGAATGGTGGAACTGAAACCCGAAGTCCTTCTTTGGTTTGGTCGAGAATGCCGATTTCCAGGTCTTTCAAAATACTTTTGATCTCTTCCCTGTTGATATGCTTACCGATCAAGCGATTGATGTTGCGGTATTTAACATCGAATTCAAAATTCAGGATGGGCTCAGGATAAACATCCACCAATTTGGAAGTGATCTTTCCTCCCGTGGTTTCCCTGATCAACATGGCCGCTCTTTTCAAAGCATTCACCGTATTGTTCGGATCTGTTCCCCGCTCGAAACGGAAAGATGCATCGGTTTGCAGCCCATGATATTTCGCTGTTTTCCGGATAGTCTTGGGGTCAAAATATGCGCTTTCAAGGAAAATGTTTTTGGTGCTTTCCGTTACGCCCGAATGGGCTCCACCAAACACACCGGCAATGCACATGCCTTCTTTGGCATCGCAGATCATCAGATCGCCGGAAGTGAGTTCTCTTTCTTCTTCATCAAGTGTGATAAATTTTGTTTTATCCGGAAGCTTTTTCACCACTACTTTGTTATCGGTTATTTTATCCGCATCATATGCATGTAGCGGTTGACCATATTCAAGCATCACGAAATTCGTGATGTCCACAATGTTGTTGATCGGACGTATGCCAACAGCGTTCAGATAATTTTTAATCCAGTTGGGTGAATCCCCAACCTGAATATCCGATATGCTGATGCCGGAAAACCTCGGGCAGGCTTTGGCATCCTCGATGATAACATCCACCGGATGTGACTGATTGTCGATGTTGAACCCGCTCAGGTCGGGGAGATTCAGCTTGAGGTTGCGGGATTTGTTTTGTTGGTTCAAAGCGGCCACCAGGTCCCTGGCCGTCCCGATATGCGAGATAGCGTCCATGCGGTTGGGGGTAAGCCCAATCTCATAAACGTAATCTTGCTTTACATCAAAATATTCTTTGGCAGGCGTTCCCGGTACCGCATCTTTATCAAGCACCATGATTCCTTCGTGAGAAGTACCCAGTCCGACTTCATCTTCCGCGCATATCATGCCTTCGGACTTTTGGCCGCGGATTTTTGCTTTTTTAATTTTGAGTGATTTGTCGCCCATGAAAAGCTCCGCACCTATCGTAGCGACAACAACTTTTTGTCCGGATTCCACGTTTGGTGCGCCGCAAACGATTGAGAGAGGTTCATCCGAACCGATATTCACTTTTGTCAGGCAAAGCTTATCGGCATCAGGGTGATCATTTTTTTCAAGCACTTCGCCAATCACGATGCCTTCCATTCCTCCTTTAACTGTTTCGATCTTTTCGAAGCCCTCAACTTCAAGTCCTGTTTTTGTCAGGATTTCTGATACTTTTTCAGGATTGATGTCAAGTTTGATATAATTCTTTAGCCAGGAATAAGAAATCTTCATGGGGCAAAACGAATGTTTAAAATTTAAGAGGCAAAAGTAATGAATATAATCTATTTTTCAACTGATGCGTTCCCAATTTTTGAGGTGTTTGTTCGTGAAATTCAGGTAATTTGACATTTTTTGGTAATGATTGTTCCGAAGCGAGGGATCCAGTTCAAGAACACTAATGGCATTTTGTCGGGCGGCTTTCAATATTTTCTCATCTCGTGTCAGGTCGGCTAGCTTAAGGTTTACCAGACCGGATTGACGGGTGCCTTCCATTTCGCCTGGTCCCCTTAGTTTGAGGTCCACTTCGGCAATTTTAAAGCCATCGTTGGTTTCCACCATGGTTTGTAGCCTTGTGCGGGCTTCATTGCTGAGTTTGTGTTTGCTGATCAGCAGGCAGTAGCTTTGGTCTGCTCCCCGGCCCACGCGGCCACGCAATTGATGCAATTGAGACAAGCCAAAACGTTCGGCATTTTCGATCAGCATCACACTTGCATTCGGCACATCCACGCCAACTTCTATTACTGTTGTGGCCACCAAGATCTGGGATTCTCCTTTTACGAAAGTATTCATTTCGTAATCTTTGTTTTCCGTTTTCATTTGCCCGTGAACAATGCTGATCTGATATTTTGGCGCTGGGAACTCCCTTACGATGCTCTCATAACCGTCCATCAAATCATTCAGATCAAGTTTGGCAGATTCCTTTATAAGGGGATAAACAATATAGATTTGCCTGCCTTTTTTGATTTCATTTCTGATAAACCCGAAAATCTTTAAGCGATTGGTGTCGTAATAATGATAGGTCTTGATTGGTTTTCTACCTGGGGGAAGTTCACGGATCACAGAAATATCAAGGTCTCCGTAAAGGGTCATGGCCAGGGTTCGGGGAATGGGGGTTGCTGTCATCACAAGCACATGCGGCGGGATCACATTTTTTTTCCAAAGTTTTGCCCTTTGTGCTACCCCGAAGCGGTGTTGTTCGTCAATAACAACCAGGCCAAGCTTTTTAAAGCGCACATTCTCTTCGGTAAGGGCATGGGTGCCAATGAGGATTTCAAGACTGCCTTCTTCAAGTTCCTTATGAATTTCCTTACGGATATTTGCTTTGCTTGAACCGGTTAGCAACTGTATTTTAACACCCAAACCGCCGAGCATACGCGAGAAGGTATCGTAATGCTGATTGGCCAGAATTTCGGTCGGAGCCATAAAGCATGCCTGGAAACCGTTATCGAGTGCCAGTAACATCGACATGAGAGCTACCAGGGTTTTTCCGCTGCCCACATCTCCCTGCAGCAGGCGATTCATTTGAGTGCCTTTGCCAAGATCGCCCCGAATTTCTTTGATGACTTTTTTTTGATCGTTGGTGAGTTCAAAAGGAAGATGCTCTTTATAGAAGCGGTTAAAATAATTCCCTACCAAAGGGAATTTATGCCCTTTAACTTTTTGCGTCCGGATGTATTTCTGCTTCAGCAACTTTAGCTGAATAAAGAAAAGTTCCTCAAATTTTAAGCGGGCCTGGGCTTTGCTGAGTGTATTGGGACTTGTAGGGAAGTGGATTTCTCTTAATGATTCTTCCCTTGATAGAAATTTGTATTGATCAATAATTTGCCGGCTCAGGTTTTCAGGGATGTTTTGCTTTGATGATGTGATCAGGTTTCTGAAAATTTTATTGAAGCCCTTGCTGCCCAGGCCGATGGATTTTAGCTTTTCCGTGGTGGAGTAAACAGCCTGAAATTTCTCATTGAATGTGGATTGTGTATTTTCCGCTTCCTCAACCTCAGGATGGGCGATGTTGAACTTATTGTTGAAAACAGATGGTTTTCCAAAGACGGTATAGGTTATGCCCGGTTTGAATTTACCTTTAAGCCATTTGAACCCCTTGAACCAAACCAGCTCAATCCTGCCGGAAGGATCACACAAATAAGCGGTCATTCTTTTGGCTCTTCCGCCGCCGATCATTTGGACTTCCCTGATTTCGCCCTGCAACTGGACATAAGCCGCATCCGATTTTATATCCTTAACCAGGTAAAGCTTGCTTTTATCGATATACCGGAATGGATAATAGGTGAGCAGGTCGTGGAAATTAAAGACGGCTGCTTCCTTTTTTAGCACTTCGGCCCGTTTCGGTCCGACGCCTTTCAGGTATTCGATTGGTGTTTCAAGGAAAGTATAAGACATGGTTACTTTGCTGCAAAAGCAAAGATAAAAATAAAACAGTATTGCCGGATCAAACAAAAAAAAGCTCCCCGTAAAAGGGAGCTTTATCTATTTTGTTCAGATAGAGCATTTACCTCTAAAATGCCCAAAGGTCATGCTCAAATTCAAATAATTCATTTTTAACGCGTTCTGACTCAAGGAGAGCGTCAAGTCCTGTGGCGTATTCTGAGATCCGTCTGTCATGTACATTTGATTCTTTATAAACAAAGCTGGAGAACTTTCTTTTCTGGAATACCTCATCGTATGATCTGCGCTCAGCTTGATTTTCTCTGTTAAACACGAGGGCTTCGGCAAACACTTCTCTTGCCTCCGGGTACCAGACCCAGAAGAGGGGTTCGGGAAACTCTTCTCCATCTCTTTCTTTCATCATCACCGGGCAAATGCCGATGATCCTGAACATCATCTGAGAGCGCTGCCTGTCGAAGAACCAGTCTTCTTTGATCCTGATCCGCATCACCCGTGTTGGATCAAACTCCGAATAGATCACTGTATCGAATTCTTCATAGGGAGGATACGATCTTTTCAGGGTTCTGTGAATGGTATCGATCTGCCTGGTGATGATTTCCTGGTAGTTGAGTGGTACCAGGAATTCATCTGTGGCAGAAATGTCGTAGGGGGTTATGGAGCCTTCCTTAATACCATCCATCACCACTTGCATGAAACTTCTCCAGTCGTTATGGGGCTCGATCGGATAATAGAACGGCTGGTTCAACTTTTGCCGCATATCTATTACACGCCATATTATTTTCTCCCACATGATGTCGGCTTTTCTGAGGGGAGGGTAGGGGATCGGCCTTTTGTCGATCATACCGTTATCTTCATACAGGCCATCCTGCGGCTGTTGGCCGCTCATAACCTGTGATGTGGCTTGTAAGTTAAAGCCAGCTATTAAAGCAAAAAATGCGATGCAAAAAATTATCTTTTTCATATAACCTCCTGTAGGTTAACAGTTAACAATTATTTTATAGTCAGATTTATAGCGTTCAATGTACGTTTTGTTCCGTCGTCGCCATCGGCCTGAATATTTTCAAAGAAGAATTTCTGGCCGCGGTTTGCATCCCTGATGATGTTGATCATCTCATCGGTAAAGCGGTTGCTGTTGGCTCGTTTGGGAATCCAGTCGCCGTTGATGATGGTACCCATCTGGAATGAGGTCACGTAAAAATACAAATCAAATTCAAAGTCTTTCATTTCGGGTATGATTGCGCCGGCGGCGAGCAAAGTATTCTTTTCCATTGTACCTTCCTTCACACCTGCAATTTCTGCAACCGGGTCGGGGACTCGTTTCACCCTGAAGGACCGAGATCCGAGAAAAGTTGAATCTTCACCTATAAGTGCGGTGGCTGAAACGACTGCTTCGCGCATGCCCTGGCCAACGCGAACGACATAGTTATGCCCATCTTCTGTAGCTTCTTCAACCGGATTTAACTCACCTCCTGCTGTGATGTTGGCGTGAATATTTTCATGTGCGATGCCTGGGGCGGAAATGGATACCGGATTGTCAACCCCGATATAAAATACGTTCATTTTGGTCGCAGCCACTGTGAGGGAAGGTGGTGCAACGATATATTCTCCACTGAACTCATAGGACATATCTTTACCGGTTGCAGGATTGGTGATTTGAATAATCCCTGCATAAGGATGCGTTCCAACTTCGGCCCCCTCGAACGAGAGTTCAACCATACCGGCCTCTCCTTCAAGTTTCTGAGCCCTTGACATATAGCTGTCATCCCATTCTTTAACGCCTTTCATCAGATATACCTCGGGTTCGAGAATGGTATCATAAGCTGCAGCAAAAACTTCGGCAATATATTTTTCTCCTTGCAGTATATAAGATCTATCAGCAATTACCTTGGCATCGATCTTATTGAACTTGAAGTCGGTTTCATCAATGCTTGCATACAGCGCATTCAATACATCAAACTCGGCATTCTGAACTTCAGCGATCAATTTGTTGAGAATGGTAACGTCAGCTGCCAGGATGGTGTAATAAAAGTTGTGCATTTCCCAGCTAACCGGGCTGCCGTCAGCGTCATAGTATGGGCCTTCGGTTCTAAGCCCGAGCCGTTTGCTTGAATCCGGCTCATTGAGTATGCCTAGCATCTCGTTGCGATATTCTATGATTTTCTTTTTTAACTGTCCGGATGGCTGATCATGTGTAATGGTGGCATCGTTGCCAAAGAAGAAGTTGGTAGGTTCGCTGTACCTATCCTTGGCCTGAATCTTATTGAGCGGAACTTTTTTTGCCGAATCAATATCAGGAATTTTTCTATCGGTATGAACAATTACCGCATATTTGATACTATCAATGTAGTTGATAAGCTCTTCCGATTTTTCTCTGACGTGCAATGCACCTTTGTAGTACTCATCTACCTTTTCGGGTTGAATGCTGTATTGAAAGGTGAAATCGGACAAGATCCCATCGATTTTATTTGAAAAGTTTTCTTTTGTTTTTTCAACACTTTCATTCACCGTTACAAAGGCATCCAGCATCTCTTTCGAAACATTCAGCGCCAGAAGTGCCGTCAGTACCAGGTACATCATGGCGATCATTTTCTGCCGCGGGGTTTCTTTATATCCAGCCATTTGTTATACTTATAATTTTTTAATTAAGTTACTTCCAGTTTTTATATCAGCCTTTTGGATTCACATTCATGGCAGAAAGCATATTGCCGTATACTTTGTTAAGGGATGCAACACTTTCTGTCAGCCTGTCCAATTGTTCTTTGTAAAGGACTGTTTTGTCAGCTGAATCACCCAGGTTACCCAAAAATTTGTTCATGGTTTCCTGCAACTTGGCTGCTGATTCAACTTGCTCGTTGGTTTTCTGTAATTGAAGTTCATATACTGTATTAAGTGCGGCAAGATTATCCGCTATTTTTTTCATTTGTTCATTGTATGCCTGACCTTCAATTTCTGAGAAATCCAGCGCCTGAGCTGATTTTGTCAAAGCTTCTGACGATTTGTTGTATTTTTCGGTAAGTGCTTTGGCCGAGTTTGTTGCCTCTTTGATGCTGTTGGAAAACTCGGAAGTAAATGCAAGATCTTTTTTGATATTCTCGGAAGCGCTTTCATAGGCTGACGACAGGCTGGAAGCACCGGTAGCAGCTTTTTTAATACTGTCAACATATTCGGTTGATGCGGATGCATCCTTACTGAGGGTTTCCGATGTTTTGTTGTAGGAGCTGGTTAACTCGGCTGCTGATTTGGAAGCTTTCTGGATGTTTTCAACATATTCGTTGGTGGCAACAGAAGCGTTGGAAACCTCAGATAATCTACTGGCATTATCACCGAACTTCCGTAAGCCATCGCCCAGCCGGTCAATAACATCCTGGCTGATATCGGCCTCCTTAAACATTTTATCCAATTCTTTGGTTGGTTCCTGGGCTAACTGAGTTTGTTTTTTCCCTCCTTTTTTGCCGTGATACAATCCTGCCAGCTCAGGATATACAATGCTCCAGTCCGGTTCAACGTAAGGTGGTTCAAAAGCGGAAAAGAAGAAAATGATGGATTCTGTTCCCAACCCGATGATCAGCATGATATCGGCTCCCTGGTAATGGTTGATTTTGAACAATGCACCTAAAATTACAACAGATGCGCCCCAGCCATACAATTTGGCCATAAAGTTCCTGAAACCTCTGGTTCTGACTATGTTGTTTAATCCCATGGTATGATGCTTGATTTAATTAATTAGCTAAAGTTTATAAGTTCCTATTATTAATTTAGTTGTACACCCTTGAAATTCTGGACGGGTTATCATCCTTGTTTCTGCCCAGGTAAGGCTGGATGGTTCTGAAGCCAATGTAGCTTTTGGCTGTATCCTCATATTCATATGTACGTGAGGTAACCTGAAGGTAGTAGGCGATATCTTTCCATGAACCACCTCTGATCACCTTTCGTTTCATGGTTTGGGGATCATTTTCATCCGCGTTATAGGTATAATTGGGATTCATATCCCAGGTAAAGTCGTATGACAAGGGATCATAGGCGCTGCTTGTCCATTCGGCCACATTGCCTGCCATATCATAGAGTCCCCAGTCATTGGGTGGGTAATGGCCCACAATGAGTGTACGCAGGCCGCCATCGGCGATATAGTTCCCGCGCAGGGGTTTGAAGTTGGCCAGGAAACAACCTTTTTCGTTTCTTGTATAAGGTCCGCCCCAGGGATAGGGGTTGAGTGCGTAGCCACCTCTGGCGGCCCATTCCCATTCGGCTTCTGTGGGTAACCTGAATTCGGCCAGCGTAGCTTCTCCTTTTCCTTCCAGGTAGCTGTTAAGATAATTTGTTCTCCAAACGCAAAAGGCCCTGGCTTGTTTCCAGTTTACCCCAATCACAGGGTAGTGATCATATGCCGGGTGCCAGAAGTATTTTTCAGTCATCGGATCGTTAAATGAATAGGTGTAGTCATGTATCCAGGATAGCGTGTCGGGATAGACGTTAATGACTTCTTTTCTGACGTAAACCGATCTGTCGCGTAAGCCTTGCGGGCGATTTGCAAGACTGGCATTTTTGTAGTCGCCCTCTACGGAAAAGTCCTTTTTTGCAGCTTTATGCAGATCAACCCAGTAATACTCATAATTCAATTTACGGGTGTCGATCTCTTTTCTTCTGAAAAACCTTTCATGCTCGGGAAGATACATTTCGTCCAGTGCATCCCTGATGTCCTGGTCTTCACTGTTCCACTCGAACTCTGTTTGCCAGTTCAGGAAAGGCGGGTCGTAGATTTCTCCGGTTTCCTGGTTTTCCTGAATGAGAAACTCATCGGGTCTTACATTGCCGAGTATTGTCCTGGCGATGGAATCCCTCACCCAATAAACAAACTGGCGATATTCGTTATTGGTTATTTCGGTTTCATCCATAAAAAAGGAAGATACAGAGATGGTCTTGGGTTCGTAATCATACCCGTCGGCAGCGTCTTCATCTCCGGCCCCCATTATGTAGCTACCTTGCGGGATAAATACCATTCCGTATGGGTCGGGTTGATAGAATGGCTTGGATTTGCGGTTTACGCCCACCAACTCGCCATTATCAGAAGTTGAACAGCTTGCAAGTAATGTCAATGCAGCAAAATAAACTAGTAACTTTTTCATACTGACTACTGATTTTATTGTCTTTCTAACGACTATCCATTATTTTTATTATCGCCCCAAAATTAATTAAATAAATGACTAATACCAGAAAACTATAAAAATCTTGTGTTTCTATAAATCTTTCTGAACTTATCAAGTTTAAGCTTAAAGCAATATCCTGCGGTTATCTCATGTGTTCCCCCCAGGCCATAACCTGTGGTAACAATGTCGTAGGAATAACCAATCCTGAAATCCCTCCACAACATTCCAATGATCACAACGATGGATTCTTCCATGCGATACGACAATCCGCCCCAGAACTTATCATTGTACTCGATAAGCGTGCTGATATCATATTGAGAAGAAGCCTGCCCAACTTTCACCAGGAAAGAAGGCTTGATCTCGAATGATGGATTGTTGGGAATGGGAAAGTTATATCCACCTGTAAAATACAATGCCCGATCAACCGTATATTTTAGGCCCTTACCGCTGAGGTCTTTCCCTGCCGACTGAAGCACATCCATTGCGCTGATACCGAGATAATAGGTTTCGGGCACTTCATAATACACGCCCAATGAAAAGTCGAAAAGCATATCGGTTTCTTCAGCGCTGAGTTCACTGAGCAATGGGTCGTCCTGAACGGTTATAAACTTCGAAAAATCAACCGAGCGATTGATAAATGCGATCTGGGTACCGATTCCCAGGTTTCCTCTGCCAACGGTGGTTCGGTAGGCATAGCCTAGCCTGAGGCTAATGTCTTTCCAGAAACCGATTTTGTCCTGCATGATGACCGCACTAAGTCCTCCACGCAAAACCCTAAAGGGGGCGTCGGCTGTAAGGAGGAATGTTTCGGGTGCCACTGAATTGCCTTCCGGGTCTTCGAATCCAACCCACTGCTGGCGCACGGCACCATTGATGCAAATGCCACCGCTGTTCCCGGCAAATCCTGGATTAAACGACATTTTGTTAAACATATACTGGCTGAATTGCGGGTCCTGTTGGGCCTGTGCGTTCAGGAACAGAATTAAACCTGCCATTGCCAATATTATTTTTCTCAACCTCATTTGTTTAGCTCCCGTCTGGTAGTTTAAAGGGTGGGCTAAAATAAAAATTTTTTTAATAACACATCCTTATTTTCTGATTAAAACGATTAAAAATAAAGGTGTCTGATTGGCCCATGTTATTTTCTTTTATGAATTAACATCTTTGTTACGTTTTTATTTTGTGAGGATGCTTTTGAAACCTTCTTCCCTGGCATACAAAAATTCATGATATAATCATTATGATATCATGCTCGGGTCGAAAAAGGTAGTAATTTTGCGGGATTTTTCAAAATACGGTTATCTAATTCAAAAAAATAGAGTATCATGGCTTTCTTACAAAAGGAAAAGATGTTCAGCCGGAAATGGTTCATCAACTATAGTCTTATTGTGGTGGGATCGTTTATTTTGGCTTCCGGCTTTGTATTGTTCATTACACCTTATAAAATAGTGCCCGGTGGGGTTTACGGTATTTCAATTGTTTTACATTGGTTGTTTGGAACTCCGGTTGGTTTAATGGCGTTGGCTTTCGACATACCTTTAACGATCATCGGGCTTAAAATCCTCGGGCCGCGTTTCGGGATCAAAACGGTTTTGGGTTTTGTGCTTACTGCTATTTTTGTTGATACCCTGACCTATTTGCGGGGCATGGAGCCCCTGGTTGAAAACGACGCCCTGTTGTCTTCCATTTTCGGCGGATTATTTGTCGGGCTGGGGCTGGGTCTGATTTTCAAAGCCAAAGCCACATCAGGAGGAACGGATATCGTTGCCATGATCATCAATAAACACACAAGAATGCCACTGGGCCACTTGATGATCATAGTCGATTCGGCCATTGTATTGGTCGGTCTGATCGCTTTTCAGGATTGGAAGATTCCGCTTTATTCATTGATTGTTATTTTTATTACCGGCAAGGTGATCGATGTGGTGCTTGAGGGTATAGATTATGGTAAAACGCTTTTTATTATCTCGGATAAATATGAAGAGATCCGTGATAAGATCATAAACGACCTGAACCGCGGCGGTACATTTATTAACGGTAAGGGGATGTATAATCAAACCGATAAAACCATCATCTTCACAGTAGTGAGCAGAAGGGAGATGACCATATTGCAGGAATATATTCATTCGGTTGATCCACAGGCCTTTTTAACCGTGATCAATGCCAACGAGATTCTGGGGCAGGGATTTAAGTCCCTGCGTGAAAAAGTGCTTCAGGACTAAGCTTATCAGAACAGATGGTTCACAATATCGTTCCGCAAGGCGAAAACCAGAATGGCCAGCAGGATCACCATGCCCACGATCTGGGCGTATTCCATGAACTTGTCGCTGGGTTTTCGTCCACTGATCATCTCATATAATACAAACATAACATGACCTCCATCCAGGGCCGGTATAGGCAACACGTTCAGGATGGCCAGCATAATACTCAGGAATGCCGTAAAACGCCAGAAGGTTTCCCAGTGCCAGCTTGTCGGAAAAATTGAATAAATGGTAATAAAACTTCCAACGGATTCATAAGCTTTCACTTCGGGTGAAAAGATCAGCTTGAGTTGTTTCAGGTAATCCCCTATTCCCTTGTAGGCTCTTGCCATTCCGGCGGGAACTGCCTGCAGCAATGTATAATGTTTTTCAGCAAGATTAAAGTATGCATTCAGTGAATCATTCGGGAAAACGCCGATCTTGCCTTCCCGGGGGACGTCAACCATAATATCCAGGGTGTCTTTTTGCCTGACAAGGGTTAGTTTAACCTCTTCACCCTTGTGTTTTGGGATGCTTTCGATATATTCATCAAAAAAGAACATGGGCTGGTTGTTAAAGGCGATGATCCTGTCGCCGGCTTCCATGCCTGCTTGCTTTGCAGTGGATGTTTCGGTGAATTTGCCCGCAACATAGGGTATTCGGAAGTTGATAAATGTGGGTGATTTTTGCTTGGCCAGTTTGCTGAGAAATCCTTCCGGTATCTCAAGGGTTTTCGTCTCGCCTTCGCGTTCAATCTGTATGGTTCTAACCTGATCGAGAAGCAGGGTGGCGGGGATCTTGCTAAAATTGTTCACTTCGGCGCTGTCGAGTGCAAGTATTCTGTCGCCGGTTTGCAGGCCCAATTCCTGCCCAAGTGAATCGACCACAATTCCATATTTGTTCACTTCGGAAGTGGGTAAATACTGATCGCCCCAGGTGAACAAAAGGAAAATATATATGATCATCGCCAGAAGCACATTTACGATCACCCCGCCCAACATGATGATCAGGCGCTGCCAGGCCGGTTTTGCCCGAAATTCCCAGGGTTGTGGCGGTTTTTTCATTTGTTCCTTGTCCATCGACTCGTCGATCATTCCCGCTATCTTAACATAACCCCCCAGGGGCAGCCAGCCAAGGCCGTATTCGGTTTCCCCTATTTTGAATTTAAAAATGGAGAACCAGGGATTGAAAAAGAGATAGAATTTTTCTACCCTGGCTTTAAATATTTTTGCAGCGATATAATGGCCGAACTCATGTGCTATCACAAGTATGGAGAGGCTTAATATCAGTTGTACGATTCTAATGAATACTTCCATCTTTTACGATCCGAATGAATGATTTGAAATAAATTCTTTTGCTTTCATGCGTGTTTCTTTGTCGGTTTCGAGCAGATCTTCAAGGCCCGGGCTTTTAATAAAACTTATTTGTTGCATACAATGTTCAATCAACGCGGACATTTGCTGGAAGCCGATCCTTTCTTTAAGGAACGAGGAAACAGCGATTTCATTGGCTGCGTTTAAAATACAGGGTGAATTTCCGCCTTTTTCCAGCGCTTCAAAAGCGAGTGCAAGATTACGAAAATTTTTTAAATCAGGTGTTTCGAAAGTCAGCTTCGGATAGTTTACAAAGTTGAAGCGCGGGAAATCCGAACTGAATCTGTCGGGATAGGTAAATGCATACTGGATGGGAAGACGCATATCAGGCAATCCCAATTGAGCTTTGATGGAACCATCTTCAAACTGCACCATTGAATGGATGATGGATTGGGGATGGATCACCACCTCGATCCTGTCTGCCGGTATGTCGAACAACCAGCTGGCTTCGATTACTTCCAATCCTTTGTTCATTAGGCTGGCCGAGTCGATGGTGATTTTGCATCCCATATCCCAGTTTGGATGCCTGAGCGCCTGCTCCTTTTTTACCTTTTTCAGAAAATCTGCACTTTTCCCCCTGAAGGGCCCACCGGATGCAGTCAGAATGATTTTTTCGAGGGCATTGTTGCCTTCTCCCGCCAGGCATTGGAAAATGGCAGAATGCTCCGAATCGACCGGGATGATATGCGCTGCCGGATGGACTGAGATGCTTTCACGGATCAACTGCCCGCCAACCACCAGGGCCTCTTTGTTGGCCAACGCTACCCGCTTACCTGCTTTAATGGAACTGATGGTGGGCAGCAGCCCGGCAAATCCTACAATGGCATTTAAAACGATATCGATCGAATCGGATTCGACAATTTGTGAAAGGGATTCTTTTCCGGCAAAAATCTTTATAGGTTCGTTCGCCAGCTCTTCCTTTACCCTATTGTAGAGATTTTCGTTGGCGATGATAACGGTATCGGGTTTGTATTTCCTGGCCTGGTCGACCAGCAAATGAGCATTGTTCATCGCGCTGATCACTTCCAGGCTAAATGCATCGGGATGTTTATGAATGACTTCAAGCGCTTGCGTTCCGATAGAGCCGGTTGATCCAAGTATGGCAATTCTTTTCTTCATAATTCTCTTCGGTTAAAAGGCGATGTAATCAAGCGGGTTTACAGGGGTTCCGTTGTGCCAGAGTTCAAAATGGAGATGCGGCCCTGTGCTTAGCTCACCCGTTTCGCCAACGATTGCAATGGGCTCTCCGGCTCTTACATGACTGCCAATTCTTTTCAGCAGGCTGCTGTTGTGTTTATAGATTGAAATATAATTGCCCGGATGTTGAATGCCCAAAACATAGCCGGTTTCGAGCGTCCAGTCGGAAATGATGACCGTTCCGTCCATGACTGATTTTACTGTTTCGTTGCTGCCGCTTACAATATCGATTCCGTAATGTTGAATGGCCAGGTTAAAATGACTGCTGATGTTGCCCGAAAGAGGAACGAAAAAATTAATATTTGAAGGAGCTGTATATTCAAATGGATTTGAATCCTCATAAAGATTCAGGTTAAAACGGGTTTGTTTTTCATATTCCGATCTGAAAACGGAATCGCGCTTGCTGTTCTCAAGGGTGATGGTGTCGTAATTGTAAGCATCCTGCATGTTAAGCGTAATGGTATCTTCAAAATCACCGCCGTCAATAATGTTCTTCATGGCATAAAACTTCAGGGTTTGCTGTTGGAGCAATTGCTCCAGCGAATCGAGCTTGAGACGGTTTTTGTATACTTTTTTAGGAATCTCAGGATCCATATATCCCGGAATGTATTCCCTCAGGCCCGTGAAAGCAATAATAACAGCCGTAAGCACAATAAGCACAATGGATAAGGTGCCGAGGGTTACAAATACATTCATCCGCGACAACCTGAATGAAACCCGCTCCTCGTAGGTTTCATCATTCAAAATCACCAAACGGTACTTGTTCCTCAGCTTTTGGTACCACTTCCTGCCGTCTTTGTTCCTTCGGGGTTTCGCCATATTTAGTTAGTAATCTTTCAGGCAGACAAATGTACAAATAAATGAAACGCTTTTTTTTATACTGAATCTTATTAAAAATACAAAGCATTTTTCTGTTGGATTCGGTTATGTCGATTGGAGTATGAGGCCGTTCGTTGCAAACCTGTTCCGAATCGGTATAACTTCATTGTAAGCCCGGCCATTATTTTTTTCTCATGCTTGAAAAATAAAATAATTTTGTGAAATCAAAGTTATTAATCCAAAGCAAATAAAGGTCAGTAAGTTGTCTGTAAATACCATACTACATAAGAGAATTCTCCTATCGGTTGCCGTTTCCGTCCTGTTTTTTTTCGTTGGCTGTTCCACCAAGAAAAATACACTAACAAGGCGGATGTACCATAACCTCACTGCACATTACAATACCTACTGGAATGGGAATGAGAGCTTTAAGCAAGGAGTGACGGAACTGGATAATAAGTTGCACGACAACTACAACGAGATACTCTCTGTATTTGATTATGGTAAGAAAGTGGAAGCCCAGTCCATCAATCCGGCCATGGATAAGGCGATTGAAAAGGCCAGTATGGTGATCCAGCAACATTCGATGGAGTTTAGCGGAAAAGAATACGTGCGTTGGATAGATGATTGTTACATGCTGATAGGCAAGTCCTATTTTTATAAACATGAATATATCAGTGCCAGGCGGACATTTAATTTTGTGATCAGCGAATACCCTGATAATAATATTAGGTATGAAGCCACCCTTTGGCTGGCCAAGACCTATAACCAGATGGAGCAATACGAAAAATCGGAGCCCCTGTTGAAGTCCCTTAGCGAAAAAGCCGCAACGGAGGATATACCCTTTACGGTGAGGCAGGAAATTCCCCTGGTGATGGCAAATGCCAGGATCATGAAGGAAGACTATACCGGAGCCATCCGGCCTTTGAACCGGGCCATTGAGCTAAACAACGAACGCGACCTGGTTACCCGCTTGAAATTTATCCTGGGACAGATTTATCAACAACAGGAAAATTTACCTTTGGCTTCCGAAATGTACCTGGATGTGATCAAACGCAATCCGCCTTACGAGATGGCTTTTCAGGCCAAGATCAATCTGGCCAAATCTTACGATGCACAGTCGGGAAACAGCGAACAGATCGTGAAAACCCTGACCAAAATGCTGAAGGATGTTAAAAATAAAGAATTTAAGGATCAGATATATTATGCACTGGCCGAGGTTGCACTGAAAGACGACAGGGACTCGCTGGCCATCGCACATCTGAAGATGTCGGTAGCCACCAGCAAAACGAACAAGTTCCAGAAGACCATATCGTCACTCAAACTGGCGGATATCTTCTTTGAGCGAAATGCGTATGAAATGGCGGGAGCCTATTATGACACGGCCATGCAGGCCATTCCACAGGATTTTCCCGATATTGAAGTGATCCGGGCACGCGCTGATGTGCTCGGCGAACTGGTTGATAATTTGGTGATCGTGCAAACCGAAGACAGTCTCCAATACCTGGCCGGGCTGACTGAAGAAGAAAGAATGGTCATCATCGACGGCATCATACAAAAGGTTATTGAAGAAGAGCAACGAAAGATGGAAGAGGAATTCCTGGCCCAGCAAAATATGTTTGGTGATGAAGGCGGTATGGACTTCGGGGTGGGGCAGGAAGGCGCCTGGTATTTCTACAACAACAATGCAAAAAGCCAGGGCTATAATGATTTCATCAGCAAATGGGGCAATCGCAAGCTGGAAGACCTTTGGTTTTTGTCGGATAAGAAAACCGTTTCATTCGGCGATGAGGGCGACAACATGATGGCCTCCGATACCCTGGCCGGCGACAGCACCATGGCTTTGGTTAGTGATCCCAAACAACCAGAGTATTATTTGCAAAACATCCCGCTCACCAAGGAAATGATGGATGCTTCCCATCAAAAGATCAGAGATGCTTTGTTTACCCTGGGCAGGCTATACAGGGAAGGCCTCGAAAACAATGAAAGAGCCAGGGAAGCCTTTGAGGATTTGTTGCAGCGATATCCCGAAAATGATTATTTGCTGAAAACCTGGTATAATCTTTATAAGATACACCAGGAACTTGAAAACCCGGATAAGGCCGATTATTATGCCAACCTGGTGCTGACTGAATTTCCGGAGACCAAATATGCGAAAGTGATCCTCAATCCGGATTATTTTAAGGAACTGGCCGAGGAGCAGAATGAGGCCGGACGACTTTATGAAAAAACCTACCGGGCCTTTAAAGACGGGCAGTATTTTCTTGTGATCAATTACGGCGACCTGGCCATGCAAAAATACTCTGATTCCTTGCTGATGCCCAAGTTTGAGTATCTGAGAGCGCTTTCTATCGGTAAGATCGAAGTAACCGATACCCTGGTGGCCGAGCTGCGTGCGCTCATCCAGAAATATCCTAAAAGCGAGGTGGCTCCTATGGCAAAAAATATTCTTAACAGCCTTAAGCCCGGCGCCCTCACAGAGGAAGTGCAACAGCAACAGGAAGAATTACAGTTTCCGTTTACCTATGAACCTAAAAATTCGCATTTTTTGGTGATCATTGCCAACCAGGACAGTGTGAACATCAGCGCCCTGAAAGTGCGTTTATCCGATTTCAACCAGAAATATTTCGGGATACGAAAGCTTGACATAAAAAGTTTTCTGTTCGACAACAAGCAACATATCGTAACCGTCAGTATGTTTGAGAATCAGGATGATGTGATGAATTATCACGATCTGCTGGCTGCAGATGATTATGTGTTTGCAAATCTCAATCCGAAGAATTACTTTTACTTTGCAATATCGGAGAACAATTATCCGGTATTGTTTAAGGAAAAGAATGCGGGAATTTACCTGAAGTTTTTCAAACAGAATTATCTTGATAATAATTAAACCATAAAGGAGTCAGGAAGAACATGGCAAAATCAAGTCCAAATGAGAACCAATCAGTCAATTTATTGGGAAACGGAACCTCCATTGAAGGAGATATCAGGAGCGAGGGTGATTTCAGGATTGATGGCAAACTGAAGGGATCGATTGTTTCGAAAGGAAAGATCGTGATCGGCAACACCGGTGAGGTTGAAGGGGAGATCGAATGTCAGAACGCAGATGTTTCAGGCAGGGTGAATGCAAAAATTCTGGTAAAAGAGTTGCTTTCATTCAAGTCTTCCGCAAAGATCGAAGGCGATATAAAAACCGGCAAACTGGCCATTGAGCCCGGAGCCAAGTTTTCAGGCAGCTGCGAAATGGGCAATGCCGGAGCCGGTGAGGGCGGCATCAAATATGAAGGATCAAAAGGAAAAGAAAAAGTTACTTGAGAACTATGCCAAATACACCACCATTGCTTTTCAGATGCTGGTTATCATTTTGGCAGGTGTATTCGGCGGCATTCAGCTTGATAAGCTGATGGCCTGGGAAGTGCCGGTTTTTACCCTTGTCTTTTCAATCCTTTCGGTGATATTGGCCATTTATTATGTAACCAAAGACCTTTTGAAAAAGAAATAATGAAGCTTCGCGAAAAAATATTTGTAAGAAATCTGCTGATCTATTCTGTCATGCTCACTGCCATCGGGTTTGTTTATAATTATTATGCTCCTGAGGCTTACAGCTCGCCGGCCATACCGTTTATCAACCTGCTTTTTTTTGTTTTTGGGTGGATAACCTATAATTACAATCTGAAATATCTTGAGAAAAAAGCAGGACGATTCGTAAATTTCTATATGCTGATCACTTTCTTCAAAATGATGTTTTTCGTCCTGGTGATCCTCGCATACCTGATGCTTAGGAAAGTGGACGCCCTTCCTTTTGTGGTGGCTTTTCTGATTTATTATTTGTTGTACACCATATTTGAAATCAGGGCGATTTTAAAGATTAGCGGGAGAAATAAATGAGATACTTGTTTCAACGCAAATGCCTTTTTTATCAGTTGCCGGGAGCCCGTTGGCTTTTCCTTGTTTTGGCAATGACTTTTTTTTCGCAAGCGATACGGGCGCAGAAAGGCCTACTGAATGCTGACGTAAATAAGGATTATATCAAGGTTTATTCCGAATTTATCACCTCCAGATTTTACACGCTTAATGAAAGTATAACATTAAAGATCGTTCCCAAAGATGGAATTCAGGATTTGATCTATTATCCCAATATCTCTACCAAAGTTGGAGTGGCGTCTTTTTACAAATGGTACGGTATGGGTGTTTCCGTGCGAAACCCTGTTTCACCCCATGAGTTTGTGGAAAAAGGAGAATCCTCCATTATTGATGTGCGCGTGAATGGGTACGGCAGAGCGTTTGCCCTGGAACTTTCGTATCAGGATTACAACGGACTTTATTTGAAGAACACCGAAGATGCTATGGGTTCATTGCTACCGGGAGAAGTTTACTACAAGCGTTCCGATATCACCCTGGATGCCTATGGGGCCATACTGTACTATATACCTAATTATAAAAAGCATTCCATACGCGCTTCTTACATTCAAACAGAAAAGCAATTAAAAAGCAGCGGTTCGCTGATGATTGTTCCTTCTTTTCTGTACGTAAATTTGAATGCCGATTCCAGCCTTATTCCTAAGAATTATGCTATGCAACATGACATTCCCGAAGATGAAAAGATAGTGGGCGGTGATTTTTATACCATGGGCCTTTCTTTGGGTTATAGCTACACCCTGATTCTCTTTAGAGATTTCTATGTAAATTTGTCCATGATACCCGGTTTGTTTCAAAGATCGCGAAAATTTGAAACGCAGCATGCTTCGAACAAAGACAGCGACTTAACTGTTTTATGGCTTGGAAGAGGAGCGCTTGGTTATGATAGTGAATATTTTTTTGCAGGAGCAGGTGGGGTATTCGGATACAACAATGCACCATTTCCCGAAGGAAATATATCTTATAACTTTGCGCTGAACCAGTTCCGAATTTGGATAGGAACAAGGTTCGGGGTTAAAAATCAGAAATAAAAGCTTGAAAATGATCTACATTACAAGAAGGGAACGTTTCAATGCTGCACATCGTTTGTTCCGTGAGGACTACAGCGATGAGAAAAACATGGAAGTTTTCGGGAAGTGCTCCAATCCCAACTGGCATGGTCATAATTATGAGCTTTTTGTTACTGTGAAAGGAAAAATTGACCCTGACACCGGTTTTTTGGTGAACCTTAAAAAACTGTCAAAGGTTATCAAGGAAGAGGTGATCGAAAAGCTGGATCACAAAAACATCAATGTAGAAGTGGATTTTATGAAAGGGAAATATGTTTCCACTGAAAATCTGGCAATCGGCATCTGGCAGCAACTCGAAAAAGCTGTTAACGAACTGGATGCGATGCTTCACTGTGTTAAGGTCTGTGAATCGGAAAATAATTATGTAGAATATTTTGGCAAATAATTATGGATACAAAAAAAAACCTCTTGGCTCGGATGTATTATAAAGACAATGGCGATCTCGACTACACCCGGATTGAAAGCCACAACCCTGAAAAAGTGAAGGCGATCAGCGCGCATTATAGATCAATTCTTGAATTGTTGGGCGAAGACGTCCATCGTGAGGGCCTGCTCGATACCCCCACCCGTGTGGCCAAGGCGATGCAGTTCCTTACCCACGGATATGACGTTGATCCTGTTAAGATACTCGAATCGGCCAGGTTCCGCGAGGATTATAAAGAGATGGTGATCGTGAAAGACATTGAGATTTTTAGCCTGTGCGAACATCACATGATACCATTCCTGGGAAAGGCGCATGTGGGTTATATACCGAATAAATACATCACCGGCCTGAGCAAAATTGCCAGGGTGGTTGAAGCCTATGCGCGACGGTTCCAGGTGCAGGAACGCCTGACCCGGCAGATCAAAGAAGCGATTAATAAAACCCTGGAGCCTCTAGGTGTAGCTGTGGTAATCGAGGCGCAGCATCTGTGTATGGTGATGCGTGGTGTTCAAAAGCAGAACTCGGTTACTACGACTTCAGATTTTACAGGCGCTTTTGAGC
The DNA here is from genome assembly GCA_021738625.1 of Bacteroidales bacterium. Classification (GTDB taxonomy): domain Bacteria; phylum Bacteroidota; class Bacteroidia; order Bacteroidales; family JAIOZK01; genus JAIOZK01. The sequence goes on from JAIPBS010000025.1 coordinate 54,825, forward strand.
GTAAGGAAACACGAGAGGAGTTTATCCATTTGATCGGGTCCAAACTCCATTAGCGGGTAATAAGACCGGATGTTTTTCCGTTAATCATTAAAATTTTTTTACTATGAATTTAATGAACAGGCAAAGCAGTGACTACAAAATAGACCTATCAAGGGAAGAGGCTATTTCTTTGTCCAAATCCTTTTTGTCCAATGTGTTTTCTTGGATGTTCCTGGCTTTGGCCATTACGGCTTTGGTTTCGTACTGGTTTAGTAGCAGTCCGCAACTCATGGGCTATTTGTATTCAACCGGTCAAACCGGCACCAGTCCGACCATGCTCGGTTGGATCGTTTTTCTTTCACCGTTGGGCTTTGTTTTGCTGATGTCGTTCGGGTTTCAGAAACTATCGGCAACCGCCTTGTCGACCTTGTTTGTTGTATTTGCCATTTTGCTGGGAATGAGCCTGAGCTCCATTTTCCTGATCTATACCAACGAAAGCATATTTTTAACATTTGCGGTAACTTCGGGTATGTTCGGATTGATGGCGCTGATCGGTTATACCACCAAAACCGATCTGACCAAACTGGGCTCCATTTTGATGATGGGTTTGTTCGGGATCATCATTGCCATGATCGTGAACATGTTTTTGGGCAGCGCACAACTGGATTATATCATCAGTATTATCGGGGTGATCATTTTCACCGGTCTCACCGCCTATGACGTTCAAATGCTTAAGCGCATCGGCATGGGCGTTGATTACGACCATGAATCAACCAGGAAACTTGTTATTATTGGTGCACTCAGATTGTACCTCGACTTTATAAATTTATTCTTATTTTTGCTTCGATTTTTGGGCAACAGACGATAAACCAAAACGTAGAGCTTATTGAGTCTTTTTATCTCCAGGGAATCTACGGTAATTAATTAAAATCAAAAAAAACTATGAAAGCATATGTTTTCCCCGGTCAGGGTGCTCAGTTTGTTGGTATGGGAAAAGAACTTTACGAAGGATCTTCTCTTGCCAAAGAATTGTTCGACAAAGCCAACTCTATTTTGAAATTCAGGATCACCGACCTGATGTTTGATGGTACGGACGAGGACCTGAAGCAAACAAAAGTTACCCAGCCGGCCATTTTTCTGCATTCGGTTATTTTGTCGCGTACCATGGGTGAAGAATTTAAACCCGATATGGTAGCCGGTCATTCGCTTGGGGAATTTTCGGCTTTGGTTGCCAATAAAACGCTCACTTTTGACGACGGCCTACGCCTTGTTTCCAAAAGAGCACAGGCCATGCAGAAAGCATGTGAAATGAACCCCTCCACCATGGCTGCCATTTTGGGGCTGGATGATAAAGTCGTTGAAAAAGTTTTGGATAATATCAAAAGCGAAGTGGTTGTACCGGCCAATTACAACTCACCCGGACAGCTTGTGATCTCCGGTTCAAATAAAGGCATCGAGATCGCCTGTGAGAAAATGAAAGAAGCAGGCGCCAAAAGAGCCTTGCCGCTTAAAGTGGGTGGCGCCTTTCATTCGCCTTTGATGGAGCCGGCCCGTGTTGAACTTGCCACAGCCATCAAAAATACCAGGTTCGCCAAAGGCATTTGCCCCATCTATCAAAACGTTACCGGACAATCGGTAACCGATCCCGAGATCATTAAAACAAATCTTATCGCACAGCTGACTTCACCGGTTCGATGGACCCAGATCATGAAAAACATGATCGCCGACGGCGCCAAGGAAATCATTGAAGTAGGACCGGGAACGGTTCTTCAGGGGCTGTTCAAGAAACTGGATAAGAATCTGGTGACGAGAAGCGCGTAGGCGGTGATCGGTGGAAAGTTGAAATTTGAATTTTGACGCGGAACCCAATAACCACCGGAAGCTAACTCTACTTTCACACGGTGGTTTGCTAGAGCTCCCCAGTGAACCGATCACTTTGGATAGGACATTTGATTAACGAAACGGCAGTTGCTGAGTGATCGGGTCACTTTCACACTTTTTCCTTTAGGGTTTGCCAGTGAACCGATCACTTGAAAAGGTCGTTTGATCAACGAAACGGCAGATGCTGAGTGATCGGGTCACTTTTCCACCCAATTTGCCAGTGATCCGATTACTTGGGAATGACATTTAATCAATGAACAGCAGATTCTGAGTAATCGGACCACTTTCACACGGTGGTTTGCTAGAGCTCCCCAGTGAACCGATCACTTTGGATAGGACATTTGATTAACGAAACGGCAGTTGCTGAGTGATCGGGTCACTTTCCCACTACTTTTTCCTTTGCTCCCCAGTGAACCGATCACTTGGAAAAGACATTTGATTAACGAAACGGCGGTTGCTGAGTGATCGGGTCACTTTCACACTTTTTCCTTTAGGGTTTGCCAGTGAACCGATCACTTGAAAAGGTCGTTTGATCAACGAAACGGCAGATGCTGAGTGATCGGGTCACTTTTCCACCCAATTTGCCAGTGAACCGATCACTTGGAAAAGACATTTGATTAACGAAACGGCAGATGCTGAGTGATCGGGTCACTTTTCCTCTGTGGCTTGCCAGTGATCCGATTACTTAGAACCTCCAGTTTCGGTGATATACAGACATGCGCAAGTAACCGGGTCACTTTCCCTAGTTTCAAACCAATCCCAACTCAACAGCCATTTTCGGATTTATAAGGCTGCCTTTTCTTACTCCATAGTAATCGCTGGCAGAGGAAAACTCCCAGTCGGTAATTTTTTTCACCAGACCGGCAGAAACAGGATTGTTGTGTATATAATCAAAACAGATTTTTGGATATTGTTTTTTAGGAGTTGAAGTACTGATCACTGCTCCGAAAGTGGATTGGAACCATGCGGGTGTTATTCCTTTATGACAATTGATGCATTCCGCTTTGGTATTTGATTGGAATATTGAACCTGTAATACCTTCTTGTTTTTGCAAAGCCCTGGCATATGATCTGAGCATTAGCCCAATTGAGTAGTTTAGCGTTCTGGGTTTTGATGTTTGTTTGAAGGTTGGGTTAAGTGGATCAATATTTCCTTTTGGTATCATGATCTCAGTTTTGTTTACGTGAACCATCAAATGGAAATGGTTCGGCATCAGGCACCAGGCGAGAATATCGCAATATGGTAATATATGGTCCCGTATTTTGCCAATGAAATACAGGTAATTCCTATACTCGAAAAACACTTTACGCGAGTTGTTACCACGATTGTAAATATGATATAAGAATTCTGTTTTGAAATGCATTATTTTTAGATTTGGTACGATAAAGATAGTTTTTTCTGATTGAAATTGCGAAACGAATTCACATTCCAATAATATGCAAGTGAATTATTTGCTCCCCAGTGAACCGATCACTTGGAAAAGACATTTGATTAACGAAACGGCAGTTGCTGAGTGATCGGGTCACTTTCCCTCTGTGGCTTGCCAGTGAACCGATCACTTGAAAAGGTCGTTTGATCAACGAAACGGCAGATGCTGAGTGATCGGGTCACTTTTCCTCTATAGCTTGCCAGTGATCCGATTACTTGGGAATGACATTTAATCAATGAACAGCAGATTCTGAGTAATCGGACCACTTTCCCATGGTGGTTTGCTAGAGCTCCCCAGTGAACCGATCACTTGGAAAGGACATTTGATTAACGAAACGGCAGTTGCTGAGTGATCGGGTCACTTTCCCACCCAATTTGCCAGTGAACCGATTACTTGGGAATGACGTTGGATCAATGAACAGCAGATTCTGAGTAATCGGATCACTTTCACACGGTGGTTTGCTAGAGCTCCCCAGTGAACCGATCACTTGAAAAGGTCGTTTGATTAACGAAACGGCAGATGCTGAGTGATCGGGTCACTTTTCCACCCAATTTGCCAGTGAACCGATCACTTGGAAAAGACATTTGATTAACGAAACGGCAGTTGCTGAGTGATCGGGTCACTTTTCCACGCAATATGCCAGTGAACCGATCACTTGGAAAGGACGTATGATCAACGAAACGGCAGTTGATGAGTGATCGGGTCACTTCCCCACGCAATATGCCAGTGAACCGATCACTTGGAAAAGACATTTGATTAACGAAACGGCAGTTGCTGAGTGATCGGGTCACTTTTCCACGCAATATGCCAGTGATCCGATTACTTGGGAATGACGTTGGATCAATGAAACGGCAGTTGCTGAGTAATCGGACCACTTTCCCATGGTGGTTTGCTAGAGCTCCCCAGTGAACCGATCACTTGGAAAAGACATTTGATTAACGAAACAGCAGTAGCTGAGTGATCGGGTCACTTCCCCACTTTTTCCTTAAGGGCTTGACAGTGAACCGATCACTTGGAAAAGACATTTGATTAACGAAACGGCGGTTGCTGAGTGATCGGGTCACTTTTCCACCCAATTTGCCAGTGATCCGATTACTTGGGAATGACGTTGGATCAATGAACAGCAGATTCTGAGTAATCGGACCACTTTCCCATGGTGGTTTGCTAGAGCTCCCCAGTGAACCGATCACTTGAAAAGGTCGTTTGATTAACGAAACGGCAGTTGATGAGTGATCGGGTCACTTGACGTTGTAAAAAGCTCTATATCAAAGAGATAAGAATCGGTCATGACCGATTTCAAAACTTAGTCCCAGCATAGGTCCTTTTGTTCTGGTATTTAGCTACAATAAAGAAAATAATTTTGTATCTTTTGAAGACTTCGACCACCACGATAATATATACCAATAGTGGTTATGTAAGCTTCCCCTTTTTAGTACAGAGCTAAAGTAGACTTTTTTCTTCAATCAAATGTTCTTGGGCGGAGTGGAGCGTAGCGGAACGGAGCCCAAGAACATTTGTGCCCTTTCTAAACATCACTGGGCTCTCACCCATT
>JAIPBS010000068.1 GCA_021738625.1 Bacteroidales bacterium
GATAGGCTTCATAGGCCATGTACTCGTAATAATTTGTATCCGCTAAAATAATCCTGACCAGGCTCGTGTCGGAGTTAAGGGTGACTGAACCGGTTATGCTCAATCCGTATATTGTATCATTCGGATCAAAGGGAAATATCTCGGCATCACTGGTAAAGTTTTGATTGATGTTAATGCTCTGGGCACTCACGCTTGAAATGAAGGCAATGAGTGCGATCAGAATAATTGCTTTGGTTGTTTTCATGGCTGATTTGTTTTGGTTTTTGCATTTTATGATCGATTGATTTTGAAACAGCTTCCTTCTTTCAAATATACATCATAATTCTATATTTTCCTCATAATTGGAGGATTTATTTTGTATTGTATGCAGCCCTACGAGGGTTTGGCTTGTAAACAGCAGAATATAATTTTTCCGATATGTCATCTGTTGACAAAACCCTCGCAGGGCTTTTTAGAAGCATTGGCTTAGTAGAGTGATCCGATCAACCGCAAGCTGCGGTTTCTCTGATCTATCGGCCTCTCAATTGATCGGATCACTGGCAATTTTGGAAGCAGACGGATGCGGATAAATGTAACGATTAAACGATTGATCGATGTGGCGATGTAACGATCTGTTTTGCGCTCTGGCATGATGGCCCAAATTTCAAATTTCAACTTTCAAATTTCCGCCCTGTATACCCCTATACCTTTATAACCCTGTTTCAACCCAGAGGTATTTGCCGTTCATTCAAACTATACCGATTCGGAACAGGTTTGCAATGATTGACCTTATGCTCCAATCGGTATAACTGAATCTAACAGAAAAATGCTTTGCATTATTAATAAGATTCAGTATAAGCTAATTCATAAGTCAAAAAATTATTCTCAGGCCTTTGCCATCTCTAAGCTTATAATTTATAAGTTTGCCTCCTGAATCAAAAAGTCAAACCGGAATGAACAACGTTATAGGCATCAGGCACGAAGACAAATACGTGATGGAGCGCCGGGTGGCACTCAGCCCTTCGCATGTGAAAAGACTGATCGAAAACGATCAACTGGAGATACTGGTACAAAAGTCTCCCAAAAGGATTTTTAAGGATGAGGAGTTTGAAGCTGTTGGGGCCAAGCTTACCGATAACTTACAGGATGCGCCTGTTGTTTTTGGCGTGAAGGAAATGCCGCTGTCATTTTTTGAACCCGAAAAAACCTATGTGTTCTTTTCGCATGTGATCAAGGGGCAGCCATACAATATGCCCATGCTGAAAAAGATGATGGAACTGAAATGCAACCTGATCGACTATGAAAAGATCGAAGATTCGCTGGGCCGCCGCCTGATCTTTTTCGGCAAGTTCGCCGGCCTGGCCGGGATGATCAATTCGCTTTGGTCGCTGGGATTGCGTTATAAACACTTCGGGATACGAACCCCTTTCGAGCAGATCAAACAATCACATAAATACGATTCCCTGGAAGAAGCAAAAATGGCCATTTCGCAGGTGGGACAGGAAATAGCCGTCAAGGGACTTCCGTCTGAGATTACGCCGCTGGTGATCGGTTTCACCGGTTACGGCAATGTGTCGAACGGCGCCCAGGAAATAGCCGGGCTGCTGCCGGTTAAGGAGATCAGCCCTGCCGAATTGCTTAGCCTCGGCAACAGGAACGACCTTCCGAACAATGTGATCTACAAGGTGGTTTTTAAGGAAGAGCACTTATCGCGGCCGAAAGAAGCCGGAAAAGAATTCGACCTGATGGAGTACTACCAGCACCCGGAGCGATTCGAGGATCAGTTTCAGCAATACATCCCGCATCTTTCTGTTTTGATGAACTGCATGTACTGGGATGAAAATTACCCGAGGATCGTTACCAAAGACTACCTGGAGCAGCTATATTCGGGCGGCAACCCCAAACTGACCGTGATCGGGGATGTGACCTGCGACCCCAACGGAAGCATCGAATGCACCCACAAAGGGACGGAGATAGAGGATCCCATCTTTGTATATGATCCTTTCAAACGGGAACCAAAGTCTGGTTATGAAGGGACCGGCATACTCATAATGGCTGTCGATATTTTGCCCAGCGAGCTGCCCCGCGAATCTTCCGTGGCCTTTGGCGACGCCCTGTTCAGGTACGTGAAAGCTATTGCAAATGCGGATTACAAGGCAGCGTATAAAGATATTGACCTGCCCGATCCGATCAAAAAAGCACTGATCCTGCACCAGGGTGAGCTTACACCGGATTATGAATACATAGGCGATTATTTGGAATAGAAGATTAAATTAAAACTGATAAAGGCCGCATTTAGCGGCTTCTTTTTTTGGAGTAAAGCATATGAAGAAGATTTTGGTTTTGGGAGCGGGCCTGTCCGCTTCCAGTATGATCAAATACCTGCTTGATCATGCAGAGCAGAATAACTGGAAAGTGATCGTGGCAGACCAGTCGAAGGAACTTGCAGAAAAGAAAATTGCAGGCCACAGCAGGGGGGAAGCGCTTTATTTTGATGTGTTTGATGAAGCATTGCGCAGGGAACTTATTTCGTCAGTACATGTGGTGATCTCCATGTTGCCCGCCCGTTTTCACGGACTGGTTGCCGAACAATGTGTGGAATCCGGTATTCATATGATCACCGCTTCCTATATTTCAGATCAGATCAAAGCACTGGATGAACAGGCCAGGGAGAAAGGCGTTTTGCTGCTGAACGAAATGGGCGTTGACCCTGGCATCGATCATATGTCGGCCATGCAGGTGATCGACAGGATAAGGAACAGCGGCGGCCAAATAAAAGAGTTCGAATCGTCAACCGGCGGCCTGGTTGCACCCGAGCACGACAACAACCCCTGGAACTATAAATTTACCTGGAACCCGCGGAATGTGGTGATTGCCGGACAGGGTGTATCCAGGTTCCTGCACAACGGACAGGTGAAATACATTCCTTATCACAAGCTTTTCAGCCGGACGGAAACCGTCGATATACTGGATTACGGAAGGTTTGAGATCTATCCCAACAGGGATTCGCTGAAGTATAAGGATATCTATAAGCTGGATGGTGTGAAAACGCTTTTCCGCGGCACCATCCGTCGCCCGGGTTATTCAAAGGCCTGGGATGTGTTTGTGCAGTTGGGCATGACCGACGATAGTTTTGTGATCGCAGACAGCGAGCATATGACTTACCGGGAGTTTGCCAACAGTTTCCTGGAATACCGCAAAAACATGCCTCTTGAAAAGAAAATGGTGGAATATATCCATGCTTCCGAAGATTCGGATATCATGCAAAAAATCACATGGACGGGTATTTTCGAGCGCAAAGCGATCGGATTGAAACGGGCCAGCCCGGCGCAGATCCTTCAAAACCTGATCGAATCAAAATGGAAGCTGGGCAGCGAAGAGCGCGATATGATCATCATGCAACATAAGTTTGTTTATGAGTTTGACGATACCGAAAAAGAGATAAAATCGACCATGGTGGTGAAAGGCGACAGCCAGGTGCACACGGCCATGTCGATCACAGTGGGCATACCTGTGGCCATCGCGGCAAAGCTTTTATTGCAGGACAGGATCAAGGTGCGCGGTGTGCAACTGCCTGTTGTTAAAGACGTTTACGAGCCGGTGATGGAAGAACTTGCCGATTATGGCATACGGTTTATCGAAGAAGAACGCCTGGTCGGCGAAGCGGTCGAAAGCTGATTTTGAATAAACTCCCCCGGATTGGCTTTACAGGTTTCATAAATTATCCTAATTTAGCTTTTTGTTTAACTCTAAAACCAAATCCTATGAAGAAAGTTCTTATTCTTGGAGCCGGCATGGTAGTCAGGCCGATCGTAACTTATTTGTTGAACAATGGATTTCATGTGACCGTTGCCACCCGAACAAAGTCGAAAGCCGATAATATGATTGGCGGGCATGAAAACGGCACGGCCCTGGCCTGGACTGTAGATGACAAAGAAACTCTTGAAAAACTCATACAGGAACACGACCTCACAGTTAGCCTTCTTCCATATGCTTATCATGTGATGGTGGCCAAACTATGCATCAGGCATCAGAAAAATATGGTAACCACCTCTTATGTTAAGCCTGAGATGAAAGCCCTTGATGAGGAAGCCAAAGCTGCCGGTATCATCATTTTGAACGAGCTCGGCCTCGATCCGGGCATCGACCATATGTCGGCCATGCGCATCATCGATCATATTCACAGCAAAAAAGGGGAGGTGCTTGAGTTTTATTCCATCACCGGCGCACTGCCCGAGAAAAAAGACAATCCATTTAATTATAAGTTCTCCTGGAGCCCGAAAGGGGTCGTGCTGGCTTCCAAAAACGATGCGCGATACCTGAGGCATGGCGAGGAAAAGTATATCCCCCCAAAGGATTTGTTTAAGGATATCTTTTCGGTTGAGTTCCCGAAGGTCGGAACACTGGAGGTTTATCCCAACAGGGATTCGATGCCGTATATCGACCTGTACAGCATTCCCGAAACCCAAACCATGTATCGCGGCACATTCCGCCATACCGGTTGGTGCGAATCTTTGGACGCCATCAAAACCATGAACCTGATCGATGACACCAAAATGGATTTCAGCGGAAAAACCTATGCCGAATTTGTTGCTATGATGATCGGTGAAGCAAACGCTTCGGATGTAAGGCAAACTGCGAAAAACAAATATGGCGACAGCATCACCGACTATGCCCTGGACGCCATCGAATGGCTCGGACTGTTTGACAACAAACCCATGAACAGGGGAGAGGATACCGCTTTCGAGATCACTTCCGATGTGATGATCGAAAAGATGAAGATGGATCAGGATGAAAGGGATATGGTTGTGATGCAACATACTTTCCTGGCGGCATATCCGGATGGGAAACGGGAGGTGATCAAATCATCCATGCTGGATCACGGAACCCTGGCCAAAGATACCGCGGTTGCCCGCACGGTTGCCCTGCCCGCCGCCATGGGCGTTGAGATGATACTTGCAGGCGAGATCGACGTGAAGGGAGTGCACATCCCGGTGATCCCGGAAATCTACAATCCCATCCTCGACCAGCTTGAGAAAAAGGAAAACATAAAGATGGTGGAAGAGTTTGGGTTGCCGGAATCGGAGAATATATACTGAATCTTACTAAAAATGCAAAACATTTTGCTGTTAGATTCAGTTATACCGATTGGAGCAGGAGGTCAATCATTGCAAACCCTTTCCGAATCGGTATAAGTTAGAAGGGAAATTCCAAAACTCAAATATCAAATAACAAATAAGCACCAATATCCAATGATCAAATGACCAAAACATATTAGCAATTTGATAAGTTTTGAATTTTGGATATTTGAAAATTGGAATTTATTTGTTATTTGACATTTGGTGCTTGTGATTTTTGAGCTTTTTTCTTTAAATTATTCTTAACGTTTGCCTGAGAAATCATTACTACTTTTGCAGTTGAATCAAATCTTAAAGCATGGGTTGGTTAGTAACATTCATCATCATCGGGATAGTCGTTTATATTCTTTATAATATGGGCCGTCAGGGCGGTCAGACAAAGGATGCGGGCAGAACTCAGGGCCGGCAGGACGACGGTCGCAGCAAACGAACACGAGGCAGAAGGACTTACGGCAAATGGGTCGGCGGCGGTTTGGGCTGGGCCTTCGGCGGTCCGATAGGCGCCATTTTGGGTTTCGCTTTCGGATCGATGTATGACAATATGAGTGCCGGTGTAACGGAGGCTTATGCACCGGGGCAGGCCCGCACACGACCGGCCGATTTTACCATGAGCTTGCTGGTGCTGGCAGCTGCGGTGATGAAAGCCGACAAGCGGGTGATGCGTTCCGAACTGGATTATGTAAAAGCTTTTTTAATCAGGCAGTTTGGAAGCGAAGCTGCCACAGAACAGATTCGTTTGCTTGGAAGGATACTGAAACAGGAAATTAATGTTTATGAGGTTTCCACACAGATCAGAAGTTTTATGGATTATTCGTCTCGTTTGCAGTTGCTGCATTTCCTGTATGGCATTTCTAATGCAGACGGGCAACTTCACCCGCAAGAGATCGATATCATCGACCTGATTGCAGGTTATCTCGGAGTTAGCAAGGCCGATTACCAATCCATCCGTTCGATGTTTGTGAAAGATACCAAAAGCGCTTACAAAATCCTTCAGATAACACCTGACGCCACGGATGAAGAAGTGAAAAAAGCCTATCATAAAATGGCCATCAAATACCATCCCGACAAAGTAAGCCATCTGGGCGAAGACGTTCAGAAAGCCGCCAAAGAAAAGTTCCAGGAGCTTCAAAACGCTTACGATAATATTAAGAAGGAAAGAGGGATGAAATAATCTGGAATTTGCAATCTGCAATCTGGAATCTGGAATCTGGAATCTGAAATCTGGAATCTGGAATCTGGAATCTTTAATCATAAAACATCCACGACAAACCAAAATAAATCCTTGCGTCTTTCAAAGGATAGTGTGGCGCGCCAAAATAGTTGTAACCGGTTAGCCCGGCATTCCCGTGGGCATATTTCAGGAAAAGGCGAACCCTTTTGATCTTAACATTGATATATGCATCGGCAACAAAGAAATTTCCGATTTCTGTGTCGGACTGATTGTGAAAACTTCTGAGCGCGGGCATATAAGCATCTGCCAAATAAGCGGTGTGATACCTGACGCCTATCCCCGGTTGAATGATCGCGGCACTCCTGAACAGGCTTTTGGTCCAATAAATGTTAAACAAACCTGCAAAATCGGGCAGGTGGATAATTTTATTGTTAGATGTTTGCTGAAAGTTGAGGCTGAGGTCTGTGGTGAATTTCCCAAAGTTAAACGCTTTATCAATGAACAACTGAAATATGCTGAATGAAGGTCCGTGTTGCCTGGGATGTGCCAGGGAGTCGAGGTAAACATAGTTTTTTAGTTGATACAATCGTGCACCGGCTTTCAGGTTTTTATACCTGTAATTCACTTTACCGATGATGTATTCCTGCCGGGCAAAACTGTTTTCCCACCTAAGATTATTCCCATTGTATTGCTGGAAAAACCAATCAGGCATTCTTTGCGTTAAACTGGCTTCGAGGGTGATCAGTCCCAGGTTCCTGTCACGTGTGCCCAAAAATTGTTTGATCTGCGCCCGGGCGTCGAAGTCGCCACCGTTGTAATCGCCTGTAACAATGTTCAAATCAAAGTTCAGCCTGAAGCTTTTCAGCAAGAAGATTGAAAAGCCCCCACCAGGTATAAGTTGATGAAAAGTTCTGTCCTTCAGCGTATCGCCGACTTTGGTAATTTGGTGCTTAATGCCGAAATGCACATAAACCGCTTTATCCTCCGGTTGATCTTTCGGACCCAGGTTGGACCAACCCACATGGTTTTCCAGCTTTGTCACAAAAAGACTATCCATTGTTGAAGTTGAATCCAATGGCGGATCGTGGGGTGTATAAAAGTCTGACAGCGGGTTGTTGTCCCTGTATGCAAACTGCTGCCTCGACCACTTGAATGTATGGGAAAGTTTTCCCAGGTGGAATTTGCGCTCAGGAGCCGGAATAGAGTCCAGGGTGTCGTTCACCGTTTTCTTTATCGGACTGATAAAAAAATACTGGTCAAGATAAACCGACGACCATTTAATGGTATTCTCAGCATCTTCAAGTCTGGGCAGATAAATTCTGCGGTCGTCTTCCAGGTTTTGTGTAAACAGACTGTCGTATTTAATACCGCCAGATTCTTCAAATTTGTTTTTATTGTGTACGTATGCGCCTATGATCCCGTATCTTTTGTTATTCGTGAAATACTGTCCGGTGATGTTCAGGTTTTTGTCGTCCGCCTTTCTGCGTTCGTAAATACCGGGGGAGAAAATGAATCTGAAATCGATACCAAAAGTAAAGTTCCTTGAAATTCTTTGTGAATGGACGCCCCGGAAATACTGCTCTTTCTCGGGACCCATCACATAATACAAGTCCGTATATGGTTTAAGCGGACGATAATATTTCAGTTGGGAAGGATCATACAGGTAGATGTGTGAACTTGAGCTTGAAAAGGTGAAGCCCGGATTGATAGTAGGATTAAATATCATGTTTTTTGCGGGTAGCCCCACGTTCCCGAGGTTTTCATAAAACCTGCTTTGCCTGTAAATCGGATCATAATTCTGAACACCCTGTAGCATCGTATCTACATGGTGAAGCTTGTCGAGCGTGAGGCTGTCGGTGTTGGAGAGATAATAGTATACATGCGTACTGTCGACGGGTTCCGCTATGGAGTCATTGGTATTTTGTGCTGCAAGGAAAGCAGGCAGCAGAAAACATCCTGATAGAAACAGTGTGTAAAATCGCATTTTCATCGAATAAGCAAATAACGGTCAAAGTTAATGAATATTGAGCAGGCGGAAATCCATTAAGCAAAACTGAAAAAAATATGTTGCTTTCAGATTAAAATCAATGTACATTTACTTGCGTAAAAACCAGAAACTCAAAATGTATATCATTTCCTTTTCCAAACAAATAATTCAAAACCATAAAAGATGAAACCAAAAATTTTGACCCTGATTGTTGTGTTGTTCCCTTTGTTACTCAATGCACAATGGAGCAATGATCCTACGGTAAACACTCCCATTATTGAGGGCAGTGATTCCTATGTACAGCCAAAAGTGGCAATTGGTCCCGATGGCGGGAGTTATATTTCATGGTTTTCTGAAGAATCGGGCACACACGATTTTTATGTTTATCTGCAGCGTCTGGATGTTAATGGAAATAAGCTGTGGGATGAAGGTGGCATGCTGGTGAGCGGTCATCCGACCGCTTCCTGGACCACGGACTATGGCCTGGCGATGGATCAGGCAGGAAATGCTGTTATTGTGAACAGGGACCAGAGAACAGGCATGGATAACATCTATGCCTGGTGTATTTCGCCGGGTGGTGATTTTCTTTGGGGCACTGATGGGGTTGCCTTAATTGATGCCAACATGGAAGATTGCAGCCCGGAGGTTCTGGTTGACCAGGAAAACAATTCAATCGTGATGTGGGAAGCCATTCCTTTGGATACGACTGATTTTATAAAAACCAAATTTCAGAAAATCGGACCCGACGGAAGCCTGTTGTGGGATGATGTGGTTATTGAAAATGATAGCGCCCACTGTTGGATGCCCCGGATGATCAATACCGAAGACTCATGCACCCTTGTCATCTGGGTAGAGACCGATCGCGATACTTCGCATGCAGTCGGGAATTTTCATTATATGTTCCCTTATATGCAAAAGATTGATCAGGAAGGAAATTTTGTATGGTCTGAGCCGGTTCAGCTAAGTTACGCTTATGATATGCCGCTGTTTCCGTTTGTACCTTCTATGGACACTGATGGGAAAGGAGGAGCGTATGTTTCATGGATGGGCTTCCCTGATTTTGGAGTCTTTTATACCTGCTATGCCCAGTATGTTACTTCAGATGGAAGCATGCAGTGGGCGCTGAACGGGATCAATGTAACGGATTCTACGCAATTTCTGCATACCGATCCGGTGGTGCTTGCCTTGACTGATGGCGAAGGCGCGATCGTATTCTGGAACGAATCACGGCAAAGGTCGGGAACGGATGTTGAGGTTGCGGTGATGGGACAACGGTTCTCAATGGATGGCGAACGTTTATGGACCACCCAGGGCAAGGTTATCGACGGGTTTTACAACGAACTTGATACGGCGAACTTGCTGTTAGATGTTAAACCTGTTGGGAGTAACGAAGCAATCGTGTTTTATGATCATAAATTTATTTCGATGCTGGTCAATGATACGATATTTACGGATAATATCTGTGCCAAACGGATTGATCAGGATGCAAACCCCATCTGGAACAATCCATCAGTTATCAGCAACAATTATGGAGAGGTGTTTTATCATGATATCTCCGGCGAATCGAATGACCAATGGATCCTCGCCTGGTGCGATAATCGCAATGATCCTCAACATGACTTCAAGATGGACATTTACGCCCAGAACATGGGGCCTGAGGGCTGGATAGGTCCTTTGTCTTATGAGGATATTGCTGTTACAGATCAGGAACCCATGCAACTTTATCCCAATCCGGTCCGGGATATGTTGCGGGTCCGTTTCGAAATGGAACGGGCTTCAACCGTAGAAATTGCTTTGTTTGATCTTATGGGCAAACAGGTTGAAGATTTTATTGAAATATATAAAGGGCAGGGGAGCCATGAAATAGTTATCAACACAGAGCGCCTTTCACCAGGGATTTACTTTATATCCTTCAGAACCGATCATGCTGTTATTTGCCAGAGATTCGTGAAAAACTAATCCTTAATAATTTTTAATTCCAAACAAATGAAAACAAACCAATTAAAGTTCTTTGCCAGCCTGGTGCTTGTTATGCTGTGCCTTTCATGTGATAACAGCAGTGAAGACGGCGGCATTACAATCTACAATGAAGATGTAACGGGATGTTGGGAATTTACTCTCAGCCCTGGTGAGTTATATCTCGACACTGCCATTGTAAAGGGTCATTCTTCTTGTGATTTTGAATATTATGCTTCAGTTAACGATGAGGTTTATCTCTATCAGAATGCTCAGGGAGAACTGATTGGTTATTCAGGGCCTTTCCATTTGTCAGGATCCGTTAACGGCAAAAATATCATACTGGATGTTTATGATCATCCGAATGGGAATTATGTTGCGGGACGACCTGTTGAGGAAATGGCCAAATATTCAAAAATGGAATTGTCCCTTGATGATTTTGGTTTGATAAGCGGAATTGGAACCTATTATGCTAACGAAGGCTATCCGGATATTGTCAAAAATACCTATATCGTTTCAGCCCGCAAATTGAACTCACTCAAGGAAGGCTTTGTTCCGGGGCCGGATTTTAAAAATGTGATGGAGGTCGGCAACTGGGAAGATGATATTTGCAAAGTGATTTTCTCGATCGGCTCCTGGGTGCTGAGCATGTTGACGGATGGTGTGGTCAGGACCATGAGCAGCGACTGCTGGCTGCATAAGGATGGCGGAGGTTATTATGCTTTCGGTCATGAAGGTCCGGGAAGTCTTTTCCCGGTTTTAACGCAATCCCTGTATTTTCCTTTGGAATGGTCGGCCTGCGGGGTACGAAAGTACGGGTTTACCATATCGATAGAAGGGGAGAGCATATCTTACGAAGTCCTTAAGAATTCGATCATCAACAGCCCGCCAGTTAAGGATCTTTTCAGCAAGCTTGGTTTTACGGGTATTGCTGAGCTGGAGCAGGCCCTGGATGATTTCTACAACGAATTCGGAGGTTTCGGGATTTCAATTTTTTATGATACCCATACCCATAATCTCGGCTTGTATGTGAATCATGAGAAGGGGAGCAGTGATGCAGCGAAAAATTCCGCCCTGGTGCAAAACATGAAAGGCGCATTTGACAAGCTTTCGGGGACGGTGTATGTATATGCCGGCGGTTCCATTCATGATGAATGGCATTTGAGGAGAAGTGATTTCGTGGTTTGCAACACGCCCATCCTGATTGGTTACGTGTTGGGTACGCACAAGGTGAATTACAATTAATTGTGTTAATCGACTGCTCTATCGGAATGGGAAGAGACCAAAATATAGACGATTAAACGTTCCGGTATTCACCGAAAACATGATGTAATGCCATGCGGAGTATATTAAAGATATATGCCTTCCGGATTTCGAATTTCTATTTTCAAATTTCCTCAGTAATTAAAGGGGATGTAACTGGTTTCCCGGAAAGGGGTGATGTGAATAAATCAATTTACGGGATAAAAAAAGCCCTAAACTTAATCAGAGGCTTTTAAAAGGTTGGCCACGACACCTCGCCTAAGGCGAGGCCATCTGCGCTGGTGTCCGCCCAAGTGAGATGTGATAGATTGGAACGAGTAATCTGATGTTTTGATTGGATGATAACTGAGGAAGGTAAAACCAGCCACCAAATTTCAATTTTCAACTTTCAAATTTCTGTATGATCCAAGGTTAATTCCTTAACTTAAGGAAAGGGGAGGAGTAAAGCCTCAAAACTACCGTTCATAAAAAAAAGCCCCTGAACTTAATCAGAGGCTTTTAAAAGGTTGGCGACGACATACTCTCCCAGTAATCTAGTACCATCTGCGCTGGTGGGCTTAACTTCTCTGTTCGGAATGGGAAGAGGTGGACCCCACCGCTATAGTCACCGAAAATCTTTCATCCACCGAAGCCTTGGCGAAGGCGGATTTAATATTTTAATCTCTAAGTGTGAATAAGAGATGACATATTGAAGAAAGAAAATACAACAAATTGCAATGTTAAAAACATCCAGCAAGAAAGCTAACGGGTAATTAGTACCACTCGGCTATGACATTACTGCCTTTACACCTGTGGCCTATCAACGTCCTAATCTAGAACGACCCTTAAAGGAAATCTCATCTTGGGCTGAGTTTCGTGCTTAGATGCTTTCAGCACTTATCTCATCCATACATAGCTACCCTGCGATGCAGCTGGCGCCACAACAGGTACACTAGAGGTATGTCCAACCCGGTCCTCTCGTACTAGGGTCAGGTGCCCTCAAATTTCCAACGCCCACAGCAGATAGGGACCGAACTGTCTCGCGACGTTCTGAACCCAGCTCGCGTGCCACTTTAATCGGCGAACAGCCGAACCCTTGGGACCTTCTCCAGCCCCAGGATGTGACGAGCCGACATCGAGGTGCCAAACCACTCCGTCGATGTGAGCTCTTGGGAGTGATAAGCCTGTTATCCCCGGAGTACCTTTTATCCTTTGAGCGACGGCCCTTCCA
>JAIPBS010000069.1 GCA_021738625.1 Bacteroidales bacterium
AAGGATTGTGCCTTTATGTTTTGATAATCCTCTGCAAATCAAACAAAAAGTAAAATCCCATCAGAATAAAAGCCTGTTTTTGATTTTAAGCGGTCAATTTTTATAGTAATTTTGATTTTGTGAATTATTCAGGTTAGAAGTGAAAGCAGAAGAAAATCTGCATTCAAAAAGCCTAAAGGTATATCATGAGAAATTTAATCCTTCAATCGCAATGCGCACATCTATGTCGGATTATCGCAAACGAGACTGGCTTTGTAATTTTCCGCTTTATACCATTAATTTTCTCAACCAGGAAATTTAAAACTTTAAATGTATAGAGACTGAAACCTGTAACCCTTTCCCACGCAATTTGCTAGTGATCCGATTACTTGGGAATGATGTTTGAACAATGAGCGGCAGGTTCTGAGTAATCGGACCACTTTCCCTCCGCGGACTGATAGAGCATGCCAGTGGTTCACTCTCCTGCGCCATGTTCCGTTTGACTTTCCGTCTGCCTGCATTTACTCTACCTCTCAATCTTCACCAGCACCGAATACGAATCCAGCTTGTCGCGCTTGTTGTAGTTTTCTGAACGGATCATACCGTAATCTTCATTGTACCATGTGATGCTTTTGGTGGTTACGTTCATCATGGTGGTTTTGGTTTCCGTTTGGGAAGAGATCTTATAAGCCTCGAAAGTTCCGGCCGGAGTGGTGAGCGCTTCTTTGGCTTCCACCTTCCGGTTGAAGATGCGGGTGTTGAAGTTCATGGTCATCATTTGCGCGTCGATGGCCATGTTGATGTAGCCTTCGTCCAGTTCCATGCCGGGCTCCAGTTTATCAGGCAGGGTGATCTCGTCCATGGTGATCTCGATGTCCATGCCCTGGTATGATTCCATTTGTTTGGGGTTGATGTAAGATTCCATGTCGATGTAAAACTTGTTGCCGTGGCATTTGAATTCAAGATCGCCTTCGTAGAGCAGTTTGTCTTTGTCGTCAAGTATTCTTTGATGAATGTTGTAAACCGTTGTATCGCCTCGCGATTTAACAGACTTCAACTCCTGTATCATCTTACTTTGCAATTTATCGCGCTGGTTAAAGTTTTCGTAAGTGAGTACCGTGCCTTCCTCGGTTGGGAAATAAGCTTCGCAGTCCTGTGCCTTAATTTTATTTTGTATGCCTGTTATGGCTAACATCAATATAATTGATAAAAAGAATGTACTGATCCGTTTCATGTTTTTTATTTTTAATTTGTCTAAATTACAAAAATTATTGCAGCCGGACAAAAATTTATTTTCTTTAAAATATTTTTAAAAGAGCTTGATTTTCAGTATTAAAAAGTTGTAACTTTAATCCACCTTCGCCTTGCTCGAATCGAAGCTTTGGCGGACGAGAGGATGTTGGTCCGATGCTACGCATCGGGAAAAAGATGCCGGGAAAAGCCCTGGCTTAGTATCTTATATGCAGAAACCGGCCTGTTTGATAAAATCAATAGACCAAAAATTATCAAAAAATGAAAACTCCGGCCATAATCCTTCTGATCTTTTTCATGAACTTTTCTTTACAAAATTCTTTTTCACAAAATATCGACTGGGGAGACGCCCCCGACACACCCTATCCGACATTGTCGGCCAGCAATGGTGCACAGCACATGATCACGCCGGGCATGCAGCTTGGGTGGGGCGTGGATGCTGAATCTGACGGTCAACCCGGCTGGAATGCGATGGGAGATGACCTGAGCCTCAACGATGATGCAGATGGCGTTGTTTTTACTTCCTGGCTGGTGGCAGGCCAAAACGCCACGGTTACGGTGATTGCTTCCGGCGGCATGCTGCTGAATGCCTGGGTGGATTTCAATGTGGATGGCGACTGGGCCGATGCCGGAGAGCAGATATTTACCAATGTCATTTTGGCCAATGGCTATAACCAGTTGAGTTTTTCCGTACCCCCCGGAACACCCACCGGCGCTCAAACCTTTGCTCGCTTCAGGGCCTCCACACAGGGAGGGATCGGTTTTACCGGTTTTGCACCCGATGGTGAGGTGGAAGATTATCAGCTCATGCTTGGGATGCCCAATATCGATGATGTTATCATCGATCCGAATCCCTGTATGACGCTAACCCAAAACGAAATATCACTGGCAATTGACCAGGGTGAACTATTTGGTTCTCCAATATTGCTGATCGCTGCCTACAACGATGATCCGCATCCGGGCGGACCAGGCCTTGGCATCAGCTATAGCACGGATGCCGGTGCAAGCTGGGGATCTACCCAACTGGGTTATCCCTGGAACCCATATGCCAACGCACCCATGGTTGACGCCTTCGATCCATCAATCGCAGTCGACGACTCAGGCCATGTTTTTGCCTCCTACATTGCCACTGACGGAAATCTGTTTGGGGGTGCAGCGAGCGGTCTTTATATTCAGAAATCAACGGATGGGGGCATTAGCTGGTCGCCCGCGAAAACCATTTCCATCAAGGGACCACCCAGTGGCAGTCAGGATACCAGCTATCGCTTCAATGACCGCCAACAGATCATCACGGACAAATATTCACAAAGCCCTTTTTATAATCATGTTTATCTGACCTGGATCATGGACCGGGGATGGAATGTCGGTCAGCCGCTGAGTGATATATATTTCTCTTCTTCCTCTGACGGAGGGGAGGTTTTCTCACAGCCGCTCAGGATCAATTCATGGGCCAATAACATGGGGAATATGCCTACCCTTGATGTGGCCAAAAACGGAACCGTGTATGTTTGCTGGATGGATTACAATGTGAGTTCGGGCGGACAGGGAACGATCTTTCTGGATAAATCAACGGACGCCGGGCTGAACTGGGGGCAGGATAAGGCGGTTTACACCGTCGATCTCCCTCCCTTGAACCTGAACAACGGATCGGATGTAAGAGCCAAAGGGGCCGCTGTAATTCGTGTGCTTCCCTCCGATCCTGATGTGTTGTTTATTGTGTTTGCCGAAGATCCGGACGGTACCGGGCCGGATGAGGCTGATATTTTCATGATCAAATCTGAAGACGGAGGAGATAATTGGGGCAATCCTAGCAGGGTGAATGACGATCAAACGAACAACGATCAGGTGATGCCCTGGATGTTTATCAAAGCAAATGACATCATTGATATTATTTGGTATGACCGGAGAAATGATCCCACCGATTTAACATGGGATGTGTATTACTGCAGCAGCACCGATGAAGGCAATACATTTTCAAACAACATCCCGGTCAATGGCAATTCTTTCATCAGTCCCAGCCCCCATAAAACAAATGATGAATGGATGGGAGAATATCCGGCTCTGGTTGCGGATTACAATGATGCCTTTATGGTTTATACAACTTCTTTTCTGGATGGCATTGGCGATGTGGCTTTTACCCTGGCGCCAAACCCGGATGCGGAATACGACTGGGGAGACGCACCCGAACCGGATTATCCCACCAAATCGTTGGAGCATGGTGCGGCTCATAAACTTGAAGCCGGCGTCTATCTGGGTCAGTTCGTTGACGCGGAGCCGGATGGGATTCCCGATCCGCTCGCCGAAGGAGACGATCAATACGACATAGCAGACGAAGATGGCGTGATTTTCCCGGATGATCTTTATCAGGGTATGACGGATACCTTGATTGTATCCGCATCTGCCGCCGGCTATCTTAATGCCTGGATCGACTTTAACGCGAATGGGGATTGGTCGGATTCCGGTGATAAGATATTCAACGATGAAGAAGTTGCAGCCGGGGAAAACAAATTATATATTAGCATACCTGAAAATGCTGTTACGGATACAACCTATGCTCGTTTCCGGCTGACCACATACCAGGGGATCGATTTTACCGGGAAAGCTGAAGACGGGGAAGTGGAGGATTATATGATGATCATCACCGAATCTACTGCCATCAAATCAAATATTAAGCAGCCGGGGGTGTTGATTTATCCTCATCCGGTGCAAAACCGTTTTACTTTATCATTAAACCTTCCATCCAAAGGAGAACTCCTTTTGCAATTCTATCGGATGGAAGGAAGCCTGATGAAGACCATTCATATAGGCGAACTGTCAAAGGGGCGGCATTCAATCCCTATGACAATCGGAGTGGCAGCAGGAGTTTATTTTGTTAAGGCTTCGCTGAGCAACCGTATTTTGTTTACAAAACGGTTTGTAGTTATCAGGTAACTCATTTTTTTGGTAAAGTAGTTTTTTTTGTATGTTTGATTGTATGAAGCTGTTGTTTTCATTGATTACCGGATTGCTGATTTTGTGTTTCTACAATGCCGCAAAATCTCAGGAAGAATGCCTGCGACCTGTTTTTGTCAAACAACCCGACTACTTTTCCCAAACCCTTCCCCTGCGCGAAATGCCAATCATTCATCCATCGGATGTAGCCACTGAACAAAAGGAGGAAGGCGTTACTGAGGTGATCCGTGAGCCCGATTTCGAGAAAAGGAATTTTATGAGCGATCCGCCCCGCGACCCGGTATTGCAAAGGTTTATGGGCCAACGTGCAAGCGGTGAGATACTGGCCAACTTTGAAGGCGTGGATAATCTGCAAAACATTTTGCCCCCCGATACCGAAGGCGATGTCGGGCCGGATTATTACCTGCAGATGATCAATATGTCCTTTGCCATTTATGATAAGGAAGGCAACCTGCTTTATGGTCCGGCCAGCAACCTTTCCATCTGGCAAAATGCCCCTTATCCCTGGTCGGAATACAGCCGCGGTGACCCCATTGCGCTTTACGACGAGGAAGCCGACCGCTGGCTCATCAGTGAACTTTCCTATGTGAGTCATCCGGATGGACCCTATTATGAGAAGATCGCCATTTCCGAAACCTCCGATCCAACGGGTTCCTGGTATCTGTATGGTTTCCAGTACAGCTATTTTTGCGATTTCCCCAAACTGGGCGTCTGGCACGACGGTTATTATATGACCACCAACAACAACTACTGGGATGAGGAGGAAGAGCTTCATTTCCATGCCGTGGGGGTGAGCGTGTTTGAGCGCGACAGCATGCTGATCGGTTCGCCCCAGGCCAGAAGACTCTTTTTCGATCTGTATCCCAACCAGGAGCCCTGGAGCGTGTTGCCTGCCGATTTCGACGGGGAGCAACCCGCTGCGGATGTGCCCGCCTATTTGGCATATTACAAAGAAGGTATGAACGACAAGATCGTGATCTATGAAGTGGATACCGATTGGGAAGAGCCAGGCAATTCAAGCCTGTCGGTTGCCCAGACCTTGTACCCCGAGTCTTTCACGGGCAACCTTCCCGACGGCATCCCGCAACCCGATGGCGCCCCTTACCTGGCACCCATGTCGAACAGATTGATGTACCGTTTGCAATACAGGCAATTTGAAGATCATGCCGGCATGGTCGCCAACCACACGGTGAATTCGGGCGATGGAGTGGCCGGTATTCGCTGGTACGAGTTTAGGGACCATGGCAGCGGATGGCAAATCCATCAGCAGGGAACCTACAGCCCCGATAACACCTGTCGCTGGATGGGCTCGGCGGCCATGGATGTATACGGCAACATCGCTCTTGGGTATTCCGTATCGGACCATAACACCTACCCGTCCATTCGTTTTACAGGCAGATACAAAGACGATCCGCCGGGTATCATGAGCCTGGAGGAACAGGAGATCATTGCCGGAAGCGGCGTTCAAACCAATCCCTACCACCGTTGGGGAGACTACAGCTGCATGTCGGTCGATCCGGTGAATCACACCACTTTCTGGTACACCCAGCAGTATTACGAAACAACCGGCAATAGAAGTTGGCAAACCAGGATCGCTTCCGTCAATCTGATAGAACCTCTTGTTCTTGAGGTAAGCGTGGATGAAGATACCATTTGCCAGAACCAAAGTACGCAGTTGCATGCAAACCCGCAGGGGGGAAGCACTATCTTTACCTACAACTGGACGTCCGACCCGGTGGGATTTACCTCTTCCCTGCAAAACCCTGTTGTTATGCCTGATACAGCTACAATGTATTTTTGCCGGGTGGATGATGGAGTGAATGCGGTAACAGACAGTGTTAAGGTTTTTGTTGATCCATGTACCGGCCTGGTAATATCGGAACCTCAACCCTTCGTGTCGCTTTCACCCAATCCGGCCGGGAAAATGCTGCAATTGAATCTTAGAAATCTTCCCGGTAATGAAGTACGGTTTCTTATCATAAACAACAGTGGACAGATTTTTTGCAGTAAAACCTATAAGAATACCGGGAAAGCCCAACATATCATCAGTGTCGACCGAATTCCGGCGGGGGTTTATATTGCGGTGATCCAAAACAGTTATTATGAAAAGAAAATCAAACTTGTTGTATATTGAATCTTTCAAAAAATGCAAAGCACTTTTTTGTTAGATGCAGTTATCCCGATTGGAGCATAAACTCAATCATTTCGAATCGGCATCATGTAGTCCACGATAAAAGCCTCAATCCGGTTTCATGGGTTTTCTTTGTAATAGCGAATTGCATAATATATTGTAGTGATACCATATTAACCATTACCTTTAGAAAAGTTTAAATAAAAATATGCATGCAAGTTATTGTAAAAAGAAAGAATATTAAGTTCACTCCCGATCCGGGCCGGGTCATTGCCCGCTTTCTTTATACCACCGATGAAAGGGCATTAAATACCATAAGTTCTGTGTTGAACTTATCGGAGGATCAAGTATCGCAGGTGTTAAGTCCCTTGCTGAGGGATTTTTCATTGCGACACAGAAACATCTCCTTGATTTTCGAAAAGCATTTCAACAAAGTTTCTCATTTGCTAAAGTTGCTGGATGTTGATCCTGATTCGCTCACCACATCACAAAAGGCACTTATCGGCGCTTATTTTAGCATGGAGTATTCCATTGAATCGGCCGCCTTTTTTAATCCGTCCATTGTGGAACATCCCGATCAGTCGGAAACGGGCCCGGGCGACAAAAGGGTCATTCTCAGTTTCAGGGCAACCGGTGAAGGGCATATATCATCGATCGTTTTTCGTACCGGGGTACTTGATAAAAACAACAAATTTTCCATTGAACCAGCAGGTAAAATGCTGGAAGAGGCCAAGCATGTGCGAAAGCATATGTACGATAAAGCCGCCTTTAAAAGCAAACTGGATGAAATGAAAAACATTCATCCTGTTATTCCCTCCGGTTTAATACTTGATAAGTTAAATGATGTTTTCACTTATGGCGAACTAAGTGCCTGTGTTCGGGAAGCAAGAAAGATAATGCAGCCATCTTACGAGAAAGAAACCTTGTTTAATCAGATTACGTGGCTGGCCTCATCACATTACGAACTTGATTTTTCGCTGGACACAAATATCTCCGAAAGGGTCATCTTTCCGGTTTCGGAAAATGAAAAGAACGGCATTGAAGATGCCCGTTTTGTTAAATTCACGGAAGATAATAATGAAAGCATTTTTTATGCCACATATACCGCATACGACGGCAGCACCATTTTACCAAAGATGCTTAAAACAAAGGATTTCTATCACTTTAATATACTGCCGCTGCATGGAGAAATTGCCCAAAACAAGGGCATGGCGCTTTTCCCCCGGAAAGTGAAAGGAAAATATGCCATGCTTTGCCGTTTGGATGGCTTTAACAATTACATTGCCTATTCTGATGACATCAATATATGGCGACAGGCCAAATTACTTCAACAACCTAAATATCCCTGGGAACTTATTCAAATTGGCAATGGAGGCTCACCCATTGAAACGCCGGAAGGCTGGTTGGTAACCACACATGGGGTGGGCCCCATGCGCGAATATACGCTGGGAGTTTCCCTGTTCGATCTGGAAAACCCGGAGAAAGAAATCGGGAGGTTAAAATCTCCATTGCTGGCGCCCAATGCCACAGAAAGGGAAGGATATGTGCCCAATGTGGTTTATTCATGCGGATCGATGATCCATAATGATGAACTGGTCATTCCTTATGCCATGTCGGATTATGCATCAACCTATGCAACTGTTAATTTGCGGGAGCTTTTGAATGAGTTGAAAGTCTGATCTCTTTGTGGGTTAGTTCCCCCATCGCTTTTCGGGATATTTTTACTATTCCTATATGATACCTCTGCGGCAGTTCAGTTCGTTTTTTGATAAGCGTGATAGAAATAACTTAAGGCCGGAAAATGTGTGAATGATGTAACTCACCTTAAGAATTGTGTAACATTTTGCGATTGAAATGAAGTAATTTTGTCGAAAATAATTGAACCTGGGTTTGGGGTCAATACGATGCAATGGAAAAATTTCAATGGATCATCCCCAAATTCGGCAAACAACAGAAAAGCCTGATGGAATTAATTATTTTCCCGGAAGGCAAAAAACACAAACATTTATAAAATGAACAAAGGAACAGTAAAATTTTACAATGAAACCAAAGGTTTTGGTTTTATTAAAGACGAGAATTCATCAAAAGAGTATTACGTACATTCAACCGGTTTAAAAAATAATATCGGCGAAAATGATGAAGTAACTTTCGATTTGGAAGAAGGTAAAAAAGGATTAAATGCCGTAAATGTTAAACAGGCTTAGTTTATAATCATTACAAGCATTTTATTTTAATCCCGCTTCTGGCGGGATTTTTTTTACAACAACTTTAAGTCCGACTTGTGAAACTCTTCGTATGCCTGCAGTACCGTTAAGTGGGAAATTAAATAGGCCAGCGAACTTTCAGCGCCCTGGTTGCGGTTTACACCGTAACTTTCAAATCCGTCGCAACAGCCTTTGGTTTCAAAATCGTATAGACTCATGCGCAAATCATTTTCTCCCAGAAACCACAAGAAGGATGTATAAAGTTTATTGAGAAAATCTTTGTTTTTTGTTACAAAATATGCCTGGTGATACATTAACACCGTTGCCATGGCATCGATAGGCTGTTGGGCAAAAACCGAGCGTTCGCCCTCTTTTTTATACCATTTTTCGTTGCCAATTATCGACAGATAATTATCCCTTAAAGTGTGTTCTGTAAGAAAATTCATGGATTCTATGGCAATCTGCGTAATTTTGTCATCGTTCAGTATTTCGGCCGAATGCAACAAGGCCAGGGGTAAAATTCCATTGTCGTATGCCAGCAAAGATTCAAACCAGTTCCATCCGGCAGACTGGTTTTCCCTGTAGTGATTGATCAATACATTCGCGAGATTCCTAAGTCTTTCGGTCATGGAATCATCTGCCGGATTGCTCTTCAGGTAATAGCTGATGCCAATCATGGTGTTGGCGATTCCACGTATGGATTTTAATTTTTCGAAATTTGGCGAGGCATTAAAAAATATCAATTTGCCGCTTTGGTAATAGGCATCGTTTGGTGCATTGCCCAGCAAATAGCCTAAGGCCCAGATCGTCCGGCCAAATGAATCTTCTGAGCCAATTTCATCCAGAAAATTGCGGTTGAAACTGAGAAAATTCCGGAAAGTCCCGTTTGCATTTTGCATGTAATGCATATAACTTAAATAGATGGGAGACAATTCAAGTGCACGCATATCTTTCATTTGCCGGTAAGCCATTAAAACCATCAATAAAGCACGTGAATTATCGTCGAGGCAATACCCCTCCTTCAAATTCGGAATGCCGAATTTGGCATGTTGAATGATGCCGGTATCATCGGTAAGACGATTGATATGGGCAAGGGAAAAACGGGGCAGAAGAAGCAAATCAGGTTCGGGCTCCCTGCGGGATATAACCCGGCTTTTTTCCTTTACTGTTTTTTCGGTAAGTGCCAGGTATTTTTCACCCGTTGTTGGCCAGCTTGTCTTTTTGCCATATTCACCAGCGTTTTTTTTCAATTCATTCCGCTTTTCCGGTTTATCAAAGAGTTCGGTTAATGTTTTCGCAAGCTCATCCGAATCATTAAAATCAAATAAGCGGCCTCTTCCATTGGCCAGTAATTCGGAGGCATGCCAGTAAGGTGTTGAAATTACGGCGGCACCCACACCAACTGCATAGGAAAGTGTTCCCGAGGTAATCTGGGCTTCATTCAAATAAGGAGTGATGTAAATATCGCATGCATATAAGTATTTGAAAAGATCCTGTTCGTCAATAAATTCATTCAGAAAGACAACATGATTTTCGAGCTGAAGGTTTTTTGCCAGTCGGAAAAGAGAAATGCGGTATTCTTCGCCGGAATGCCGCAACACATTCGGATGGGTTTTCCCCAAAACAATGTAAATCAGTTCAGGGTACTTTTTAACCACTTCAGGCAGTGCTTTAATGACCGTTTCAATACCCTTGCTTCGACCGATAAAACCAAAAGTAAGCAGCACTTTATTGTTTTCAAGTTTAAACTCCTTTTTCGATTTTTCAGGGCTGAAGTGAATATCCGGTACGCCATGCTCAATCAGGGCAATTTTTTCTTTTGGCACATCGTAAATGGTGGTCAGAAATTCAACCGCCTTGAGGTTCATCACGACAATTTTTTGCGCCATTTTGCAAATTTCCTTTAAAACCGCCTTTTCGTTGTAAGAAGGTTTTTTGAGTATGGTATGAAGGGTAACAATGAGTGGTACTTCCAGGCGGTGGAGCAGCGGAAGAATATAAACCCCGCTTTGTCCGCCAAATATGCCAAACTCATGTTGCAAAATACAAACATCGGCGCCGCTTAAATTAATATATTTCACCGCTTTGATATAATCTTCCTGATGATCCTGCCTGATGGTTAATTTAACTTCCTCAGGATATGTATAGGTGAGTTCGTTATCGTTCAATGCAATCACAAAACCTTTGTTCTCTTCATTCGGGTTTGCATCCCCGGCTAACATTGATTTAAACAGGTTGTTTGTAAATGTTCCGATGCCGCATTCGCGAGGTGTGTATGTGGCGATATAAGCTATTTTCATTTGTTAATCCCTGCTTGAAATATTTTTTTGGGACTTTTTGGCTGCTTTATCGGCTCTTTTTTCTTTCAGGTTTTTCAAAGCTACCTTTTTCTTGTTCTTTCTTTCTTTTCCTTCTTTAACTTTTGCCATTAGAATGTATTTTTAAATGTTTATGTTACAATGTTTCCCTCATATCCGCTTTTGATCACAGTGGATATCATTTTGAAGCGTTCGTTTGCCTTAACCATATGTGAAGTATGGGCGGGGATAACGATGCCCTGCCCGGCTTGAAGCATGTTTGGCTGATTGTCGATAACAATTTCCGCGGATCCCTCAACAATCTGAATAAAAGTATCAAAAGGAGAAATTTTTTCTGCCAGTGCTTTCCCGTTATCGATCGCCACTATGCTAATGTTCCCGGTGGTTTTGCGAAGAATTGTTTGGCTAACAACTGAATTGGATACATAGTTTGTGATTTCGATTAGAACATGGATTTTTGATTTTTCGATTTCTTTCACAGGCCCTGCCTCCATTAAAATAAGTTCTTCAAAATTAGAACCCTTTTACATTGGAAGTGTTACAGCTTTAATGTTTTAATTTACATTATTCACACATCTTCCAATGTTTGGCGACGTTTGTTTTTAAGCTTTTTGAAATGGGACGGGGTGAGGCCCGTATATTTTTTAAACTGATTGGAAAGATGCGCCACACTGCTGTAATGCATTCTGTAAGCAATTTCTGAAAGATTCAATTCATCGTAAACAATCAGTTCTTTAACCCTCTCGATTTTATGTGTGAGATAAAACTTTTCGATGGTGATGCCTTTTACTTCTGAGAAAAGATTGGCCAGGTAGGTATAATTGTAATTGAGTTTTTCGCTCAGAAAATCAGAAAGGTTTACTTTAACCCGATCTTCGGTATAATGTACCAATTCTATAATTGCACTTTTAATTTTTTCAACAAGTATACTTTTCTTATTGTCCATCAGAAGCAATCCGGATTTTTTCAAATTTGCTTTTAGCTTATCCAACTGCTCCGGCCTGACATCCCCGATAACATCAGCTTCTCCTATTTTTACATAGGTATACTTGAGATCTACTTTTTCAAGTTCGGATTTCACCACCATCTGACAGCGGATGCAGACCATATTTTGAATATATAACTTCAATGTTCTGTTTTTAAAACATAAAGTTAAATCTTTTATGCGGAGTTGAATACATTAGCTTTCATTTCTTTGTCAATCTGCCCGTCTGCCGTCCTTTAGGCAAGGTAACCGACTGAGCTAATTCTGTAAAATGTTCTGGTTCCTTAATCAGTTGCTGCAGTAGTTTTCAACTTTTTTGTTTCTTGATGAATCTTTCCAGCCGCATGGCATCCCCTCTATTGTGATTGACAGGAAAAGATGCTTTGAGTTCCCATGGCCTGAATTTGTGTGTAAAAGTCAAAAATATAAAGCCAAACTACTACTTTAGTCTGGCTTCCTTTCCTTGCTCCCCAGGTCTCGCCTCGGGCGAGACGACCCTCTGATTAATCCCGACGGGTCGGGACTCTAACCAACTGAGCTATCTCCTCAAAAAAACCTGGCTCATT
>JAIPBS010000026.1 GCA_021738625.1 Bacteroidales bacterium
AACTCACCTTTTTCATATTCCTGTACGCGAGCTTTTTTAAACTCTTCGCTAAAAACCCTTCGCTTTTTTAAACTTCTTCCCGTTTTAATCATCAGTTGATCCTTTCTTTTTTTTGGTCAACCTATTTCAGGGAATGACAAATTAGCAATGACACACCACCAACTACCAACTACCAACTACCAACCAATCCCCAATGTAGCGATTTAACGATTAACCGATGTAACGATATTCGAAGTTTCTAAGCAAGAAACTGCATCAAATTAGCAAAGCCGCACCACCAACTACCAACTACGAACTACTAACCAATCCCCAATGTAGCGATTTAACGATTAACCGATGTAACGATATTCGAAGTTTCTAAGCAAGAAACTGCATCAAATCAGCAAAGCCGCACCACCAACTACCAACTACCAACCAATCCCCAATGTAGCGATTTAACGATTGACCGATGTAACGATATTCGAAGTTTCTAAGCAAGAAACTGCATCAAATCAGCAAAGTGCACCACCAACTACCAACTACGAACTACCAACTAATACACCCCCGGCACCAACTTCCACGTCCCCTTCCTGTACGCCTCATAGCCCTCAAACGCCCGCACCAGCTGCCTCTCCTCATACTCCAGCTTAAGCAGCAGGTCTGCCAGCAGCACAATACCGATCCCCAGCCGCAGCCATGTAAAATGATCTATAATTAAAGGCGTAACCAGCAGGATGATGGCCAGGTACATGGGATGCCTGACCAGCGCATAGGGCCCTTTGGTGATCAATCGCGCCCCTTCCTTATGCACCGGCGCTATCCTGAAGTTATAACCGCCATGAGCAAGAATGGCCCAGGCGCCCAGAACGAAACCTGAAATCTCGAAAATAATGAGTGTTGTTTTGCCTGCTAGTAATGGACCGGTGAGAAAAATGGCCAGTAAGCTAGAGAACTGCACAAAAACAAATATTTGCGGGAGATGTTTCATAATTGCCAAATACTTTCTTGTTGATGCTTTGATTTGTAAACAGATAATTTTCATTAATGTTTATTGGACTAAAGTAATATCTTTGGCCAACAATCAAAGATTGATACGGGTATGTTTAAATTGAATTTCTTTGTAACATTTGTAATTATACTTTATTCTAACCATAATGCAGATAGAATGAAAGATAACCAATTTTCTCAGAAAGCCATGAATGAAAATCCCTCCCTCCTCATCTCCCCCGCCACCCAAACCCTTTCCGTATACAAGGGCGATAGTTTGGTTAAAACCTATGTGATCAGCACGGCAAAGAACGGGCTGGGCTGTGAGGCGGGGAGCGGGAAGACGCCCACGGGCCTTCACCGGGTGAAGGAAAAGTTTGGGGAAGGCAAACCCATCGGGGCTATTTTTAAGGCCAGGGCCTTTACGGGTGAGATCGCGCAGATCTATACGGATGATACGGATATTGAGGGAGACCCGGTCACTACGCGCATACTGTGGCTGGAAGGACTGGAGGAAGGAAAAAACAAGGGTCCGGGCGTGGATTCCTATTATCGCTATATCTACATCCACGGAACGCCGGAGGAAGGACTGCTGGGCCGGCCGGCCTCCAAAGGCTGCATACGCATGAGCAACAAGGATGTGATCGAGCTGTTCGGGATAATACCCGTGGGAACCCCGGTTAACATCCTGGACGAACCCTGGCAGGGAAAACAAACAGAACAATCGAATGACCAATGAATTTCAATCGAGTGACAACCGAATGACCATCGAATGACAACTGAGTTTGAACCGGATTCCAACTGAATGACCATCGAGTGACCATCGAATGACAATTGAATTGAACCGAAGGAGCGCAAATGTTTTTAACCACAAAGGGCCACAAAGGGTTTTTCACGAAGAACACAAAGTAAAATTATCCTGGCACTTTAATTTGAGGGTTTTTAACCACCGAGATCACAGAGAAAAGCATATCCCTTGTGAGAATTTTTGACAGATGCTTTGGTTTTGCTTTTCTGTCTGGTCAGACAATACAGATTGAACAAAGCGGACCTTATACCTTTATACCCCGATTTTTTCAGTCCGAATTTCAAATTTCAAATTTTCCGGTCACACAAAGCCATGCGAGAGTTTATCGTATGATCGGCCTTGTCTTGTATTGCTTACAAAACAAGCAGGGAATTATTGGGTGGGCCTGTGCTAAGCCATTCGCGAGTGAGCCGCTACATGATTAAATCTGGAGATATTGTTAACGGCGAACGGCTCGAATGGCGGGGATAATTTCATGCGTAGTTTTGTTGCAATACAAGACGCAGCCTTGATTTTTGGTTCTTTGGATCAAGCCAAAGAACATTCATATTATACCGATTCGGAACAGCTTTGCAATGATTGACCTCCTGCTCCAATCGGTATAACTGAATCTAACAGAAAAATGTTTTGCATTTTTAGTAAGATTCAGTATAAATCCTATCTATTATCAAATCTCTCAGGATGCACGAAATTGCGGGAGGCTGAGAAATAAACAATTATAAAAAACATACCACTCCCCAGATGCTTAATATCTGTCCCATTTCAAGCATTCGTGATCATAGCCTTAATATTCCATTCGTGCATTCGTGGCTATTTGCTTACCTGTTTGGTCGGACAGATTGAACAAAGCGGACCTTATACCTTTATACCCGTATAACTTTATACCCCGATTTTTTTCAGTCCGAATTTCAAATTTCCATCAAACCTGCTCCAACGCATCTTCCACACGCTCCACCGGATGCTTGCACACCTTGCCGGCACATACGTAAATGGTGG
This sequence comes from Bacteroidales bacterium, assembly GCA_021738625.1. GTDB lineage: Bacteria > Bacteroidota > Bacteroidia > Bacteroidales > JAIOZK01 > JAIOZK01. The sequence continues at coordinate 2,771 of JAIPBS010000026.1, forward strand.
TTTTGCCCTCCCTGAATTTGTTTTGTAATAATGGAAGCTTAGATTCCTTTTCCGCTCCCATCAGCAAGACATCCGGAAGGAAGTGTGCATCGAGCTCAATGCGTTTTTTGAGGCTTTCATTTCCCGTTATGGCCAATTCATGGTAAGGATAAACCAATTTAAGCAGCAGCCGGCCCCAGTTGGCGTAATAGGGCGGGTGTTTCTTAAAGTCTTCGGTGAAGTGGGCCAGCATTTGTCCGGCCTGCTTAACATATTCTTCCTTATCGTAATACTTCCCGAGATCATAAAGATTATGGGCCATCACGGAATTAGAAGCCGGGATCACATTGTCGGCCAGCTCCATTTTCCGGCTGATCAGGGCCGGGTCGATGTCGGAGCTGTAATAGAACATGCCGTTCTTTTTGTGAAGAAAATGCTTTAAAACATAATCGTTCAGATTGCTTGCTGTTTCCAGCCGTTGTTCGTCGAAGGTGGCCTGGTAAAGCGAAATAAAAGCCTGTATGCTCAGGGCGTAATCATCCAGGAAAGCATTGATGGAAGATTTGCCATCTTTATAAATTCTGTTCAAACGGCCGTCTTCCTGCATCATCACATCCCTGATAAAATCCGCATTGCGCAAGGCGGTTTGCAGGTATTCCTTGCGCCCGAAAGTCCGGTATGCATCCGCATAGGCCTTTAGCATCATGGCATTCCAGGCGGTCAGGATCTTATCGTCCAGGCCGGGGCGTTCGCGTTTGTTGCGTTCGGTGAGCATCTTCTGCCGCGCCTCGCCGACCTTTTGGCTGAATTCTTTGATGTTTAATTCATATTTATCCAGGAAGTAAGAATTGTCGTGATTGATCCGAAGCACATTCATCCCTTCCCAGTTTCCTTCCTCCGATACATCAAAATACTCTTCCAGCAGGGGAGCGTCATCGCCAAACATTTCTTCAAATTCTTCAATATCCCACACATAATACTTCCCTTCAACACCTTCGCTATCGGCGTCCAGTGAGGAATAAAATCCCCCCTCCGGGGAAGTCATTTCCCTGCCGATAAATTCGAGCGTGTTATGCACAAGTTGCTCCCATCTGTCTTCTTCTATCACCTTCCAGGCATTGCAGTACAGGCTCACCAGCTGTGCATTGTCGTACAGCATCTTTTCGAAATGGGGCACATGCCACTCCCTGTCAACCGAATAACGGGCGAAACCGCCGCCCACATGATCATAAATCCCGCCTTTGGCCATATTGTCGAGGGTGTTTTTAACCGCCAGCAAAGCATCGCTGTTATCGGTATGATGATGGTATGCCAGCAAATATCCCCAATCAACTGGCATCGGGAATTTAGGCGCCCCGCCCATTCCCCCTTGATCGGGATCGATATCATCTTTCCAGTTCTCCCAGGCCTTATCGGCGGTTTCCTTTTCAAACTGGGCTTTTTCCCTCTTAAGTTGAATAAAGGTACTTTGATCGATCCCTTCTGTGACGGACTCCGCCTGTTCCAGGAGCTTGCCCGGGTTTTCTTTCCATATGCCGGCAATCTGCTGCAAAAGATCAATCCATAGTTGCTTTCTGAAATAGGTGCCGGCATAAAACGGATTGCCTTCCGGGAGTGCAAAGGCATTCAGCGGCCAGCCGCCCCCTCCGGTGATCAGCTGTGCGGCTTCCATGTAGATCTGATCGATGTCGGGACGTTCTTCCCGGTCAACCTTGATACACACAAAATGCTTGTTCATGATCGCGGCCACCGTTTCGTCTTCAAAAGATTCCTTTTCCATCACGTGGCACCAGTGGCAGGCAGAATACCCGATGCTGATGATCAGAGGCTTGTTTTCTTTTTTTGCCTTTTCGAGGGCTTCCTCTCCCCAGGGATGCCATTCAACCGGGTTGTGGGCATGCTGTAGCAGGTAAGGAGAGCTTTCGTTGATGAGTTTGTTGGCCATAGCTGTTTTTAGTTAAAAATGAGTGGTATCCTAACAGCAATTTGTGTTCCAATTTGTGTTACAGGTTGCATGTTGCATGTTACATGTTACAGGTTTAGTGCTTGCAACTTGTAACATGCAACCTGCAACGCATTACAGCCCCCGCATCCATTCCTGCCGCAATCCCGCCTGACCGGGCTGATCGAGGGCCTGATCGATCCTTTGCAGGAGTTCTTCTTTATCCCGGTTTAAGTTGCCCCTTAAAACAAGATAATTGGAGGCATGATCACTGCGGAAGACGGTATGCCCGAGTTCAAGGTTTTGGATGAATATCTTCATCTCTTTGATCAGTCCATACATGTCAAGCGGCTCAAACTCCCCTCTGAATCTCTTTTTGAAGTGCCCCTGTCCGTGCGGATAACTCAGCACAAGTGTGGAAAGAAACTCTGGTTGTATTTCGTTGCAAAGCCTGGCGGAGCTAACGGCATGTTGCTCCGACATGTTCTTCCCTCCCAGCCCGTTAAGGATCATCACCGACAAACGCATGCCGGCGGCTTTGGCTTTCAACAGGGCTTCTTTCTGGCTTTCAAATGTTTCGCCTTTATTAACGGCTTCCAGCACTTCATCATCGCCGGATTCAATCCCGACATACAGCAATTGCAAACCTTTTTCGCGCAGGTTTTTCAATTCATCAACCGTTTTGTTTTTAAGGTCTTTGGCGATGGCATAGGCGGAAATCCTGTTAATCTTTGGAAAACTGTTATTCAATTCATCCAGGATCGCGCTTAGTTTCGGCGTAGACAAAACCAGTGCATTCCCGTCGGCAAGAAAAACTTTCCTGATCTGATCCGCATAGGGTTCCATTTTGCGTATATCCTCCCTGATCTCCTCCACCGGTCGCACCTTAAATTGTTTTGTGGTGTACATCTCGCAGAAGGCGCAGCGGTTCCAGCTGCAGCCCAGGGTAAGCTGCAAAATGAATGAATAGGCCTCGCTGGGAGGACGGAAGAGGGGCTCGTCGTAGCTGATTGGATGGTAAAACATATAACAAAAGTATCAAAAGAAACGGACAGTAAGCAGGGGGGGAAAGCAGCATATCATAAATTTCAAAAAACAAAATGTCATTCCGGTTACTGCAATTGTTACGTGATAGCGAAACAAGGAAAATAGCCTGATTGCCGAACGGGCAGGGAATTCCCCTGGCGTATTGCAGTTCTTTTATGGCTAAGGGACATATACCGATTCGGAACAGGTTTGCAATGATGGCCTCATGCCCCAATCGGTATAACTGAATCTAAAAGAAAAATGTTTTGCATTTTTAATAAGTATAGAATTAAAATCTAAAAATGTTTTAATAAACAGGCTTGCAATATGCCACGAGATTCCTCGACCTCTCGCTGCAAACTTTTATGGTTCTTACCAACCAGTTGAATGGCGAGAGATTTCGGAATGACAGTACGCTTTGGGAGAACAAGAGAGGGGCTGGCAGGCGCGCAAAGCGCGCCTCCCAGCCCCTCCTTAAAAATAGAATGAATGTCATTCCGACTGGAACAGCCGAGCGCAGCGAGGCTGCGAAAGGAGGAATCTCATAGCATGTGGCAAACCGCCGGTTAAAAGTTTTGTTAAATAGCCCGCAGAAAGCTATGGGCTCTCTTATGAATTATTCGGGCTAAACCTATCATCAGAATAACTGCATTGTTTTGGAAATTGGATTTTTGAATCCGCCTGAGGCGGACAAGGGGTTCATTCCCCGCCCCTTGGGGCGTTTTAATATTCCATTAAATACCCCGCTGCTCTGCGGCGGGGTAGTTTATTTTGGTGCTCCTGACTGCCGTCAGGCAAGTTATTTGTTTTTTGGAATTTGAATTTTGGAATTTCACTCAAACGGATGCTCCTTCCGCTCGAAGTCGGGCCGGTAGTTTTCATAGCTGTCCATATCCTGTATCCAGCCATTGTACATGCCTAGCTTTTCCATGGCGTCGACCACCATCTGGTATTCCGTCTTTTTTAGCGTACGTCCGAGATATTGAAGCGCCGCCACATGATGCGTGGGATAGTATTGGGACATCAATGAGATGGGGATTACGGGGGAGATCTTTTGGGCGATCTCCTGCAAAACTTTGATGCTGTTTTCCGCATGACCGGGCAACACCAGATGCCGGATCACCATTCCGCGTTCGGCCTGTCCGTCTTTATTCAGATGAATTTTCGCACCCACCTGACGGTACATTTCTTTGATGGCGTTTAAAGCAATCTGCGGATAATCAGGGGCGTCGGAATAATCTTCAGCGATCTTTTCGTCCATGTATTTAAAATCCGGGAGGTAAACGTCGACCAAACCTTCCAGCTTTCTGAGCTCTTCCACCCTGTCATACCCGTTCGAATTGTAAACAAAGGCCGGATCATAACCTAGCGCTTTCAGGGCTTTGATGATCACTTTTACCTGCGGGACATCATGCGATGGCGAAACAAAGCCGACCGCTTTGATCCCCTCTTCCAGGATATTTATGATCCGGTACATAACTTCTGCCAGGGTCATGCGTTCTGTATCGTGATTCAGGCAATTGAAACTGATCTGGTAGTTCTGGCAGTATTTGCATTGCAGATTGCAATTGGTAAAGAAAATGTTGCATATACCCTTGCTTCCGCTGATCACGGGCTCTTCTCCCCGGTGAATGCAAATGGATGAAATCCTGAAACTGTCATCCGTGTTGCAATAGCCCGTTTCCCCATTCAGCCTGTCGGCATTGCATTCGCGCGGACAAATATTGCAGGGAGAGAGCTGCTGAAATGCTTCGTAAAGCTCTTCCTGATCGATTGAAGAAAGACGGTTATTTATTTCGCTTACAGATGGCATGGATAAAGATGCATTTTCTAATAAACGCTTTTCGGGGCTGATTAATTATACGTTAGTTGATGGGATTATTATGGTTACAGTGCGCTGCATCTTTGGCTCATTCTGATTTCTGCTGCTTTGGGTTTGTCTTAAAAGTCTTTGTGGAACTTTGTGAAATCCTTAGTGTCTTCGTGGTAAATCTTAATATATTGGACCACAAAGCATCAAAGGAGGCACAAAGTTTCACGAAGTAAATTCTGGTTTAGAATTATCTCAAGTTTTGATACAGCCACGTATCATCCGATAACGAATATCCCTGAGGTGCAGCGCACCGTGACATTTACACAACTCCGAACGAATGAATAATTGTATTTTTGAGGAAATCAGATCCGGCTTATGATGAAAATATTTTTTTATATTCTATTATCCATTGCCTTGATAATCTCTCAAACCACCCATTCCCAGAAAAACGGTCTCTGGGCGCAACAGATTTTAGCTGATCATGAAGAAGAAATTTTGCTAAGTAACGACCTGCCCTTGTTCAGTATCGACATAAATAACGAAACCCACCATTCGGGGTTTACAAAAACACTAACTTCCGGTAAACATATCCAGTATGGTTTTCCATCCGGACTTAAAGCCGGTATTGAACAACAGAATGATTTTAAAGGATATAAAAAATTCATCATTCGTTTCTCGAATCAATCCGAAGATACCCTCGATATCAGCAATGTGGTCTCGTTCGGGATTTCAAAAGAACATATCTACATCACGGCAAACGGTCCCTGGTCGCTGGCCCGGACCAAACTTTTTCGTCCCGGAAAAACACCGGTAGGTGTTATCTTGCCCGACAATGCCTGGGAAATGGGTTATGCTTCGGTTGAAACCGGAACGGAGCGATCGCTTTGCGCTATTGCAAGAAGAACGAATTATGAAAAGGCGAAACGGTACCGCTATAAAACATTGCTTTATCCCGGCGGATTTGTGGAATATACACTCTTTTTTGAGTTTTTTGAAGGTGAATGGCAGAACGGCCTGAAAAAGATGTTTCAGGAAAATTATCTGTATGACCTGGAAGCGTTTGATGAAAGTCTTTACAAGCGAGACGACCTGGCCTGGATCAAAGACGAATACCTGATGGTTTTGCAGTTTGCCTGGGATCATAAGTTTTTTGATTGGGAAACCAACCAATATAATTTCGAGACTTTTCTTCAGGAAGCTGAAAAACTCATGGGCGGTTATGATGTGTTCGGCATCTGGACCACCTGGCCGGCCCTGGGGATGGACCGGCGCAACCAGTGGGATTTGTATGCCGACCTGCCCGGCGGACTCGATAAGCTTCGTGAGTTGTCGAAGTATGCGCAGGAAAATGATACGAAGTTTTTTATCGCATACAATCCATGGGACAAAAGCACCAGAACTGAAAACCCATACAAAGGAATGGCCCGCCTGATCGAAGCCACCGACGCGAATGGGGTGGTGCTGGATACGCGCGGCAGCTCGAGTTATGAACTGCAACGCGCCGCCGACAGCATCAAGGAAGGCGTTGTGATGTACAGCGAAGGCATGGCCGTTCCGAAGGACATGCCAGGCATTATTTCCGGACGCGTCCATGACGCCATTTTCATGCCTCCGCCCCTTAACCTGAACAAGCTGATCCGCCCCGATTTTGCTATTTTCCGGGTTTGCCAGCTCAGCCAGGGAAGGATACACCGCGAGGCCTGCATCTCATTTTTCAACGGCTATGGCAACGAATTGAACACCTTCGCAGCTGGACGGCCCGACTGGATGGAAGAAGAATACAAATTCCTGGGTAAGATTAGCATGATGCTGAGGGAGAACAGCAAAGCGTTCCATTCCTTCGAGTGGACGCCCATCATACAAAGCACGCACGACAGTATCTGGGTGAATAAATGGCCCGCCGACAATAAAACGGTTTTTACCGTATTCAGCCTGATCCCCGAAGGATTTGACGGGCCTTTGTTTGAGGCCGAACCTGATCATCATTATGTCAGTCTTTATCATCATGAAGAATTGATACCCGATACCATCAAAGGGAAGCTTTTCATCCCGGCCAAAACCAGTGCATTCGACCAGGCATGGCTGAACACCCGCCGGGAAGGCAATGTGGATTGCATCGCGGCATTCAGGGAACTGCTGGATGTTGAATTGAGTTTTGATACGTTGAAAATAAACGCCCGGACAGGTGATCTGATCAAAGTCTGGGCGGGTGCCCCCTCCTATCAAAATGAAGCAGTAATCCTGGAAACAAGTGCCCATCACCTGAAGCTGCATGAACATTTCGGCAGATATGAGGGAAAATTTGTTGTGCAGCTTTTTGAGGGCAGCGAGATCATCGATGAAAGAATTGTTTATATAGATCCCGGTACACCGCGGCTGATATCCAGGGTTGAAACTACAGAATCAGCCGGTCAAATTCCGGAGGGCATGGTTTTTATAGAAGGTTCGGAATACCTTTTTTCGGTTAAGTCAGGAAATGGTTTTATTCCCTACCCCGATTACAATGAACCCAGAAAGGTGAAGGTTCGATCATTTTATATGGATAAACATCCGGTTAGCAACCTCGAGTATTATGAATTTGTTGCAAAAAGTGGTTACCGGCCGGAGGATTCAACCAACTACCTGAAACACTGGAGAGATGGCAAATACCCTGAAGGCATGGGTGTTTACCCAGTTGTAAACCTTGGGTTGAAAGACGCACGGGCCTTTGCCGCCTGGTCCGGTAAGCGCCTTCCCACGGAAATTGAATGGCAATATGCAGCCCAGGGCGGAACACACGGGCAGGCCTGGCCCTGGAGAAAGGGATTCGATTCGACCAAATGCAACAATGCCCTGGGTTATATCACAGCAATCGATTCATTCCCGTCCGGCGTTAGTCCTTTTGGGGTGTTGGATATGGTGGGCAACGTCTGGCAAATGACCCATGATGTATACGACAACGGAAGCTATTATTTTAACATTCTGAAAGGCGGAAGCTATTACAAGCCGACCTCCAGCTGGTGGTATGTTCAGGGAGGACCAAAAGCAGTGAACGAAAACCAGATGTTGTTGCTGGTCAGCCCGTCCTTTAACCGGAATGCGACGGTTGGGTTTAGGTTGGTAAAGGATGCCGATTAATGAGCAAAAAGAAAATAATTTGATGAGAAATCAGCTCATTTGATGAAATTAAAATTAAACACCGGCTGAAGAATTTGTGCAGCATCGAAGTTGATCTTGTCGAAAAAATCATGCTAAAACCTTTACCCTGGGAACAATCACCGAACACTGCATTATTCATCCAGCAATTCAAACCGGTCCTCACCGGCAGGATACAGGCGTTTGTTATAGCGGTTATAATGCCAGTAGGTTTTGGGGTGCCGGCCTTCGGGCATATTGTTCATCAGGTACTTATTGAGGATATAATCATAGGTGTAAGAAGCATAAAGCCCGCCCAAATAGGAAGCCAGCTCGTAAACATCCTCGGTTTTCATCGAGTCGATGGTGTATTCATAGTCCACTTCGCCGGTGAAAAAATACTGGGTATAGCTGCCATATAGATTATCCGAAATATAGTGAGAGGCAAAGAGTACCTGTTTCCTTCTCTCGGTCTCATTCACCCGGTATAGCTCAAACCAGGAATTCAGGTTGAGCGCGTTCAGGTCGAATTCAGTTTTGAAATAACGCCCACCGATATATTCCTCATCCACATATTCCATGTAATATTCCTCCAGTTCGAGCTGCGCGATGTGGATCACATACCCGCTGTCGCTCCGGTTCATAAACTCCGATACAAAATCTTCGGTGTACACCTCATAACCCAGCGCCTTCATTTCTTCGATATAGCTGTTCACATATTTACTGAGAAAAACCGAATCGGAAATCTCTTTAAGCAATACACTTGAATCGATACGCCTTTGATGTATCTCCTCATCGGTAAGTGCAGATGTATCCAATTCGATATCTTCTTTCAGGTTTGACTTGAACACATAATAGGGACTGAACATCAACACTTCGTCGGCAACCGGCTGCTGGATAAATTGCTTGGCAATCTGTTTTTCAATATTGCATGATGAAAGGGCTGCAAGCGATGCCAGCAAAAGAAGAGAAATGGTATTACGTGTTTTCACCTTCAATTTATATTATTTAGGAATCAGCCTTTTTCAGCAATTCTTTTCCAAATGCCATGCCATATTCCTCTGCCTTAACAAGCTCGTCCTCATCGGGTGTAAACTTCACAAACACCCCGTCGTTCAGGTAATTCAGTTTAAGATTCGACAGTCCTTCTTTAATAAGGTTCTGGTTTTCGCCACTCCACCCGTAGGAACCAAAGCCACCTGCCAGTTTTCCTTTATCGCGCAGGGGCGTGATCAGGGCAAACAGCTGATAGACCGGCAACAGGATATTCTGGTTGATCACAGGAGACCCCACGATTAGCCCGCAGCAGCGGGTCAGTTTAGACTCAAGCTCACCCAGGGGGGTGTGCTCGATGTCGGACACCTCTACTTCCACTTTACCTGCCTTACGAATTCCTGTTGCAATAGCCTCCGCCAGCATACCGGTTTTCTGGTATGCAGAAACATACGGAATGTACACGAAGCGATCTTCGGCCATTTTCAGGTATTCCGCAGCCCATTTCTCCGACAGGTCAACATACCGTTGCCAGTTGCTTCTGAGAATGGGCCCATGACCGGTGCAGATTGTATCAATGTCAAGTCCGCGTACTTTATCGATGGCTTTGATCATAAACTTGCTGAAGGGCCTCAGGATCACGTTAAAATAATACCGAAATGCGTCTTCATACTTCTCTTTATCCACCAGGTCGTCAAACATGCGTTCATCACAATAGTGTGCCCCGAATGAATCGCAGGTGAACAAAAGTTTGTCCTCCTCCAGGTGGGTATAAATCGAATCGGGCCAGTGCAGGTTGGGGGCACTGATAAAACGCAGCGTTTTGTTGCCCAGGTCGAGGGTATGCCCTTCTTTTACGATCATGTGCGGAAAATCGCTCCCGACAAGATCTTTCAGATAACGGATCGCGTTGCCGCTACCTACAATGGTTGCCTTTGGAGCCATCTCAAGAAGTTTCTTCACATTGCCCGAATGGTCCGGCTCGGTATGGTTTAGAATTATGTACTCGATCTCCGCAGGATCAACTACCTGTTTTATCTTTTCGTACCAAGTGTTCCAAAATTTTTCTTTGGTCGTTTCAACAATGACCTTCTTTTCGGCATTTATGAAATAGGAGTTGTAAGTGGTGCCGTATTCGGTTTTCATTACCACATCAAATGTTTCGATATCGTAATCCAGCACCCCTATCCATTTTACATCTTTGCTTACATCCAGTATTTTGGTATCCGTTTTCATCACAGTACAATTTTTAGAAATCCAATGTCATTTGCCAGTTATCGTTGTTTGGTCTGTCGTACTTGTTTTCTTTATCAGTTTCCTCCTGGCTGTCCTGTTCATTTGGCTCATCACTCTCAGTCACAGGATTGAGTTGTTGAGCCTCATCTTCATTAGCTTCTTCCTGAAGGTCCTGCTCTTTTTCTTCTTTGGGAACAGGGAGCGGGTCGATCAGCCTGATCTTGCCGACCTCTTTGTATGAAACCCGTTTGCCTTTCGCCCCGACGCCTTTCAGTGAAATAAATTCCGCTACATTAACCACTTCATTCCCGATGGGATCTTTTCCTTTCCTTTGTTTGAAATTGACTTCGATCCGTGGATACACGTCCAGGCTAATGGCCAGCAGTTCCGAATCTTTATGGTCTGAAATAAAACTGATGCGTTTGTTTTCAGGCGTATCAGGATCTATTTGGAAACGCTTCACATAATATTTCCTCGATTCGCCCTCGAAATATACAACGGAAATGGTTTTTTTCGGGTCGAATTTCTGGATCAGGATCATATCCTCATCAAAATGTGTGGACACGTCATAATTGGTAAGTCTTAACGATCCGGATTTCATGATGGTCAAAATCCTGTCATCTCCTTTAAATGCACCAAGGTATTCTCCCCTTTCATCGGTATTGATGCGTTGCACGGTTTCGTCGTACCAAATGTCGATGGCGCCCAGAGTTGAAACGCCTTCCTCCTTTTTCACGATGTCGCGTATGGCGTGTTTTGTCAAAATATTTCCCTTGGCATTCCTGTTTTTGATGTCGATATCACTAAAGTCGAATTCAAACGACAATCTGCGCAGCTTGGGTTTTGGGCGATGGTAAATCTTCACCACCTCGGCCTCGCCGTTGGGATTGGCCGTAAAATATAGCACTTTACTTCCCTTGGTACCCTTGGTCAGGTGGTACTCTTTGTCCCTGGTTACGCCCAGCACCGAGAAGCGCTTCACGTGGTTTCTGCCCCGGAAGCCGTCGCGGTAGATCATGTTGTAAACCGTTCGGTCATCGTTTCGCTTGAACACATCGATATGAATGACGTCTTTCCCAACAAAGGTTTTCGTGTTCACTTTGGTCACGATAAAAGTACCGTCTTCCCTGAACACGATCATATCGTCGATGTCGGAGCATTCGCAAATAAACTCATCCTTTTTCAGACCCGTACCGGCAAAGCCTTCTTCGCGATTTACGTAGAGTTTCTGGTTGGCGGCGGCAACCATGGTCGCTTCTATGGTATCAAAATTCCTGATCTCGGTTTTGCGCTCGCGGCCCTTTCCGAATTTCTTTTTGATCTGTTTGAAATAATTGATGGCAAAATCAATCAGGTTATCCAGGTGATTCTGCACCTCTTCGATCTCGGATTCAATGCCTTTGATCTGATCGTCGGCTTTGAAAGAGTTATATTTTGAAATGCGTTTGATCCTGATCTCGGTGAGCCGGATAATATCATCCCGGTTGATCTCCCGCTTAAACATTTTCTTATAAGGTTTAAGTCCCTGGTCGATGTTTTCGATCACCGCTTCCCAGGTTTCGCATTCCTCAATTTTCCGGTAAATACGTTTTTCGATGAAGATTTTTTCGAGCGAGTTGAAATGCCATGCTTCTTCCAGTTCCGACATCCTGATCTCAAGCTCCTTCTTTAAAAGGGCCACGGTGTTGTCTGTGGAGATTTTCAGGATATCTTTTACACCCAGAAATTTGGGTTTCCCCTTCTCAATCACGCAACAGTTGGGTGAGATGGACACCTCGCAATTGGTGAAGGCATAAAGGGCATCGATCATCTGATCGGGAGAAATATTGGGCGCCAGATGCACCAGTATCTCAACATGTTCGGCTGTGTTGTCATCAATTTTCCTGATCTTGATCTTGCCTTTGTCATTTGCTGTAACGATGGAGTCGATCAAGCTGGTAGTTGTGGTTCCATAAGGGATTTCATTGATTACAAGGGTTTTTTTATCCAGTTGGGATATTTTCGCCCTGATCCTGATCTTACCGCCCCGGATGCCATTGTTATACTTTGAAAAATCGGCCTGTCCGCCGGTTTGGAAATCAGGAAAGAGTTCAAAATCTTTTTGTTGCAGATATCTGATGGAGGCGTCTAAAAGTTCATTGAAGTTATGCGGCAGGATCTTGGAGGCCAGTCCCACAGCAATGCCCTCCACTCCGGATGCAAGCAAAAGTGGGAATTTAACCGGCAATGCAACGGGCTCTTTGTTTCTGCCATCGTATGAAAGCTTCCAGGCGGTGGTTTTGGGATTGAATACCACCTCAAGCGCAAATTTCGACAAGCGTGCCTCGATGTACCTGGGCGCTGCAGCACTGTCGCCTGTAAGTATATTGCCCCAATTCCCCTGGGTATCGATCAGCAGGTTCTTCTGCCCCAGCTGCACCAGGGCGTCTCCGATGGAAGCATCACCATGGGGGTGATACTTCATGGTATGCCCGATGATGTTGGCTACCTTGTTATATCTACCGTCATCCAGATCTTTCATGGCATGCAATATCCTGCGGTGAACAGGTTTTAATCCATCCATGATCTCAGGTACGGCCCGCTCCAGGATCACATAGGAGGCGTAATCCAAAAACCAGTTTTGGTACATGCCGTCCAACTGCATGGTCCGGTATACATCTTTTTTCCCCGTATCCTCAGACTGGGGATTGTTTTGTTCCAATTCCATTCCTTCGTCCTGATCCATCAAATTCCTCTAAAGTTTTTCAGTAGTTATGTTTTCCAAAGCCTTATCACTGCTATTTCTCCGGCAATAAAAGCAAGCGCTAAAATAATAAATAACTTCCAAAGACGGGTGCCTTTTCCCAAATTGTGGATAAGTTCCGATACAGCTTTCTTTTCCGTATCCAAAAGTATAATCCGTTTGATTTCATTTTCATTCAGAAAATCTTCAATTTCCTCCCTGGTGTAAGTGTTGAGCTGTGATTCATTTCGGTCATAATTAAACGACAAGCCGGCGATCGGTTCTTCCTCTGATAAGATCATGAAATTTCCTGCCTGTTGCGGCCGGTTGTTGAAAAATAACCTGCTGATCCCTTTGCTGTTTTGCTGCCTGGGTATGAACTCAAAATCACTTTCTATCATTTTCAACTTCAGGATATCTTCATCTCCCGATCCGGCGGCCCGCAACTCTAATGGTTCACTCTCACCTATCCATTTGACCATCAGGCCCGGGTTACTACTCAGCAGGGCCATATTGTAAAGCAATGGCACAAAAACAGCATGGGCGGGAAGATTCGTAAACTTCGTCCTGAGTGGTACGGCAGAAATGTACAAAAGACCTCCTTCAACAGTTTTAGAAGCAATTAGCGGATCACCGTTTTGAAGCTCAAGCAAAACATCCGCAAAATCCGTTTGGGCGAACCTTAGCGGAAAATACTCTTCAACCTTTGGCAGATCGGCATTGTCGGGAATTTCTTCAAAAACATCCTTGAATATGGCATGCTGCCTATTCACATAATCAACAAAAACTTCCTGTTGCTTTATAACAGCATAGCTGCCGGCCTCAAACAATGCCAGAAAGCTGTTATAACTGTTGATGGATCCTTCATCAGAGGGGAAAAGGGCCACCGAGCCGCCATTGTTTATAAATGTGTTCAGGCTTTGGGCCAGCCCGCTCGGGATCTCTTTCAAATGATTGAGGATAATCAGGCGGTAAGTGTTGAGGCCCGAATAATCTAATGCGTTGATGTTCACATTTTGGTGATCAATAACAGAGTCGTTGCGATAAAGCAGGTTCAGATATTTGTTCTCGCCTTTATCATCATGTATTACCAATACAGGCAAACGCTGACTTACCATGTAGGAGAAATAATAGATATCGTCAAACAATACGGGATAATCGGTAATTTCGATGCTGCCTGAATGAATGCCGGTATTGCGGATGGTATAGGGCAAGGTGATTTCCCTGCTGTCTTCTGCCTGAATGTTGAAGCTGGTAGCGGCTCTCTGTTGCCCGTTGATAAAAAGTTTAACAGGAATGCGCTCCAGGTTCTCGCTACCGGCATTGCGCATGCGCACCTTCAATTCGGCTTGCTGATTGAGATGCAATACCGGTCCGGCAAACCAGCATGAATCCACATATACATTGTTGGTTGAAGGATTGGAGAGGGGTACAAGGAAAAGATGCAAACTTGTGTCTTTCGTGAAACTACCCGGATTAAATGTGTTTTTCTGAAAATCGCTGATCAGATAAATGATCCTGTTTCCGGCGTCCATGTCTTTCAGCATACGGTTGAAGCGATCGACAACGGCTGACTGTGTCCTGAATACCGGGCTGAAATCCGTTTCGCTTATCCAGTTTAAAACGTCTTCTTTGGATACAAAACGGTTGTGACGACCCTCGAAATCGTTTGTTAGCAAGCTGAACTCATCGGTGTTTTTATAACTTTCAACGATTTCGGACGCCTTACGTTTGGCTTCCTCCAGTAATACTCCGTTCACATTTTCCGACTCCATGCTGAAACTGTTGTCCACATATAAACAAACAGCACTTTTGTCTTCAAGATTAAGGGCGGTGTTTTCATCAGGAATATATGGCTGGGCAAAGGCAAGCACCAAACAAACAATTGTAAGTATCCTGAGCATCAGAATGATCAATTGCCTGAGCCTGGATTTCCGGCGCGATTTCACCTGTATGTCTTTCAGGAAATGCACATTGGAAAAATACACTTTCCTGTATCTCCGGAAGGTGAATAAATGAATGATCACCGGAATGGCAACCGCAAACAAACCATATAAAAACAGCGGATTAACAAATGTCATATCCTTTTCATTAAATTGCCGGATTTATCTGTCATTATAAACCCTAAAGCAAAGCTATTATTATCCAACAAAAAAAGAGGTTGTGAAAACCTCTTTTCATGAATTCAGAATATTTTGCCTGATGTTTAATTTTCGCGCAAAACAAATTCGTCATATTCCAGCTCAAATCTAAGCTTATGCCTGGATTCTTCCTGGGCAAGTGAGAGAAATAATTCTTTCATATCCGGATTGGGCGCCTGCTCCGAAAGATTCATATAAAGTTTAAAAGCAGATTTCTCTTTTTTCATAGCCACAATCAGTGCTTCCTGATACGACATTTCAGGATGCGGTTTAATATCCACCACATAATCGCTGATTTTCAGGTCTTTCACCTTCTTTTCACTCATGGTATAAGATCCGGTTTCTTTAACATTCATCAGCCGGGATTTATGCCGCATTTCCTCTTTGGCAAACTGGGTGAAGACCTGCTTCATCTCGTCTATCTTCGACTGCTCGGCCAGCTGTGTATAAAAATCTACAGCTTCCTGTTCGGAATTGATTGCAAAATCCAGAATGTCGTCAATTGATTTGAACGCTTCCATAAATATTGATTTTTAGAATTGATTTTCAAAACAGCACAAAGATATAAAAATCCCCATTTAGGAGTGAAAAACGACTTATGATTGAGAAAACAGCAGATCAATCAACCATCTGAAGCCATCAGAAAAAAGCAGTTTTAATCCACAATTGAGTAAAAACTATTTATGTTGAAAAAAATCAGGCCTCCGGGAGGGACTTTTCAGCATTTTCAGACATATATAAAAAAGCAAGTTTTGTATAAAGACGAAAGCATCTTACTTGGATTGATATTTGATTGCCCGCTGGCCATCACAAACAATCCCACCTGCCCTTTCAATATGATAAGGAGTTTGGTTGTTCAAGATCGAATACGCGTTATAAGCAACATGAGCGGAGAAGAACGTCAGCGGTTGTTGAATTTACACCTTGATTGTTTCGAAGAACGGGTGGAAACAAATTTTTCACAGTTATAAACAGGAAGGCAGTTTCCCGTCATATCTTTGAAATTGCGTAAATTCGCTGCATGAAAAACCGGATTCCTGCAATTCATGTCCTTTTAACTTTGTTGCTTACAACAGGTCTGCTAATTGCCTGCGATGAGGAAGAAGTATGCGACCAGAGTGTATATTCGAGTTTGAACATTGGTTTTTATAAATCGGGAGATGGGAAGCAGGATACCAGTGTGCAAAACTTCAGTTGCTATGGTCTGGGCGCCGACAGTATGCTATACGATATACAGAACAACTTGTCAAGACTTGCTTTACCACTAAATCCATCAACCCGATCATGCAGTTTTGTAATGATTTTCGACAGCATACCGGATACACTCATTTTCAGCTATGATCAGGAACTGGTATTTGTATCTTACCCATGTGGTTTTGCACCGCACTACAGCATTACCGAAAATTATGAAAGCCACAATGTGATCGATTCAATCACAATTGAAAATTCCGAAGTAAATCCTCAAAGTGAAGAAAATGTTAAGATATATCTTTAGCGTACTGATCATGATCCCACTGTGGCTAAATGCACAGGATACCATTCCAGACAGCGGCAGGCTGGTCAGCGGGTTCGGCCTTGGATTCGACCTGGCTAATGTGGCCGCGAATATCACAGACGAGAGCCGAAGCATCTTCGCAGCTTCTTTCGAAATCAAGCTGAAAAGGAGAAGTTATGGGGAGTTTGTCTTTGGCACTCAAAATCAAAACTTCAACAAAAAGCTTTATGATTATTCCTCAAAAGGATGGTTTGGAAAGATTGGATACCATTATGATTTCCTAAACAAGGAGAATCCCTCGGAAAAGGGCCTGGCCTTTGTCGGCTTCCGTTACGCTATGTCAACTTTCGGTTTTCAGGTCGAAAATCTCAGTTTTATCAACACCTATTGGGGAAACTACTCCTCACAAATTGATAAAGAGAATTTTACCTGCTATTGGATTGAATTTGGCGGCGGCATACAGGAAGCACTTATCGGGAACTTCTACCTGGGCTGGTCAGCATATGGAAGACTGATGATGTATGCCCCGGAATTTGAATATTTCGATCCCAAGAATATACCGGGATACGGAAAGGGCAACAACAAATTCAATGTCGGATTTGAATACAATGTTTTCTACAAATTTCCACTGGAATGATTTTTTCTTTGGAAAAGATCATCTATGGAATCTATAAGTGAATTTGTTGAAAGTGGAGAAATTTGGCCTTCGCTGATTGTGATGCTTGGCGCCATTGTGGCCGGGGTCATCGTCAGCATCATAGCCTTTTTCATCATCAAGAAAATTGTGCGCTATTCCCTTTCGAATAATGCCTGGGTCATTGTATCAAAGCTGAAATACCCGGTCACCCTGCTGATTACATTGTTGTTGCTAACCATCGTACTGCCATTCTTGAATTTCACAGAGGGGGTTACCATCATCGTAAAGCACATCATTACCATTCTTTTCATCATAAGCTTTTCCTGGATTATGATACAGGCCGTTCGAATATCAAGGATATTGCTGCTGATGAAATACGACATTGAGGCCAAAGACAATTTACAGGCACGGAAGGTTTACACACAGTTCCGTATCCTTCAGCAACTCCTCATTACGCTGATCGTTATTCTTGCCATCGCAGTGGCCCTGATGACCTTTGACCGGGTAAAACAGTTAGGAGTTAGTTTGCTGGCTTCGGCAGGACTGGCCGGGTTGATCATCGGCTTCGCCGCCCAGAAAAGCATCGGGAATGTGATTGCAGGATTGCAGATCGCCCTTACCCAGCCCATCCGCCTGGATGATGTGGTGATCGTAGAAGGAGAATGGGGAAAGATTGAGGAGATCACCCTCACTTATGTTGTGGTAAAAATATGGGATGAAAGGCGGCTGGTTCTGCCCATCACCTATTTCATAGAAAATCCTTTCCAAAACTGGACCCGAACCTCCTCACAGATATTGGGCACCATCTATCTATATACAGATTACCGCATGCCGGTTGAGCCCATTCGTAAAGAGCTGAGCAAAATCCTGAAAACAACAAAACACTGGGACAAACGTGTGGATGTATTGCAGGTGACCGACGCCAAAGAAAACGTGCTGGAACTTCGCGCTCTGGTCAGTGCAGCTGATGCATCAACGGCCTGGAACCTGCGGGTGTTTACGCGTGAAAAGCTTATCGAATTCATACAGCGCGAATATCCTCAGTATCTGCCGCAGACGAGGGTGACGTTTACGGAGGGTAAGGCATAGAGCGCAGGGCGAAGAGCATAGCGCGTTAGGACTTTGATAATTGTAGTAAATCCCAATCAAAAACCCCGGCGCTTTGGCACCGGGCTTTACATAACGATTCGGAACCGGTATGCAATGATTGGCTTTTCTGGACAAGCCGGAAAAAAAACAATTCAAATCATCTTTAACCAATATGGGTTTGCCCTCTGCTATTACCAGATTCCCTGGTCGAGCATGGCATTGGCCACTTTGAGGAAACCTGCCACATTCGCTCCTTTTACGTAGTCGATATAGCCGTCTTCTTCTTTCCCGTGTTTTACACAGGTATCATGAATTTTGATCATAATCTGGTGCAGCCTGTCATCAACCTCTTCCGACGGCCAGTTGAGCTTCATGCTATTCTGCGACATTTCCAATCCGCTGGTGGCAACACCGCCTGCATTTACAGCTTTACCCGGGCCAAACAAAATTTTGTTTTCGTGGAATACTTCAACGGCTTCGGGTGTTGAGGGCATATTGGCGCCTTCGGCAACACACCTACAGCCATTCTTTACCAGATTCATGGCGTCCTCTTTATTCAACTCATTCTGTGTGGCGCAAGGAAGAGCCAGATCGCATTTCACCTCCCACGGGCGTTTGCCCTGGTGGAACTGAGCTTCAGGAAACTCATAGGAATATGGTTTTACAATGTCTTCGTTTGAAGCGCGCAACTCCAACATATAATCAATCTTTTCTCCACTAATACCTTCCGGATCATAAATGTAGCCGTCGGGGCCGGAAAGAGTGATCACTTTTCCACCCAGTTCCGTCACTTTTTGCGCGGCACCCCAGGCCACGTTTCCGAATCCTGAAATGGCCACCAACTTTCCCTCCAGTGATTCGCCTTTGGCTGCCAACATTTCTTTTGCAAAATAAACCGTTCCGAAGCCGGTTGCTTCAGGACGAATGAGACTGCCGCCCCAGTTTACGCCTTTGCCTGTGAGCACGCCTGTGTGTTCTCTTGCAAGTTTTTTGTAGGCACCGTAAAGAAAGCCAATTTCCTTGGCTCCAACACCAATGTCGCCGGCCGGAACATCCGTATCGGGGCCGATGTTGCGCCACAACTCCAGCATATATGACTGGCAGAAACGCATGATCTCGCCGTCGGATTTTCCTTTGGCATCGAAGTCGGAACCACCCTTACCACCGCCCATGGGCAATGTGGTGAGACTATTTTTGAAAATCTGTTCAAAGCCCAGGAATTTAAGGATGCTCAGGTTTACACTCGGGTGGAAACGCAGTCCGCCCTTGTAGGGTCCGATAGCATTGTTGAATTGCACACGGTAACCAATGTTCACCTGTACCTTGCTGTTGTCGTCAACCCATGGCACTTTAAAAGTAAATATCCGGTCGGGCTCGATGATACGCTCCACGATACCGGCAGCTTCAAACTGAGGATTTTCGTTTACGACCTCTTCGATCGATTCAAGCACTTCACGCACGGCCTGTAGATATTCTGTTTCACCAGGATGTTTTTTTTCAAGGCCCAGCATTATCTTTTCAATATCCATCACTGTTTATTTTTTAATTTATGAATGAATTTGACTGCTGTTAATTATTAACATTGTTAAAAATTTAACAGGGCAAAATTACAATGAATATACCGATTGACCAATTAAAAAAGATTGTTTTTCATAAAATTTTAAGGCAGTTATATTAGAGGTTAATATGTAATCACTTCCACCACCTCACCCTGATCGTAGATAACTGTCTTAACCTTTTCCCCTTGTGGATTATAATGATGTTCGGGACCCTGCTTCATGTTATCGACATATGATATTTCCCTTTTTAGCGTTCCGTCTGGGTAATACCCTTTCTGGCTTCCCTCTCCTTTCTTAAAGTCGCCAATGCCTACAATGTTCCCCGTCAGATCATAATACATCCATCTTCCTCCAAAATCTCCCATATGATATTGCCCTTCAACCTGAAGCTGACCGTTTTCATACCATTTTTTGTAGCTGCCATGAAGGATGTCATCTTTATAGAATACTTCAGAAATCTTTTGCCCCAGAGCATTCCAGTTTACCGAAATGCTGTCTTTCAGGTCATGTTTATAATATTCAAGCGCTTCTTTATTTCCGTTTTCATAATACCGGATCAGCGATCCATTGAGTTTTCCCTGATCATAATGCGCTTCCATCATCTTATTGCCCTTCTGATCATACCAGACCGCTCTTCCATGGATCTGATCATTCTGATAAGGCACCTCCGACTGAAGGCTTCCGTCTTCATAATATTCCTTCTTAATATTGTTGCAGGAAAAAAGGAAGAGTGTCATGATCAATACAAAACCTATGTTTCCGTGTTTCAATTGAACCATGGTTTTTGCTTTTTCATGTTTTGTTGATTATACCAGGGATTCGACAATTCCTTTATACTATAATCCTCATATTTGATGATGTTCCAGTAAAGGTTTTCATAACCATTAAATGGTGAATCCTGTATGAAATAGAATTTGGTTTGCAGCAGAGGAGTTTTAAAGTGAGGAATATAATCAGGAAAGCTTAACCCATACTTTTGTAATGCACGCATAAAAAAGTATGCAATATCGTAACCAAGGAATGCCAGTGTGTTTGGCTCAGTGTTATAATTCTTTCTGAATTTTTTGACAAACTCCCCTACCACAATCTCATCATAATCGATATAGGATGGCAGGAACAGGTGTACGTTCAGATTTTGAAAAAGTGCCGGCGCAAAGTCCATATGTTTTTCCCAGTCGGGAAGCCCGATGGTGACCAAATTAAAGGTGTCTCTCAGCACGTTTAATTTCGTAAGAAAATCAAGCATAAATACCCGGTCTTCGGTTATTGTAATAATCACATTGTCACGGATCACGGATGCATGTTTTTGAATGCCCGCAATACTATCCTCCATATAAGTGATCTCCGACACATAATTGTCAAAATAGGTGGTATCGTCGATACTATTTTTATAAGCGTCTCTCAACACCAGATGATCTTCAATCTGCACGGAAGTCAGCGGCGGGCTGTCTTCTTGGCGGTTTTCCGATTTCTCGATCAAAATATTATGCAACACGTAATTGGGCACTGCGATTGCATCAGGTATGCTATCCTGCAATTTTTGACGGAAATCTGCCACAACCTGCGAATTTTGATATTTATTGTCTCTTACCAGTAAAATTTTGGCTCCCGGATGATTTTCCAATATAAACTGTACAACCTGTTCAACTTGCTTCTCGAGTGAAGGTTGTACTTTAAATACGTTCGCATTCTCCTTAATCACTTCCTGTCTGAATGTAAGCGGATTAACAATTGGTATTTCAAACAGTTGTGCAAAATTAGCAGCCAAATTGAAGCTATTGCTGTAGAGCGGCCCGACAATCAAATCCATTTCTTTCAACTCGGGTTCCTGCAGTACCTTTATGGTTTTTGAAACATCCGGTCCTACATCATAAACATGCAAGTTCACGCTCAAACCATTGTTTCTCAGGCTGTCGGCTGCCAGTAAAAATCCTTCATAAAACTGAATAAACCTAAAGGGGGTAAAAGACAAATCCACTGTTTGCTGATGTTCAGATCCGGGATGCAGGCTGTCCACCTGCTCCAGATAAAAAGGCAGCATCAGCGCTACCTCATAAGTTTCTCTTAGTATTTTTGGTCGATCAAGCGGATGAAACAAAGTGTCGGTTTCAATTTCGGATAGGGTATCCTGCTTTTCTTCCATATCAATTATGATATCTGCAAAAGGTTCTCTTTCGTAACTTACAGGTATCCGAACAATCTGCCCCCTGTATACCCTCCCGCGCATGGTGGGGTTCATTCTTTTAAGTTCTGATAGTTCGAGACCGTATTTCTTTGCAATCTTCTTCAATTTCTCTTTTTTCTCTTCAACGGTATGATTGATATAACTTTTTTTTCCCGTATCTATGGGTATTTTAATGATCTGTCCTGCACGGGGACGATCATCAATTCCCGGATTAAGTTTTCTCAATGTATCAATACTTACCTTAAATCTGAGGGCGATCCTGTAGAGGTTTTCATCGCTTTCAACTACATGGTGATAGTATTTATCATCATTTTGCCGATCAGTCGCTTTGGTTTTGCTTTTACCCGGAATGCGGATCAACTGTCCTTCTTTAATGTCAGGGCTCAATCCAGGGTTGATGGCCAACAATTCCTGCACGCCAATGCCATACATTTTTGAAATGCGGTAGAGTGTCTCCCCCTTTTTAACCACATGCCTGAAATCATCATCGCTTTCAACTGTTTTATCTTTCTTGCCTTCATCTTCGAGGATATCAGAAACCTCTGGTCCTGGATCCTTATCTTTTCTAAATACGGGCACCTTCACGTATTCACCCTCTTTAAAAGGCTCTTCCAGTTCAGGGTTTGCTTCCTTCAAATCAAATTCAGAAACCAGGTAGATCCTGGCAACATCGGCATAATCTTCGCCTGATTGTGCAACATGGTAAAAGAAATCAAAATCCTTTTCCTCGATTGTCTTAAGAATATCTTTTTCCCTGCTTTGCACGGGAATTTTAAGCAGCTGCCCTATGGCCAGTCCGTTTTTGGCTTCGGGATTCTCGAAAAGAATGTCATCCAGGGGTAGCTCGTAGACTTTGGCAATGGAATAAAGAGTATGGCCTTTTTCTACATGATGGATGTAATAGGTTTTTCCTTCAATTAGTTCAATCTCGGTTGATTTTTCAATTTGCACTCCTTGAGCAGGAAGCATACCCGGAACCAGGAAGCAGCTGATAACAAGAAAAAGCTTAATATTTGCCATCATACGTCATTTCAGTTCAGTTCGGCCAATTTATTGATAAACGATGTCATAGCATCTTAATTGCTTTATTCCCACTCAATGGTTGCAGGAGGTTTTGAGCTGATGTCGTATACCACTCTGTTCACCCCCTTAACCTTGTTGATGATATCGCTTGAAACCTTTGCCAGGAAATCATAAGGCAGATGCGACCAGTCGGCGGTCATGCCGTCGGTGGATTCTACCGCACGCAGGGCCACCACATTTTCGTATGTTCGCTCGTCTCCCATCACACCAACACTCTGAACCGGAAGCAATATCGCGCCTGCCTGCCAAACCCGATCATACAAATCGTTCCTTTTCAATCCTTCAATATAAATATGGTCAACTTCCTGTAAGATTCTAACACGTTCGGCATTGATCTGCCCCAGTATCCTGATGCCCAGTCCGGGACCGGGAAAAGGATGCCGTTTGAGGATATTGGAGGGTATATCGAGGGTACGCCCGATCTTTCTCACTTCATCCTTGAACAAGGTTTTCAATGGCTCCACTACTTTGAGGTTCATGGCGTCGGGCAATCCGCCGACATTGTGGTGTGACTTTATTGTAACGGAAGGTCCGTTTACCGAAACCGATTCGATCACATCGGGGTAAATGGTTCCCTGGGCCAGCCAACTCACCTCCTTTATTTTATGTGCTTCCTGGTCGAACACTTCAATAAATGTTTTGCCTATGATCTTTCTCTTTTTTTCCGGATCAGAGGCGCCTTTCAACTTGTCTAAGAAACGTTCTTTGGCATCCACTCCTCGAACGTTCAGGCCCATGCCCTGATATTGATCCAGCACGGTTTTGTATTCATTTTTTCTAAGCAGGCCGTTATCAACAAAAATGCAATGCAGGTTTTTGCCAATGGCCCGGTGCAGCAGCATGGCAGCAACTGAAGAGTCAACACCTCCCGAAAGTCCCAGCACAACTTTATCATGCTGAAGTGTATCCTGTAAATATTCAATTGTAGCTTCCACAAAGCTGAGAGGCGTCCAGGATTGATTGCATTTACACACGCCTACCAGGAAGTTCTCAAGCAAAAGTTTTCCTTCAACCGAATGATAAACCTCGGGATGAAACTGAAGCCCGAACACCGGCTTTTCTTTCATCCTGAAGCCGGCCACTTTAACATCATCCGTTGAGGTGATGGCCTGATATCCTTCCGGTAATGAAACAATGGTATCCCCATGCGACATCCAAACCTGACTGCCAATGGTAACGCCCTTCATCAAAGGATTTTCATAATCGACCCAGGCCAGTTTTGCCCGCCCATATTCCCTGATGGTTGAGTGTATCATTTCTGCACCGTCCTGCAGGGCCATCAGCTGAGCACCGTAGCAAACGCCTAATACAGGTAATTTGTCTTTTATCCACGAAGTGTCGGGTTTTGGTGATCCCTCATCATATACTGAAAACGGGCTGCCGCTCAGGATCACTCCTTTGATGTGGTCAAGCTTTTCAGGCACTTTGCTATAGGGATGAATTTCGCAATATACGTTCAACTCCCTCACCCTTCTGGCAATCAGCTGGGTATATTGCGAACCAAAATCAAGGATCAGTATTGTTTCTTCCATATTACAAAAGTAGTCAAATTAAACCCTTTGAGAAGTTCATTTCACAACCGACAAATTAAAGAAAAAAAGCTGTTCGGATAAGAATAAAATTTTTGCAGTTCAGGATTTTTTATAATTTTAAAACAAATTCCTGATTCATGGCAGATAAAACAGAAATCTCAGTTAGGGCAATGATGGGCATCGTAATCCTGTTGATCCTGATCATCGTTGGTTATTTCACCTATCCTCAGTGGAAAGGCTGGTTCCGCACGAATATCCTGAACGAGCAAATTTTTAATATTGAAGGGGATTCCCTTACGGGTAACGACCTGATCGATAAAGTTTGGATCAACGATCTGAACGGAGCGATCCTGAGTCTAAAAAGAAGCAAAAACTACACTTTGGATATCCCTTCTGTTGAAGACAGCAAAACAGTACACGGACATTTTGTGCTTGAAAAGAACAGCATCAGCTTTATGACGCATCCCTCTACCAATGTATGCGTTGGATTGGAAGGCATTTACAAATACCGTATTGATCGTGAACGGCTTTTGTTTACAAAGGTAATGGATAGATGCAGTTCCCGACAGAAATACATGGAATCACCCTGGATAAGTTATGATTCATATTAATTCTCTGCTATGGTTTGCAGGGTTTTCAAGATCAAAACGGATCAGGCACAATTCCCTGCTGTCCGTTGATCCGTTGAACATGAGTGTCCTGCCCGATTTTTCCAGGTAACGACCTGTTAAACGTGTTGACTCGTGAATGTGGCCGTGCAGGCTTAGCAGGGGTTGCCGCTCTTCAACGAATCTTTGAATGGCAATACTACCCACATGTACATCCAATGGTACATGATCCACATACTGTCCGTCAAGGGCCGCCCGGTCGAGGGAAGTATCATAGGGGGGCGAATGGAACAGAAAAATCGATTTGTTTAAATCCTGCCCTTCAGCCAGTGATTCCAGATCTCTTTTTATGGTTGAGTATTTTAGATTTTTTTCAGGCTTCACAGAGCGAAAACCATCTGTCGGATGAATACAACCGGGATCCACATAGCGAGACACATCATACTTCTCCCAGTCTTTCAGCCGGAATGGCGTGGGCGGCACCATGGCATATCCGAAGACACGATAACCTCTAAAATCATTGTATTTCATATGCATATAGCGCCAGACTCCGCTTACCTGTTCTATCTCCTTAATAAGTTTTTCATTTACACGAGGATCGTCATTCCCAAGAATAAGAAAGACCTCCGGGTAGGCTGATTTTAATTCATCTTTTATCCCGCGCAGCGAATCAGACAGAAATCCTCTCGCAAAATCATTAACATCCCGTTTATATGAATACCCGTGAGGCAGCAAATCGCCGCCCAGAAAAACCGCCGCAGGTTTTTCTTCCCTGATTTTCAGGAACAGCTTTTCATACCTGTCTTCTTTTCCGTGGAGATCGGATGTAAAAAAGCAGTTTATCATTTCATTTTTCCTTCACTTTTAACGGCCGGGCTAAATTATGACAAGAGCCGATCATGGCAGCAAAGCTGGTTTTCTTTTTCATATCTTCATCGTTGACAATGTGCAGATCGATCAGACTTTCATCCACCCTGTAGCCGGTTCTGGAATAATTCACTTCGCTCAGGCACAGGCCCCAGCCTTGCAGCCAGGCAATTAATTCTCGTTGTTGCAAGTCCGTACCTTGCTGATGCACGATCAGGTCGATATCGCTGCCCGGGCCGGCATCCGCGTTTTTGGTGCTGCCGCATATATAAAGGCCTTTCACGCCAAATTGATCAAATTCCATCTTATCGGCAATGGTATTCAGCAGTTTTTGTTCCTGAGGCAAAAACTGCGATCCGCCCTGCATCCTGATCAGCTGGTTGTAACACACATGTATGGTTCCTTCCACATTTTCATCAACAACGATATCGGCGCTTTGCATCCATTCGGTTTCTTTAAAATCGGGCGTTTGGACTTCCATATCTTTATATATGATCCTGGCTTCGCAAACGGTGCTGAATTGCCATCCGGAGGGGATCGCCCCAACCACCTGTCTGAAAATACTCTCCAGCTCCGATTGGTTCTTTCGGAGAATCTCTTCGATTGCATAAATACAGTTAAGTTCTTTTTCGCGTTCAAACAGTTTTTCGAGCCTGACATTTCTCATTTTCTTATTTCCTCCTGTTTATCTTGGCCTGAAAGCGGTTTACATTGTCTTTATGATCCCTTACTTCAAGAACAAAATTGCTTTCTCCTTTTGGCAAATGTTCGTCAATTTTATAGGTTAGCAGTTTGAATTTCGGATCATATTCCATCAAAACCCATTTTCCATTGATGGTTGCACGGTAGTCGGCGATACCAGAAAGATCATCATCTATTTTCAACCTGATATTTTTATAAGCGGTCATATCTTTTCCATCGTAAATATTGACGGGTTTTATTTCGGGACGCACCGTATCAACCATCACCGCATAATTACCGAAATCACGAATGGATGCCTTTACAAAGCCATCCTCAAATTCTCCTCCCGCCGAAGAAAACTCCCCCTCATCATCCTGCCTGACAAGCAGGGCCTTCGATAACAACCCGGCCGGTAAGGAATCCGCTTTAATGAATATCTGTATGTATTTGTGTACCGGAGTTCCATCATCGTGTACGCGGTGGATTTTGCCAAAGGTATCTTCCGTGCCTTCTTCGGTTGAGTGGGTGAAAACAAAATCCCTGTAAAAGGCCCCGGCTGTTGTTTCAATCTTAAAATCGTTTGTTTGGTATTCGTTTTCATGTTCCCAGGTGAAATACATATCCGGGTTTGGCGGGCTACCGATCTGCACATGGGCAAGCTGTTCCATTTCATATTTTATAAAGTAGCTAAGTTCGGAAGTGTTGCCATAAGCGTCCTTTACAATATATTTCACCTGATGTACCAGGGTGTCGACAGGAATATAAACACCTCTGTTTTCGGCCTTTTCATATATGGAAAGCCGGTTGTTTGGATCAATCTCAGTGCGCTGGAAGCGAAGGCCGCTTTTTACATATTCAGCATAATCGATCAGGCTGTTGAGATAACGGGTTTCCGAGAAAGAGAAGTCATCCATATTATGTTCATAAAAAAGAACAGAATCAATGAAGAGGGAAACCGAATATACCCCGTTCCGATTGGGCATGTCGTTCAACTTATCGTGGGTTGCAATTCCAAAAGCCACGTTACCGTTGATGACGATGGTATCTACACCCCGCATCCTGTGGTTTAGTCCCCAACCATCCACTTTGATCTTTCTGGCGGTTTCCGAATAATCGTGGTCGTCTATAGCATCCACCGAATAAATCTTGATATACTCGATGCCCGGCCTCACATAATCTCTAATCTCGAAATCAAAAAACAAGGGATTCAGTGGCTTTTGGGTAGTCGTTTCCCTGATCTCAAAATGCAGGTGCGGTCCCAGGGAGCCTCCCGTATTTCCTGAAAAAGCAATAAGCTGTCCCCTTTCAACGGGAATTTCATCCTTATCAGGAAAAAGGTTTACCGAAAATGATTTTAATTCGTATTGTTTCTTTTTAAGGTATTCCGATACATTCTCATTAAAATCCAACAAATGCCCATAAACGGATGTATATCCATTGGGATGCGTAATGTAAACGGCTTTTCCGAATCCATTGGGCGACACCCTGACACGTGATACATAACCATCTTCAATGGCATACACATTTTTTCCTTCCACTCCCTGCGTTTTGATATCAATGCCCGAGTGAAAATGGTTGGAGCGCAATTCTCCAAAAGTGCCCGACAGGTACAATTTAATATCGAGCGGAGCAGTAAAATTATTGTGTTTATTCTTTTCTTGCTGTGCATTCACATTCAAAACAAATCCCGAAATCAATAACACAAATAAAGCTTTTCTCATAATCCGAACAAAGTTAATAATTGTAGCATTTCACCAATCATTTGATCCATTGCAGGAAATCACCCTCAGTTTTTATGAAATGGTCTGCATGCAAATTTAGCCCAAATATGCGACAAGACTTTCAGGACAAAAGGGTATCTCTGCAAATTTGTCACATCTGTAAAAAAGACATATCTATATTTATGCATGCATATTGCAAATGTAAAACGCTGATAAACTTTAATTTGCATCAAGCCGGCCTTCCTTCCGTAAGAGAAGAAAAACCGGATGGCACATAAGTTGACAATACCGTATAAAAATTTATTATGAAACTACAGGAGATTGCCTCGCAAAAAGAATTGACGCAAAAGCTCAATGCAGATAAAAAGAATTATTTGTTGCTTTATAAAAAAGGATCGGAATCATCGGAATGTGCTTTGGGACATATCCGGGATATCACAGAAGAATTTGAAAATTTGAATGTATTTACAGCGGATGTAAGCCAGGTAAGGGATATCCACCCGAACTACGGCATCGACACGGCACCTTCCTTGCTGATCTTTGAAGGAAAGGAATTCAAGAAAACAGTTAAGGGGTGCAGCACAAAGGAATACTACAAATCCCTTTTCGAAAGCCGTGTATTCAGCGCTTCTTCGGCAGAAAGCGAGCCGCAGAAAAGCGTTACGGTTTACTCCACCCCAACCTGCTCCTGGTGCAATACCTTAAAAAGCCACCTGAGAAAAAATGGCGTGTATTTCACGGATGTTGATGTTTCAACCGATCAGGAAATGGCTCAGGACCTGGTAAGGAAGAGCGGGCAGCAGGGTGTACCACAAACCGAAATTGATGGAGAGATTATTGTTGGATTCGACAAAAGCAGGATTAACAAATTGCTGGGAATTAATTAGTGAGTGGTGAATTGTGAATAGAAAAATTATACTTAACTATTTGAAAATAAAATCATAACAAAATGAAAGAATTACAACCATTAAATCAAAATGTATTGCTCGACATGAGCGGAGAAGAAAAAGAACAGAAAACCACCGCCGGAATCATCATACCCGATACGGCCAGAGAAAAACAGCAAATGGCAAAAGTGCTGGCCATCGGGAATATTGAAAACCCCGAGATCAGCGTGGGAGATGTGGTCGTTTTTAGAAAATTTTCCGGCACGGAACTGGATTTCGAAGGCAAAAAATACCTGAGCATCCCTTACGCCGATCTTTTGGCGAAAGTGGTTGAAACGGAGAAGATTTAAAAGATTGCGATTGTAATAAACTTTTAAAAAATTTCTATCGGATCATAATTCAGCATCAGAATATGAAATTCGGATTAAAAGATAATTAGCTTAACATTGAGAAGTGTTAAGCTATCGATTTAGTTAAATTACTATTGTATCATTCCGATACAAAAGCATGTTCCAATATGAAACACTTTTATTCGGCAAGCCCACAGTTTTACCCTGTTACCTTCCTGATATAAAGCTCATTATAAAGTTTGGTACGGCTCTTGGAGTTCAGCTGACAAACAATATCATCAAAAATGATCAGGAACTATTTAAAAACAGCTCTACGGAACATCCTAAGGTTTAAATTATTTTCGGTTATTAATATCGTCGGTCTTTCAGTGGCCCTTGCCTGCTCGATGATCCTGTTTTTATATATAGAATATGAGCTGGGCTTTGATGACTTTCATGGCAAAAAAGACAGGCTTTACCGTATTGTTTATATAAAGGAAAGCCCTTCAACCAAAATGTACGGTGGATATTCGCCTTTTCCGCTTGCAGATTTTCTCCGGATGCAGCTTCCCGAATATAAGTATAGCCGGCTGATGAATTATAATAACCTGGATTTCAAAGTTGATGAGCAGATATTCAACGAACGCAACATTTTATTTGTTGATTCCATGTTTTTTAAAATGTTTGATTTTGAATGGATTAAAGGCTCTCCCCAAACATCTCTTCGTGACCCAAAATCCATTGTGCTGACCGAATCACTGGCCAATAAATATTTTCCGGATGATGATCCGATCGGACAATTGATCAGAATACCAGGTTTTGAGGAAGTGAAAGTCAGCGGAATCATGAAAGATCCTCCGCGTAAAAACAGCCAGCCATTCAGTATGATCGCGCCATTGGATTTATTTTCCAACGAGCTCACCAATTTGGATTACAGGGACTGGGGAGTTACCATGACCGGCATTGAGAACTGGATTATGTTAGCTGAAGGCGTCGATCCTGATCACGTTGAGCGTCAACTGGCGGAACTGGTAGGAAAACACGCCCCCGAGGGCTATTCCGATTATGTACGTTTTGAATTGCAACCCCTGAAAGAAATCCATCTTGCACCGGATTTTCAGAACAACTCCGGCACATATACCACCGAAAAAAACGACCTTGTCCTGGTTGGTGTGATCGGACTGCTTATCCTGATCATCGGTAGTATCAATTTCATCAATCTGTCCAATGCACAGGGAATGCGTCGCATGAAGGAAGTCGGTGTTAGAAAGGTATTGGGTGCAAACCGGTCGATGGTGAGCAGGCAGTTCCTGGCCGAAACTTATCTGATGGTTCTGGCTGCAATTGTCATCGCCATTATAATGGCAGAAATTTTCCTCCCTCTCGTCAATGACTTCTACGGAAACCTTTTAGAACTCAGCATATATGAATCGGGCTTCTTTGTTCCGTTTGTACTGATCCTGTTTCTTTTGATCGGTTTAATGAGCGGCTTTTATCCTTCCATGTTTTTGTCGCGATTCAAACCGGTCGAAACACTTAAAAACAACTATCGTGCAGCGGGAAATTTTTCGACTTATCTGCGGAACGGACTTTTGCTGATCCAGTTTGTGATTACGGTGGGATTGCTTGTGAGCGTGTTTGTGATCAACAGTCAGATGAAATATATACAGGCAAAGGACCTGGGTTTCAGAAAAGAAAACATTGTGGTGTTTTCCATTCCCGATCCTGAAAAAGAAAACATCGACAAGGTTTCGGGCATCTTAAAAAACAATCCCAATGTTGAGCAATTCTCTTTCAGCTTTGGCGCTCCTACTTCCAGCAGCAATATGGGCTCCAATTACAGTTCACCCGAAGCGGATGTGGATGACGAATTGAATCTGAACCTGAAAATCGTCGATACAGCCTACCTGCATATTTATGGTCTGGAATTGCTTGCCGGCGAATGGTTGTTAAGAAAATCCAAAGAGGACTCACTCTACAGGCTGGTGGTAAATGAAAAACTCGTCAACACGCTGGGTGTGAAAGACCCTGTCGAAGCGATCGGGATGCGTTTAAGAGTTAGCGGTATTGAAGGACGAATTGAAGGGGTGGTCAAGAATTTTCATACCGCTTCCCTGAAAAGCGAATATTCGCCTGTGGCATTCGTTTATCTTCCAAATTATTTTTATGAAGTAAATGTGCATATTGCTCACAACTACAGTCAAACCATTCAGCGGATCAACGATGAGCTTGCAACAGTTTTCCCGGATTATGTGATCAATTATTATACGGTGGAAGAAAGCATAAGCAATCTTTATGAACGTGACCGCAAAACGCTGACCCTGCTAAAATTCTTTAGTGTGATAGCCCTGTTTATTGCCATGATGGGTTTATTCGGGCTGGTATCGTTTTATATGGTTCAGAAAACCAGGGAGATCGGCATCAGAAAAGTGCTGGGCGCATCCATCAGTGGATTGTTTGTTTTGCTCACACGCTGGCAGTTCGTATTGCTTCTCATCGCCACGGTGATTGGCGGGATTGTGAGCTGGTATTACACAAGCAAATGGCTTGACTCTTTCTCTTACAGGATCGATTATCCCCTATGGGTGTTTCCGTTGATTTTCATGTTGCTCATGGTCGTTAATTTTATCACCATCTTTTTCCATGTGCAAAAAACGGCCAGGGCAAACCCGGTGGAAGCCATTAAATATGAGTGAACTGGATGCTGGAGGCTGGATGAGAATAAATGAATATAACAAACAAATATATCAACCATGATCAAAGAAGTATCGGGCTATTCTGAAAAACAACGCGCAAAGCTCAAAAAACATAACATCGACTTTGTTTTCCAGAATTTCAATCTTATCGACGAGTTGAATGTTTTTGAAAACATCGAACTTCCCCTGGTCTATCTCGGCATGTCTTCTTCCGGCGGAAAAGAAAGGTTGAACGAGGTTATGGAGCTGATGAAAATCTCGCATCGCGCCAAACACTTCCCTTTCCCGTTTTCGGGTGGCCAACAGCAAAGGGTGGCCGTTGCCAGGGCGGTGGTTGCCAAACCCGCATTGATCCTTGCGGATGAGCCCACCGGAAATCTGGATTCCGCCTATGGTGAAGAAGTGATGGGGGCTTCGGCAGGCAACATTGTCAGCCTGTTATCCACCGAATTCAGCAAACTGGTTTTGATCGCAAATGTAATTGCCTGGCCACTTGCCTGGTTTGCGTTGGATAAATGGTTGGATAATTTCGCTTATCAGACAACAATCAGCTGGTGGATCTTTGCCCTGGCAGGACTGATCGCATTTGCAACCATTGCCTGGCAGGCATGGAAAGTGGCACTGACCAATCCGGTGAATGCATTAAAATATGAGTAGAAAGAAAAATGAAATAGCGAATGACGAGATGAAGTAGTTTATAATTCAGAACATAAAAAAGAGTCATACATGTTGTATAACTATATCAAGACTGCAATCAGGAATTTTACAAGAAACAGTATGTTCACCCTGATCAACCTGCTTGGACTGGCAGTGGGGCTGACGGCCAGCATACTGATCCTGCTGTATGTTTATAATGAACTGAATTTCGATACTTTTCATGAAAAGGCCGATGAAATTTATCGCATGAATATTGTTTTCAATCAACAGGATGTTGAGAATGTCACCGCCATGTCGACAGCCGCCATGGGTGTCAGCCTGCGGGAAGAGGTGCCTGAGGTGCGGGATATGGTCCGCATCTCCAACAAGCGTGATGCCTATCTGCGTTATAATGACCGAAACTATTATGTCGATAATTTGAGATATGCCGATTCGACTTTTTTCAGGATGTTCAATTTTAAGCTGTTGAAAGGAAATCCGGAAACAGCGCTTAAAAATCCGTTTTCGATTCTGCTTACTGAGGAAGAGGCAGGAAAAATTTTCAAAGATAAAAATCCAATCGGTCAATTCGTCCGATATAACAACGAACACAGCATGAAGGTCACCGGTATCGTAGAAACGCCCCCGCCTAACTCCCAGTTGCAGTTCAACGCCCTTGTATCTTTTTCAACCCTTTATGAATATGACAAAGTTTATCTCGATTGGGATGGAGGATACGGCTACTACACCTACGTGGAATTTATTCCCGGTTTTGATCCGTCTGTTCTGAAAGAGCGCCTGGAGCCTTTTATGCATAAGCATATCAATTACAAATACAGAGAAGTCGGGGTGGAGATCAGCATGCAATTCGAGCCTTTAAGGCACATTCACCTGTATTCAAAAGCAAATGCCGATCTGGACACCAAAGGAAATCTGACAAACATTTATACATTTTCTGCCATAGCCATTTTCATCCTGCTGATTGCCTGCATCAATTTCATGAATCTCTCAACAGCACGTTCTTCAAAACGGGCGCGCGAAGTGGGCGTAAGAAAAGTGATGGGCGCCAGCCGCAGCAGGTTGCGCGGACAATTTCTAACCGAATCACTCCTGATCAGTTTGCTTGCCATGATCCTGGCATTGATCCTGGTTGAGTTGGTGCAACCGGTTTTCAGCAATCTTGTTGGGCAGGAACTGAATCTTTATTCAAGGGCTAACCTTCCATTGCTTGGAGGGATTGTTTTACTTGTGATCATTGTGGGGTTGATCAGCGGCAGTTATCCCGCTTTTTATCTTTCTTCATTTCGCCCGGTAACAGTGCTAAAGGGCGGTTGGATGTCTACCGGTTCCAAAACGTGGTTCAGAGATATCCTGGTAACTTTCCAGTTTGCCATCACCATCGCTTTGATCATTTGTACATTGATCATATACAGGCAAATCGGTTTTATGAAAAGCAAGGAACTGGGATTTGAAAAGGAAAATGTCGTTTATGCCGCACTGGAAAGCAAAAATGCGCGCACCAAGGTACCACTGCTTAAAACTGAGATAGAAAACCTGGCTGCGGTTAAGTCGGTGGCGGCATCCTCTGCTGTTCCGGGATTTGGCCTTAACAGAAACGGATACCTTCCTGAAGGGTATGAAGAACCCATGATGTTTCATGTGATGGATGTGGATGAAGAACTGCTTCACACATTGGATATTAAAATTATTGAAGGAAAAGGATTCTCGAATGAAACGAAGGCCGATGACAACAATTACCTGGTCAACAAAGCCCTGGTGCAAAAACTGGGATGGGACAATCCGGTCGGGAAAACAATCACACGCAATGGAGTCCATAAGATAATAGGTGTGGTGGAAAACTTCCACTTTGCCCCCTTACATGAACAAATCAATCCCATGCTGATCACTAACATCCCTTTTAACGGTTATGATTATCTTGTGATCCGCCTGGGCAAAGGGAATCCTCAAAACATCCTGAAACAAATCGAGCGGAAATGGTCCTCGATCCTACCAACGGAAACCTTTGCCTATCATTTTCTTGACCGCTCCCTTGACCGGATTTACAATCAGGAAAAACGTTTTGGCAGGTTGTTCATTTATTTTTCCTTGCTTGCTATCCTGATCGCCTGTCTCGGCTTGCTGGGGCTGGCCTCATACATGGTGGAACAAAGGAGCCGGGAAATCGGAATCCGCAAGGTATTCGGCTCTTCCGAAACAGCTATTGTAAGGTTGTTTAGCTGGGAGTTTTCGAAACGTGTGCTCATTGCAAATATCATAGCATGGCCTGTAGCCTGGTATCTGATGAGCAAATGGCTGGAAAACTTCGCCTACCGCATCAGCATGGGTTGGTGGATATTTTTACTGGCAGGATTCATAGCCTTTCTGCTGGCATTGTTAACGGTAAGTTATCAAAGCCTGAAAGCAGCCAACATGAACCCGGTGGATGTGGTGAAGTATGAGTGAGATATTGAAAAGGATTTATAAACTTCATGTGGTTATTATTGTTTTGTTGTAACTTTATGCTGTATTGAACTGACAATAATTCTAAACTTTTTAAAAACTTGTTTTATCCGATTAACTACACATGAATGCGATGAAGGACACTGAAAAACTAAAACTGATCGAAACTTACTTATCGGGAGAAATGAGCGATGCGGAGCAGAAAGCCTTTAAGGCAAAACTCAAATCCGATCAGGAATTGCGTGAACTGCTCGAACTTGATCAGGATGTTGATCTGGCTCTTGAAAACATCGACCTGATCAAAACCAGGCAAATGCTTGAAAAAATAAAGTCCGAATCCCGGGATAGCGAGGAAGGTGAAAAGCAGTAATGGGAAAGACGATGAGACTTCATTTTTCTCTACATTTGCCCCATGCGTAAAATTTATACGTTCGGGGAAACCGTCTACGACATCATTTTCCAAAACGACCAGCCTGTGCGTGCCGTTGCCGGAGGAGCCATGCTCAACACAGCAGTTTCGCTTGGCAGGATGGGCTTGCCGGTTAGCCTGATCAGTGAACTTGGAAATGACTCAACCGCTAAGCTCGTAAAAGATTTTCTTATCACAAACGGTGTTAACACCGAACACATTCACATCTATGAGGGAAGAAAAACCGCCATATCCCTGGCTTTCCTGGATGCGCATAAAAATGCCAGCTATACCTTTTATAAGGATTATCCCAAAAACAGACTCGACAAGGAATTTCCAGGGATCAACGCTAACGATATTGTTTTGTTTGGGTCTTTTTATTCGCTGAACGGCAATATCAGGAAAAAGCTCACGGTCTTTCTGAGAAATGCAAAAAAGAACGGCGCCCTGATCATTTACGATCCCAATTTGAGAAGCCCGCATAAAGATCAGCTTAAAGAGCTAATGCCGATGGTCCGGGAAAATCTTGCGCTTGCCGATGTGGTCAGAGCATCAAATGAAGACCTGGCAACACTCAGCGGTGGCCTGAACATTCAGGAGATCAGAAAACATATTGAAGGGGTCTTTATGGTTACCCAGGGTGAGAAGAAAACGCTTCTGTTTGCTGGCAAAAAGCAAGGCGCTTTTGATGTACCGCAAGCAAAAATTGAAAGCACCATCGGGGCGGGCGATAGTTTTAACGCCGGCCTGATCTATGCGTTTTACAGGAAGGGGGTTAACCGTGAGCGGCTGTTTTCAGGGGATGTTCCCTGGAAGGATGTCATCGATATAGCACATGCATTTGCAAGCTCCGCATGCGGTTCAATTGAGAACTATATCAGCAAGAAATATGCTGAAAGGTTTAGACTTTAAATAAGTTTTGATATCCCTTTCTTCAGGTGATGGTAATCCAGATAATACATCAATTTAACACTAAAGCTATTGGTAGCAGGCGATTTTAGCGTATTGCGTAAATTGTTGTAGTAGTTTTTCATAATCTCTTCATCAGAAGTATAAATGGCATTTTTCCATACGAGAAGAATTTCACTGCCGGGGGCAAAATTCCAGGTGTAAACCATATCAATATTGAATGCATTGAAGTTGAAATCATGATTTTCAAGGTAATCGTTGGGGATCAACTCGCCATTTTTTTGCAGGTCATAAAATTGGTTATATGTTGTTCTGACCCAGTAGTGACGCATCCGCAGGGATAGAGAGGATTTATTGTTGAATATATAGCTCAGATCGGTGGTGTTTGTGATGGTCGTAATATCCCTTTTGCCAAAAATGATCATCGGCTGGTTTTTAAAGATGCTGTCTGTGACATAGCCAATATCATTCAGGTCTTTATCATAGCTAAAATTGTGGGTGACTGTCAGCTTATCATTGATGCGATACCTGGGCTTTAAATTCATCCAGTAGGAACGTCTGTTATATTTTTTCCCATAGTCATAAGCCAGGCGCACATCAACAACAAACTTTTTCCTGTAATCCGGTGAAAAGAAAATGTTGGACCAGCCGTAAGGCGCTTCCTTATAATACCAGCCGTCTACTCTCGGTTCAAAATAATCATATATGGCCACGGGATGCAAGCCAATGTCCCCTCCAACTGTGAGGTAATTATTAAATGTTGTCCTTGAATTGAAATTTACCCCGAACTGGGTAAACTCCCTGGGGGCATATAAACTGGAATACCATATGTCGAATTCATTATACCAGTTCAGCACTTTCCAGAAAGGTTGATAAATGTTGTATTCAATTTCTGCGCTATGATTGAAGTCGTTGTTATTGCGTAAAAACCCAAGTTCATTGGGGTTGTAGGTGTCGCTTTCCACAGTTTGAGAATATTCATACCTAAAGTTCCCACTGATCTTTCCAACGGAAGCGTTGTACTTAAATCCGGTTTCCGGAATCATTCCTTGTTTATAAAACTGGCTTACATTGATAAATCCCTGAAACTGGTAATTGTTCTTTTTATCCCTCAACTGGAAATCAAAGCCGGTTAGGTTTGATGTTCTTTCGTTTTTGCCTTTATAAACATTGGTATTATAGAACGCGATTGATGAATTGTTTTTCAGGGATTGATCCAAAACGATCATATTGTAATTGGTGAAGGGCTGGGTAAGCACTTTTTTTTCATTCCCGGCCGAATCCCAAACACGGGCATAGGTATTGTCCGTCATTGCATTGAAGAAGCCGAGACCCAATCCGCCATTGGTTTTTCCCGACAGCTTGGTGGCGTTGATCAGCTGTGTTTGCTTAGGGTTTTCAATGATGTCATCCTCACTGTACGTGCTGTTAACGCTGTCGTAGCGATCAGGCTCATCCCCTATCCTCCTGGAATAAAAAACACCGTTTCTGTCGAACAGCTCCGTTCCTTCCGTGAAGAAAGGACGCCGTTCCTGGTAATAAATTTCAAAGGGAGTAAAATTGACCACCTTATCATCTGATTGCACCTGTCCGAAATCCGGTATCAGTGTAACGTCAAGTGTAAAGCTTTCATCGATACCATATTTTAAGTCCATTCCATAATTATAAAAATAACTCCAGCTGCTATTTCCGGGTTCATTCTCCGTGTAAGCGGAAACGTATGGAAAGAAAGATAAACGCAAAGGCGGTTTAATATCGCGCAATCCTTTAAGTTCCCCTTGCTGATTGAGAAATCCCCTTTCCTCGGCGTCAATAAAATCCCAGGAAGTATTCATGCGATACCGCTGAATGTTCCTGAAAATATTCAGTCCCCAGTCCTGCGGGCTTTTTTTGGGAAACCGCAAAGCGGAATAGGGGATCATATATTCAACTACCCACGAACTGTCGTTTATACTGATGGCGCTTTTCCACACCGCGTCCCAGCTTTCGTCTTCATGTCCGTTGATGTTGGCTTTCATATCCACCTGCACGCCGGCAGCTGTCACAAAAAAGCCAAAGGCACGTTGCGCATCATTAAAGGGATCAAAATAAACTCCGAAATAGTCATCCTGCCGAATATGATCTCTTGGGGTGAGTTCCATATAGATGCTGTCGGGTTGGGGATCATGCAAAAGTGCTCCAACATAAATGGCTTCGTTGTCGTACAAGAATCTAACCTGGGTTTGCAGTGCTGATTTTCTGCCATTATAGGGCTCTACCTGAATAAAATCCGTGGCCACAGCCGTGTTTTCCCAAACCGCTTCATCGAGCCGGCCATCAATTTCAGGCGGATTATCAATTTTCTTTATTCCGATGCTTTTCTTTTGATGCTGAGCCTTAAGGCCAAGGTGGCAAATGGCAACCAAGACAATCAATAAGAATAACGTCAATAATCCTTTCACATTCCTTCCTCCCCATTAATCAGATTCAAAAAAAACTGTTTCCCTGTCAATTTATTGTAAGAATTAGTGAGGATTTACACTGAAGAAATTAATTTTTGGTAGATGGAATGATTCTCATCGTCAAAGCAAACGAAAATAACTTCATCAATCTGATGATGTTTTTCAGAAAATTGCTCAACTGCATTCAAGGCAATTTCTGCAGCTTTTTGTTTGGGAAAACCATAAACACCGGTGCTGATATTTGGAAATGCAATTGTTTTACAATGATTTTCCAGGGCCAGCTCAAGGCTGTTTTCGTAACAGGCGGCCAAAAGGCGCTCCTCATTTTTATCTCCGCCCCTCCACACCGGCCCAACCGTGTGGATCACATGCTTGGCCGGTAGTTTGTAGCCTTTGGTGATTTTTGCCTGCCCGGTTTCGCAACCATTCAGCCCCTTGCATTCCTCAAGCAATTCAGGCCCTGCAGCACGGTGTATGGCACCGTCCACACCGCCGCCGCCCAACAGGCTTTTATTGGCTGCGTTCACAATGGCGTCAACTTCAAGTTTGGTGATGTCTCCTTTGATGAGTTCTATTTTGTCAATCATCTTTAATCAAGTTTTCTAACAAACAATTGCGCATTGGAATACCTGATCACTTTCACTTTTTCACCCTTGTCGATGTATCCCGAAAGCGCGGTGGCATCATACATCTCATCATCAACAATAACCTTACCGGAAGGCCGGAGAACCGTTTTTGAAACTCCTTCTTTACCAACAACTCCCGTATAAACTTTATCGGTTGTGGTGTAACCGTCACCTTTCAGTTGCACGTCGTCCAGTGCAAGATGCCCGAAGGTTGTGGTGGTAAACATTTGCCTGGTGAGGAAAAATGACCCGATAATGGCCAGAAACATTGCAATAATAACAATGAAAAACGATTTAATGATATTGTCGAAACGTACGTTGCTAAAATCAAAGCCCACATTGTCAACCAGGCTCAGGGTGAGGGCTGCCACCATAAGGATAATACCGGTAATGCCTGCCACCCCGAAACCGGGTATGGCAAAGATCTCCAATGCCACAAATACGATCCCGACGATAAAAAGTATGATCTCCCAGTTGTTGGCCAGGCCTTCAATATAAAGCGGGGCAAAATACAGCATTGCGGCTAGTATCGCGGCTGCGGTAGGAAAGCCCATGCCGGGGCTTTGCAACTCGAAATAAATACCGCCTATGATGATCATAATGAGCAAACCGCTCACCATAGGATTGATCAAAAAGCCGATGATCTTATCTGTGGTTGTCAATTCCTGATTGATGATCTCATAATCACCAATGCTGGCCTGTTTAAGCACCTGCTCAATATTTTCGGCCTCGCCTTCGCAAAAGCCGTATTTCATCGCTTCGGAAGTTGTGAAGGTGAGCACATTTCCGCTATCGCTGATGCCCGGGATATAGATCCGCTGGTCCACCATGGCCTGGGCGATCTCGGGATCACGGCCTGTAGCTTCGGCGGTTGCACGCATCATCGAACGCATATAGGATTGGTATTTATCCGGCATGGCTTCTCCGGTCTGGTTCACAACCGTTGCCGCACCGATGCTGGCTCCTGGTCGCATATAAATGCTGTCGCAGGCAATACTGATCAGGGCGCCCGCGCTGGCCGCGTTGTTGTCAATAAAAACATACACGGGGATATCGGATTGCAATATTTTAGTGCGAATGGAATCGGCGGATTCAAGCATACCACCGTACGTGTTCATATGGATCAGCACCAGATCGGCATTGGTGTCTTTGGCTTGCTCAAAAGCTTTTTGGGTATTGTGCCAGACGGGAGGAGCGATTTCCTTTTTGATGTCAAACACAAATACGCGTTTGGTATCAGAGCTTTCCAACCCCTTTGTCTGTGAAAAAGATTTGCCGGTCAAACCGACGGCCATGAACAAAGTCAGGGCAGCATAAAAAAAATGGAATGATTTATTCATTTTCTTTCCTATTAGCATTTAATTTGGTATATCCTTCATGATGCATCCTGTTGTAGAGTTTTTTCCATGCCCTGGTCTTCCAGTAGGATCTTGTCCAGTATTTTCCCCAGCGGATATTGGTCCAGGCTCTTTCGTGCAGATAATAAAAAACAAGTTTGGCCACCACTTCAATGCTTGTGATGTATGAAGCATTCTCAAACACCTCTCCCAAACTCTGGTCGGTGTATCTTCTGAAAATCACAAAAACGATCAGAAAGGTGGTGAGAGATGCGATAATGCGCCAGCTAATCGATTTCAGGATCGACCTGACCGGACTGTCTTTGAATTGACTGGCTGCTACCAATTTTGTGTTTTGTTTTGCCATATAACATGTTGGTTTACCGGAGGCCTTAAGCCCGGGTGATTAATATTATCCCGGGATGCAGTTGACAAATTTAAAACATCTGGAATAAAAAAAGCTATTGATTGAATTTTTCTCTGATGATTCCCAGCAATCGTTTATGGATAGTGGGATTTGCCCCGACAATCTCTTTGCCTTGCAAATGGGTGTGCGATCCTGAAAAATCCGTTACAATACCACCGGCCTGCTGAAGGATAAAACTACCTGCAGCCACATCCCAGGGATGCAATCCGTATTCGAAGAATCCGTCAAATCTTCCACAGGCCACATAAACCAGATCCAATGCGGCTGATCCCATTCTTCTGATACCGGCAGATTCTTTCATCAAAATTCTGAATACTTCAATATATTCCTCCATGCGGCTGTAATCATAATAAGGAAAACCTGTGGCCAGCAATGAATCACCCAGATTTTCACGATCCGAAACATGTATGGTATTACGGTTCATGTAGGCCGGGGCGCCTTCCCAGGAATAAAAACATTCCTGGGTGTTTAACTCGTAAACCACCCCTAATACAACATTGTTTTTTTGCATCAAAGCAATACTGATACAGAAAATGGGAATGCCGTGAATAAAGTTGGTAGTGCCATCCAGCGGGTCGATCACCCAATTGAATTCATCCGATTTTTCAAGTTTTGAATTTTCTTCAGCTACAAAACCCGAGCCGGGTATGATCTTACCCAGCTCACTAACCAAACGTTTTTCAGCCTCTTTGTCTACATAAGTCACATAATTGTTCCTGTCTTTTTCCTGAATATCCGATTTTCTGATGTTGCTCAATTCATTCCGTATATAGTTGCCCACATTTCTTGTGAGATTGCAAACCTGTTTTGTTAGTAGTTCATAATGCATAAAGTTCTATGTTTTTTGAAGATTCCTGCGTTTGTGCGTTTTGTTAAAATACCAAATGCCTAAGATACCTAAAATTATTAAAACAGTGGATATGATCTCGGCCTGTGTGATGCGCGCGCCAAAGATGAGATATTCGGTATTCACCCTGATCTTCTCTATAAAGAAACGTTCAACTCCGTTCAGAATCAGGTAAATGGCAAACAGCATACCCGGAGCCTTCAGCTTTTTCCTGAGGGACCACAAAAACGCAAAAAACAACAAGCTGACTACAGTTTCGTATATCGGAGTCGGGAAGACAGGCTGGGCCAGCTTGTTACAATAAGACCCCCAAACGGCAGGGTCGCAACCCGAAATCTCAACCCCTCTTTGCAAAACGTTGTGGGGATAATCATAACTCCACAACCAGTCGGGCAGCCACGATAACCAGCCGGGTTTGGCAGCAGTGTTTACGATGCCCCAGTCGCCGTCGCCCGAAACATGGCAACCGATTCGGCCTATTCCGTAAGCGATCATCAGTGAAGGCGCAACCGAATCAGCCAGGCGTTTCCATGAAATATCGTTTTTCTCGGCATAGTAAACCAGAACGAATGCGGCCACGATCAATCCGCCGTAAAATGTCAGTCCGCTGAACGAAAACAAGGCCTCCCATGGGTCGGCAATGAATTCATTCCAGTTTTCCAGCTGGTGAAATATTTTGGCTCCGATGATGCCGGCCACTGCAGCTAGCAGGACCATATTACCTGTGAGCTGGTAGGGATGAACCAGTTCGGTTTCCTCAACCGGTTCAGGCAGCTTCGACCTCCTTTTCAGGTAATACTGATAAAGCCCACTACCCAAACCGATAATTATGCCGCCGATCAGGTTTCCTTCAAGTGAAAAGATATAATCCTGGGGATTGTCTGCAAAAGCCGGATAATCCATGATAAGCCCGGCCAGCTTGAACCCTATCACAAACATGATCAGAAAGGTGGTGATCAGGCTGCCTGCTTTGGGGCCCTCCCCTTTTATCACTTTCTTTTTTTGTGGCCGGAGTAAACCTGTGTTTTCTTTCCGTTTCAATTCAAGGTAAAGCAGGTAGCCGGCAATCAAAAAAGCCAGTGCTACAAAAAAACCGTAACTCTGGATAGGAAGATTGACTTTCCATCCGAAAACATCATAAAAGAAATGATTCAGTCTGGGATACATATCGAATACTTAAATGTTTGATAATAGGCAAAGGTAATGGTTTTCTCACTTGGGCAACTGTATCCTGTCGGTGTATTTCTGAAGGACGATGCCGGATACAATCAATGTCAGGCCGGCAATGGTGGATATCAGGATCTCTTCACCCACTGCAAAACGTATGATGATCAAAGCAATGAAAGGAGACAAATAGATCAGGTTGCTCACTTTTGCGGTGGTGGTTGAATACTTAAGCGCTTTCAGCCAGAAAACAAAGGAAATCCCCATTTCGAAAACACCAATATAAAGGGATCCCAATAAGGCATAACCAACGGGTTTC
This sequence comes from Bacteroidales bacterium, assembly GCA_021738625.1. GTDB lineage: Bacteria > Bacteroidota > Bacteroidia > Bacteroidales > JAIOZK01 > JAIOZK01. The sequence continues at coordinate 46,681 of JAIPBS010000026.1, forward strand.
TCCAGTCCGCCGATAAACAATTTCAATATTAAAATATAGAGAAACCCAAAACACATGTTCAGGAAAACTTTCACCACTTCATCCCGTTTGTCTTTTACGTTATAAATAAAAAACAAGGCCCAGAAAACAGCGCTGCTTACTGCCAGCCCCACTCCCAGCGGATCGCTGAAGGTCATGCTCAACACCCTACCATGTGTCGAGATCACCATGATCCCCGAAAAGCTAATCAAAATGGCCAGAAAGCTCAGCAAGCTAATCTTTTGTTTCAAAATGGGAATGGATAGCAAAACAAGCACAATGGGCCAGATGTAATTCAGGGTGCCGGCCTCCTGCGCCATTAATAAATCGTAAGCTTTAAACAAAACCACATAATAAAGAAAAGGATTCAACAGACCAAGCAGGGCCGATCTGAACAATTCGCGCCCGGATGTAATTCCCAACAGTCTGATTTTATTTTGAGAAAGAAGAATGATAAGAAGAACCACAACAGAAAAGAAAGAAGCATAAAGCAACAGGCTCAGATGATCCGTATAACGCAATGTCAGTTTAAAGGCCGAGCTCATGGTTGACCAGAATAACACCGCCAGAATCGCGTATAAATATGCCTTACTTTGATCTTTCATCCTCAGTGTGTGATCTTTGCCCAGAAAGGGAACTGATCGATCTGAATGTCGAACACGTACCGTCCCAGGAAATAAGTGGCTAAAGTAACAATAATAACGCCGATGATATTCAGGACAAAGCCGGTTCTGACCATGTCGGCAATTTTTATACGGGTACTTCCGAATATGATGGCATTGGGCGGGGTGGCCACCGGCAGCATAAATGCCATAGAACCGGCCAGGGTAGCCGGCAGCATGAACAACAAAGGATTGATCTCAACCGAAACGGACAATCCCGCCAGGATGGGCAGCAGCATCTCGGTGGTGGCCGTGTTGCTGGTCAGCTCGGTAAGGAAAGTCATCAGGAAAGCAATCATGGCGATGATCAGCAAAGGGTGAGCGCCCACTACCCAGCTCAGCTGTTCTCCAAACCAAAGGGAAAGCCCGGATTCCTTAAAACCGGTGGCCAGGGCAAATCCGCCGCCGAAAAGCAAAACGATATTCCAGGGCAGCTTTGTGGCTGTTTCCCAATCCATCAGGTATATATTTTTTTTGTCTTTAGAAGGTATGAAAAACAAAGGGATGGACATCATGATTGCAACAGTTCCGTCATTGATATAATCAGGCACCGAGAAAACAGTAGCCCATCCCGGGATTATAAAAAGTCCTGTGTCAATATCGGAACGCGTAAGCCAAAGCAAGGCCAGCAATATAAAATCAATTAATACAATGATCTGCTCATAGCTGATCTTCCCAAGCTTTTTGTATTCCATTTTAAATGTAGAAGTATCGGTGCGTTTCCAGCTGCTTCTATCGGGCCTGAACCTGAAATACAAATACGTCCAGGTGATTGCTATAAATACAACACTCACAGGCAGGGCAAAAAAGAACCATTGTGCAAATGAGATCATGGGGGCCTCTGGGAAATAGATCTGGAAAATCCGTGCAAAGGAAAGATTGGGCGGCGTACCCACCAGGGTTGCTATACCGCCGACCGAAGCGCTGTAAGCCACGCCAAGCAGCAAACCGATGGCATATTTAGATACGGCCTCCGAGCCGGATGATTCTTCAAGCTTAGCAATAACCGATAACAAAATGGGCACCATCATCATGGTGGTGGCTGTGTTGCTGATCCACATGCTCAGGAAAGCCGTGGCTATCATAAAGCCAAGCATGATGCGGCCGGGTCCGGTTCCTATGTTGATCAATATCTTCAGCGCGATCCTCTTGTGCAGATCCCATTTCTGCATGGCCAGCGCCACGATGAACCCACCGATAAACAAAAAGATCACATGATTGAAATAAGTGGCCGATACATTTTTTCCATCCATGATGCCCAGCAAAGGGAAAAGCGCAACCGGCAAAAGGGAGGTTATCGCCAGGGGAACCACTTCGGATATCCACCAGGTGGCCATCCACAAAGCAGCTGCGAGGGTGTAGGTTACTTCGGGCCGGCCGGGACGCAAGTCAAGAAAGAATATCGTAACAAAAAACAGGAGCGGCCCCCCTGTCAGCCCGATCAATCTTCTGTAGTTTGTCCCGGATGTGATCATATGGTTTTGGTTAAACTCAGACGAAAATACAAAAATCTGCGTCTAATAGGCCTTCTTCATTGTGAATTGTTATCCTGTTCACATGGATGTAAAATAGAATGCTTAATTTTGCATCCTCTTAAACACGACTGGCATATGAAAAAGTTAGCTGTTGTAGCCCTTGGTGGCAACGCCCTGCTCGAAGCCGGGCAAAAAGGAACCATTGACGATCAGGAAGACAATGCATACAAAACCGCCGATCGGCTGACGGTGCTGTTGAAACGAGATTACAATATGGTGATCACCCACGGCAACGGACCGCAGGTGGGCAACATCATGCTGGCCAATGCCGCCGGAAACAAATTGTACAATGTCCCGGAAATGCCGCTCGACATTTGCGTGGCCTACTCGCAGGGATTCATCGGCTACATCATCGAGCAGCAACTCAGAAATGTACTGAAGGCCAACGACATGGACCGGGACATCATTTCCATCATCACCCAGGTGCTGGTGAACAAAGACGATCCGGCCTTTAAAAAGCCCGCCAAACCCATCGGGCCATATTATACCAGGGAAGAATCGGAACGCTTTGCGGAGGAAGGTGGCGCCAAATTCGCTAAAGACCCGAAGGGCAGAGGTTTCAGAAAAGTGGTTGCCAGTCCGAAACCCCTGGTGATCTCCAACACCAAGTCCATTGAAAAGATCGCACGGGAAGGACATATTGTGATCGCCGTAGGCGGTGGAGGCATCCCGGCATTTTACGTGAAAGAAAACAAGCTGCAGGGCATCGACGCCGTGATCGACAAAGACCTGGCCTCTTCCCTGCTGGCCCTGAAGATCAATGCGGATAAGTTTTTCATTTTGACGGACGTGCCCAAGGTTTGCCTGAACTTCAACACCCCCCAGGAAAAAACCATCGACCGCATGACCATTGCGGAAGCACAACGATACCTGGATGAAGGCCAGTTTGCCGAAGGCAGCATGGCGCCCAAAATACGCGCCGCCATCAATTTTGTTGAAAACAGCGGCAAAGACTGCATCATCACCAAAACCACCCTGCTCGGCGTGGACGACGGCGGAACACGGGTAGTGATGGTGTAGCCGGGAGACTTTTTGAACCACATAAGACACATAAGAGCAAATAAGGCTTTAATAATAATTTTTGCTGTAGTTCAAACCCGTCGGGTATGGTCTCTATAAACCGGAATCTGAAATCTGTAATCTGTAATTTGGAATTTGGAATCCGCCCCCCCTACTTCTTCCTCCACAACGAATTCATAAAATACTTTCTTGCATCCGTGAAGTTCTCTGCGATCTCGAAACCGTTTTCCGTGGCGAGCTGTTCGATTATGGCCAGATCGTATTTCTGAGACACTTCAGTAAAGATACTTTCGCCAGGGTTAAAGTGAATGGTGTCGCCGGTGGCCCCAAAGTAAACATCCTGGTTTTTCAGGCTGACAAGATAACTTTCGGCTGCTCCTGTGTCGGGATCGTAAAAAGGCTGGTGGCTAAAATGAGCGATATTAAAATTGGCTTGCAGCTCCCGGTTCAGGCGATGCAGCAAGTTTAGATTAAAATTCCGGGTGTGCCCGTGCGGGTCGTCATAGGCATTCAAAATGACTTCGGGGTCCTTTTTGAGATCGAAGCCGATGAAAACTTTATCGTTGGGTTTCATCACATGATTTAACTTCTGCAGGAATTCGGTACTTTCTTCAATACTGAAATTCCCGATATTCGACCCCAGAAACAGAATCACTTTATCGTTTTTATCATAGCTGTTCAATTCTTGCATCATATCGAAATAATCCCCGATCATGCCATTGATGTTTAAAGCGGGAAAATCCCTGTTCATCCCCAAAACCAACAGCTCCATGGCCTGCTCGCTGATGTCGATGGGAATGTATTTAAAGCTGCTGCCGTTTTTCATCAGGTGGGAGATCAGTATCCTGGTTTTCATACCGTCGCCGGCGCCAAGCTCGAGGATATCAAAATGCGCATTGCCATTCCCGAATGCCTTGCAAATGCCGGCCGACTGCTCACTGAAAATTTCTTTTTCGCAATCGGTCAGGTAATATTCGGGCATGCGCATGATCTCGCAAAAGATCTTGCTGCCTTCATCATCATAAAAATATTTGGATTGCAGATACTTGGGTGATGAACGCAAGCCCAGCAGGGTATCGCGGACAATATCGGAAAGCGCTGCTTCTGTTTTCATATCAAAGGTTTTGGTATGTTCAAAATTTCCACAATCATTCCATTTTTTCAAACAAACAGCCAAAAAAGAAGTCAGAAAAGAAAGTTTCATGTATTTCAATCAAAGATAAGGAATTAGGTAATCTTTGCAAAATCTTTCCCGTCCTACCCTTTTGCTTTTTATGAGGACCCTCCACAACTTTCGTATCTATTTTTCTACATTTGCACTACAAAACATTTTCAAGTCTATGATTCGATTTGCACTGTCATCCGGCTTACTTTTTGGTTGGTTCGTTGCCTTTGCGCAAATCCCGCCTGGATATTATGATTCCGCTCAGGGCCTTCACGGGGAAGAGCTGCAGCAAGCCCTTCATCAAATCATCGACGACCATCTTGTAGAGGATTACGGTGACCTCTGGGACGATTTTTACGAAACCGACAAAAGCGCCGGCGGCCTGGTCTGGGACATGTATTCGGATGTTCCCGGCGGAACCCCGCCATACACCTATACCTTTTTCACGGATCAATGCGGAAATTATTCCGGCGAGGGCGATTGCTACAATCGGGAACACAGCTTTCCGAAAAGCTGGTTCGGGGGAGAGATTTACCCAATGTATTCAGACCTGTTCCATGTTTATCCCACCGACGGTTATGTGAACAACAAACGCGGAAACTTTCCTTACGGGGAAGTGGGCACCACCAGCTGGACTTCGCTGAACGGCTCAAAACTGGGAAGTTGTAATTTCCTGGGTTACAGCCAAACCGTTTTCGAACCCATCGATGCATATAAGGGTGATTTCGCCAGATCGATGCTTTATATGTCGGTCAGGTACTATGAAGAAGATGCTGGATGGCCCGGCAGTGATATGTTCGACGGCGCCCAGCCCGAAGAATGGGCGCTGAACCTGCTGAAAAAGTGGCACGAAGACGACCCGGTCGGCCCGAAAGAAACCGACAGAAACAATGCCGTTTACGACATCCAGGAAAACCGCAACCCCTTCATCGACCATCCCGAATATGTGGACCTGATCTGGTTTTACACCGGTATCAGCAAAACCCGGGACTTTTATATCAAAGCGTACCCCAATCCCGCTGATGATGTATTGAGGATCAGTGCCGCCGGCCCGGCGAGTATTGTTTATCAGATCACTGATGTTTTTGGCAAAAGTATAAAGCAAGGCAGTCTAAGTTGGAATACTGAGAATAGCCTGAATGTGGCCGGTTTGAATGCAGGTATTTATTTTATCCTGATCCGGGATGAACAAAGCGGAGAAGTGAACTTCCAAAAGATCATCAAACGATAACTTCCTCTTCCACCCTTTTTTCGTGATGATAAGACCAGATCAGCACCCCTATCCCGATCAATATCGACGACATGGCAACGATGAAGGTGACTGTAAATCCGTATAGCTCATAAAGGAAAACGCCGGCCAGGGGTGAAAAGATGGAGCGCAGGCCCGTGAGTGAAAGATGGATGGATTGATAGGTACCCGCCTGTTGCGCCGGCCCGAAATAAGCTGAACCGATATTCCAAAGCAATACCATGGTGGCGGCAAACACCCCGTGAAAAACGATGTAAAAGATCAGCAGGTAATATACCTGGATATTGTACATTTCAAAATGCCAGGGGAAATACTCGGTCAGCATCAAAAAGAAAATATAAAGGATGAGCGAGGAAAAAGTGATCACTCCGAATTTGCGCGGATCGATTTTGCCCAGCAAGGGCCCCATAAACGGAAGCAAAACGATGGCCAGGATGTTATATGAATTCCTGTAAAAAGCCACACTGGTGTAGTTTAGGTTGAGCTGTTCGTAAAAGAAAATATTGATCACCGTATAGGTGGTCATAAAGGCAAAACCATACAACATAAAAGCGATCTCGAAATGCCGGTATGGTTTGTTTTCTTTCAGGATAACCCACATGTTTTTGATGCTGTCGCGCACAGAACGGCCGAATTTTTTGGCCGGTTCGGGTATCTCTTTGGGGTATTTGATCATAGAGAGCAGAAATACGGAAATCACTCCAAGAACGGCCACCATCGGAAATACATATACATAGGCATAATTGTCGAAGTCGAGCAGAAGGCCGTAAAGAAAAGTGGTGACCAGCAAGATCACTTTGTTGAGTGAAATCGAATAACTGTACAGTTTTCCGAAATTCTGGTGCCTGTAATTGGATTTCAGAAAAAAGTTGATGGTGGGATGGATAATGGGATTGCCCAGGTAATAGATCAGGAAAATGGCCAGGAAGATATAATGGAAATATCCGCTGCCGGTCATAGCTGCCTCGCTTCTTGGGAAGAGGAGGAGCAAAAGCAATGGCAGGCGCGTATAAATGCCGATCTTTCTAAGAAACCGCCTTCTGTTCGTAACCCTTTTCAAAAATTCATTGAAGGGGATCAGAAAGGTATAAACAAACATGCTGAAGGTGAACAGTATGCTCATCAGGTAATTGGAGCCGCCCAGGCTTTTCAGAAAAACGAATTCATTCAACGCTATCACTCCCAAGATCACCCCTTCGATAGTGGAATAAAGGGCGTGCAAGGTGAAAGCCCGCTTTTCATCTTCATTCAAGTTCAGGCGCCTGATCCACATGTTTGAATAATTTGAAACCGCAAAGATAATCCATAAGATTTTGATGGAATGGATTGATAAACAAATTAAAAGCAAACCGAAATCAGACTCGATAAAATCAGCTTACAAACTGATTATTAACTAATCCTGATTCTTTTGATCAATATTGTATTGCGTCACGGTCGGGTATGCAAACTCCAAACTTTCGGCATTGAAACGCTTTAATACCTCATTGTTCACTTCCGTCTGGGTATCCAGAATATCCGCACCTTCTTTTGTTTTGATATAATAAATAAACAGGATATTCAAAGATGAATCCTTGAACCCGTTGAAGGAAACCAGCACTTTGTCTTCCGTATGAGGATTGTTTTTGATGACGTCTTTCAGGATGTCCATGGCCAGGGTTATTTTCTCCGGGGGTGTATCATAGGTCAGCCCCAGGTTGGTTAACACGCGGCGGGTGGGTTCCTCGCTCACGTTTTCTAGCTCGGTGTTTGTAAATACCGAATTGGGGATGATGATCATGGTGCCGGCGAAAGTCCTGATGCGGGTCACCCGCACCCCTATCTCTTCCACAATTCCCTCATAACCTTTCACCTTAATAAAATCGCCAACCTTAAAACTCTTGTCCGAGAAAATGGCCACCCCGCCAAAAATATTGGCCGCCGAATCCTTGGCCGCCATGGCAATGGCCAGACCTCCTATACCAACGCCTGCAAGCAATGCCCCAACATTATAACCGGCCTGCTCCAGGGCAAAGATGATGGCCAGCACCCAAACCACGATATTCACGATGCTTTTAAAAAGAGGCATCAGCTGCTTGCCAAGCTGACTGCCCGAGGCATCGATCCTGGGTTTGGCATATTTCTCTACGAAGGTGTTGAACAGGTTGGCCAGGAACCAGGCCACATTCAGGGTGATCAAAACATAATAAACAGCGTTCAACCCCATTTCAAATTTAGCGCCCAGACTGAGATGCTGAAACATAAACCAAAACCCGATAATGAAAATAGCAAATATCAGCGGTTTTTCGATCAGGTCCACCAGGTAATACCACAAACCGTATGTTCCTTTTTTAACCTTTTGTTTTTTGATTGCCTTGAAAATCCAGTCGAGGATTTTTGCCAGGATAAAGGTGGATACGACAAAGATCATTGCATATAGCCACTGCTCAACGGTATTATTTAAAAAGATCCTGTCCATATGAATTTAGATATTGCTTTATTTTGACGACGCATAACAAACAAATATAGGCTTAATTTGTTTCATCAAAAAAACAATCCTATGAACAATTTAAAAACGATAATCAGCATGATACTTATAACTACACTTGCCGGTGCAGGCGCACAGGACAAGAATTTTCATAATTTCATCGTGGAGGACATCAGCGGCAACGATTACGATCTTTCCCAACTGCAAGGGAAAAAGGTACTGGTTGTTAACACCGCTTCCAAATGCGGACTAACACCTCAATACGAAGATTTGCAATCCCTGTATGAAAAGTATAAAGAGCAGGACTTTATGATCGTCGGTTTTCCGGCCAATAATTTTATGAACCAGGAACCCGGCACGGATGATGAGATCGCTGAGTTCTGCCAGGCCAATTACGGGATCAGCTTCCCGATGATGTCGAAGATCAGCGTGAAAGGCGACGATATGCATCCACTCTATCTATGGCTAACCAGCAAAGATCAAAATGGTGTTTTGGATGCAGAGGTTAGCTGGAATTTCCAGAAATTCATGATCGATGAAGAAGGCAACCTGGTCGGTTATGCTGACCCCAAAACCAAACCATTTGATGAGAAGATCGTAGATTGGATTGAAAAATAGTAAATCGAACCTGGTTTTATACTGAAACCCGTTTCAGGATTTCTTTGCATCTTTGTATAAACTAAAACCAGAATCATGATCGATTATAAATCCTTTTTCAAGATCACCTACGGATTATACATTCTCAGTTCGAAAAACAAAGAAGGAAAGCTCAACGGCCACATCAGCAACACGGTGCTTCAGGTCACGGCCGGGCCGCCCAAATTCCTTGTGGCTAGTCACAAAGACAACCTCACCAGCGACTATATCATTGAAAGCGGCGTGTTTGCCGTTTCCGTCATCCAGCAGGACGTCGATCTGAAATACATGGGCCCCTGGGGATTCCAGTCGGGAAAGGAAATCGAAAAATTTACGGATGAGGTGAATTACCGCATCGGCAAAACCGGGGCGCCCATCGTCCTGGATAAAACCGTTTCTTATCTTGAATGCAAAGTGCTTGAAACCAAAGACGTGGGCACACACCTGCTGTTCATAGGAGAAGTGGTTGAAGCCGGTAACTTGCAGGAAGACAAAAAGCCGCTCACCTATGCTTATTACCGGGACGTGATCAAGGGCATTTCACCCGAGCACTCCCCTACCTACATCGAAGAAAAAAAGGTGGAAGAACAACAAAAGCAACAACTGGAACAAAGCCACAAAAAGTATCAATGCGTGATTTGCGGCTATATTTACGATCCGGCCGAAGGCGATCCCGATGGCGGCATTGCTCCCGGAACTCCCTTCGAGGAGATCCCCGACGACTGGCAATGCCCTGTATGCGGTGTGAGCAAGAGTGATTTTAATCCGATGGAATAGATTGCAGATTCCAGATTGCACAAATAATATAGCGTAGAAGCTCCTGACTGCGGAGTTGAGTGAAATTTGAAAGTTGAAAGTTGAAATTGGGACTATCTGTCAGCGTACCACAAAATTGGATTGGCAGCGGTGTTTTGAAACAGAGTTATACAGGTATAGGGGTATAAGGGTATAGTAGCGAAAAAATGATTGCACGATTTACCGATTGAGCGATTGAACGATATCCGAAGTAGAGAAACCGTCAGACTTAATGCACCATCCTGCCAAGACGCCAAATCGTTACATCGCTACATCGATCAATCGTTCAATCGTTACATTTATTCGCATCCGTATGCTTCCAAAATTGCCAGTGATCCGATCAATTGAGAGGTCGTTTGATCAATTAAACCGCAGCTTGCGGTTGATCGGATCGCTCCACAATACAAAATAAATCCTCCAATTATGAGGAAAATATAGTATTA
>JAIPBS010000027.1 GCA_021738625.1 Bacteroidales bacterium
CCGCAGCCAATTGGGGACCAGAAGAACAAGGAGGAAATCCATGTGGGGAATATATTTTTGATTTGTCAGGTAACATCTCTAATTACAATAGTAGAGAAGGTACTTTTGGAGGAGGAAATTTAATTCAAACCTCCGATGGAAACTTTTTATTCGGTACCAGTTATAAGGATGGCAACAACTACGATGTTTATCTGTACAAACTGGATTCAAATCTTCAATCCGTGCCTTTTGATAACAACACTTACAATTACGATAGCCTCTGCCCTGATCCTATACAATCCGGTTACATCAGCCTGGAGGATTGTTCTATCATAACAAGCATAGACGATGCTTCTTCACCGGAAGAATACTACACAAGCTTAAAAACCATTCCCATTAGCACTTTCCCAAACCCTGCAAAGGACAAGATCACTTTTGCCTTGGAAAACACGGATAAACACCATAACATCAAACTGGCATGTTATGATGTTTTCGGCAGGAAGGTGCATGAGCAAAAAATCTACACCGGGCAACTGGAAGCTGAAGCGCATATTTCCGGCTGGGGAAATGGGATTTATGTGGCAGTGGTGAAAAGCCAAGGGGAGATTGTGGGAAGAACCAAGTTTATAGTGGAATAGTCACCCCCCTTAATCCAACCAAATGGGGGGAAACCCCGCCTGATTGAACAATCTATAAATAGAAAACAACAGCATAAAAACTAACAATAAAGGGACTAAGCTATCACAGGGCTGACACCCTGTGCTGCTTATCCCGGCCCTTTGGGCTGAAGAGGTTTTTAAATTCATTGATATTCAGGCAAACAAACCATCAATATAAAAAAGCCTCTTAGGCTACAATAAGCCCGTAACAAAAAAAAATCCGGCTGCACAATTGCAACCGGATCTACTCCACAAATACTAACCTGTTCGTTATGTAACTATTTTTTTAGTTACATGCTGCAAAAAAATTATTCTTCTTTCTTTTCTTCTTTTTTGTCATCACCCAAACTGAATACAATCGGCAAATTGTACTGCACTCTAACTACTTTTCCGTCTTCTCCTTTGCCGGGCTTCCATTTCGGCATGTTGGCAACCACGCGTATAGCTTCGGCGTCCAGCAGATCGTCAGCCCCTCTTAAGATCCTGACATTGCTCACGCTTCCATCCTTTTCAATCACAAATGTTACGTAAACTTTGCCTTCGATGTTCTTTTTCATGGCTTCGGAAGGGTAAGTGATTTTTTCCGCCAGGTACTTATAAAGTCCTTTTCTGCCGTCTTTGAATTCGGGCATTTGTTCCACCACCACAAAAATTTCATCGTCATCCTCTTGTTTTTGTGGTTTCTCCACTTTTTGTGTTGTCCCGATCATAAGCCCGGTCGGTGCAACAACGGGTTCAAATACAGGACCTTCCGTTTTCGCTTTCCCCAACAGGTCCTTGTTTATGCTGAAGGTAAAGGCCAGCAGCAGGGAGAAAGGCAAAACCAACAGCAAACGCAGTATGGTCTTGTTTTTCGATTTTGATTTGTTCATCATCATAAACCTCCTTTTTAAAGTTGATTGATTAAAATTATTGGTTAACGTACTGATTTGCATTCCAAACGCCTGGTTCAGCAACAATTGCTGATACTGAACGGCTTCTTCGGTTTGTTTAATGCTTTCTTCATCGGCCAGGAATTCATGCAGTTCTTGCAGGCTTCTTTTGTATAGCCGGGTCACCGGGTTGAACCAGAAGATCACCTGCAGCAATTCCGTTAGCAGGATATCCACACTGTGAAACTGCCTGATATGGATCTGCTCATGCCGGTTGATTTTATTGAAGGCTTCGGTATTCAACAGCTTCCGGTTGATGAAAATGAGATTGAAAAATGAAAATGGCGATAGCTTATCATTGATCAGCACATATTTATAACCATCTATCTTGTGAATCCGGTGTTGAGAGATCAATATGAGTATCCTGCTCAAACGAAACAGGAAGCTGATCAACATCAGGAATGCGACAGCCAGGTAAGCAATAAATAACAGTTGGAAAAAGCTAAGGCTCTCACCGGTTTCTTTGATGAAATCCCCGGGACCGACGGTTATGCTATTGAGCAGGTAATAGTAAGCTGAAGAAGCGGTTTCCGGCTTAAAACTTATACGGACCAATGGAAGCAAGAGGGAAAAGATGATGGAAGAAAGCAGGTAAGTCCTGATCAGCCTGAAGTTGGTCTGGTTGCGCAGGCCGATATGATAAAAGCCGTAGAAAATGCTCATGGCCAGCGCCGCCTTGATCAGATATGCCAGCAGCTCATTCATTGTTTCCTGATTTTTGTTTGTCGATTTGCTCTTCCAGCATCTTTTTGATCTCCTCCATTTCCTGCAGGCTCAGTTCTTTTTCATTAGCGAAAAATGAAGTGAGGGCCTGATAGGAATTGCCGAAATAATTCTGCAGGAATCTTTTAAAGAATCTGCGACTGTAATCTTTTTTGGAGATCAAGGGAAAGTACTCATGGGTTTTGCCATAAGCCTTATGGCCTACAAAACCTTTTCTCTCCAGTATCCTGATGATGGTAGAAACGGTATTGTAGGCCGGCCTTGGCTCAGGAAGCGCTTCCAGCACATCATGCACCAGGGCCCTTTCCTTTTTCCAGAGCAGATGCATGATCTGTTCTTCCGCTTTTGTGAGTTCTTTCATAATCTTAAAACTAAATCTTTAGTTGTTTATTGTGCAAATGTAACTAAAAATTTAGTTACTCTTTCACTACTGTCCATCAAAACGCTAAGGGATAAAACTTAGTAAAATCAGGTAAAAGAATCAAGGCTTCTAATAAACATTGAAAGGCTAAACCAGGACGTTCTGTTTTTACAAGACTACAGATAATCCAGGCAGGACTGGCCTTCTAAAATTTCAATTACAAAACGAGGATTTATTTGTCGTGCCGGCCTTGTGTTAAGCAATCCGCAATGACCTGATGCAATAATGTTAGTGGTTAAAAAAGTCGGTTGCATCAGGTCATATTGGATTGCGGGGATAAAATAAATCCGTAGCTTTTGTTTGAAATTTTAGTCAGCCTTGAACTTTTGTTACTTTTGGTTCAAGCCAAAAGTAAAACATTGAAAAATAAATTAAGATGGATTATTCAGGATTTATTAAGGACTTTGAGAATTTACCGGTTCGTGTTCAAAAACAGATAAAAGATTATGTTGAGTTCTTATCCAATAAATATCAGCGAAAACCTAATAATAAACGAAAGTTTTCTTTTATCTGGGAAGACGGCCTCTCAGATTTAAAAAGTCAATTCACCTCGGTTGAATTACAGCATCGGTATAATATTGCTAAATAGCAAAAAGCAGGATTTGTTTAACCAGTTCATCGAAGATGTTTTACCCCAAGTCGTTTTACTTTCCTTGCCAAAAGATTACTATTCAAGCTTAGTAAGAAATGCAAAAAAATATAGCCTGGATTTCGATGACGCCTACCAGACAAGAATTGCTCTTAGTCAGGAAATAGCAATTGCTACAATGGACAAAGACTTTCTTAAAGTAAAAAATGACATTAGTGTGCAATTCATATAGTCATTATTTATCTCAAAATTAGTTCCCTGCAAACCCAAACGCTCCCGGTATGATCCCCACTTTGAAGGTATCGACAGGCATGGCATCGGGCCTGTATCGGTAAACCACTCCGTTTTGCACCAGGTCGATGGCGTCGGAAACATAGACTTCCGAAGTTGCCGGATCAACAATCAATCCGTAATATCCGCCACTGCCTCCCGGATAAGGGCTCTCTATAAATATTTCGGGATCGGTTTCAGCAATCGCTGCCAGCCGGTAAACATGACGGTTGATAAAATAAAGGGTGTCGCCCGTACCGTTTAGAGCCATTCCCGCAGGATGATCCCCTTTCTCAAACCTGATGGTTTTTTCTACCTGCCGGTTTTCCGCATCGATCCTGATCAGGCCGGGGGCTTCATAACCGTATGGGTTTCCCTGGAAACCACCGTCGGTCAACACCCAAAGCTTGTTATTTTTGTCCATTACCATACAGGCAGGCTGTATCAGCACTTCGATCGAATCCACCACTTCATCGCTCCGACTGTCGATCACCAGGATCTGGTTGTCGTAGCTCCAGCAATTCGTAAAAACAAAATCCCCGTATTGTATCATTTCTTCAGCATTGTGCTGCTGGAATTGCGCATTGCCATTGTTGATGTCGATGCTTCCGGTAATTTCCAGTGTCCGGGGATTGACAATGCTGATCTTCCTGGCATACAAGTCGGATACATAAGCTTTGGTATCGCTGATGAAATGCATATGCCGGGGCGAGGTCAGGCCGGTGATCTTGCCCTTGTATTCAAAAGTTCTGGTATCGATCACCTGGATCTTCCCGCTGTTGTTCATCACAACATAAGCCAGGCTGTCGCGGACTCGGATCGACTGGGCGACATCTCCCAGGGGCAGGGCGTTGGTATTGTAAAATACGTTGTTATAAACCTTGCCGTTTTGGATGTCATAATAGGATAAAGATGCATTCTCGTACATGAAGTTGCCTTCATTCACAACAAACAAGCCTGTAGTGGGCTGCATCCCGGGCTTGCGGATCTCCCACAGCTCATCGTCTTTCATGCAGGAAACCAGCATCAAAAGGATCATAAGCGATATGATGATCTTCAGCTTTTGCATCGGCTATATTTTTATCATGAGCATCAACATATAATTTCTTCCGGGCATCGGGCGGTAAAGCACCGAATGATAGGTTTCATCAAACAAATTGTATATTTTAAACTCAGCGGCAAGCGTTAACTTTTCGAGTTGGAACTCCTTGCCGATGATCAGATCATTCATAAAATGGGGATACAGCCAGTCGCGCCGGCTGATGTCATTGCTCGAAGTGGTAAACCGCTCGCTGTATGAGTTGTGCTGCCAGGTCAGGTAAAACCCTTTCCAGGCGAGGTTGAGCATCAGATTGCCCGAATGCAGCGGGATATAAACCAACTGTTTCCCGTAGGATTCGTCTCCCCATACCACAGGGTCGCCATAATTAACGGAGCTGGTATAGGCATAGTTTGCCGCAACCTTATAGTTAAGCTTACCGAAGCGCCCTTTAACATTCGCATACACCTCCACCCCTCTTGACAGCACCCGTTTGATGTTTCTCGGCTCCCAGTAGCCCCGGTAACTGGGCACCCAGATGATCCAGTTGTTGATGTCGGAATAAAAGGCCGTGAGTTCGGTTTGCAGATGATGACTTCCGAACCTGTGCCGGTATTCAAGCCCCAGCTCATAACTCATGCCTTCCTCGGCTTCCAGAGCGGGATTGCCGCCCGGCTGCCAGTACAGATCGTTCAGGCCTGGCTGATGATAATTCCGGGCGATACTGCCTTTCAGGATCAGGTTTTCGGTTTTGATCAAACGATAATCGAAACCGAAAAAGGGCACAAAAGGCTGCATTTCAAAATCCGTCCAGTTTTGTCGCAGCATCAGATTCAGGTTCAGGCGTTCAGCGTAGCTTTTCTGCAGTGCCAGCAAAAATGAAAGTTCGGAGCGCTCTTTGGCATAACCTGTTCGTTGTACCGTATCTTCGGTATTCACATCATGGTAATTAAAATCGATGCTACTCTTAATGGTAAAGCTCCGTTCCGGTTTAAGAGTGTAGGAAACCTTATTATAAGAGCTGTTGAGCCGGCTTTCCGAATAAACGGCAGCCACCTCCCCCAGCCCGGCAACCTTGTTTTTTAAGGTATAGGTAAGATCCTTGCTGGTGAAACCCGAGCGCAGCAGCCATTTCGACTTCTCCCTGAAATGCTTCCAGTCGGCTACGACGCGATGATCCACATCGCTTTGCCTGTTCAGGTTTGAATTATCGGGTCCTTCGTAGCTAGTGGCCCGCGGGATGGTACGCTCGGCATACAGCCCCCAGTATTTTGCCGAAAACATATGATTGGAAGCAGCTTTCAGATAGACTTCCTGCAATACCCCATAGCGCATAAATTCAGCATTGTGGTTGGTGTCGAGCGGATTCACGATGGAACCGGTATTCGGATCGACATTCCCGATGCCCCTGTTGATGAAAGTGTAATCGTTTTTGGAATAATTATGATACAGCCGTGTTCTCGACCTGATCTTGCTGTTCCCAAAACCAAACTGCAAAAACTCATCGAAGGTGCTGTAGCTTCCTATTCCCTGTATGTAGCGAAAGGCCGGTTCGGACTGCCAGTCGATGCGGTTGCCGATGTTCACCGAGCCGCCCAGTCCGCCGCTTTGCCCGGCGATCGAAGCCGCCCCGAATTTCAGTTGTACATCGTCGATCACGTAAACGGGGATTAAAGAAAAATCCACCATACCGGCCATGGGGTTGTTGATGTTGATCCCGTTCCAGTTGACCTGCGTATGCGAAGGAGCCGTGCCGCGAAAAGAAGCCGATGCCAAAGCGCCCCGGCCGTGTTCTTTGATGAAAACGGAAGTATTTTCTGAAAGCACATCAGAGAGGGAAAGATTTACCTTTTCAAGCAGGATCACCGAATCAACACGCATTTGTTTCATGCCGGCCTCTTCCTTGTCGAAAAGCTGTTCGGCTTTCACCTGAACGGTTTTCAGCTGAAACACCGAGTCCTGTATGCCCTGCGAAAAAACGCCCAGGGTACACATCAGCAAAACGCTCAGTATGTTGACCCGCTTCAGCATTTAATATTTAAAGAATTTCTTAAAGGTGTAAAGCCCATCCTGCTCAATTCCGACAAGGTAAACGCCCGGAGGCAGATGAGCGATCCTGATGGTTTTTTCTTTTCTTTCAGAAAAACCTTCGTAAAAAACCTTGCCGCTTATGCCCGTCATCTTGATTGCAGCGTTCTCACATCCGCTGATCCTGATCACATCTTTGGCAGGATTCGGCCAGAGTATAATGTGGTGGACGGCAAAAGGAAGCTCAATAGCCGAAGAAAGATCTACCGTAGTTGTAACCGTAGCGGTAATTGTTGGATCATCAGCCATTGCGGCGGTAATTTCCAGCTCACCTGATTCCGTGACCGTGAGCACATTGTTTTCGTCAATTTCAGCTTCTTCCATATTGACCCACCATACAATCTCCTGCCCGGGCTGTAGCCTTCCTTTGTCAAATGCAAACACCTCCAACTGATGGGTGCTTTCGGTTAACTTAACAGGGAGATCTTTAATCACAAGACATTTGGTGATCCCGCTGATCCCGTTGTTCGGTTCCACATCCACGGCTCCGGTGATCTCGGTGGAAGCTTCTCCCAGCCAGCCGCCATAGGCCATAACAGCCGTTTGCACTTTCACAAAATGGATCGCATCCAGCTCAATATAATTACCAGCTGAATCCACCGCCCAGCCGATATCGAAGGCGTCACCTCCCGAATTCTCCACCTCTTCGGTATAGGGATTATCGGGAATATTATAAGGCGCCGAACCGCGCATCTGATTGTCGGCATAGCCAAAAACCCGCTGCGGGAATTTTACAAAGGTGGAGGTGCTGCTATCCACCGGCATCCGAATATAACTTCCTGTTAAGGTATATTCATCCTGATGAACAGAGGGGAAAGAATCGGCAAGCGGGTAATACGGTTGGGTATGATTCGTGTTTGTAAAGATGAAACCCGTGTTGCCCAGCTGATCGCTCCAGGGAACATCTGCTGCTGTTGACCCTCCGGGATTGGAATAAGTCACCTCATAATACCGTATGGAAGAAGAAAAATAGTAATCGCTGCCCGCCAGCTCATACCATGTATCGTCGGGCAGGCCGTTCTGGTTTTCATCCTTCATCACGTATACGATAGCCGGCTCCGAAAGGCCGTTCAACGGGTTACCAAAAATACTGAAGTCAATTCCGTAAGGATTGTTGGGATGGTTTTCGACCGGCTGATCAAACCCAAAAACCACATAACCGCCGAAAGCTCCCAGGCTGAGCGAGCCGCTCACACCGCCTTTTATGGTAGCGGCGGAAGACGGGATGCCCCAGGGCGCAGCATTGATGTGCTGACCCGGTGCAGGCTTGTATTCGAACAGCTCGCTGATGTATTGCCCCCGAACCAAAGCCGGCAGCAGGGACAACAAGGCAACACCATATTTCAGCATGCTTTTCATCAGTGTTTTATGATTTTTCCGGTAGCGATCCGTCCATCCTTCAGAAGTCGCAGGTAATATACGCCCTTTGCTTCAGGGCGGATATCGATCTTTTCGCCGCGATAATCTTCATTCCGGTAAACCGCCCGCCCTTTTGAATTGAAAATGCTCAGCTGTGCCTGCGTATAACCAGATAATTCCACATGGTATATACCGTTAGAAGGATTGGGGTATATATTAAGCCCGCTTATGTCTCCCTTAACATTCCCGGTGCCTGCGCCACTTTTGACCACCACCAGGTCGTCGGCGCAGAAATAAGCCGGGGTATTCATCCCGTATTGCCCCACATCCGACGAGTGCAGCGTGAACATCAGGCTGTCTACCATACCCAGTGAGTTCAGATCGACCCACTCCCATTCCTTTACGATGTAATCCTCACTGTTGTCTTCAAAGCGGTAATCCGCCAGGTAAAATGCCACGGTATCGGTTGCCTCGCCCTCAGCATAGCCAAAAATACTCAGCCTGAACCAGTCGGGGTCATCCCCGCTATCCCCGCCAAATTTCTTGGCAAAGGCATCGCCGTTTTCCATCGAAAGTGCAGCCCAGCTGTTGTTGGTCACATAAAATCCTTCCACCGCATGTGGGTTTCCGTCTTCAAAATACAGGGGCGCCGGTATGGGATCCGTTGTCATCATGTCGAGCGGTACGCTGCACACGGCATAGTTTTTCCCGCTGGTAGCAGTATCGTATCCCGAGGCGGTGATCGCACTGTAAATGTTTGTGTAGCTGTTGGTGGTGTCATCCGCCATATTGGTATACACCCATTGTACCCATGTTTGCCAGTCGGGGTTGTAGCTATTCGGGAAGTTGAAACCGCCCGAGCTGAAACCGCCCGAAAGGTCCGAACCGTCCCAAAAGGAATCCGGCTCAAGGGCCAGGTTTTCAAAACCGGCCGTGTCGGTCAGGTTTTGGGCGCCGGCCATGCCCATGCTGAAAGCAATTGCTGCAACGATCATGTAAAGTTTCTTCATACTGCTAAATAAATTGAATGATTTTGCGGGCTTTGCAGCAGACGATGTTCGGGCTGGCTCTTGGCATCGTTTGATTGGCATCCTGTTCACCGCAGTCTGCAAAACCAGTCTTGCCATTGGCAGGTTTTCTGACTTGTCCCGGCTTTTGAAACCTTCCCATCTCGCCTGAGGCGAGACAGTGGTATCATGTTCAAAAGCCACTTCGGCCATCCGGCCGGGGACTCACAGCAGCGGGAACTGTTGCCGACTTGCACGGCATTCCCTTTTACTCCTTGTTCCGGCATACCACCGGAAGTAAGAAACCAATGCTTGGGCAAAAGTAGTGAAAATTTTGAAATCAGGACATTGCTAAGCCCATACCCGGTTCAGTGATCCGATTACTTGTAAAGGACGGTAGTTCAACGAATTTGCAGGTTCTTGGTAATCGGATCACTTTTCACACACACCTTTATTTTTTTAGAACTAATAGGGTCCTTTTAAGTTTTCTTTGCCTATATTTGGAATGAGAACAGATTGGGATCGTTTTGATAAGCCCGGTAAAAAGGTACACAATACAAACCCATATGGCATGTAAAAGCACACCTTTTGGGCAAGTTTAAAAATAAAATCTTTTCGAATATGAAAAATTCAGTTTTTTTTAGCGCAACACTTTTAATAATTTTAATTCTTTCAATTATGAGCACTAGCGGTCAAAAATCCAACGACGAGTTCTCTGATAAAGATGGTGTAGTGATGTACGCCGACATTCCCAATGCAAAAATTGCTTATAAAACTTTTGGTTCAGGTGAACCATTGATTATATGCACAGGCTATTCGACCAATATGGATCTATGGAGTACCAAAGCCATTGAAATTCTGCAGACAAAGTACAAAGTCATTGTTTTTGATTACCGGGGGATGGGGTTGAGCACCAATACTGATTCCACTTTGTCCATCAGCTCTCTTGCAGAAGATATTAACACATTGCTTTCGGAATTGAACATTGACAAAACACATATACTTGGCTGGTCAATGGGAGGATATGTTGCTCAGATGTTTGCAATTAATTATCCCGGGAAAGTGAATAAGCTGGTACTTTATGCAACCAATTGCGGAGATACCCTCGCTGTCAATCCCTCTCAAAAGGTTATTAACATTCTTGAAAATCCGGCAGCTACGCCAATGGAGCGCCTTAGTTTACTTTTTCCAGACGATTGGCTGGCAGCGCATCCCGAACCCTGGACATTTCTGCCGGATGAAACAGAACCCTATAACAATGAAACCATTGGCATGCAATACCTTGCCATACAGCAATGGCTAACACCGGGTGGAGGTTCAGCCGGGCGCCTGAATAACCTTAAGATGCCTGTTCTGGCAATCTGCGGAGACAAGGATAAGGTTGTTCCCAGTCAGAATTCATTTGTGCTGGCCATGGCAATCAGCTCATCTACATTGATTAAAGTGCAGGATTCCGGCCATGGTTTGATGTATCAAAAACCAGAAACTTTTGCAAATTATGTTCTGACTTTTCTAGATCAGTAGAAATTCGTCAAAAAAACACAAACCATGCCCATAGTCGTGTAGGCTGCCCCGCCAGCAAACGCTGACGGGGAGAACCTCTCACACCACCCGGCGTACGGGCCTCGTACCGGGCGGTTCATCAAACAATAGGAACGAGCGTCTGGGTGAGATCCTGGATATTCATGGTACAAAAAAAAGGGGCTGCTCCGCAACAGCCCCTTATATTCACTCCGCATACTTCCCGGATTGCCTAACCGGCAATCTTGATCTTATCGTCTTTGGTGATGCCGTCGACGATCTGTATATGAATGCCGTCGGATATACCGGTTTTCACCACACGTTTTTCAAATTGCTGGGGGGCGGTTTCCACCTCCACAAAGGCGGTATCCCCGTCGAACTGAAGCAGGCGTTCTTCCAGGGCCAGCACGCTGCCCCGGGTTTGTTCCAGCACGATGGCTGCCGTGGCGCTGTAGCCGGCGCGAATAAACTGCCCTTGCTGCAGGTTCACATTGGCGCGAATCTCGAACTGTATGGCCCCGTTTTCTTCCACGCCTTTTGGTGCAATATGCTCCAGTTCCGCATCAAAGCTCACGTTTTCGATGGCGCCCACCGTGAGGATCAGCTTCATGCCTTCGCTGATATTGCCCACCTCGGTTTCATCTATCTTACCTTCAAAGATCATATCGCTCATATCGGCCACAATGGAGATGGTGGTGCCCGGGTTGAAGGTATTGGTTTCGATCACCGAATTGCCGATCTCCACCGGCACGTCAAGCACCATGCCGTCCACCGTTGAGCGCACGATGGTATTGGTTTCTTTGTTGGCGTCCGCCATCTGTCCTTCCTTGATCAGGGCCAGATTGTTCCCGGCTGCTTCCAGTTCTTCCCTGGCTGTGTTATAGGTCAGCTCGGCCAGTTCGTATTCCTGTTTGGCGATCACGCCTTGTTGGTATAGATCCTTGATCCTGTTGAAATTGACCTCTTCATTTTTCAGGTTGATTCTGGCCCGGTTCAGCCTGCTTTCGGCATTGTTCAGGTTCACCATATTGGGGATGATCTTGATGCGTGCGATCAGGTCGCCTTTTTTGATCATGTCGCCTTCGGTCACATACAACTCATCGATCAGCCCCGATACCTGGGGCACGATCTCGATTTCCTTACGGGGAACTACTGAGCCGGTGGCCACGGTTTTCTTAACAATGGGCATTTCGACCGGCGAGCCGGTTTCATAAACCACCGGTTCTTCCTTTGACTTCTGGAAAAGGAAGTAGATGGTGTAGCCGAAAACACCCAGGATCACTACAATGATCAGTATTCTGAAAAACTTCTTCATGTTTATAGTTTTTTAGTTTTTTTCCAATTAATTCCCGTCATGCAAGGCCTCCACCGGTTTGATGCGCACGGCCCTTCTGGCTGGCATCAGTCCGGCCACGATCCCGGCAACCACCAGGATGGCCAGGGCGGACACGGCCTTGTTGAAATCCACCCCAGGGTTGATGAACATATCACTTTCCACCTTAAAGGTGATCAGGGCATAGTTCACCAGTTCAAGCAATCCCACCCCGATCACCAGCCCGAAATAACCCGCGAAAGTGGTCAGGAAAACCGATTCGGCGATAATTTGCGTGGTGATGTTGAGCGGGGTGGCTCCCACCGCCCTGCGAACGCCGATCTCTTTGGTACGTTCCTTCACCACGATCAGCATGATGTTGCTTACACCGATCATGCCGGCAAGCAAGGTTCCGATGCCCACGATCCAAATTAGTCCGTTGATGCCTGTGAACAGCATGCTAAACTTCCTGTATTCCTCCTCTACGTTGAAGGAGCCGATGGCCCGGTTATCGGCCGGATGGATCTTATGCCGTTCCTTCATAATGGTTTTCACTTTTTGTTCCAGCATGGAAGCCGGCGTTCCTTCTTTTGCCGTGATGCAGTAAAAACCGACGATATCACCGTAATTGTAAGTCCTTTGCAAAGTCGTAAAGGGCACCGAGATCCTGGTGTTTTCCTCCTCGGCTCGCTGATCACGCTTGATGGAGCTGGCCACACCCACCACTTTGAAATACACCCCGTTGATCTGCAGGTACTCCCCAACCGGGTTTTCGCCCGGCTCGAACATTTCTTCCATCACACGTCTGCCTATTACGGCCACCTTTCTTTTCTCCTCCAGATCGATCTTATTGATGAACCTACCATGGATTATATTCAGCGGTTCGATGAGGTTGTATTCGGGATAATCGCCCATGATCTCGAAGCCGGCGGTCCGGTCGCCCCGGATCACATTGTTGCTGTTGTTGCGGCTGAAACCCCGCATGCGCGGAGCGATGTATTCGATCTCTTCTATATTTTGCTTTAATGCTTTGGTATCGTCGTTGTTGAAGTTGAAAGCTCTGCCCCGCGGAAATCCTTTGTAGGGAACGGTGGTCCGCTGTGTCCACATGAAAAAGCTATTGGTGGCCATGCTGTTCCAGTCGCGTTTGGTGGCATTCTCCAATCCGCTGCCCGAGCCCAGCATGATCACCAGCATGAATATGCCCCAGAAAATTCCGAATGCAGTGAAGAAGGTACGCAGCTTGTTTTGTTTAAGAGCTACAAAAATTTCCTGCCATCTGTCACGATCAATTATCGACATATTCTTTAATTGTTATTCATCTCTCAGTGCGATCACCGGTTTTACGGCTGCGGCCTTGCGTGCAGGCACAAAGCCTGCCAGGGCGCCAGCCAGGATCATAATGACGGTGGCTCCGATGGCCACCTGTATATTCACCTCAGGGTTTTTGAAAAAATCAATTTCAATATTTTTTGAAATCACTTCCAGCAAACCGACTCCGGCCACCAGCCCGACGTATCCCGCAAAAGCCGTGATCAGTATGGATTCCTGCATCACCAGGCTGATGATGGACCAGGGGGAAGCGCCAAGCGCTTTGCGGATGCCGATCTCTTTGGTCCGCTCCTTCACCACGATCATCATAATGTTGCTCACGCCCACCACCCCGGCAATGATGGTCATCACACCGATGATCCAGATGTAAAAGCGGATGTTTGAAAACAAGTTCATCAGCTTTTCATATTGCTCCACCGGGTTGTAAATCCCGACAGCGCGGGTGTCGGCAGGATCGAACTTGTGCCGTGCCGAAAGCATGGCAATCATTTCGTCGATCACCCGCCGGCTTTCTTCCGTGTCGGTGTCGCCCAGCAGCAGCTGCATATGCGGAACGCTGTTTCCGCGGGTAAAAACTTTCTGTGCGGTTGTGATGGGCACATACACCCGTTCAAGGTCGCGGGCAATGCCCGGGTCGTCGAAAACGCCAATCACTTTAAAGGGCACCCCGTTGATCTTGATGTACTTTCCCACCGCATCCTCTTTTCCCTTGAAAAGCTCCTGGTAAACAGTTTTTCCAATGGCCACCATTTTGCGGTTTTCTTCAATGTCTTTGTCATTCAAATATCTACCGGATGTCATAAACAGGTCTTCCACGTGCTGGTAGGCCGGATGCACGGCAAAAATAGGAAAGGTGGCGTAATCGTGGCCATAGGATAAAAGGCTTTCGCCCGCAACAAACAAGCGGCCCGAAATGTCGTCCAATTCGTTCAGGGTTTTCAGCATCTCGTAATCTTCCATGGTAAACTGTAAAAAACGTCCGGGTTTCATTCCTTTATAGGGCATGCTTGTAATTCCCTGGCGGATATTCACATAATTGATGGCATCCCCTTCAAATTCGTCCCGCACGCCGTTTTCCAGGCCGTATCCCGATCCCAGAAGAATAATGAGCATAAAGATACCCCAGGCCACACTGAATCCTGTAAGGAAGGTGCGCATCTTGTTTTTCTTCATCGTGATGAAGATCTCCTGCCATTTGTCGAGATCAAACATTTCCCTGCTTCTTAATAATATTCCAGCATGTACATGGTGTCATGCAGTTCCTGTTCGCTTGTGCCCTTTTGAATGACGGATTGTTCCTTGCTTTGATTTGCATAGCTGACAATTCCATTCACCCGGCGCTGACTTCTTTTACCTGCCTGCTGCCTGTCAGGGATTCTTTCCATTGCTCCGGCGTTCCTGTATTCATACATAAGCGTATATGGTTTAGGCTGTTACCATCTTTTTAACATTTTTTTTCTTGATGCCGTTGCTGTATTCAATCAGACCGTCATTCAGGCGAATGATCCTGTCGGTCATTTCCGAGATATCTTTTTCATGGGTAACGATCAGCATGGTGATGCCTTCTTTGTTGATCTCCTGCAAAACCTCCATCACTTCGTAAGAAGTTTTAGAGTCGAGGGCGCCTGTGGGCTCATCTGCCAGGATGACCGCCGGCCTGGCAATGAGCGAACGCGCGATGGCCAGACGCTGCTTTTGCCCGCCTGACATTTCATTGGGCGTGTGGTCGGCCCATTCCTTCAACCCCATGCGTTCAAGGTATTCCATGGCCATCATGTTCCGCTTTTTCCGATTGATCTTCTTATAGTAAAGTGGCAGTGCCACGTTTTCGACTGCATTTTTGAAAGGGATCAGGTTGAAGGATTGAAAAACAAAACCAATCATGTCGTTCCGGTAACGGGCCGCCTGGGTTTCGGTCAGCCCCCTGACCAGCTTACCATTGAGTTTGTATTCCCCCTCATCGTAATTATCAAGGATCCCTATGATATTGAGCAGGGTGGATTTGCCCGAACCGCTCGAACCCATGATGGAAACCATCTCCCCCTTTTCAATCTCGAGATTGATGCCTTTCAGCACATGCAAACGGTTTTGACCCGTGATGTAGGATTTATGTAAACCTGATAATGATATCATCTCAAAAATATTTGTTAAGCAAATGCCGGAACATATGTAGCTATTTTTGTGCCAGATAGCATAACGCATTGCCAGGCAATAAATTATCAATAAAACAAATCACATTGTTATTTGTGTAGATGTTCGTTTGTAAAACACAGGTGTGCGTTTGCGTTCAATTTGTCTTCAGCATTTCACTTAAAAATTCAGTAAAATAAACGGAATTTACATCGAGATAGCTTGACTATGTGAATGCAAATTGTTATACTTGTTTTCTAATAGGAAACATTGTTAATCTACATTATACCGATTCGGAACAGCTTTGCAATGATTGACCTACTGCTCCATCGGTATAACTGAATCTAACAGAAAAATGTTTTGCATTTTTAGTAAGATTCAGATAAAAACCGGAGGAACATGCTACAAAAAACACGTATTATTATTTTAGGACTAATGCTGGGACTGTTTTCATCTAATTCAGCTTTGGCCCAGCAGGATGTTAAAGGAAGCAAAGACCATCCGATGATCTCTCCATATGAAGGCTCCTTTATTTATCTGTACGATCACTCTGACTATAATCGTATTGAGATCCCCTGGAAAATGGAGGACAGGGATGTGCAGGACACTGCTGTGGAAGGAGAAATTACACACATTTTCTATGCAGCACCCGAAGGCCTGTCGGCTTTCCAGGTCCACAAGAATTACATGATGGCTCTTCAGGATGCCGGATTTGAGATCATCTACGAATGTGCGAGCGGAAAGGATAAATGCGGCCGTCTGTTCCGTAATTTCGAAGCGATAGACGATCAATGGGAAATCTTTGTTGGAAATGATCACAGCTACTTTGTGGCCCGTTTGGAAGATCCGGCCGGAGATATGATCGTAACTGCCCGTACTGTTCTTCACACCCACTACGGGGAACTAAAACAAAGGCCGGTCACCGAATTGCAGATCATCGAGGAAAAATCCATGCAAACCGGTATGGTTGACGTGAACCCAAACGCAGAAGCCATGGCCAAAGATATTGAGAATACAGGCAAAGTCAGGATTTATGGGATCCACTTTGATGTAAACAAAGCCACCATCAAATCCGAATCCGCTTCAGTGCTTTCTGAGATTACCGCTTTGCTAAAAGACAATGTAGATTTGAGTTTGCTGGTTGTAGGTCACACGGATGCCACCGGCGGACTGGAACATAATATGGAGCTTTCCCGCGAACGGGCTGAAGCAGTGGTGGATTATCTTACAACAAATCATGGCGTCTCAGCAGAACGGCTCGAACCGCATGGAGTAGGATACCTGGCGCCTGTTGCCACAAATGAAACAGAAGAAGGACGTGCACGGAACCGGCGGGTGGAACTGGTTAAACTGTATTGATCTCATACCTATTCGGTTCAGGTTTGCAATGATTGACCTTTTGCTCCAATCGTTTCATTCATTTAACCAATACCAAATGATGAAAAGCCTTTGGGAAGCTTGCCAGGGTGTCCCATCCAGTGTCTTCATTGTAGTCATGCGTACGGCAGAGGTAATTCATTTCATCGCCTACCAAACTAAAAAGTATATGCTCCCCGCTTTCATCAAACTGTGAATCGGCGGTCCCATACTCATCCACCACTTTGTGGCTTGTTCCACTGATGATATTGTAATAATATATGCCAGTAGTTGATCCCTGACAGTATCCCTTGGTGTTCCACTGGATAGGATAAGCAACTGAAGTATTTCCATCAGACAACTCATTCACCTGACCCGTGGACAAATTCTGGTTTTTATAAATGCCGTCCCAGTAATACAAATAGGAATCGTCGGAGGTGACGCCCAAAATACTGCTGCCTGCATCCTCCGGACCGCCCATTCTGGTATAGGTTTCAGTATCAAAATCGTAGCGGAACAATATTTCATAATCCCAGTGTATTGATCCTCCGCTTACGCCATAGGCTTGCAACCTGCCATAAACGTAGCGACCGTCATTTGAAACAAAGAAAGTATTAGAGTATTTAGATGTCTCTGTATCGTTGCCCACTTCAGGTTGTGACAACACAAAGCCATCGGGATTTATTGCCATCTTATAATCCATGCTCGCCGGATTATAGCGCAATAAATAGTCTTTGTATTGATCTCCATAATACTTATCATTGGTGGCCGATAAGTAAAAAACATAGGCGTTTTCACTGATCGCTTCACTTCCGCGCACAAAATACGGGTAGTCGCTATCCTCGGAAGGTTCGATGAGCGGCAATAACTGGTTGTTGCCATTTTCAATTTCATAGAAAAGACCTTGAGAAACCCAATCGTTGGATCCATTGCTTTCGTTGAAGTCGTCGTGCAAACCCATGACAAAATTCCCTTTACCCATATCGGCATAAGTAAAAAGATTATTTGATTTGGCATAATAAGAACACAGCGTGCTGTATTGCAATTCGCCCTTGGAAATTGTAAGCAATGCTGTGGCATACTCCTCGCCAATCAAAGCGCCTTCATTGGGGTTATAAGCTGCAACAAATTCTATCGAGGAATCAGCTTCAGGATTGATTTCTTCATCTTTTTCGTTGCAGGATTGAAATATGAATCCAACGAAAACGAAGGCCATTAATAGAAAAATTTTCACTCTTTTAGTAACAAATTTGTTATTTTTCATTTTCAATGTTTTTAAAGTTTGCAGCGAAAGTAATTCAAAAGCTCTACCTTTGGATTGTGCATATTGCGTATTGCATGTACAAATGATAAACTTGAAAAAATGGCTTGTTATAACTATTTGCAGATTAAAGATATATGATACATGATTTTATCACTTACACCCCCATGTATGTCACACTATTATGGGCCCTGGCACTGTTAATATCCAAACCAAAGGACAACAGGGCCAGGTTTTTTTTGGGGGTGTTTATGACTGCGGCTTTTTTATTGTATTTAAGCCATGCTGTTTATTTCAATAAAGACGAATCCCTTTACCTCTATTTTGACCCGCTTTACATCTTTACCTCTCTGCTGGTTTACCCGCTTTATTATATTTATATCAAAATGCTCACCATTGATATCCGCTTTAAAAAGAAAAATATGTTGCTGCTTCTACCAGCTGTATTTTTTGGTGTGGCCGCGGCAGTTGTTTATTTGCTGATGCGTGCGGAGGAGCGTAGCGAATACATTGCTTTCTTTTTATTCCGAAATCAGCCTGAAATGCTGGAAACCCAGCTACAAAACCTGCAGCGTTATTTGTATTACGCAAATCGATTGGTTTTTTCTGTTCAGGTTATTTATTTCCTGGTGAAAGGCATTAAATTGGTTATCAGATACAATCAGCAGATATGTAATTTTTATTCCAATTTGGAAAGCAAAACACTTGTTTGGGTTCACTTGTTGCTCACCTCATTTGTTGTTACAAGTATGCTGAGTGTATTGTTTAATTGGATAGGCAAGTATTATTTTCTGGACTCCTACCTGTTTTTATCGATCCCCTCACTCATCTTTAGTGTATTGCTCTTTATCATTGGCCTGCAAGGGTATATGCAAAATCACAGCGTAAAAGATCTGTTGCTGGACGAAGAAAAAGAAAGCATTTCCAATCATATAGAAAGCAGCAAAGAGCAGCTTAAAGAAAAATTACTGTTGCTTTTTGAGAAAGAAAAAATCTATCGCAATCGCGAACTTAAGATTGTGGATTTAAGCAGGCATTTGCTCACCAACCGTTCGTATATTTCCAGGATCATTAACAATGATTTCGAGTCTTCATTTAGCGACTTTGTGAATAAATACAGGATCGCCGAAGTAAAGGAATTACTCAGAAACGAAACCACCCTTAAATATTCTTTGGAATATTTGAGTGAACAGGCAGGCTTTGGATCACTGCATTCATTTATCAGGGTGTTTAAAAATTCAGAAGGCATCACGCCCGGGAAATACAGGGATCAGTTTATCAACAAAGCATAAACAGTGGCGATTCAGATACGGATCTCAAAATCATCCCAGTCCGGGCCCACGTTGAACTGCTTTCTGTATTCGTTCAGGGTGGAAGCGGAAAGACTCAGGGTTTTGGTGCATTCCTTGTTTTCTTCTCCCTGCAACAACGGATTGCCTTCGGGATCGATCACCATGGAATCGCCTGAATAGTTGTCGCCGTTTTTGTCGGTTCCGATTCGATTCAGCCCGATCACGTACGACTGGTTTTCGATGGCGCGTGCAACGAGCAATTGTTTCCAGGCCCGACTGCGGACTTCGGGCCAGTTGGCCACATAGATCAGCAGGTCGTAGTCGAAGCGGCCGTCCCGGTATTTGTTTTTGCTCCAGACCGGGAACCTCAGATCATAGCAAACCATTGGGCTGATGCGCCAATCCTTGTATTGAAGAATCAGCTTGTTGCGGCCGGGGATGATGAATTCGGATTCTTCGCCCAGGTGGAACACATGTCGCTTTGAATAGGTTTCGAAGGTTCCGTCGGGATTCACCCAGATAAACTCATTGGTAAAGTTATGTTCATGATTTAAAACCATGCTGCATGCAATGGCGCAATCTTTTTCACCGGCCTTCTGCAAAAGAAACTGCATGGAATCCCCGTCGATCTCCTCGGCATACTTGTGGGGATCAACCGGGAAGCCGGTGGTAAACAATTCCGGCAATATGATCAGGTCGGTAGAATTTTTCACCGCATCGATCTTTTGCGCAAAATGCTTTCTGTTGGCAGCGGGATCCTCGTTCACGATCCCGGTCTGAATCAAGGTTACCGTTAAATCCTGCATAAAATATTTGCTGCTTTTTTAAGGGTTTCTTCTTTCTTGGCAAAACACAACCTCAGCAATCTCAGGTCGTTGGGCTGACTATAAAAAGGCGACAGGGGAATGGTGGCGATGCCATGCTCCTTCACCAGCATCTCAGCAAATTCCATATCCTTCACATCCGATATCTCGCTGAAATCGACCAGTTGGAAATAGGTGCCATAGGATGGGATGATGCCCAACCTGCTATTCTTTAGCAAACCGGCAAAATAATCCCGTTTTTTCTCATACATACGGGAAACGCCGGTATAGTTTCGTTTGTATCTCAGGAAATCCGCAATGGCATACTGAACCGGCGTGTTGCAGGCAAACACCACAAACTGGTGGGCTTTTCTGAATTCGGACATCAGCTTTTCAGGCGCCAGCACATAACCCATCTTCCATCCCGTGGCATGGAATGTTTTCCCGAAAGAACCCACCACAAAGCTTCTGCGGGCCAGGCCGGGAAAGCGGCAGGCACCCCAGTGCTCTTTGCCTTCATAGATCAGGTGCTCATACACCTCGTCGCTTAAAACCACGATCTCAGTGTTTTCGGTGATCTTTTCAAGCCGTTCCATATCCTCTTTGCTTAGGATGCTTCCGGTTGGATTGTGCGGGCTATTGATCACGATCATTTTGGTGCGGTGTGAGATCTGCGCGGTCATCTGTTCCCAGTCGATGCCAAAACCGGGATACTTCAGTTTGCAATACTTTACCCGGCCACCGTTGAGTTTCACCGAGGGGGCATAGCTGTCGTAGGCAGGCTCCAGCAATATGACCTCGTCCTCTTCCCTGATCATGGCGCTAATCGCGGTGAAAATGGCCTGGGTGGCCCCGGCGGTGATGTTGATCTCCTTCTGATGATCGTATTCCACACCGTACATATCCTTCACCTTTTTCACGATCCGTTTTCGCAGTATTTCAAGGCCGGTCATGGGCGCATACTGGTTCATCCCTTCTTTCATATAATGATTAACCAGTTCGATCAATTTTGGTGAAACGTCAAAATCGGGGAAACCCTGGCTCAGGTTCAGGGCTTTTTGTTTGGCAGCCATCTGGCTCATCACGGCGAAAATGCTGGTGGCTTCACCGGGGAGTTTTGAATTGATTCTGCCCTCGTAGTTTTCCATAATCCATCCTAAGTGTATTACAAAAGTAATGATTAATTCGGCTTGAAATTTGTAACTTTGGTCATTCCTGATCCAAAAACAATTTGATTATGAAAAACATTGATAACTACGATTTTAAAGGCAAGAAAGCCATCATCCGGGTCGATTTTAACGTGCCCCTCGACAAGGAATATAACATCACCGACACCAGCAGGATAGACGCCGCCATCCCGACCATCAAAAAAGTGCTGGAAAAAGAAGGCACCGCCATTTTGATGTCGCACCTGGGACGGCCCAAAGGGAATCCCGAGGAAAAATTCTCCTTGAAGCATCTGACCGGTTACCTGTCGGATAAACTGGGAAAAGAGGTGCAGTTTGTGGACGACTGCGTAGGCGACAAGGTAAAAGAAAAAGCTTCCACCCTCCAAAATGGAGAGGTGCTGTTGCTGGAAAACCTCCGCTTTCATGAAGGCGAGAAAAAAGGTGATGAGGATTTCGCCAAACAGCTGGCGGAGCCGGCTGATGTGTACATCAACGACGCCTTCGGCACTGCTCACCGGGCGCACGCCTCCACGGCCGTCATTGCAAAATACTTCCCCGAAAACAAGATGTTCGGCTACATTATGCAGAATGAGATCAAAAACATGGACAAGTTGCTGGAAGAGCCGAAAACACCTTTCACGGCCATCCTGGGCGGAGCCAAGGTTTCGGGCAAGGTGGAAGTGATCGAGAATTTGATCGACAAGGTGGACAACATCATCATCGGAGGAGGCATGATGTTCACCTTCATTAAAGCTTTGGGTGGCAACATCGGTAAATCCCTGGTAGAAGACGAGCTGATCGACAAGGCCAACGAAATCATCGAAAAAGCCCGTGAAAACGATGTCACGCTCTACCTACCCAAAGACGCCATTGCGGCCTCCGATTATGACAAGGATGCAGAAAGCAAACAAACCAACTCCTACGACATCCCCGAAGGCTGGATGGGCCTGGACATAGGCGAAGAAGCCATTCAGAAATTCAGCGAGCTGATCGCCGGCTCCAAAACCATTTTGTGGAACGGCCCGATGGGGGTTTTCGAAATGCCCAATTTTGCAATGGGCACCAAAGCCATTGCCGAAGCCGTTGCCAAAGCAACCGAAGAGGGCGCTTATTCGCTGGTAGGCGGTGGCGACTCCGTAGCAGCCATCAGCCAGATGGGGCTGGCGGATAAAGTAAGCTATGTCTCCACCGGCGGCGGCGCCATGCTGGAATACATCGAAGGCAAGGAGCTGCCGGGAGTAAAGGCCATCAGGGAGTGAAGGAAATTTGAAATTTGAAATTTGGGTTATCTGTGAGGTGACTGAAGATCGAATTGGCATTACAAAAGTTGAAGCGAGGCAAAAACCTTCGCATACCAATGAAACCCTTACTGGCTATAACCGTGTGTTAGCATATCGTTGCCCATTTCAAATTATCAGGGAATACTGCATAAAGTCAACTTAGTTTACTTTAAAATTAAAGCTGATAGGGAAGATAATTTACAAGAAATTATTTATCAATTATGGAAATCATTTCCGAGTTTGAAAAATAAAAAAAAGTTTGGGTTCCTGGATTTATGCTGTTTCAATCCATACTGTACGAGCGCTTGTGCAATGTGCGCTAACGTCTGTGTATAATCAACTGTTTGTATTTTTCATATACCGAAATCCATAAGGTGTGCTTTACATGCCATATTGGTTTGTATTGTGTGCTTTTTTGAGAGACGAAAAGTGATCCGATTACTCAGAACCTTCAGCTTCATTGAAATACCCTCCTTTGCAAGTAATCGGATCACTGAACCGGGTATAGGCAAAGGCTGGAAACTGATTTCAGATTCAGCAAGCGGCACAGCCTGAAGGGCTGAGATATCAAAGCACAGGGCATCGCCCTATGTCGGATGCCTGAGGAGAAAAATCAGGCTGAAAGCCTGTGAGAAATGAAACCGATGAAACCTATCCATACAGCTTCTCCCAGGTCTTCAGCCTTCTTCACACTTTTCCTTGTCATTAGGAGCCGAAAGGGTAAACTTAATCGGCAGGTTATATTGCACCCGCACAGGTTTGCCTCTTTGTATGCCGGGTTTCCATTTGGGCATGTCCTGCACCACACGCAGGGCTTCCTCGTCGCAACCGCCCCCGATGCCGCGCAAAATCCTGGCCTGGTTGATGCTTCCGTCCCTTTCGACGACAAAGGTCACGAACACCCGTCCCTGTAGGCCTAGCTTTTTGGCTTTCTCAGGATAGCTGATGGTATCGGCGATGTATTTGTACATGGCTTCATCTCCGCCCGGGAATTCAGGCATTTGTTCCACCACCACAAAAACATCCTCATCAATGGAAGTGCTGCTGTCGTTGATCATGATGACGACCTCCCGGGCTTCTTCATCTGATTGTTCCTGTGCATGCCCGAAAGCGATACATCCGGTAAGTATAATAAAAAGAACAAATTGATAAACTTTCATATTTAACAAATACCTTTTCATCGGTCAATTATGTTTAGTTTTCCAAATCCTCAATGATCGGTTTGGTATATTCATCCAGCTTTTCAAGATTCAGTTTGGGGATGATGTAGGGCGCAAAACTGGCCACGGGCGAATACAACAATGATTCGTTGGTGAGTTTGGGCGTGAGCAGTTTCTGATCGTCGTCAAATACATTGATCAGGAAGATCAGCACACTCATGATAAATCCCGCTTTGATGATACCGAAAAATAAGCCCAGTATGCGATTCAGAAATCCCAGCATCAAAATGTCGATAAACTTTTCGATGATCTTTCCGATCCAGTAAACCACTATGATCACGATCACGAAAGTGAGGATAAAGGCGATGATGTTCAGGTATTTTTCTTTCCAGTCGATGTTTTCATTCAGCCAGTCACCGATCAGGTATGAAAAATTGATGGCGGCGTAAATGCCCAGGATCAGCGCTGCCAGGGAGGCCAGTTCGATGATGAATCCCTTTCTGAAGCCGCGGTAGGCTCCCCATGCCAGCGGGATCACCAGGATAATGTCAAGAATGTTCATCTGTTTTCTTTAATCGTTTGGTTAATTCGGTTCCAAATACAAAATCGTTCAGAGGTTGGTTGTCGGTGTGCAGGATCTCTTCTTTGGAACCCCGCCAGCCAAGCTCCCCTTTATAAATAAATGCAATGCTGTCGCCTACATTCAAAACCGAATTCATATCATGGGTGTTGACGATGGTGGTCATCTGATACTCTTTGGTGAGCTCGTCGATCAGTTCGTCGATCAGGCCCGAGGTAAGGGGGTCGAGGCCTGAATTCGGTTCATCGCAGAAAAGGTATTCGGGGTTCATGGATATGGCGCGGGCAATGGCCACGCGTTTTTTCATACCTCCGCTCAATTCGGAAGGCAGCAATTTGTTCACCTTGTGCAGGTCAACGCGCTCCAGACACGAATTCACCCTGGAGAGTTTCTCTTTGGCGCTCATATTGCTGAACATATTGAGTGGGAACATCACATTTTGTTCCACCGTCATCGAATCGAATAGGGCCGAACCCTGGAACAGCATGCCCAGTTCCTTGCGGATGTCTTTCTTCTGCTTGAAGGTCATATCCGAAATATTCCGGCCATCATATTCCACCTTACCCGCATCCACATCAAACAAACCTACCAGGCATTTCATCAGAACGGTTTTACCCGATCCGCTCTGCCCGATGATCAGATTGGTTTTGCCTTTTTCAAATGTGATGGAAATATCTTTTAACACATGGTTATCGCCAAATGATTTTGATATGTCGATGGCTTCTATCATGCAAGTAGCAACTTGGTTAAGATGAGGTTAAACAGGATGATCAGGATGCTGCTATACACCACTGCCTTGGTGCTGTGTTCGCCCACTTCAAGGGATCCGCCTTCCACATAATAGCCCATGTAACCGGATACGGAAGCAATGATAAATGCAAACACAACCGTTTTAATAAGGGCGTAGAAAACAGTATAGGGGTCGAACCAATAAACAATTCCTTCGATATAGGTTTGCGGGGTTACCAGACCTGTGAGCAAACTGACAAGCCATCCGCCGGTTAATGCAATACCAATGCTGATCACGATCAAAACCGGGTTAATGATCATGGAAGCGGTTATTTTGGGTAGGATGAGGAAATTGGCAGGATTTACCCCCATGATCTTCAAAGCGTCGATTTGTTCGCTCACACGCATGGTGCCAATCTCAGAGGCAATACGGCTTCCGACTTTTCCGGCCAGGATCAGGCTGACGATGGTAGGAGAAAACTCAAGTATCACCGACTGCCTGGTGGTAAAGCCCACCATGGTCATGGGGATCAGCGGGCTGTCGATATTGTATGCTGTTTGCATGGCCACAACCGCCCCCATAAAAACAGAGATGATGGCGACAATGCCGACTGAGTCAACCCCGAGGTTCTTGAATTCCCTGAAAAGATGCGACCAGAACACGCGGTCTTTGTCGGGGCGCTTGAAGGCTTCCACCATCAAAAGCACATATCGGCCGGTATGTACAAATACGTTTCGCTTCATTTTACTCCAGGCTAAATTACGCAAAATTTGGCAATTTCATATTACTTTTGGCGTTGAAGATGAAAAGCAATTGCTGATGAAGAGATTGTTCATGCTATCATTTTTGTTTATCCTGCTGGCTGCATTCCTTTGCAGTTGTTCTACAAGCAGGTATCCTCATAAAAAAAGAAGGAGCAAAGGCTGTGATTGCTGGAGCATGAACACGATTAAAATCCAAAATCAAAACACGGCTGTTGAAAGCATATAAAGAAATACTGGCCAAATACCTTCCCGAACAAACAGTTGATCTTGTTTACAACTGGATTAAAGAATACAGGATCGGATTTCGAATTACCCGCGACCGGCACAGCAAGCAGGGAGATTTCCGCTCCAGAACCAGCCGCAAACCGCATCGCATCACGGTGAATCACAACCTGAACAAATATGCTTTTTTGCTCACCTTTGTTCATGAGCTGGCACATCTGATTGTTTGGGAAAAATACAGGAACCGGGCCAGGCCTCATGGTACAGAATGGAAACACACCTTCAGGGAGCTGATGCTGCCCTTGCTCGGCAAAGGCGTTTTCCCGGATGATGTTGAAAAGGTCATTGCAAGATACCTGATCAATGCAAAAGCTTCGAGCGGGGCCGACAAAAACCTGGCGTCCATCTTGCGCAAGTATGACAATCAACAGCAGACCCTACTTGAAGACCTGCCCATAAATGCAATGTTCAGGATTTATAATGGCAAGACATTTAAAAAAATAGAAAAGCTGCGAACACGTTACCGTTGCCTTTGCCTTGAAAACAAAAAAATGTATTATGTACATGGGATGGCGCCCGTTGCTCCCATTGAACCGGAAACGGTCTGATCGTTTTTTCTATCTTTGCAAACGAAACATCAACTTACCAACACCATTATGAAAAACCGATACTGTATCATCATGGCGGGCGGGATAGGATCGCGTTTCTGGCCCATGAGCAAAACCTCACACCCCAAACAATTCATCGATATCCTGGGAACCGGGAAAACCCTGATCCAGCAAACATTTGAACGTTTTCTGAGAATCTGCCCCAGGGAAAACATCCTTATCGTGACCAATGCCATTTACAAGGATCTGGTGATGGACCAGCTGGAAGGTATTGAGGAAAGACAGGTCCTTTGCGAGCCATCCCGCAAAAATACCGCTCCCTGCATCGCATATGCCATGTATAAGATCAGGGAAGAAAACCAGGATGCTGTAATGGTGGTGGCTCCTTCCGATCATATTATCCAAAAAGAAAATGTTTTTACGGATGTGATCTCTTCCGCGCTGAAAGCCGCCGAAGAAAAGCCCTGGCTGCTTACCCTCGGCATCAAACCCAGCCGGCCTGATACCGGCTACGGTTATATCCAGTTTAACGATGACGGCAGCTACGAAGAAGACGATCGCATAAAAAAGGTTAAAACCTTTACCGAGAAACCCAACCTGGAACTGGCTGAATCCTTCCTGGAAAGCGGCGATTTTCTCTGGAACTCCGGCATTTTCATCTGGTCGTTGAAAAGCATCGAAAAGGCCTTTGAACAAAACCTACCGGAGGTGAATCAGATATTCAAAGATGGGACAGGCAAATACAATACCCCCAAAGAAGAAGATTTTATCAACGGGGCATATATGGTTTGCAAAAACATTTCGATCGACTACGGCGTGATGGAAAAGGCAACAAATGTTTATGTGCTGGCCTCCGATTTCGGCTGGAGCGACCTGGGCACCTGGGGTTCATTATACGATATCCGTCAAAAAAACGAGCAGGGCAATTCCATCGTGGGACAGAATGTGCTCACCTACGATACGAAAAACTGCATCGTGAACATGCCCAAAGATAAACTGGTGGTATTGCAAGGACTTGAGGGTTACATCGTGGTGGAAGATGAAGGGACATTGCTTATCTGCCGCAAAGAAGACGAACAGAAAATCCGGCAGATCGTGAACGACGTCAGGGTGAATAAAGGAGAAAAATACGTTTAACCAAATAATACTTTGATCATGAAGAAAATAATTGCTATCGTAATTTTACTGGGCATTGGGTTTCATCAGAACGCAAAGGCCGATGAAGGCATGTGGATCCCCAGTCTGATCTCCGAACTGGTTTATATGGAGATGCAGCAAATGGGCCTGGAACTGACCCCTGAAGAAATATACAGTGTTAACCAGTCGAGCCTGAAAGACGCCATCGTGATTTTCGGCAGAGGCTGCACCGGCGAGATCATTTCTCCCGAAGGCCTGCTGCTGACCAATCATCATTGCGGATATGGATACATACAGGGCGTCAGCACACCGGAAAACAACCTGTTGAAAAACGGTTTCTGGGCAAACGAAAAAAATGATGAAATCCCCATTGAAGGGGCCACGGTCACCTTCCTTAAAAAAATCGAACCGGCTACCGAACGGGTGATGGAAGGAGTAACCTACGATATGACAATGGCCGACCGGGACAATGCCATCAAAGAAAATATTGCAAAGCTTAGAAAAGAAGTTTCTGAAGACAACGATTACAGGGTCAGGATCGCCAGTTTCTATGGAGGCAATGAATATTACATCTATTATTACGAAGTGTTTAACGATGTCCGTTTTGTTGGCGCTCCGCCCGAAGCCATTGGCAAATATGGTGCAGATACCGACAACTGGATGTGGCCCAGGCATACGGGTGATTTTTCGCTTTTCCGCGTGTACACAGCGCCCGACGGATCACCTGCACCCTATTCAGAAAACAATGTACCTTTGAAACCGCAACACTATCTACCGGTCAATATTTCCGGAGTGAAAGAAGGCGATTTCTCTATGATCATGGGCTATCCAGGCTCCACCGACCGTTACCTTTCCTCCTGGGGCGTTGAACTAGCCATCAAAAAAAACAATCCCACCATTGTCGACATCAGACAAAACAAACTCGACATCATGATAAAATACATGGAGATGGATTCGGTGATCCGCCTGAAATATGCATCCAAATACGCACGTACCTCCAACTACTGGAAATATTTTATCGGGCAAACCAAGGGCCTCAAAAACCTGAAAGTTTACGATAAAAAGAAAAAACTTGAAGGGGATTTTGCAGAATGGGTTAAGCAGGAACCTGAAAGGGAACAAATTTATGGTGGCGCCTTAAAGGATATTGAGAAAGCTTATGACACCATTGCCAAATACAATCTTCCTGAAAACTATTTTTATGAAGCCGTTTACCGTGGCCCCGAAATCCTGAGTTTTGCAAATGGGTTTAAAGGCCTTTTGGAAGAATTGACTGAAAAAGAAGTTGATGAGGAAAGCCTTCAAAAAACCATTCAACGGCTGGCCGAAAATACCAACGAGCACTTTAAGGATTACAGCAAAGCAATAGATGAGGAGCTGCTGGCCAGGATGCTCCAGATGTTTTATGAGAATGTCCCGAAAGAAATGCAGCCCGAATTTCTTATCAAAGAAGGAGATAAAAATGACGGTGATTTCAGCAAATATAGCAAAAAGCTTTTCAAAAAATCTATGTTTGCCGATGAGGCCAGTGTAATGCAATTCCTGGCCGACCCCAAAGCAAAGGATATTGAAAAAGATCCCGCATATGAAGTGTTCATGGCTTTCCGGGATATATATAGCGATATCCGAAAGCAATCCAGGGACGCCATCGAATTGTTGAATCAGGGAAAACGTCTGTTCATTGCCGGATTGCGTGAAATGAACCCGGATATGAACTACTATCCCGACGCCAATTTCACCATGCGTTTGTCATACGGGATTGTGGATGATTACTACCCCAGAGACGCAGTCCATTACAATTACTTCACCACGCTGGAAGGCGTGATGGAAAAAGAAGATCCGGCTTCCTACGAATTCACTGTGCCCAAAAAGCTCAAAAAATTATACAACGAAAAAGATTACGGTCGCTATGGCGAAGGCGATGTGATGAAGGTTTGTTTTCTTACCAACCACGACATTACCGGCGGCAACTCGGGCAGCCCGGTGATCAACGGCAAAGGCGAGCTGATCGGGCTTGCTTTCGATGGCAATTGGGAAGCTATGAGCGGCGATATCGCTTTCGAGCCCGAACTGCAACGAACCATCAATGTAGATATCCGCTATGTGCTTTTTATCATAGATAAGTTCGGTGGGGCTAAAAACCTCATCGATGAAATGACCATCGTGGTTGACAAACCGAAAAAAAAGATTGGCCCGCCGGTTAAAACCAAAGCGGTTCCGGCAGAAGAGGTACCGGTAGAGTAATCCATTAATTTAAGCTTCAGCATACAAACCCGGAAAAGACTCAAAAAAGAGAAGTTTTTCCGGGTTTTTTGTAACTGCATTTTTTATGGCTACCGTCGCCTTCCATCATTTTTACTAATTTTATAGAGATCAAGTATGATTTTGATCATTTAAAATGTAAAGACATGTTACCGATTTTCAAGAGTACGAAAAACGTAATCGTAAAACTGGATGATTTTTTTGATGCGGTTGATGAAAGCGGCTTGCTGTTCCTGGAAGGGGTAAAGAACTACATGAAGGGAAGAGACAATAATTTCGGTCAAAATATCAAAACCATTGCCAAAGTAGAAAGCAAAGCCGACGACCTGCGAAGAAATATCGAGAGCGATTTGTACCGCCACACCCTGATACCGGAATACCGTGGTGACGTGCTACGATTGCTTGATAAAATGGATGACCTGATAGACCGCGCCAAAGAAAACCTGGTGCGCTTCGATATAGAGAAGCCCGATTTCCCGCAAGAGCTGCATGAAGGATTTATAGAACTGACCAAAGCCAGCACCAGCTCGGTTTCTTATCTGGTTACGGCGGCCCGGGCCTTTTTCAGAGAGGTAAAAATGGTGCGTGATCAGCTGCATCGCGTTTATTATTATGAAAAGGAAGCGGATTCTTTTGCAGATGAACTGAAAAGAAAACTGTTTTCTGGTCAGATGGGCATTGATCTCAGCCGTCGGCAACACCTTCGCTATTTCATCGAACATACCGAAAAACTCAGCGACAGGGCTGAAGAAGTTGCCGACATGGTATCCATATATGCCATTAAACGAATTGTGTAATCCAAAGCCCACAAAGATTTGCTATTGTTTTTTATAAGCAGCGGAATTTTCCTGGGATGGTCGCTCGGGGCCAACGACGGAGCCAATGTATTCGGCACGGCAGTGGGGTCGCGCATGTTGCGTTTCCGAACAGCAGCAGTGGTAGCCGGAATTTTCGTTGTGGTCGGAGCTGTTGTTCAGGGCGCCGGCGCCACCGGCACGCTCACCAGCCTGGGCGGGGTGAATGCATTGGCCGGGTCCTTCACCGTGGCTTTGTGTACAGCCCTGGTCGTTTATTTCATGACCCGGTACGCCATACCGGTAAGCACCTCGCAGGCCATCGTGGGCGGCATCATCGGTTGGAATCTTTATACCAACAATCCCACCGATTTTACCTCGCTCCGCAATATCGTACTCACCTGGGTGAGCAGCCCTGTGCTCGGAGCTATATTTGCAGTTCTCTTCTACATCACCCTGAAAAGCATCACCAACAACATCAGATTACATTTGCTTTATGTGAACAAGGTGATCAAAACCGGCCTCATACTGGTTGGGGCTTTCGGAGCATACAGTTTGGGGGCAAACAACATAGCGAATGTGATGGGTGTTTTTGTACCTTCAGTCGACCTGACCCCCATTGAACTATTTTGGGGCATCGAAATAAGCGGAGCCCAGCAGCTCTTCTTTTTGGGTGGCATCGCCATTGCAGCCGGGATTGCCACCTATTCCAGGCGTGTGATGGAACGGGTCGGCAACCAGATGTTCAAACTTTCGGCCGAATCGGCTATTGTAGTTGTGTTGGCACATTCGCTGGTTTTGTTTATTTTTTCATCGAAAGCCTTGCAGGAATTTATTGTAAGCCTTGGCCTGCCTGCTATACCTTTGGTTCCGGTTTCCAGTTCACAGGTGATCGTGGGGGCCATCCTCGGTATCGGCATATGGAAAGGAGCCCGCGGTATACAGTTTAAAATCGTCGGGCAAATTGCCGCCGGTTGGATCATCACTCCGGTTGCATCTGCTTTGCTCACCTTTCTGGCCCTTTTCTTCGTGAATAATGTTTTTGATCAAAAAGTCCAGGAAAATCCTGCGGCAAATGAAAAAGAGATAATGCAACTTAATTTGAACAGCAAAGTATTTACGGGTTCAAATTGTTATTTTTACAATCTATGAAAATGATCTTGTATAGCGGATTCCTGTGTTGGTTTTTAGTGCTCATATCATGTGATGTGCAGGAAGGACAGGCCGAGCTAAAACGGATTGCCAAATACAAGCTGGAAATCGCCGAGCCATCTTCTCTTTGCTACAGTTATAGCACCGGATATTTTGTGATTGCCTGCGACAAAACCGATCGTGTTTATTTCACAGCTCGTGATGGTAAAGTCATCAGATATTTCGACACAAAAGCAAAAGACGCCGAAGGAGCCGTGCAATTGAAATCGGATTCTTCGGTCTGGCTGGTTGATGAAAGAAAGCGGAAGGCATTGCATTACACATCTGATGGTAATTTTCTTGATGAAAAAGAAATCCCGGTGGAAGAAAGAAAAAGCAACCACGGGCC
The DNA here is from genome assembly GCA_021738625.1 of Bacteroidales bacterium. Classification (GTDB taxonomy): domain Bacteria; phylum Bacteroidota; class Bacteroidia; order Bacteroidales; family JAIOZK01; genus JAIOZK01. The sequence continues at coordinate 32,320 of JAIPBS010000027.1, forward strand.
GGAAGGCATTACCTTTAATCCTGAAAAACAGGAGTTTTATATTGCGAATGAACAGCAGCCGCGGATGTTGCTTTTGCTTGATCTAAACATGAAACTCAAAGAAACCATTCCCCTTGATTTTGCAAAGGATTTCTCGGACTTGTTTTATGAGGAAGAAAGCAATTCGCTCTGGTTGCTGAGCGAACTCTCGAAGCGACTTTATCAGTGCGACCTCCGTGGAAACCTTAAGAAAACATATCACTTTGATATGAACGGGGCGGAAGGCGTGCTTGTGGAACGCAAAAATAAAATGGTCTACCTGGTCAGTGACGGGAACCAGGCCCTTTACAAATATCAACTGGAGGATTGATCAATGCCAAAAGAAATCGAAAGAAAATTCCTGGTCCGGTCAAAGACCTATCGGAAAAATGCAAAGAAACATTATATCAAACAAGCTTTTCTGAGCCGGGCCAAAAAGCGGGTGGTACGGATACGTATCCTGGATGATGATGGATTCCTTACCATCAAGGGAATCAGCAAGGGTTCTGTCAGGAGAGAATATGAATACAGGATACCCAGACAGGAAGCCGAAGAAATGATTTCCAATCTTTGCAAAAAACCTATCATTGAAAAATACCGTTATGTGCTTGAATATAAAGGTCACGTTTGGGAAGTGGATGAATTTATGGGCGAGAATGAAGGCCTGATCCTAGCCGAGATCGAACTGGACAGGCCGGAACAGGAATTTGAGAAACCATCCTGGCTGGGTGAAGAGGTAACAGAGGACAATAGATATTTCAATTCCAACCTGAGCAAATATCCCTATAAAAACTGGACGGACAAATGAAATCGGCTAATTTGCAGGCAATGGGGATTAATTAATACCTTTGTAAGCAAATAAAGCGAAAGACGGCAGCATATGGAGCTTATCAAACCAAAAGATTTTCTGAGCGCCAACAAATATTTAAAATATCTTGGTGGTGAAAGATTTGCCCGCTGGCTGATGAAAGTCACCAAGCTTCAGGAATTTAACCAGCGGTACGAACCATATGCCCATTTAAAAGGACAGGAATTTCTTGATGGTGCCATCAAAGAATTGGGGTTCAGCTATGAAATCTCAGAGGAGGACCTTAACAAAATCCCCAAAGAGGGGCCTTTCATTACCATTCATAACCATCCTTACGGCGGGCTTGACGGTATTTTGCTGATGCGTCTGTTGCCTGAGGTTCGGCCGGATTTCAAGGTACTGGTCAATTTTCTTATGTCGAAGCTTGATCCCCTGGAGCAGTATTTACTGGCAGTTAATCCTTTCGAGAATTACAAAGATGTGAAATCGAGCCTTTCCGGATTGCGGGAAGCTTTTAAACATTTGCAGCGTGGCGCCCCGCTCGGCATATATCCCGCTGGTGAAGTGGCCACTTATCGTTTCGACAGAAAACAGATCACCGACAGGAAATGGCAATATTCGGTGATCAAGTTCATCAAAAAGGCCCGGGTACCTGTTATTCCGATTTATTTTGATGGACACAACAGCAGCATGTTCCATTTGCTCGGTTTTATTCATCCTTTACTGCGGACCATACAGCTGCCCAAGGAAATATTCAACAAGGAAGGTACGGTTGTCAGAATCAAGGTAGGGAATCCCATTCCGGTGAAAGACCAGGACAATTTCAGCGACATCAATCAATACAGCCGGTTTTTGCGATATCGCACTTTTGCCTTAAGCCTTTCGCTGGATCAGAAAAAAACCGAGTTTGAAGCCGACCTGAAAGGACCGCTGGTCGAATCGATCAAACCTACTGTGATTGAAGAAGAGATTGGCCGTATTCGTGATGAATATCGCTTGTTCAGTATTGAAAACAATGAGGTTTTTTGTGTTCCCTCGCCCAACATCCCGAGCACGATACGGGAGATCGGCAGGCTCAGGGAGATCACCTACCGGGAAATCGGAGAAGGCACCGGCAACGAGATCGACCTGGACGAATACGATGAATATTACGAACAGCTTTTTATCTGGGATAAAGAAAATAAAAAAATCGTTGGCGGATACCGTGTCGGCCGGGGCAAAGACATCCTGGCTACCTATGGCATACGCGGTCTTTATATAAGCACCCTTTTCCGCATCGGGCAGCAAATGGTACCCGTTCTGCGTGAAACCATTGAATTGGGCCGCAGCTTTATCGTTAAGGAATATCAACGCAAAACCATCAGCCTGTTCCTGCTTTGGAAAGGCATTCTTTATTTTCTGCTGAAAAATCCCGAATATCGCTATCTGATCGGGCCGGTTAGCATCAGCAATGCCTTTTCGGAATTTGCCAAAACCATGACCGTAGCATTCATGAAGGCCAATTATTACAATTATGAACTGGCAGAATTCATTCGCCCGCGCAAGCCTTTCAAGATGAAAATAAACAAGGTGATCGACAAAGAAATTTTCGTCAAGGATACCAAAAATGATGTCGGAAAATTCGACAGGTTCATCCAGGAAGTGGACCCGGGGTTTCGCACACCCGTTTTGCTTAAAAAATACCTTAGCCTCAATGCCGAGATTAGCGGTTTTAATGTAGACCCGAAATTCAACAATTGCCTCGACGCCCTGATGATCCTCGACCTGCTCGACGTGCCCATCAATACCATCGAATCTCTTTCAAAAGAGCTGGACGATAAATCGATACTGGAACGCTTTAAAAAGTAATCCGATCATTTGTTACGGCATAAAAAAACCCGGCAAACATTCACCGGGTTTAATTTTTTTTGTCCATTGTTTTTACTTGATCACGCCCATTTCTTTACCAATCTTGGTGAAAGCGGAAATGGCCTTGTCGAGATGGTCTTTTTCATGTGCCGCTGAAAGCTGAACACGTATCCTTGCTTTTCCCTTGGGCACAACCGGATAATAGAATCCGATCACGTAAATGCCTTCTTCCAGTAATTTGGCAGCCATGTCCTGCGAAAGTTTTGCATCATAAAGCATCACAGCGCAAATAGCAGATTCGGTGGGCAAAACGTCAAAGCCGGCATCTTTCATCTTGCCGATAAAGTATTCCGAATTGTGGTGGAGCTTATCCTGCAGTTCGGTGGTTTCCGTCATCATGTCGAACATCTTGATTCCGGCGCCAACAGCAGCAGGTATCAATGAGTTGGAGAACAGATAAGGACGTGAGCGCTGGCGAAGCAATTCAATGATTTCCTTACGGCCAGTGGTAAATCCACCGATTCCACCGCCAAATGCTTTTCCAAGCGTTCCGGTGATGATATCCACTTCACCACGAATGTCGAATAATTCGGTAACTCCTCTTCCTGTTTTACCCACAACGCCGGCAGAGTGACATTCATCCACCATGATCATGGCGTCATACTTCTTGGCCAATTCGTTCATTTTATCCAGAGGAGCTACATTTCCATCCATTGAAAATACACCATCGGTAACAATGACCTTGAACCTGGCGGTTTCGGAAGCTTCTTTCAGCTTGGCTTCCAGGTCTTCCATATTGGCGTTTTCATAACGGAAACGCTGGGCCTTACAGAGCCTCACACCGTCGATGATGGAAGCGTGGTTCAGACTGTCGGAGATAATGGCGTCTTCCTTGGTTAGAATAGGTTCGAATACACCGCCATTGGCATCGAAACAAGCGGCATACAAAATGGTATCTTCCGTTCCGAAGAATTCGGCAATTTTCTTTTCGAGCGTTTTGTGAATGTCTTGCGTTCCGCAAATAAAACGAACAGAAGACATACCGAATCCATGAGAGTCCAGTGTTTCCTTCGCAGCCTTAACCAGTTCGGGATGGTTTGACAGGCCGAGGTAATTGTTGGCGCAAAAGTTCAGCACCTTGGCGCCGGAGTCAAGGGTAATTTCCGCTCCCTGCGGAGAGGTTATAATACGTTCATCTTTAAACAGGCCGGCTTCTTTTATATCGACCAATTCTTTTTGCAAGTGTTCTTTGATTTTTCCGTACATGATTGAATGATTTTTATGTTCTTGTCGCGTTTAATTTTTCTGCATAAAGGGTAGCAAAGATAGAATAATTTGCTCTTTTCTTCCAATTTTTCAGCACTTTATAAGCTAATTTATAATTGGTCTTCCTTGGGCATTTTCCAAAATTTACTACTTTTGTCTTTCATTGTTAATTTAATAACAAAAGTAAAAAATTTAAGCTTATGAAAAATATTCTTGTAATCGGAACAGCCGGTCAGATTGGTTCGGAACTTACCATGCGTTTGCGTGAAATCTATGGCAGCGATCATGTAGTTGGTGGATACAGAAGGACCATACCTGAAAAAGAGGTCATGGAATCGGGCCCAATGGAAAAAGTTGACGCCACCGAGCCTGAGAAAGTTGTGGAAGTTGTTAAAAAATACAAGATCGATACGATCTATAATCTGGCGGCACTGCTTTCTGCCGTGGCGGAGGAAAAACCTCAGGCTGCCTGGAACGTGGGCGTAAATGGCGTTTACAACATCCTTGAGATCGCCCGTGAAAACAATTGTGCAGTTTTCTTCCCCAGTTCAATCGGAGCCTTCGGTTCTTCAACCCCGCTCGACAACACACCGCAGGACACTATCCAGCGCCCCGGAACCATGTACGGAGTTACCAAGGTAGCCGGCGAATTGCTCAGCGATTATTATTTCAAACGTTTTGGAGTTGATACCCGGGGATTGCGCTATCCCGGCATCATTTCAAATGTAACTCTGCCCGGGGGTGGAACCACGGATTATGCTGTTGAAATTTACTACGCCGCAGTGAAGGGCGAAAAATTCGTATGCCCCTTGCCCAAAGGAACATACCTGGATATGATGTACATGCCCGATGCATTGGATGCAGCCGTTAACCTGATGGAAGCCGATCCTTCCAAACTGAAGCACAGAAATGCATTCAACATCACTGCCATGAGCTTTGATCCGGAAATCATTTACAACACCATTAAGAAACGCATACCCGATTTTGAAATGGAATATGATGTTGATAAGGTAAAACAAGGCATTGCCGAATCATGGCCCAACAAAATGGACGACACCTGCGCCCGCGAAGAGTGGGGCTGGGATCCCAAATTCGACCTGGAAGCTATGACCGACGATATGCTCAAGGTGATCGGCGAAAAGCATAAAAAAGGATTGATCTAGTATACTAAAATCAGGGGAAATATGCTTATAATGAATTGTACCATCTTTTCTACCCTGATTTAATTATTTTGGATCATGCATTGCACAAAACAGGAGGTCCGGCTTTTTTCATGTGAAACGATTATTTTTTTTGCGCAATTTTTTTGCGTTTTTCATGTAACGTATTTTACGTAAATTATGTAATAAACCTTAGCGGATTACCAGCTTAATGGAACGGAAAAAATTATTGTTGTAGAATTTCAACAAATAAAGTCCCGGTTGTAAGGAAGACAGATCGAGTTTTTGTTTAAAATCAGGTCGGTTACAGTCATGAAATTCTTCTGTCCGCATCACCTCCCCCCTGATGTTGAGTACTTCCAGGTTGATATCTTTTTCTTCCCCGTCTATTCTGATCTCCAGCTCATTTTCAGCGGGATTCGGGAAAACATCAATTTGAGGAACATGGATGTATTCTTCAATACCCGGATTACAAATGATCACATTCAGGGTGATTTCATCGGTTGCGGCACAACCGTCGGTAGTCACGATCACACCAAATTCCTGCTGGCCAAGTCCCAGGTCACCCGGCAGTATCGTGGTAATCGGGCCGGTAGTTCCATCCGACCACAGATAGGTATCATATTCGGGCTCCACTTCCAGGGTGAGTAATTCATTGTTGCAAACGGTAGTATCATTGCCTATGGAAACGGTCGGAATTTCATAAACATATGTAATAACGGTATCACGGTAGGTGCATAGCACTTCGTTGGAGTAGGCATAAATAACATAAGAAACACCTGGACCGGCACTGTCGGGAGAAAAATAGGCTATGTCATCATGAAGGACCACACCCCCACCCAGAAACTCCCCGCCCGGAGGATAACCATAAAGCCTCACACTATCATCTCCTTCACAATATGCGGGAATAAAATCATAGATGTAGGCTTCTGTGGAAGGCTTGATGCTGACCCGAGAGCTATCCTCGCTAACGCAGCCCAACTCACTAACCACGGTGAGGTAATATGTTGTTTGTTCTTCAGGGCAAACCTCGATGCTTTGGGTAGTATCGCCGGTGCTCCAAAAAAACTGTTCGCCTTCTTCACTGGTGAGGGTGATGCAATTGTTTGTGCAATTGGAGGTGTCATGTGGCAAATTGGTTACCGGCTTCGGGTAAATATCCACCAATACGCTATCGATGGCCCGGCATGCATTGATATTCTGGGTCTCCACATAATACATGGTCGGCGCCTCAGGGCAAACCACGATTTCCGAAGTGGTATCCCCCGTGCTCCAATCATAAGTTGTTCCGCCCTCAGCGGTGAGCTCAATGCATTCACCCTGGCAAACACCGGTATCAGGGGTTACTTCAAGATCGGGTTTATCCATCACAAAAACCTCCACGCTGTCTTCAGCATGGCAACCATACTGATTGTAAACCGTTACATAAAACATGGAATCTGTTTCAGGACAGACGATTGTATAAAAGGTGGAATCCCCGCTGCTCCAAACATAACTAACTCCTCCGCTGGCTTCCAGTGTAGCACATTGCCCTTCGCATATTGTTGTGTCGCTGCCTGCATCCGCATTGGGGGGCGGGGATACTTCAACCAGGATGGAATCCATTCCGCTACAGCCGTTTGCGTTGCTTACCTCAACATAATATTTTGCAGATGTATCGGGGCAAACTGTTATGGTTTGGCTGGTTTCTCCCGTACTCCAAAGCACTCCTTCCGAATAATTCACACGTAATTCCGTGCAATCGCCCAGGCAGATTACCGTATCATTGCCGCTGTTGATCACCGGATCGGGTGCAGGCAAAACATTCACCGTGACGCTATCCTGCGCAGAGCATTCATATTGATTGCCAACCGTAACAAAATACTCGGTAGTATCTTCAGGCGTCACCTTAATGAACGCCGTTGTATCCCCGGTACTCCATTCATAGGAAATCCCACCGGAGGCAATCAGATAGGCCGTATCGCCTTGACAAACTGTGGTATCATCACCGACCTCGGGTATGGGTAGCGGCATCACATTCACCTGAACAGTATCACTGTCGAAGCAATCGTTTTCTGCAAAAACCGTAACAAAATAACTGCTGGTGTCTATGGGGCACACCTCAATGCTTTGTGTGGAGTCCCCAGTATTCCAGACGTAAGAAACTCCGCCGCTGGCCGTAAGTATGGCACAATCACCCGAACATATCGAAGTGTCCGCTCCTGCGTAAGCCACAGGAGATTCGACAACATTCACCTGCACACTATCGGCCGAATCGCATTCATTTTCGCTGTATACCGTTACATAATACATGGTGGTATCTTCAGGACAAACTTCAATGGTCTGGGTGGTGTCGCCTGTGTTCCATTCATATCTCACTCCTCCGGTGGCGGTCAGTTCGGCGCAGGTACCATTGCATATGGTGGTATCGCTACCGGCATCAGGGACCGGATAGGGCGCCACGCCAACTTCAACCGTATCATTGGCCGGACAACCAACCGAGTTGTATACGGTAACGATAAAAGTGCTGTCATCATCCGGACAAACATAAACGCTTTGGGTAGTATCGCCGGTGCTCCACTCCCAGGATTCGCCTTCGTCTGCTGTTAAGGTTACACAAGTACCCTCGCAAATGGTAGTATCCGGTCCGGCAGTGGTAGTACAAAAGCAATAGCCCTCTGGATAGTTGATCCCCGGGATGGCGCAAAGCCTGTCACGAAAGGCTTCCTTGGTGAGGCCGGGAGGTACGATTTCAACATAGTCCATGGCGATGTTCCAGTCGTACTGATCCTGCGTTTGTTCGGCAATACTCACATAGGTTTCCGCATTAACAGTATCGGGCACCTCCACGTATCCGTCCCATTCGAGGTTGATGAGGGCATTGTTGGTATCCAGGCCAGTAAATGAATTGGCTGTTCCGCCATCAACGAAGATGGTATCTATATTTTCATTTGCTGATACAACAAGAGATAGGGCGTAAAACCTGAAATCCGTTCTTAATGTGCCGTCGAAAGAAATGATCAGATCCGTGCCGATTAGCTGTATGTCCAGTACAATGTCTTCGGAATTCATCAGGTATTCGACAATTTCTTCTTCCGTAGTCATCCAGATGTTATCATCCCCTTGTTTACCGTAACTATTGGCAATGGCATTCATATATGCCCTGAATACCGGAAAAGTATATCCTGCCCCACCGGTTATGGAATGATTGAAAGTGGATCCGAAATGGTGCGCTCCGCCGGTGCTGGCCGCTGCCATGTTGTTGGCAATATTCAGCAGGCTGGTGCTTCCTTCGAGGCTTGATCGTCCCATTCTTAAAGAATCTCCCACGGTATAAGCAGTCACGTCAAAACTAGGCACCCCAAAAGAAAATTGCCGGTAAGCCACAATGTAATCCGCATTGAATGCGGGTGTAGTGAAAGTATTGTCTCCATTGGGGTTTATAAATACTTTCATCTCAGGTCCTCCGGAGGTGGCAGAAAGCATTTTCCGCTTCAGATAACTGTGGTTTCTTCTAATGGAGTAATATGGATCAAGGTTATTAGATGAAGTCAACCCATGATTAAAAATGCCCCATTCATTTTGATACAATTCGATCAGTTCAGGCCAGGTCACATTCAGGTTGGCATAAGGTCCGTTTGGATCATGTCCGTCAACGGTTCCTCCCTGCTCAAAAGAAAATACAGAAACACCCATTTTAAATGGAATATCATTTCCACAACCATCGGTATAATATAATCCCGGATAGGTTATACCTCCTACCGAACCGCCGTTCAATAAAGGAAAAGCATGGGTGTAAATATCTTTGGCGTTGTCGTCAATGTGCATCGCCAGAGCAAAATCTTTGTTATACTTCAAGGGTGTCTTTTCAACAGACCAGGCGGACGGTTGGTTTTCAAAGCGCACCGTTACGGAATTTACGCCTACCTCCTGAGCCTGCATGCCAATTGTGGTTAGCATGACCAGGGGAAAGAGCATATTTTTTACGAAAGCATATTTCATATTGCTTACCTCCTGTACCTTTGATTGTATTCGAGGATCATCGGATAATACCTGAATTCTCCGCCTGTTCTTGTAGCAGGCGTTTTCAGATTAAACCCGATGGTGATCTCATGTGTGCCCGAGGTATATCCTGCGAAACCATTGTTCATAAATTCATAGGAATAATTCAGTGTAAAATCATTTAAAAGATATCCACCGATTGATATCCCGATGATGCTTTCTTTTCTGTAGATCAGTCCCGCCCAGTAAGTGTTCATGTATTTAAACACTGCAAAAATATCATAGCTTGCAGGGCTGTTTTTCGTAGTTCTGTAAATCATACCGGGACGGATCATCCATTTATCACTGAGATAATATTTATAATAACCAAATGCAAGGAGGCGCCTTTCAATCACGAGCAGGTTCTTGTCACTATCCACTGCATATTTGTCTTTGTTCACAAACACATCGGGGACAGACAACCCCAAAACCAGCCGCTGGTTCTGGTAAACAAAACCGGCTCCGGCATTGAGCGCGGTGCCCACCAGCCTGCTTTTATTTCGCAGCAGGGGATCATCGACGTCGGCCACATGCACGTTTTCCAGATTGATGGTGTTTTGATGCAAATTGCCCCAAAGGCTGAACCTGAAAAAATGATTCTCGGTTATGGGAAGCTCATAGGTATAACTCAGCGAAGCCTTGAAATATTTATAAATACTGGTTTGATCGCTTATAACACTCAACCCTAGCCATACCCTTTTAAAAGAAGGCAACACGATGCTGGCAAAGCTTGTTTGCGGAGATTCGGGGATATTGGCCCATTGTTTCCTGTAGCCGATAAAAACCTGGGAACGGAAATTATATCCTGCCATGGCCGGGGAAATGGTGTAGGGATTTACCAGGTACTGGTTGTGAAGGGTCATCTGCTGCGCTTTACTTTCCTGTGCCAGCAGCAAAAAAAGCATAAAAACCACACCATATATAAAAACCCTTTTGAGCATTAGCGAATGATATTGATTGGACCTTTGAACAACTTTCCTTTTCTGCACTTCATTACATAATAATAGGTGCCCTCCTGCAAAGGCAGACCTTGATAGGTCCCCTCCCAGTCGTTCTGATAGTCAGAAGAATAATAAACCTGCTGGCCCCATCTGTTCATCACACTCACCTCACAAGGCTCATAAAGATAGAGTACGGCCACCTGCCATCTGTCGTTGTATCCATCGCCATTAGGCGTGATCACGTTCATCACCCCGAATTCAGGACGTTTTTTAACAGTAACCGGAATGGTACGCGAAGCGGCACAGCTTCCCCGGTATGCATTTACGGTATATGTTCCGGAGGTAAAAATAACAATGCTTGCCCCGTGATAACCGTTCGACCAAACCACACTATCAAAAACACCATTCACTTTTATGATCAGGCTATCGCCTTCATAAAAAGAAGTGTCCCCAATAAATTGAAGCGATATGTTGGGCGGTTCGCTTACGTTGATCTGTCTGGTGATGGAATCGCGGCAGCCCAGATCGGATACCGCGGTAAGTCTAACATTAAAGGTACCCGGATCATAAAAAATATGGGAAGGATTTTCTACATATTGAGGTTGGCTGCCATCCCCAAAATCCCAGATATAGTCCAGAATTTCTCCTTCTTCAATGCTGCTTTGGTTCTCAAATTCTGCCAGATCGCCCACACAGGTATTGGCCACATCAAAGTCAGGCACAGGAAAATAACCGATAAAAATCTGTTTGTAAGTAGCTTCTGCAGCCCCGGTCTCAAAAACAACACGCATACCTACGGTGTGATATCCCGGACCGGGGAAATATCGTTCCACAAGCTTTCCCGTTCCATCGTCAAATTGCCCGTCCATATCGAAATCCCAGGTGGTTGCCACAATGCTGTCGCTGCTGACGGTAACATTTTCGAGTGTCGTTAGATCACCGAAACAGGCATCACTAACAATAAAATCAACTACCTGGGCCTGTGCAGCCCCCTGAAGTAACAACAATCCGATCAGTAGATTACAAAAAACCATACAGGAATATTCTTTCCGCTGTTTCCAGATAAACCAAACCGATAAAGATAATCGAACATATTTCTTTATGAAAGCAAAACAGGCGGGAGTTTTCAACATGTTTAACAACGAATCTGCCGGATGGCATTATTTTATGATCTTGACAAAGGGTTCGATTTCATTCCTCCATCCTCAAACAATTTGGCAGAAGCCAAAACTTACGTTCAACCGGGGCCAGCGGTAAAAATCTATTACAGACGCATTTGAAGCTGGCATCTGCGTGCGTTGTATGAAAGATTAACATATGGATTGATTTTTGTACTTTTGATTCTATCAAAATTTTTGTCTAATCTTTAAAATAAATAATTATGATCAAAAGAGTACTTTTATTTTCTGCATTGATGATTGCCTTCAATATTAGCACAAATGCACAGGCCCCACTTCCTAAGGGTGGAAAACAAGTGAATGTCGGAATCGGCTTCTCCGGATGGGGTATTCCTATCTATGCCGGAATTGATTTCGGCGTGGCCAATAATTTCACAGTAGGTGGGGAAGTATCCTACCGAAGCTATGAAGAAAACTGGTTCGGCTACGGTTGGCAACATACCATATTCACAATTGCCGGTAACGGGAATTATCATTTTAATGAAATCCTTGAAATCCCTTCCAAGTATGATCTTTATGCCGGGCTGAGCCTGGGTTATTCAATCTGGAGTACCGATTATGAAGGAGCAGGGGCCAATCCCGATTACGATGGTCCAAATGATTCGGACATCTTTCTTGTCGGCCAGGTTGGAGGAAGATACTTTTTCTCTGATAAAATTGCTGCACATGTTGAATTTGGCGGTGGATCAGTGGCAGGAGCCGAAGCCGGCATCACCATCTTACTTTAAAAAAGGAATTGATGTTAAATAAAGGAGGCGTTTGTTATAAACGCCCCTTTTTTTATACTGGATCTTAATGATATCCATCCTCAAATTATTTCCAACATTGAAACTAATGTGTATTTTTGTCCGAATAAACCAACCCGCCATAGAGTAGCGAGGTATTAAATGGAATGTTGAAAAACGTCCCGGGCGACGGGGGAAGACCCTTGTCCACCTTAGGCGGATACAAATTATTGTTCAAACAAAACTAAAACAGATCATGGGCAAAAAGTTACTGATAATTATTTTTTTAACGGCCATTTTATATGGTTCTGCAAATGCACAGGTAGTTGACGGACCCGGCGAACAACAGATCAATGCCGGCGTGGGACTTTCCGTATGGGGTCTTCCCGTTTATGCAGGAGTTGACATTGGCGTTGCGGATTATTTCACCATGGGCGGTGAAGTATCTTACCGCATGTATAAAGAAGCGTGGGGCGGTTATGGCTGGCACCACAATATCCTCACCTTTTCCGTAAACGGAAATTATCATTTCACGGATGTCTTCGCCATTCCCCGCGAATGGGATATCTATGGCGGTTTAAACCTCGGGTATATGATGTTCAACACAACTTACGACGGACCGGGAGACGTAACGGATTATGCAGGTGGAATGGATTCGGATATCTACCTGGTGGCACAGGTTGGCGCCAGGTATTTCTTCAATGATAACATGGCCCTCCATATGGAACTGGGCGGTGGTTCCGTGGCCGGCGCTAAAGTGGGTATTTCATTCGCATTGTAAAAGTTTGTCTTTAATCATCCCGGATGTTTTCTGTGACCGGCTTTTTTAATAAATATTGAAAAACGCCCTAAGGGGCGTGGAATGAACCCTTGTCCGCCTCAGGCGGATTCAATTCCAGTTTCCTTCTTCTGTACAGATAGAGCAAGATAAAGTAGGTACCGAAAGCGCTGAGTACATGCCAGAGGAAATGGGTTCCGACGGGCAGCAGCGGCGGTTCAAATGCATCGGCCTGCCTAAAAAATAAAGCCACAAGAAAAAAGATAACCGCATACAAAATAACGCGTCCGTATTTCCAATCCGATTTTTTCAAGTACCAGACAGCGGGAACCACAATCAGCAAGCCAGAAAGGGCATATCCGATGTTTATCGCTAAATGTTCGGGCATGGTATAAAACATCAGCGGACGAATGCCGAAGAAGGGGATGAGTATGAACAGTACATACCACCATTTTTTCAACACCTTCAGCCAGAAATAAATGCTCAGGGCGATCATAAAAATCACGATGGGTGCAATATCCATAATCAGAAAAACAACCGAGCTGCGGAAGCCATGGTAAAGCGTGCTGCCAACACTGGCCAGCATAATCAAGACAATACCCCAGAAAAGGAAGCGGTAGGATGATATTTCTTTCCTGATTTTAAAAAGAAAGTAAATGGCCGGGATCATGGCTAGCAAAGATGAAACCATATTCAAGGGTTCGGCGATCAGGTGCTCGAAATTCGTCTCTGTATAAATCGGGCCTCCGTCAGGTCCCCGCTGGTTAAACCATTGGGTGGTATCGGACTGGATTTCTGGAGTTGTGATCATTTCATTGTTTATTTATTCTTTGTCTGAATAAACACTCCCGAGGGCATAATGTTCTCATATAAGATTTATTTATTGATGCTGGTATCCGGTTCGTTTTCCCATTCGAGTATAAAATTTCCCCTTTCCTGGGTTTCGAAGTATTCTTTCATTTCTTCATGTTCCCTGGTTTTTTCAGGATCACGCTTCAACCATTTGAATTCTTCACTGAAATCTTCCTTTATTTTCTGGCTTTCCTTTTTAAAATCAGCTATGATCTTTTTTCTTACGGCTTTCTTATCGTACTTGAATTGAAACTCATCCGCAGTTCCTGTCAGGTGGAAATACAGTGAAGCTTTGCCAAGGCCGTCATCTTCAATATATCCGTATTCTTCAAACTCATTTTTCCTGTTTCTTGCTTTGTGCGAAAGAAGTTCACTAAGCAGGATTTTGAAATGGTAGTCGATCTCATTGTCAAAACTATGGGTTCCATAGCCCTCCAGATCAATTACGTTGGAGTTAATTTCCATTTGAGGAATATGGATGATCTGATCCTGAATTTTGATATGATTTTTCAGGGTGAGGAATTTGATGTCTTTCAACGAATCATCATTTAGGAACTTCAGGGATTCCATCAAGGGTTTGTAATTTTTTAAATGGCCGTCTTGGATTTCAAAATTGCTTTTAAGGCTTATACTTGAAAGCAGTGGTTGCAAAGTTTTATTGAAATCAGTTGTAAAGTTCAGTTCTGCATCCAGAATTCCACTTAAGTTTTCATGGGTGATCTGTTGTTGGTTGAAATCGCTCAGCTCCCGAAACAACCTGCTGATGTCCACTCCGGCCATTTTGCCATTCGCCTCCAGGGTGTAATGGTCATCCCTGATCAGCAATTTTCCCCGGGCATCAATCGATCCGCCAAAAGCCTGCAAACTTGTTTCACCGAAACGAAGCTCATCCTTACCATAATCCACATGGCTGCTGATCTCCGTCGCCAGAAAATCGCCCCAAGCCAGGCTGTCGGCCTGCAGAATATTTTCGAAAATAACAGGAGGATAATCGAAATTCTCCTTCTGCGCGGCGGTTTCGGGTTCAACCGACAAAAGTTCCTCAATGTCTGCATATTCGGAATTGATCTCCGATCTAATGGTCAAGGGTTCTTCCTTAAAGAGCAGATAAGAAAACAATTCCTGAACCGATGAATTCAAAACAAGCCGGCTGTTATCCGTTTTAATAAGAAGATCTTTCAATTTCAAATCATTATTGTTGATCAACAATTTGCCATTCACGATCTCAAATGGCAATGGGTAAAAACCGACCACCCCCTTCAGGCCATCCAAATTTATTTCACCATTCGTTTTGCTGTATAATATATCCTGAAGCTCTAGCGGTCCCCAACCCGGTCTTTGCCTTTTCCATTTGATGTTTACTTCGGGATTCCCGCTTAATTTTAGGGGAAGATGGTCCGTGCCGATGTCACGGATCAATTTCTCCACGCTGATTTTACCGCTTACCTCTGCATGGATCAGGGGTGCCAGTAAGTCCTCCAATCTGAGCCTGATTCGCATCCTGGAATCGCCATACTGCATTTCCGCTTTGTTAAGCGAGATAAATGCAGAATGGAGGTTACGGGTCGGGCCGTTGGAAAAATTACCGGTACCCTGGATGTCTTCAAATATAAAATTCGATTGTTCCGTTTTGACAGCAGCTTTTTCCAGATCGAAATCGCCGCTTATATAAGGGGTGTTCCCCGAAAAAAACCAGGATTCAACCGTGGCATTAACAGCGGCTTTTCCGGTAAGGCTGATGTCTTCCAGATCGACATACTTTTTTACCAGTTCACTGTTTTGAACTTTATTCAAATCCAACTGATCGGTGGTAAGTTGCAGTTTCAGGAAATCCTTTCCAAGGCTTGTTCCGTTCAGGTAAAACGGCAGGCCTGGACTTTTCAGGAAACCGGAGATGACCTGGTAGGAACCCTCCTTGGGAAAATAATCAAGTGCCAGGCGGGTATCCAGTTCACCGGATTCAAAAACAGGAACGGCCCCTTCCCAAAGATGCAAGCTGAAGGTTCCTTCAATATCCAGCAGTCGCTTTTCTTCCCGCCAAAAGGCATGCAAACCCAGTTGGTTCAATAGAATAATTGTTTTCTGGTTTTGACCCTCCTCAAAAATCAGTTTTACATTTTTTAAGGTGGCATTTTTCAGATTCAGCTTCATTTCTGATTCCCGGGCAAATAGATCACTCAAAAGGCCTGCTTCCTCTGATGGATCTCGATCCGAATCAAAAATCCGGATCAGAGCATCCTCAAGCTTAATTTTCTTGATGTTGAATTTATTGAAGATCAAATCGGGGATATGAAAATAAACAGAAAGGGTGCCGATCAGGAAGATATAATCCTGCTCGGTTTCGGTTACTGTTTCCCTTTTTAAATCCTTCACTTCCACTGCCGCATAAGGAAAACCCTGAAAAAAGTTCAGCTCAAAATTCTCCTCTGAAAGATTTGTATTCAGTTGTTCATTGATTTGGTGAGCAGTATAGGATTTGAGTTCATCTCTGTAGATATAAACGAACAGGATGCTGCCCATAGCCAGAACAATGGCAATCAAAAAAATTATCAGCAGGATTTTTTTCAGCATCCTGAAGAACAAAGGTTTTTTTGTTTTATCCTGCGTTGGCAATTCTGCTTGCTTTGTAGGTTTATGAAGTAACGCATTGAAGTTGTAAAAAATATATCTCTCCCAAAAAAATAAATATGGTTGCTGTTGTTTTCAATCATGAAGTAAAAAATATTACCCGGCCTGCATCGCCTGATTTTCAGCCGGGAATTTTTTATCCGGCAACTTCAATTATTGAGCAGAAATTCATACATTTGCAGCCATTTTTCTATTTACATAAAATTCAAAAGCAAAAAGCATGAAGGTATATCAAACAACTGACATCAGAAATATCGGTTTGATCGGTGGGGCAAAATCAGGAAAGACCACTCTGGCTGAAGATATGCTGTTCGAAGGAGGCGTGATCAACAGAAAAGGATCTGTGGATGACAAAAATACGGTTTCCGACTACCGTCAGATCGAACTCGAACGGCAGAATTCCATCTCCTCAACAGTTATGTATTCTGAAGTCAATAACAAAAAGGTGAACATCATTGATACGCCCGGTATGGATGATTTCATCGGTGAAGTAGTTTCAACCCTTAAAGTGGTTGATTCGGCTGTAATGGTTGTAAATGCAATGAATGGCGTTGAAGTTGGAACAGAGGTAACGGGTCGCCTGGCTGAAACCAACAATGTTCCTTTGATCTTTGCCATGAACCACCTGGAGCACGAAAACTCCAACTTTGATGAAACCTTTGAAAAACTGAAAGATAGCTTTGGAGGAGGCGTCACTGTTATCCAATATCCTGTAAATGCGGGGGTTGGTTTCAATTCTGTGATCGACCTGCTGAAAATGAAGATGTTCAGGTTTGCAGATGACGGACAGGCCGAATTGCTTGATATACCCGACGATGAAAAAGCAAAAGCCGAAGAAATGCAGGCCGCTCTTATCGAGGATTTGGCATCAAGCGATGAAAGCCTGATGGAAAAGTTTTTTGATAAGGGAACCCTTTCGGAAGAAGAGATCTCGGGCGGTTTGAAAGAAGGCATCAAAAGCAGGAGCGTTTTCCCGGTGCTTTGCATCAATGCAAAACAAAACATGGGCGTTGCCAGGTTGCTGGAGTTCATTTGTAACAATGCACCCGCACCAAACGAAATGCCTGCCGTTACTACAGTTGGCGGGGAAGAGCTTTCATTTGATCCCGAAGGACCCGCGGCTGCTTTCGTTTTTAAAACCGTTATTGAATCACATCTTGGTGAAGTAACCTTTTATAAGTTGTATTCCGGTGAGATCAAGGAAGGGATGGATTTGATGAACGCCAGATCGCGGAATAAGGAAAGGATCACCCAGATTTATACTTTTGCCGGGAAGAACCGCGAAAAACTTGAAAAAATTGTCGCAGGCGACATCGGCGCTTTCATCAAACTGAAAGATACCGTTACAAACGACACATTGAGCACAGGTGGAAAAGAATTACAAATCAAGCCCATTGATTTTCCTGAGCCCAAATTCAGGGTAGCTGTTAAAGCCAAAAACCAGGCTGACGACGAAAAACTTGGTCTGGCCCTAAATGAGATTCACCAGACCGATCCGACCGTGATCGCCAATTACTATAAAGAACTAAAACAGTTGATACTGCAAGGACAGGGTGAGCTTCACCTGAATATCGTGAAGTGGCATCTGGAGAATCTCGAAAAGATCGAAGTGGAATACCTGCCTCCCAAGATCCAGTATCGCGAAACCATCACCAGAACCTCCCAGGCTACCTATCAACACAAAAAACAATCGGGTGGGGCCGGTCAATTTGGTGAGGTACACATGATTATTGAACCCTATGAAGAAGGCATGCCCGAACCCAGCAAATTCAAATTAAAACAAACCCAACGGAAATCAAGTGTTAATCCGCTATCCATATCCAAAGGGGATACTGAGATTACCGTTTCGGTGCGCGGAAAGGAGGAGATCTCGCTGGAATGGGGCGGTAAACTTATATTCTACAATTGTATTGTTGGCGGCGCCATTGATGCCCGTTTCCTGCCGGCCATCCAAAAAGGGCTCATGGAAAGAATGGAAGAAGGCCCGCTGACGGGTTCTTATGCACGCGACATCAGGGTCATGGTTTACGACGGAAAAATGCACTCGGTCGACTCCAATGAAATTTCTTTTAAGATCGCAGGAAAAACTGCTTTCTCCATGGCCTTTAAAGAAGCCGGACCCAAGATCCTCGAACCGATTTACGATCTTGAAGTAATCGTACCGGAAGATAAAATGGGTGGTGTGATGACCGACCTTCAGAGCCGCCGTGCCATCATTATGGGCATGGAGGGTGGAACCATCAAGGCAAAAGTGCCCCTGGCCGAAATGAACCGTTATTCCACAGCCCTCAGCTCACTTACCAGCGGACGGGCAACCTATTCAATTAAATTTGCCGAATATGCTCCCGTACCTACCGACATACAGGAGAAATTACTGAAGGCTTACGAAGAACAACAAAAAGAAGAAGATTGATAATCTTTTTAAAAAGAGAGAAAAGCCATTCTTATATAAGAGTGGCTTTTTTTATAACCTTGGAAATCGCTTATAAACCACGACGGGATTATTTGTCCGGTGCCGGACGATCCTTTTACAAATTTCCTGAAATTTCCTAATGTCTATGGGTTTTTCAATATACTCAAAAGTTGAAAAATCAATGGCCTTTTCCCTTTTTCCTCCCGATCCGGAAACAATCACTACATCAAACTTTCTGAGGGGAAACCGTTCAAGAAGGTCAAATCCGCCACCCCTGGGCATATGGACATCAAGAAAAACAACATCGGGTTCTTTTTCCCGAATGATCTTAAATGCAATATCAATCAGGCAAGCTGTTCCCACCACCTCAATATCAGAACAATAATTTTCGATCACCACCTTAAGGGTGTCAATATCACGAGAGTTGTCATCTACAATTACAGCCTTTAGTTTCATTTTGTGAAGGATTTGATCAAAAATAGACATATTTTCAGTCTGACACAAGTATTTACCTGATTATATTTAACTTATAGAATCATCTAAACAATGAAATAATTTCTCTCAGATCACCTTCGTCAAGTTTATAATGAAAACCTGACGCCTTGTTCCTTATCAGTGTTCTCAGGATCTCATCAGCATCAATACCGGGCTGATCCAGTTGGGAAAGTTTCACGGGACTGCCGATCTCAACAAAATAGTTTTGAAGCGCTTCGATACTATCTTCAGCACTATCTGTTCCGAATATGTTTTGCCCGAGTTCAGCAATTCTGCCGGCAGCTTTCTTTTTGTGATATTTCAGCCAGGCAGGATATGCAACTGAAAGCGAGGCGCCATGAGGAACATCATATAATACCGAAAGCACATGCCCGATGGCATGCACGCCCCAGTCCCCGTGCTCTTTGCCGATCATGGTAATCCCATTCAGCGCCATGGTAGCCGCCAGCATGACCTTTGCCCGCAATTCATAATCCTGAAGATCATTGAGCAAAAGCGGCCCGTATTCCAGTGCTTCTTTGATGATGGCATAAACATATTTGTCTGACAAAGTGCTTTCTCCCTTTCCAAAAAAAACTTCCAGAGAATGGGCGACGAGGTCCGTGATCCCATAAGCCGTGTAGTTTCGCGGCACGGTAAAAGTGTATTGCGGATCAAGAAATGCATATTTGGGATAAAGCACTGGATTAACCACACTTACTTTTAGCTTTTCCTCCTGGTTTTGCACTACCGTGAACATATTGGTTTCGGTGCCGGTGGCCGCCAGGGTCAGCACATTGATCATCGGCAGAGCGGTTTGAGGCAGGCGTGATTTGTTGTAAAATTCCCAGCAACTGTGATCCACGGGTACGGTCATAGCAACAGCCTTGGCCGTATCGATCACACTGCCACCGCCAACGGCCAGGATCAGGTCGACCTTTTTCTCGCGGCCCAGTTCGGCGGCTTCATCCGCATCCGAATGCAAAGGGTTCGACTTGATACCACCATATTCATAAACTTCGGCTCCGATTTCGTTCATCTGCTTCATCACATCGTTGTAAGCGCCGTTGCGTTTGATGGAGCCTCCTCCGTAAAGCAACAATACCTTTCTACCGTAATCCTGCACGGCCTCTCCCAGTCCGTTTACGACGTCTTTGCCAAAAACCAGTTTGGTCGGGCTTTGATAGCTGAAATTATTCATGATTGTTTATGTATTTCAAATTAATTAATCCAGTTAGTTCCTTTATGTTTTTTTTCAAAGATTGTTATGGTGCATACCTCGCATTGCGATTGGGTGATGATGTGTGTGGGCTTAAGCGATTTGATCTTCCCCGCATTGATCTTAAAAACCGAGGTGGCCTGATCAACCAGCCTTTTTACGTCCTGGTGGTCGATTGCTTTAGAACTGCCAGTTGTTTTCAGTCCTGCCTCAGTGCAGGCCGGTATATCTTTTGCCGATTCTGGGTAATCGCATGCATGGGATCGTCCTACCATTTGATCTCCCAGACCCAAAGCATATACAATTTCTGTTGCAGATGGCAACAAGGATATGATGCGTAGTTCTTCCATAATCAATCTTCTTCACTGATAATACCGCTTCCCAGGCAAATCCGTTCCGTTTCATCATAAACCACCCCGAATTGTCCGGGAGCAATGCCAGCGATTTTTTCGTCAGAAGTTAATACGTATTGATCACCTTTGCGGAACATGCTTCCGGAGGTGAACTCAGGTGTGTGCCTGATCTTGAATCTGATCTTTTGTTCAGTCGAATAATCCCGGTCAGGCTTTTCGTTGATGAACAGGAAATCGTTCAGTACGATCTCATCACCGTACTGGGAAACCGGATCATATCCGTGTGCCACATAAATGATGTTTTCTTGTATGTTCTTCTTCACCACAAACCAGGGTCCCTGGCTCAGTCCCAGGCCTTTTCGCTGTCCAATGGTATGAAACCAGTAGCCTTTGTGTTGGCCCAGTTTTCTGCCGGTTTCCAGTTCAATGATATCGCCTTCCTGTTCGCCGATATACTTTCTGATGAAATCATTATAGTTGATTTTCCCAAGAAAACAAATGCCCTGGCTGTCGGGTCGTTTGGCAGAAGGCAGGTTCAACTCTTCTGCCATCCTCCTGACCTCGGTTTTTTGCAGGTCCCAGATGGGGAACATCACCTTACTGAGTTGATCGTATGAAATTCTACCCAGGAAATAGGTTTGATCTTTGCGACGGTCGGTGGCAGTGGCCAGGTAATATTGCCCGTCCGCTTCCAATACCCGGGCATAATGTCCCGTACTGATCTTGTCAAAATCCTTGCCGAATTTATCTTCAAAACTGCCGAATTTGATCAATCGGTTGCACATCACATCAGGATTGGGGGTAAGTCCCTTGCGCACGGTGCTGATGGTGTAATCCACCACCCGCTCCCAGTATTCCTTTTGCAGATCGACCAGTTCGAAACGGCATCCGTATTTTTTTGCAATGAAGGTTGCGATCTCGATGTCTTCTTCAGAAGGGCAATCGATAAAACCTGGCACGTCTTCCATGGCGATCTTGATATACACGATCACCGGTTCGTAACCTTGTTCCTTCAAAATGGGAACCGTAACGGAGCTGTCCACCCCACCTGAAACCAATGCGGCAATTTCCATAGCTGCAAAGGTACGAAGGTTCGGCAAACCGGAAATCCTCAAAATAATGAAAGAGGAGCCGATAGTTCTCCTCTTTTTCCTAATTTTGCAATATGGAAAACAAGCTGCACATAACCAATTCGTTATCCGGGAAGAAAGAATTGTTCGAGCCCATCAACCCGCCGCATGTAGGTATGTATGTTTGCGGACCCACCGCTTATGGAGACGCCCATCTGGGACACGCCAGGCCGGCAGTTTGTTTCGATCTGATATATAGATACATGCAACATCTTGGTTATCAGGTACGCTATGTTCGTAACATTACCGACGTGGGGCATCTTGAACATGACGCCGATGAAGGCGAAGATAAGGTGGCCAAAAAAGCCCGGCTCGAAAAGCTGGAACCCATGGAAGTGGTGCAGTATTATGTCAATCGTTACCATCAAAACATGGATGCCCTCAATGTGCTTAGGCCCAGTATCGAGCCACATGCCTCAGGGCACATTATTGAACAAATCGAACTGGTGAAGAAAATACAGGAGAAGGGATTTGCCTACGAAACAAATGGCAGTCTTTATTTTGATATTAAAAAATACAGCAAGGATCATCATTATGGAATTCTCTCTGGCCGCAGGCTGGAAGACCTGATGAGCGAAACCCGTCAGCTGGAAGGTCAGGGTGAAAAGAAAAGCAGTTACGACTTTGCTGTCTGGAAAAAGGCCCAGCCTGAGCATATCATGCGCTGGCCATCGCCCTGGAGCGACGGCTTTCCGGGCTGGCATGCCGAATGCTCCGCCATGGGCGTGAAATACCTGGGCGAGGAATTCGACATCCACGGTGGCGGCATGGACCTGCTGTTCCCGCATCATGAAGCAGAGATCGCACAATCGACCGTGGCCTATGGCAAATCACCCGTTAAGTATTGGCTACACAACAATATGGTAACCATCAACGGGAAAAAGATGGGTAAATCCCTGGGCAACGCCATTTCGTTGTTCGATATCTTTTCAGGAGAAAACAAACTGATGGAAAAGGCATACAGCCCGATGACCATCCGTTTTTTCATTTTGCAGGCGCATTACCGCAGCACACTGGATTTTTCAAATGAAGCATTGCAGGCAGCCGAAAAAGGCCTTAAAAGGCTGATGCAGGCCATGCAAACTTTAGAAAAACTCGAGGTCGGTAACAGCTCTGATTTTAACATTCAGGGGCTGGAAAGCAAATGCTATGAAGCAATGAACGACGACTTCAACAGTCCGGTTTTGATCTCACATCTTTTTGAAGGCGTTCGCATCATCAATTCGGTGAATGATAAAAAAGCTTCGCTGTCGACCACAGACCTGGAATCACTAAAACAGATGATGAAGGTGTTTACCTTAGAAATCCTCGGTTTACAGGAAGAAGATACAGACGGACAGGATGAGCTGATCAGTTACCTGATGGATACCCTGCTCGACATCCGGCAAAACGCCAGAAAGAACAAGGACTTTGCCACTTCCGATAAAATCCGTGACGATCTGGCCAAATTGAATATCAGCATAAAGGACAGCAAGGAAGGGTCAAGCTGGGAATTTGAGAAATAATGTTAAATTATTTGTTATACCGATTCGGAGCCGTTTGCAATGATTGACCTTATGCTCCAATCGGTATAACTGAATCTAACAGAAAAATGCTTTGCATTTTTTGTAAGATTCAGTATCAAAAAAATCTTCGATCATATTTCCGACTAAAAATTGATTATTTTTGAACCCTTGATAATATTCAGACTGTCTATAATCAATTTTAACCAAAACGTTCAAAATGAAGAGAATACTTGTTTTATTCAGCCTGGCAGGATTGCTACTGATGATCAATCCTGCTATGCAGGCCCAGGAAAGGCCCAACCAGTTTTCAGCAGGATATGGCGTAATCACAATCGATGAAGAACTTACTATCATTGAAAGTGTTATACCAATACTGAACAAGTTTGCAAGATAATGAACAATTGATTGTTAGAAAAAAATGCCCCTGCATGTATCATTTGGGGAACATAGGTTTTTATTTTGCATTCGATGTCAGACTTTTTATCACCGGAACAAATACAAGACTTGGAAAGACGGCACAGGTATGAAAAAAAGAAACAGCCTTGCGATAA
>JAIPBS010000028.1 GCA_021738625.1 Bacteroidales bacterium
GGTTGAACCCTTCCAGTGGCTAAAGAACACACTGGACACAATACCTGATCACCCGGCCAATCAACTTGACAAACTGCTGCCGCGCGAATAATAAAGAAATCTTTGGCTTAAATCAAGATGTAGATGGCCGAAGGGATACTAATGCATCAAAATGTTTTGAATAGTCGGATCCACTTGGCAATGTGAAATACCTTTTCCACCTTTATCTTCCTGTCCATACAATTAAACCACTCAGATGCTGAAACTTGTTCTCACTTTGTTTGTAGCTTTACACCCGGAAATAAAAACACTGATTAAAACCCATTGATAAAGATGATGATCGATCTGCGCAGCGATACCGTCACCAAACCCACCCGCGAAATGCTCGAAGCCATGTTCAACGCTGAGGTGGGCGATGATGTTTTCGAAGACGACCCGACTGTTAAAAAACTCGAAGAAAAAGCTGCGGAAATGTTCGGCAAAGAAGCAGCCCTGTTTTGCCCTTCGGGGACCATGACCAACCAGATCGCTTTGAAAGTGCACACCCGGCCCGGGGACGAGATCATCTGCAATGACCTTTCGCACATATACAGGTATGAGGGCGGCGGGGCGGCCTTTAACTCGGGTGCTTCGGTGCGCCTGTTACCCGGCGACCGCGGAAGGATTAAAGCAAGTCAAATTAAGGAAAACATCAATCCCGATGATGTGCATTTTCCCAGGACCAGCCTGGTGGTGATCGAAAACACCTCCAACAAAGGAGGTGGAAGCTGTTATGAATATGAAGATTTGAAAGAGATCAGCGCGCTTTGCAAAAACAGCGGTTTAATGCTTCACCTGGATGGCGCCAGGATTTTCAATGCCATCATTGAAAAAAACTACAGTCCAGGGGCCATCGGGGATTTGTTCGATTCTGTATCTATTTGCCTTTCAAAAGGCCTCGGAGCGCCGGTTGGTTCCGTATTGATAGGAGACAAGGATTTTATCAAACAGTCAAGGAGGGTCAGAAAAGTGTTTGGGGGCGGCATGCGACAGGCGGGCTATCTGGCGGCTGCGGGAATTCATGCCCTGGATCATCATATCGAAAGATTAGAAGATGATCATCAAAAAGCCCGGATTATTGCAAACACACTCAAGCAGCTTTCATTTGTTGAAGAAGTGTTTCCGGTCGAAACAAACATCATTGTCTTTAAACTAAATGATCATTACAAAGACAGGGATTTTTTGAAAATGCTGGAATCCAAAAAAGTAAAAGCCGTCGGCTTTGGCCCGCAGCTTATCCGCATGGTCACACACCTTGATTTTACAGAAGAAATGCTTGATTTGCTTATAAAAGAATTGAAATCCATATGAGTATAAAATTTGAAAATGCCGTTCTGATGGTTGAAAGCATGGAACTGACCAAAGCTTTTTATTGCGATGTACTGGACCAGAAAGTGCGGCTTGATTTCGGCGGCGCCCTGATCTTTGAAAGCGGCCTGTCGCTCTGGGAGATAACCAGTGATCACATCATTCCTGAAAAAATGGGAAAAGAAGGCATGACTGAGGAAGAGGTTGCTGAAAGAACCTCAGTGCCGCTTGAGAAAGTCAGGGATATTGTGGGCAGGTAGAAATTCAGGATTTGGTGTTGTAGATATTCATGGTCCGTTCAACACCTGATCCAACAAAACTTTTAACGATTTTTACTGATGTTTCGATTTTAGGTTTGATCACTTCCCTTTCTTCGGGGGTCCATTCTCCAAGCACGTAATCCACCTGGTATCCCCTTGGAAATTCATCGCCTATCCCAAAACGCAATCTTGGAAACTCGGTGGTGGCAAGGGTTTCAATGATGCTGATCAGGCCGTTATGACCGCCGTCCCCTCCTTTTTTTCTAATACGCAATGCACCCAGCGGCAATGAGATATCATCCAAAACGGTTAGGCTGTTGTCCAATGGAATGTTTTCCTTTTTCAGCCAATACCTCAAAGCCAGCCCACTACGGTTCATAAAGGTAGAGGGTTTTGCCAGAATGAGTTGCTTGCCCCTGAATCTGGCACGTACCACATCAGCATACCTGCCAGGTTCGAAAGTTGTTTGCAGTTCTTCAGCCAGGGCATCCAGCACAAGAAATCCAACATTGTGACGTGTTTTCGCGTATTCCGGGCCTATATTTCCCAGGCCTGTGATCAGGTATTTCACGGTTTTGCTTAAAATTAAAAAAGAGGTATAAAGTTAACAAATCAACTCCATACCTCTTTTGTATTTTACAAAGATCAGCTTTATTCGCTCTTTTCTTCTGCAGCGGAAGCTTCTCCACCTTCGGCAGCTACTTCTCCTTCTTCTCCTTCTTCTCCTTCTTCTTCCTCTTCTTCTACGAGTTCCTCTTCAATTTTACGTGCCGCCCTCACTGCTACGATCAGTTCGGAGTGTACATCAAGAAAATTCAGTTTTTCATACTTCATATCTTCAATCTTGATGATATCTCCGATTTTCATATCCGTGATGTCGATTTCAATGGCATCCGGCAGATCACTGATCAATCCTTCAACTCTGAGTTTTCGCTTGTTTTGGATCAAACGTCCACCGCGTGTAACGCCAATGGCTGTCCCATTTAACCAAACGGGAAGCGCCAGCTTAATGGGCTTATCAGACAACACCTGCAGAAAATCGGCATGGAGTACCTTATCGGTTACCGGATGGTATTGCACATCCTGTACGATGGTCTGATACTCCTTGCCCTCAATGGTCAGGTTAACAATGTAAACATTGGGAGTGAAAACAAGTTTTTCGAAGTCTTTTTCTTCCATAACAAAATGAAGCTGTTCATCACCTCCGTACATCACACATGGGATTTTTCCCTGTGCCCTGGCTTTTCTAGCATCTTTTTTCCCTACGCTCTCGCGGGGAGAGCCGCTCATAGATACTGTTTTCATAATTTTAAATTATTTAATTAGTTATTAATTATTTGGTAGAGAATTTAAATAACGAACTGATTGATTCTTTATTCTCCACCCTTTCAATGACTTCCGCGAAAAGTTTCGCAGTTGAAAGTACCGTTATTTTATCACTGCTTTTCTTCAGGGGGATGGTATCTGTTGTAACTACCTCTGTGAAAGGAGCACTTTCCATTCGTTGGTAGGCCTGCCCGGAAAAAACGGGATGGGTACAAAAACCTCTAACGCTACGTGCACCATTGTCCATGATCAATTGGGCAGCCTTGGTAATGGAACCTGCCGTATCGATAATATCATCAACAAGAACAACATTTTTATCATTCACATCACCCACCAGGGCCATTTGGTCCACTTCGTTGGGTTTTGCCCGCTGTTTGTAGCAAATCACAAATCCCGTATTCATTACCTTGGCATAAGTCGCAGCCCGCCTTGTTCCACCGGTATCGGGTGAAGCAAAGATCAGGTTATCAAGGTTCAGTTCCTGTAAGTAAGGAATAAAAATTGAAGAAGCATATAAATGATCAACCGGAACATCAAAGAAACCCTGAATCTGATCGGCATGCAGATCGATGGTGATCAGGCGGGTGACTCCAGAGGCAGAAAGCAGGTTGGCGATCAACTTTGCAGCAATGGATACCCTGGGTTTATCTTTCCGGTCCTGTCTTGCAAAACCGAAATAGGGAATAACAGCTACAATGTTTTTGGCAGAAGCCCTTCGGGCCGCGTCCACCATCATCAGCAATTCCATCAGGTTATCTGCAGGAGCAAAGGTCGATTGAATAATAAATACATCCCTGCCCCGTATGTTTTCCTCGTAGGAAGGTTGAAATTCACCGTCGGAAAACTCCGTAACGATCGATGTACCCAGTTCAATTCCGTATTCTGCTGCAATTCTCTCTGCAAGATACCGTGTATTGCGACCTGCAAAAATACTAACAAGTTTTTTAGCCATATTCCGTTGCAGTTGATGAATGAGGTGCAAAATTAGGTTTTATTTTTGGCACCTCCAATTTTTTTAAGCATTAAGCAGCTATAACTTAAAGCATGATAGCAAAATTTTTAGTACTTTTGCCCGTTGAATTTAACAGGCCCGGATGGCGGAATTGGTAGACGCGTTGGTCTCAAAAACCAATGAGGTAACACTCGTGCCGGTTCGACCCCGGCTCCGGGTACCACACGAAAGCTTTCTTTGAAAGAGAGCTTTTTTACTTTGGAACTCATTTTAGATGTCAGATAAAAAAAGGAAAATCTCAGTTTACCTGCCCATTTTTTTTGCATTGATCTTGATGCTGGGCATATATATTGGTCTCAGGTTGAATGGGGTATCCGATTATCAAAGAGATCCTTTTCATCCACCTGCCGATAATAAACTCAACAACATCCTTGATTATATATCTCAGGATTATGTTGATTCGATCGACAGGGAAGAACTGTTGGAGGAATCCATTAGTGAAATTCTCAGCCAGCTTGATCCGCATTCGCAATATATTTCCAGAGAAGATTTTGACCTTGTAAACGATCCCCTGCAGGGCAATTTCGAAGGTATTGGAATTGAATTCAGGATCGTAAAAGATACCATCACTGTGATCCATGCCATACCAGGCGGTCCTTCGGAAAAAGTTGGATTGAGAGGCGGCGACCGAATTGTCACAATAAACGATTCTCTGGTGGCGGGCACCGAACTTAGCAGTCGTGAGGCTATGAAACTGCTAAAGGGAAAGAGAGGGACTGAAGTCGATGTTGGAGTATTCCGAAGAGGACTGTCTGATTTAATTGATTTCACGATCATCCGTGGTGTTATTCCAACTTACAGCCTTGATGCAGCATATATGATCAATGATTCAACAGGATACATTAAACTGAACAAATTTTCGAGCACCACCTATCAAGAATTTATAACTGCAGTTGCAGAGCTTGAGCAAGAGGGCATGCAAGATCTTGTTCTTGATTTGCGAGGAAATGTTGGAGGTTACCTGAAAGCAGCCATCGATATTGCAGATGAATTTCTTCCCGAAGATGAGCTGATCGTTTATACAAAAGGCAATCACCGCCCAAAAAATGTTGCCTATGCCACCAATCAGGGTGATTTTGAAAATGGCAACCTGGTTATTTTGATTGATGAAGGATCTGCATCAGCCAGTGAAGTGCTGGCTGGTGCCATACAGGATAACGACAGGGGAACCATTGTCGGGAGGCGTTCCTTTGGCAAAGGTCTGGTACAGGAACAACTTAACTTCAAGGATGGATCAGCCATCAGGTTGACCGTAGCCAGGTATTACACTCCAACTGGGCGTTCCATTCAAAAACCTTACCACCAGGGCAAGGATGATTATTATAAAGAATATTATGAAAGATTTATCAATGGCGAGATGCAACATCCCGACAGCATTCAGTTCAATGATTCTTTGAAGTATATCACCAAAGGTGGAAAAGTGGTGTTTGGCGGAGGCGGCATTATGCCGGATGTTTATGTCCCACTCGACTATGATGATAACGAATTTTACACCTCTCTGCTGGCCCGGGGTTTGATTTACCAGTTTGCTTTTAACTATACCGATAAGATCAGGAAGGACCTGATAAAATACGATTCCTATACCCATTTTAAAAATACCTTCTCAATAAGTGATGAGCTGTTTCATCAATTTATTGATTACGTTGAAGAAAAAGGTGTGGAATTCAATACACAGGAAGTAAATGATGCGGAAGCACGCATCAAAACCCTGCTTAAAGCATACATCGCCCAGAATCTATACAACGATGCCGGTTTTTATCCCATCTACCATAAAGTGGACGACGCAATACAAAAGGCTTTGGATATTCTGGCAGAAAATTAGCTGGTTTTACATAAAACAACTAATTTTATTATTCAAAACCATAAACTCAATCTTATGAAACACGAATTACCCAAATTGCCTTTCGAAAAGGACGCACTGGAACCGCACATCTCCAAGGATACCCTTGAGTTCCACTATGGAAAACATCATCAGGCATATGTGAATAAGCTTAACGGACTGATCGAAGGAACCCAATTTGAAGAGGCCGATCTGGAAGAAATCATTCAAAAAGCAGATGGCGGTATTTTCAACAATGGCGCCCAGGTATGGAACCATACCTTTTATTGGAATTGCCTCAGCCCCGATGGTGGAGGCGACCCAACCGGAAAGCTTGCCGATGCGATCAATGAACAATTCGGATCATTGGAAAAGTTCAAAAAAGAATTTTCAAATGCCGCCGCTACGTTGTTCGGTTCAGGCTGGGCATGGCTTGCCAGGGATGATCAGGGCAAATTACACATCATCCAGAAAAGCAACGCAGACAACCCCATCAGAGATGGATTAACGCCTCTGCTGACTTGCGACGTATGGGAGCATGCCTATTACCTCGACAAGCAAAACCGCCGACCAGCCTATGTAGAAGATTTCTGGAAAATCATTGACTGGGAAAAGGTTGGCGAAAGGTATTGATGGCAGGTGTCTGAAAACCATTTTATAAATTTCATAACACTTACAGAAAGTAATTTTTCTGACTGATTGCAAACAGGTCATTTTTATACTGAATGTGAATTTTAAAGATGCTTCCACCACTTTGGGTTGAAGCATCTTTTTCATCATAAGCTTTCTGTTAATGCCGTATAACGAAAAAATGGTTTACTTTTGCAATAGACACCAAATGCGATCCAATCGATGAAGAACCTGATTATTCAGGAGGCCGGCACAGAGGTATATAAATTTATAAAACAATATACGGACCTTTCAAACGGTAAGGCTCTTGTATTGTCAACAACCACCAAATTCAACATCGACAACCAACCCGATAATACCTACAGGTATGTCATCAATCTGAAAAGGATAAATGACATACGCAGAATCAATAAATTTTTTGAATCGGTCAACTCTAAATTGCCTGATGAAGGGATATTTATCGATTGTGCCGAAACCTATAAGCTACGTAAGCAGCGCATTCTGAAAAAATACCCATTGGTTTTTAATTACATATATTATTTTTTCGATTGGGTGTTCAAACGCCTCTTTCCGAAGTTATTCTTCACTAAGAAAATTTATTTTGCCATGACGGCTGGCCGCAATCGCGTAATTTCCAAGGCCGAAACCCTTGGTAGATTATATTCATGCGGTTTTGAAGTTATAGACGAAGCTTTTGTAAATGGACATTTTTACTTTACCGCCCGCAAGATTAAAGACCCGTCTTTCGACTATAATCCGACCTATGGTCCGATCGTTCGATTGAAACGCATCGGAAAACATGGCAAGATCATCAAAGTATATAAAATGCGCACCATGCATGCTTATTCGGAATACATACAGGGCTATGTTTTTGATAAAAATAAACTGGAAGAAGGGGGGAAATTTAAAAACGATTTTCGGGTAACCACAGTGGGGCGCATTATGCGTAAATTCTGGATTGACGAACTCCCAATGATCGTGAATATCCTGAAAGGAGAGATGAAAATCGTAGGCGTTCGACCGCTTAGCCAGCATTATTTCAATCTTTATTCAAAGGAGATGCAGGAAGAACGAATCAAACATAAGCCTGGTCTCATTCCACCATTCTATGCAGATATGCCCAGGTCTTTCGAAGAAATAGAGGATTCCGAAAAAAGATATTTGGAAGAATACAAAAAACATCCCTTCCGTACTGACTTCAGGTATTTCTGGTTGGCTTGGTACAGCATCATTTTCAGGAAAGCCAGGAGCAAATAATTAAATACATGTTTAAAAGGATTTTTAATTGTTTTTTCTGGATTTATCTACTGGCCCTGCTCATCCTGAATGTGATTCCGGATGTGCCTGCCCCCGAGATTAAAACAGGGGATGAATGGATCAGGCTAGATTATGCCATACATTTTCTGATGTATTTTATTGCAGGACTTTTGCTTTATTACAGCCAAAAAAACACAAGGCAACGACCAGTTTTCCTGCATTTATCAATTATGGTGATATATGCTGCCTTATCTGAAGTTTTGCAACTTTGGATACCCGGTCGGACCTTCAACCCTGTAGATCTGGTTTACAATTTGCTTGGAGTAGTTGTGGGAATGTTGCTTCCCCTGGTCCTGATCAAGAAAAAATTTAGTAATACATACTAATCAGTAACAGGTTCAACTTGCTGTTTTTTTCTGTTTCTGAACTTTTCAACCCACCATACCCACATCAAAAACATGACGAAATAGAAGAATGGCCTGAACAGGTTGTCATGAGAGAAATCCCAGTAGTTTGGCCAGTTCATCAAAACCACCGAAAGACCTACCACCCTGAGCAAGTTGGTAAGATGTACCACAATAATACCCAAGGGGATAAACCAGGATTTGTGTTTCCATGGCCCCGGGAATACCAGCATCAGAAAAACAAACTGCATGATCTGTTTAAAACCTGAACATCCATGATTTATCAGAATGTGACCATGACCGGGAAAGATCATATCCCTTTCATATACCGTGATATTATATCCCAAAACATGTTCGTTGAACCATAAACTCTGAGAAAAAACATGATCGGAGAGCCAATCCCGCAAAACTGTAATCAAATCATGTATGGGCCAGAAATGCCACCAATATGCCCAGGCCCTGAAGAAAAGATGGAATCCCACGATCAACAATGCAAATATCAATACGTCCAGAAAAAAAGGATAGGTTTTAAACAAATCCTTTACCGATTTATAGTATGACTTGATCATTCAATTCGTTTTTAATTCATTCTTAACAATCTCTTATCCCAGCCATCTTTTGATATTATAAGCAAGTTCAGCGACTTCATATTTTGGTCTGTTCAGGATTTTATTGTATCTGTATACTTCCTCAACCGACCCGCCAAAACGAAGTTTAAAATCGCGCACCCCATAAGGAACGCCCGGCTTTCCGGCGCCAAGAAAATCAAATGCGGGGATGTGCCGATCAGCTGCATATTCAATTGCTGCCCAAGTGGCCAGCACACTGGGGTAAATGCCTTCGGATTTATAAGCCTTGTCCAGTCCGCAAATATACCATTCATAGATACACCGGCCTTCGGTAAGGGGGCAAACCATTCCTCCAATTATTTTTTGGTCATATTCAACAAGTAATATTATTCCCAGTTTCCCATCCTTGCTAAATTGATAAAACCGTTTGAAGAAGGAAATATCCTGAAGCGGCTTCTTAACTTTCTTTCTATATAAATCTGAAAGAATCTTGTAAAATTCCTCTATTTGTTCCATCCTGGACGGCTGAATGATTCGTGCACCATTTTTAAGGCTTTTTTTAACCTGTCTTCTTTTGCTCTCGCTCAAACGCTTCATACATTTATCCTTTTCATCGATATGTACAAGTGTATTGAACCTCTTTTGGGCAAAATATCCCTTGTTTAAAAACACTTGGTTCATCTTTTCTTCTCCGCTGAACAATCTGAACTGTATATATATTGGAGTTTTTCCAAGATGGTTTTCAAGGCCCTCCAGCAACTTATACATTAACAGTTCGGGCTGATCATTTTGCTGATCAATTACAGGACCGCCAAATGAAATTACACGTTTGGTAAGCCTTTTTTTTAATCCTGCAGGCTCCGACAACAAAACCGACAACAAAATACCTTTAATCCCATCACTTTGGCTCAGTATACAATAAATTGGTTGGTGTCCTCGCAATCCCTTGTATAAGACAAACATATCAGGATGCTGAAAAATATTTCCATGTTGATTGCCTTCAACGAAACGGGCAATTTTAATCAACAACTTTTCGTTTATTTCGTGTAATATGTCAATCTGAAAACCATTCATACAAGCAGATCGCTTTTGGCTGGTGAAGATAGAAAATTTTAAGCTTACCATGCTTGTTATTGTAGTTTTACAGTTAATCATTCAAGAGATGGAATCCCCTAAAATATTTATCTTTACCGTCCTTTTAAAAAGTAAGTCAAAATTATAAAACGGAAAACAACTATGAAAACAGTATTTATTGTAATCTTATCCGGTCTCCTGACTGCTGCAGGCAGTTATGGCTGCACCAATTACCTGATCACCAAAGGAGCATCCACTGACGGTTCCACTATGATCAGTTATGCAGCGGATTCACATGTATTGTATGGGGAACTTTACCACTGGCCGGCTGCTGAATGGCCCGAAGGAACCATGATGGATATTTACGAATGGGATACAGGCAAGTTTCTTGGCCAGATAAAGCAGGCGCCCGTTACATACAATGTGGTTGGGAACATAAACGAATGGCAGGTTGCTATTGGCGAAACCACCTATGGCGGATTAAAACAACTTGGCAGCCAAGATGATGCAATTATGGACTACGGTAGCTTGATCTATGTTACCTTGCAACGCGCTGAATCTGCCAGGGATGCCATCCGAATCATGGCGGAACTGGTTGAAAAATATGGTTATGCAAGTTCAGGTGAGTCCTTCTCCATCGCAGATAAAAATGAAGTATGGATCATGGAAATGATAGGTAAGGGACAGGGTGAAAAAGGAGCCGTTTGGGTAGCCCGCCTGATCCCCGACGGATATGTTTCAGGCCATGCCAACCAGGCCAGGATCACAACTTTCCCGCTGGAGAACAAAAAAGAATCTATTTCCTCAAATGATATGGAAAAAATTTATGATGAAGAAATTACAACGGTTTATGCAGCCGATGTAATCTCTTTTGCAAAAGAAAAGGGGTTGTATGAAGGCCCCGATAAAAAATTCAGTTTTTCCGATGTTTATGCACCGGTTGATTTTGGCGGCGCTCGTTTCTGTGAAATCCGTGTTTGGACCATGTTCAATAAAGTTACCGAAGACATGGATGAATACTGGGAATATGCGAAGGGTCATATCGAGCATCCGGCACCACAAATCAAGGGTCAACCTATTACTCCCGAAAACTATGCTTCCAACCGCATGCCACTGTGGGTGAAGCCTGAGAAAAAAATTTCGGTTCATGATATGATGATGTTTATGCGCGACCATCTGGAAGGAACCGAACTGGATATGAGCAAAGACGTTGGCGCCGGCCCATTCGGGAACCCTTATCGCTGGAGGCCCCTTTACTGGGAAGTGGACAGTATGACCTATTGTAACGAAAGGGCTACTGCAACCCAGCAGACAGGGTTTTCATTCGTCACCCAATCCAGAAACTGGTTGCCCGATCCCATCGGTGGCATCATCTGGTTTGGTGTTGATGATGCTGCAAGCTCGGTTTATGTTCCCATGTACTGCGGGATAACAGAAGCTCCCGAAAGCTTTGCCCAAGGCAATGGCGGTATGATGACCTGGTCGGATGACGCTGCTTTCTGGATTTTCAACCAGGTAACCAATTTTGCATATACCAGATACAATCTTATCCATCCCGAAATTGCCGAATTGCAAAATGAGCTTGAGCAAATGTTTATAGATTATACACCGGCTGTAGATCTGGGAGCAGTTGAACTTTACAACCAGAATAAGGAACTTGGAATTGAATATATCACAACTTATTCCAGCAATCAGGGCGACTATGTAACGGAAACCTGGAAAGAGTTTTACAAATATCTTTTCATGAAATACATGGATGGAAATGTAAAAACGCCCCGGGAAGTTCCGGAAGGGTATAAATACATACCCCCCCATCTTGAACAACCGGGATATGGTGAAAACTGGTACCGTCGTATTGTGGATGAAACCGGCGATCAGTTTAAAGTAATTGGCGGAGGTCATTAAAAAAAATTAAGCACGGATGGTATTAGGAGATTTGCCTACCATCCGTGCTTTTCCCCTTAAAATGCTGACAATACGTTATTTACTGGACTAATCCCATAATATTTCATATCTTTGCATTTTATTAACGGCATCAAAAAAGCTTTTCAGGACAAT
Source organism: Bacteroidales bacterium (assembly GCA_021738625.1). Classification (GTDB taxonomy): domain Bacteria; phylum Bacteroidota; class Bacteroidia; order Bacteroidales; family JAIOZK01; genus JAIOZK01. The sequence continues at coordinate 11,736 of JAIPBS010000028.1, forward strand.
TAAAACCTAAGATCAATGGAAGACAACAAAACACAGAAACCCGCAACCCAAAAAAAGAACAACCAAATATTTTTTGTTATCGCTTTGATCGTGGTTGTTCTTGTTGCGGCGGGATTGGCTTATTGGCTGTTCACTACCAAATCAGATCTGAAAGAACTCAAAGATGAAAAGGAACAGATCAGAATCGCAATGGAAGCAGAAATTGACTCTCTTTTGCAGGAACATGAAGTTGTTAAAGAGAAGTATGGGGAACTGGCAGATTCATTAAGCAAGAAAGATAGCGTAATCAAGGCCAATGCCAAGGAAATCAAGAGGCTTCTTAATACGCAATGGAATTATATTAAGTTGAAAAAGAAGCATGAGCGGCTCCAGGAAATTGCACAGAACTACGTGCATCAAATGGATTCGCTTTACACGCTGAGCGATTCATTGAGAAAAGAAAATGTAAAAATCACAAAAAAATATGAATCTCAGCTTGCTAAAACCAGTGAGCTTGAAAAGGTTAAAGAACAATTAACAGAAAAAGTAAGTATGGCGGAAACCCTTCAGACCTATAATTTAAGTGCCGAGGGGATCCGCCTAAGATGGGGTGGCGAGAAGGAAAAAGAAACAGATCGCGCCAGAAGGGTTGACCAGATCAAAATATGTTTTACATTGAGCGAAAACCCGATCCTTCCGCACGGGAACAAAGAACTTTATATCCGTATTGCCCAACCCGATAAGCTTATCCTAACACCTTCGCGCGGTGAGGATTACTCTTTTATGTATCAGGGAGAAAGACTGCAATACTCCATAATGAAAGAAGTCAATTACCAGGGAAATGCCATTGATTTGTGCGTATACTGGAAGAAAAGGTCGGAAGATCAGGAAATGATGGAAGGCACCTATCATGTCGAAATCTTTTACAAAGATGAAGTGATTGGCCATACAACTTTCAGCCTCAGGTAACAAGGGGTTTAATAATAAAATAGATGGCGGCGCATCCCCTCAAAGGATGCGCTTTTTTATTCTTTGTTCTTGCTATTTACATACAACTTTTTTAAACCATAACCCGAAGCCATTCCCAGCAGAAGCAAAAGTCCACTGCCAACCGGTGCACCACCTCCCGGTGGATTATTGTTTTCCGTTCCATGCCCTCCGGGCGGATCGGGCGGGTTATCTGATTGTGCATTCAGAAAATGAAAGGAGCATATCATGATTAAACTCAAAATGCAAACTTGAATCTTCTTTTTCATGGTTTCGGATTTTTATTATTGAACAAGGATTTTGGTTGTATAATGACGGTCAGTAGTCACTCGTAAAATATACATGGCAGGATAAAGATCCACCTGTATGCCATTGATTGCCTGCAATTGAACTTGCCAACTTTTAAGTTTTCTGCCAGTCAGATCAATCAATTCAACCCTGGCTGGTTTTGGTTGATCATAGTGATTGATCAGGATGATGTTCCCGGATTTATAAAATGCTGTGATCAAACTACTTTCCTCTACTTGATCAACAGCAGTTACATCAACAAAATGAAGCAGGAACCTGTCGGGATTGTCAGTTGTTAAGGCATTAAAATCATAGGCAGTATCCTGTTCCAGCGTAAACAGCAAATCTTCTTTCTGATCTTCGATCAATATGATGGAGGTGGTATCGAACCCCATGATTTCATCAATAAAGAGATGATAAGCCCCGTCAAGCCCAAGCTCGAAACCCAGTTGCACAGTCTGACCTAATTCAGTTGAGATGGCATTCAGAGATAACGCTTCAACATCCTCACTGATGGAATACAATTGCGGCGCAGTATGTTGACCGAACATTTTGTGCCCGTCGTAAACGGGATCATAATTAAGGCTGGCACCTGATAGCATTCTTACCTGAGTGATGTCATAAAAATCGGTTTCCTCCGAAGTAACCTTAAGTGTTATCTGAGGATTATCTTCCATAATAGATTTATAGAAAGATGTATTGTTGTGCGTGCGGGCTGCAACCGGGATTGTGATTGAGTTAGTGGAAGCAGTTGCCTTCACCAAAAATCCCTGCGAAGCCGGTATAATATCATTGGCCGACAGGGCGAGGTAATTTCCTGCCGATTCATTATAAACCTGCGCCGTGTTCTCAATACCGGATAAACCCCAATTGCCGTCATTCCATTTCAGGGCGCAGGGGAAAGGATTTCCAAGCAAATGCCATCCGTTACCCGACCCGATTGACAGGTTTGTAAAACCAATATCGGAACCATTAAATGTACCCGGGAATTCTTTGGTACCGGTTGTTTCATAAGCACATAAATAGCCATGTCCATTGTTGAAATTGAAGCTGCTTACCTTATAATTCATCCAGAGGTTATCGGCTTCGCTCCAGTAAAACAAGTCGTCGTTATCACCCGGTACAAAATCCGAACCCGGCACCGTAAAGCTGTTCACAGGGGAAGAGATCAGGTGCCATCCGTCTTCCTGTGTGGTCCAGGCTTCAATATAGCGCCGGAATGTGATGGTTCCTTTGGTGATCATATTCAGGCTACCTTCATTCAGGAAAGACCCTGTGCCTGTTGCATCCGATTCGATGGTGAAGTTGCCATTGACATTTAGTGTTTGGCCGCTGTTGATGCTGAGTTCGGCCTCCGGCTGGATGTTGATATTGTTGCTTGAGCCGTTGGAGGAAAGGATGGGGTAATTGGTGGCTCCTGTGGGGATTGTGACGTTGGTGGTAGATGTTGGAACAACGCCATCATCCCAATTATCAGTAACGTTCCAGGTATTGGTCGAAGCGGTCGTTTTCCATAACCCAGGCGTATAAGGATCAACCAGGAAATTATCAAAACCAAAATCCGAAGCATCAGTGGCTGAAGAAAACCAATTCATACCGGCATAGTCCCCTGTTGTATGATCATTATCGACAACTGTTTCAGTTAAGGTTACTGTTGTTCCTAATGCACCATTGGCATATCCCCAGTTCCATGTTCCTCCGCTTTCTCTTTCCACTAAGATGTTCCAGCCATCATTGATATTTGGACTGGGAGAAATAGAAACTTCATCGATTTTTACCCAACCCGAACCGGATGCCTTTTCCAGGTATAGGCCATCGCCATCTCCACCATCCGGGTCAGTTAATCTTAATCGATAGCCATTCACTGCACCGCTTTCGATATTGCTTATGTTGTTTGAATTCACAAACAATATGAAGCTAAATCCTTTTGTGTTGGTAATATCAGCAGAATTGCCAGATACATAAACCTCCCATCTGACTGTTAATTCTGAGGAATAGGCATTTGCTATCTCTGTAATTATGGTGGAATTTACCTCAACCGAGGCATTGCACCGAATGGAGTGATCTCCGGCAAATTCGACCGAAGAACCATATGGCCATGTTGATGTGGTTATATCAAAATCACTCAAATCTCCGGTCCAGGTTAATTCTGCTGAACCATTAAACGGGCTTTGGTTTTCAACCTCAAAACCTTCGAACAATCCATCGGCAGAAAGCTCGAATATGCCTGTAAAAAGGGTAAAGAATAAAATGACAGATTTCATGATATATTAGATTGGTGAACAAAAGGGTTTCTAATATATCCCTGATAATAAGAAAAGGTTCGCCTGAAATCTTAAAATTTTTTTGATTTCTTAGAGCTTATTTGGTAGAATCGATACCTTCAGCATCCACAATTTTATAAACCTTATCCGATCTCCTTAAAAAAGTACTCACCGGAATGGAACAAATATCTCCCTTCTGGGTTATCTGAACGTTTTTCAAATCCACCCGAATTTCTTTTATCTTCACATCGATCACACCGCTGGTAGGTCCGATGATTTTTATTTCATCCCCTACCTCCAGGAACTGGGTTTCCATTTTTACTTCGGCCACCTGCAGTTTGGTGTAATAATTGGTCACCTGTCCCACGTAGATTTTTTTCCTGGTAGCCTGTGAGCCATAACGCTCCGACCATTTTCCCATTTTCCTTCCAAGATAATATCCATCCCAGAAGCCCCGGTTATAAACGGCTTTCAGTTTTTTATTCCATTTTTGAATATTCTCCTGGCTGTATTCGCCGTTGCAATAAGCCTGCACCGCTTCTTTGTAGCATTCGGTAACGGTTTTCACATATTCGGGTGAACGGCCACGGCCTTCAATCTTCAGGACTTTCACACCTGCATCCAGTATCTTATCCAAAAAGTCAATGGTTTTTAAATCCTTTGGCGACATGATGTATTCATTGTCTACCTCCAGTTCTATCTTTTCATCCCTGTCCGTTACTTTGTATGGCCGACGGCACAGTTGAAGGCATTCGCCCCGGTTGGCCGAATGATTCAGGTTATCAAGGCTGAGGTAGCATTTCCCGGAGATCGCCATACACAAGGCCCCGTGTACAAAAACTTCAATCCGAACCAAATTCCCTGAAGGGCCTTTGATCTGTTCTTTTTCAATGGCCTGTGTAATTGCTTTAACCTTGTCCAGGCTGAGTTCCCGGGCTGTTACCATCACATCGGCAAACTGGGCATAAAATTTCACGGCTTCAATGTTGCTGATATTGGTCTGGGTTGACATATGCACTTCCATACCGGCCTGTCGGGCGTAAGCGATCACAGACATATCGGAGGCAATGATGGCAGAGATGTTGTTGGCTTTGGCAGCATCCACCACTTTTTTCATTTCTTCGATCTCTTCATCATAAACAACCGTATTCAAAGTAATGTAAGTCCTAAGGTTGTTTTCTTCGCAAATCCTGCTGATCTCTTTCAGATCATCCAAAGTGAAAATTTTGGAAGAAGCCGAGCGCATGTTCAAATGCCCAATACCAAAGTACACGGCATCAGCCCCGCCCTGTATGGCCGCCATCAAAGATTCGTAAGAGCCAACGGGTGACATGATCTCTATTTTCGTGGAATGCGACATTCGGGTGCAAAATTAAGGATATAATGTTAGCAGATGTATGTTATGATTTTCTAAGTTACAATCTTATAAGTTATATAACGCTTAGCTGATGAATACAGTGTAAGAAGCACCAAATTTCAAATGACAAATAAGCACCAAATTCAAAATTCAATTGGAGTTTTCTTTTGATTAAGTGTTTGGGATTTGGAATTTTAAATTAAGGTTCTTAATCCCAGCTCCTTCAAATGTTCAAAGTCTTTATCATTATGCAGCAAAGGAATTTTGTTCTCAATGCAAAAAGTACCTATTAGCATATCCGTAGTTTTTCTGACTGTTATGCCTTTTTTCTGGAGTTTGTTTTCGTTTTATTTATTAATTTCGTTCTAAAGTAATTGCGATGGAAGGTTTGGATTATATCACAAATGAAAAAGGCGAAAAGAAAGCTCTTGTCATTAATCTTGATAAATATGGCGAATATATTGAGGATATTGAAGATATGCTTGTTGCTTTGGACAGGAAAAATGAACCAAGAGTATCATTTGAGGACGTTGAAGCCAGGTATCAGAAAAGAAAGAATACCTGATGTATAGAATTCTCTTCACCAAGTCAGCTGAAAAAGAGCTTTTTAAATTATCAAATCAAGAAATTGAACGAATTCTTAAAAAGATAAAATCATTATCCACAAACCCAAAACCTTCAGACGCCATAAAGCTCAAGGGTAAAATAGACCTTTGGAGAATAAGATCAGGAAAATATCGTATTGTTTACTCAATTATTAAAAAGAACCTTATTATTGAGATCGTTAGAATCAGGCATCGTAAAGAGTCCTACCGAAATCTTTAACCTTAATATCAAATAATTTACCTAAGGCTTTTTTCCCGGCAGCAGGGCAGTCAGAAACTCCAAAACCCAATTACCAAAATTCAAAACTCCTACGTTAAGCAGGCCGTATTGGTCATTGGATTATACCGATTCGGAACAGGTTTGCAATGATTGACCTCCTGCTCCAATCGGTATAACTGAATCTAACAGAAAAATGTTTTGCATTTTTAGTAAGATTCAGTATATTTGGTAATTGTAATTTATTTGTGATTTGATGCTTGTGATTTGTAATTTACAATCTTCAACCCCAATTCCTCCAACTGCTCCTCACTGATCCCTGAGGGCGAATCAATCATCACATCCCTTCCGGCATTGTTTTTCGGGAAGGCGATGGAATCGCGTATGGAATCGGAACCGCCAAACAGGGCAGCCAGTCGGTCGAAGCCAAGGGCAATGCCGCCATGCGGGGGAGCGCCGTATTCAAAGGCATTCATCAGGAAACCGAACTGGTTTTGGGCTTCTTCTTCGGTAAAGCCTAGCACCTGGAACATCTGCTTTTGCAAATCTTTGTTATGTATCCTTACGGAGCCGCCGCCAATCTCTACTCCATTGATCACCAGGTCGTAGGCATTGGCCCTAACAGAACCGGGATCATTCTCCAGTTTGTGCACATCTTCGGGTTTGGGAGAAGTGAAGGGATGGTGCATGGCGTAATATCTTTGGGTTTCTTCATCCCATTCCAAAAGGGGGAAATCGACCACCCAGAGCGGTTTGAAAATGCTGCGGTCGCGCAAATTCATGCGATTGCCCATTTCCAGGCGCAATTCGTTCATGGCAAAACGGGTAGCCTCAGTTTCTCCGGCAAGTATAAGTAATAAATCTCCTGGTTTTGCATTGCACTTTTCTGCCCATTCCTTCAGGTCAGCTTCGCTGTAAAATTTATCAACAGAGGATTTCAGGCTGCCGTCTTCATTATACTTTACATAAACCAAACCTTTGGCGCCCACCTGGGGTTTCTTCACAAAATCGGTGAGCTTGTCCAGGTCTTTCCTGGAATGGGAAGCACATCCTTCGGCACAAATGCCTACAACCAGTTCAGCGCTGTCAAAAACCTTGAATCCTTTGCCCTGGGCAACCTCATTCAGTTCTACGAATTTCATCCCGAAACGGATATCGGGCTTGTCGGAGCCGTAATATTTCATGGCATCCTGGTAAGACATTCTGGGGAAATCTTCCACCTCAACATCTTTTACAACTTTGAATAAGTGTTTGGTCATACCCTCGAAAGTCTGCAGCACATCGTCCTGATCAACGAAGGACATCTCGCAGTCTATCTGGGTGAATTCAGGTTGACGGTCGGCCCGCAGGTCTTCATCACGAAAGCATTTCACGATCTGATAATACTTATCATATCCCGAAACCATCAAAAGTTGTTTGAAAGTTTGTGGTGATTGCGGCAGGGCATAAAACTGACCCGGATTCATCCTTGAAGGCACCACAAAATCCCTCGCGCCTTCGGGGGTGGATTTGATCAGAACTGGGGTTTCAATTTCTATGAATTGCTGTGAATCGAGATACTTGCGGGTTTCCAATGCCAGGCGGTGGCGCAATTCCAGTTTGGTGCGCACCGTTTTTCGCCTTAAATCCAGGTAACGGTATTTCATGCGGAGCTCCTCTCCACCATCGGTTTCATCTTCGATGGTAAAGGGCGGGGTTTTGGAAGTATTCAGCACTTCAATCTTTTCGGGGATCACTTCAATTTCTCCTGTTGGAATGTTGGGATTTTTGGATGTTCTTTCTATGACTCTACCTTCCACCCGGATCACAAATTCACGGCCCATTTCCCTGACTTTTTTTACAAGCGAGGCTTCCGATTTTTCTTCTTCCAGAAAGATCTGGGTTATGCCGTAACGATCTCTCAAGTCAATCCAAATGAGAGCTCCTTTGTCGCGTATGCGTTGCACCCAGCCACTCAGTGTAACTTTTTTATTCAGGTCGTCTATCCGTAATTCTCCGCAGGTATGTGTTCTTAACATTTTTAAAATATTGGTTTTTAGATTCAAGGGGGCAAAATTACGAAAAAGCGGATGAAAAGAGCTATTTTGTTCCAATCGCATTTTTTTGTTATATTTTACAAGCATAATCGCAATTTTCAACTAATTTTTGCAAATAGCTTTCAAACAAACAAAAGACCTCCCCCGTCAAACAAAGGCCCGTCATACAATTCGATGATTTGAAAGCCCGCTTCCGAAACAAATTTTCTGATTTTATCTCCTTCCGAAAAATGATGCAGACTTCCGGTAACAAAAAGCTTGTTTTCCTCAACACCGCAACATCCTCCAATGAATCCGTGTTTTTGTCCCGGAAGAATGATCTCATCGGGTGTTACACATAAAACATCCAAACCATACCTGAGTATGGTTTTGTGGATTCCCTCATCGGAAGTGATAAATTTTTTGTTTCCCAGGGGAGCAATATTACACCTGGCATAACCCTGGTTTACGTGGATCAGTTCGGCGTCCGCTGCAAACTCAGTAATTCCTGAATCGGTATACCGGAAATTATGGATCAAAAGATCATCCGAAAAAACTGCATTGTATAAGGCAGTTCCGGGATATCTGGCACCAACGGGCATTTCGCCTTCTATAAAATCAATGTGATGTTTTTGCAATGCTTTTTTAAAATATTCAGGCAGGTTGGGCGCCACAATCAGCCTGTCCATGATTTTACAAAAGAAAATGTCGGGATGGCCGGAAATGGATTCATAAACGATATTCTCTGTTTTCAGAAAAACGCAATTTGAAAATTTTCCGAGTTCAGTTTTTGCCTCATCCGGGATCCGTTGATCTGCGATAGCGATCATGGAAACAACTTTTATACCGCTTAATCCAGCAGTTCGGAAATCTTTTCCCGCAAGGCTTCCTCTCTCAGGTTTTTTGCAATTATTTTACCTTCCGGACCGATCAAAATGCTATGTGGGATGGATCTGACCCCATAAAGGTCGGCAGCCGCATTGTCCCAACCCTGCAAATCGCTTACATGGGTCCAGGTCAGATTGTCTGTTTCTATCGCCTCCAGCCATTTATCCATTTTGGTATCGAGCGAAACCCCGAACACATCAAATCCTTTTTCATTATAATCCTGATAAACGGCAACCACATTGGGATTTTCCCTGCGGCAAGGCCCACACCAGGAAGCCCAGAAATCCACCAGTAAATACCCATCACCAATTTCACTGGAAAGTTTTATGGTATCTCCATCAGGATTGGTCATGGCAAAATCGACAAAGGGCTGGCCAATGTCAACGCGTTTTAAGGTGGCAATCCTTTCATTAAGTCTTTCAACATATTCGGTTTCGGAAATTTTTTCAGAAAAACCGGAAGTCACCGAATCCAGCTCAGGCAGATCAAAGAAGTATGCCCTTCTGTAAATAATATAGGGTGACACCACACTTTCGTTGTATTGGGTAGCAAATTCAATCAGGAAATTTTTCTGTGCATTCTCAAGCTCATCAAACATGGAGTCTGCTTTAGCCATTTTCACTGCATCATTCTGTTCCCTGGCAGGCTGATAAAACTTCTCGTATATATATCCGCTCTGCTGGTTGAAGCTGTCCATAACAGCCACGTATTCATTGTAGATCGCATGACTGGTTGATCCTTCAACCTTCAGGTCGGCCAAACCGGTGCTGTCAACGATCAACTCAATTTTAATTTCACCGGGCTCAACAAACAGCGGTTGATAGCCCTCTACTTCCTTTAGGTTTATGTAAAACAATTCGGGATAATCCAGGCTGTCTTCAAATCTGAAACCTTCAGCAGTAATATGATCCGTGTAATGCGCCTGGAATTCACGATCGACAAATTTACCCAGGCTGACTTCGCCTTCAACTTTTCCGGTTATTGTTCCTTGTATATCAAATTTTCCTTTTCCTTCTTTATTGTTTTTTTCACTGCATGCAGCAAATAAAACAACCAATGCAATTATTGACAGATGTTTAGCTTTCATAACTCTCTTTTAATATTTACTGCAATGATAGGAAATTCTTTTCAAAACCGATTTATTTCTTTCCCCTGTTAAAAATGTATTGGCTGAGAATGATGATCACCATTGTGAGCAAAGCGCTCAGAATGGCATTTGTTAAGGTGATGAAAAAATGACTGAATTTAAAGGCTTCCAGAAAGAATACCAGGATATGATGAACCAGCACCAGCACGCCTGCATAAACAAAAAACCAACGAAACCCGAAATCCCTGATGACAGGTTTCATACCGGGTTCAATCTCGCGGTTTCGGCTAAGCGCAGTAATCAAACCCGGCCGCATCCAGGCAATAAATACAGTGGCGGCCATGTTCATACCCATGGTTTTCATGAAAATATCTATACAAAAGCCCATTAGGAAAGCCGACATCAAAAGTAGCCAGCGTGGTGTTTCCAGTGGAAGCAGGATGACAAACAAAACATACAGGTATGGATTCACATAGCCGAATAAATCAATCCTGTTAAGCAACAATACCTGCAGCAACACCAGAAAGATAAAACGAAAGAAATTGATATAAACGTCCCGGCTAGTCATTCAGCAATTCCTCCTGCAGTTTTTTAATTTCCTCACCGGCAAGGTTTTGGATTACATATACATGGGTCAGGCTATTAAAATCGGTTGCAAAACGGATCCTTGCCTTATTCAGATTGGCCTCCTCATGATCATAATATACATCCACATATCCGATTGTAATTCCTTTTGGATATAAAAAGGAATAACCACTGCTTATGATGGTATCCCCTTGCTGAAGTTCAATGTGGGTAGGTATATCCTCCAATATTCCATAACGGTAGTCGCCCGTTTCCCAGCGAATGTTTGCAAGCTGGTTGTTCTTTTTGATCATAGCGCTAACCTTGCTGTCTTTGTGCAGCATCGACATAATGGCGGCATAGTTCTCCGAAGCTACCGTTACCACTCCAACGATGCCTTCTTCTGAAATTACGCCCATATCCTGTTCAATGCCGTGCTTTCGGCCCTTGTTAATCACAATATAGTTTGCATTTCGGTGGACCGAATTATTGATCACTTCAGCAGCCGTATATTTGTAAATGCTATCCACAAAAAAGAAGTTGGTATCCGTAATGAATACGGAAGACTTCAATTGATTGCGCAGGTGCGCATTTTCTTTGGCCAGATTGGCATTTTGCTCCTGCAACGAAAAATAATCCGAAACCTCATCACTGAACTGTGTTAGCGAGCCTGTAAGATCTCCTGTTGCTTGCAGTGCAACTGAATTGTGATAATGATTGTAATTGAACAGCACGATCAGGGAAGCGGTTTCCAGCAAAAGAAAGAGAAAGAAAAAATAGTTTTTTATTAAGAATGCCAGAAAAAAGCGCATAATTATTTAATTAAGAATGGGAACTTGTCGAAATTTTTCAAAGCAATTCCGGTTCCCCTGGCCACTGCCCTCAACGGATCCTCCGCCACATGCACCGGCAACTTTGTCTTCAGATGCAGCCGTTCGGCCAGGCTCCTGAGCATGGAGCCACCGCCTGCCAGATAGATCCCTGTCCGATAGATGTCGGCAGACAGCTCGGGAGGTGTGTTCTCAAGAGCGTTCAGCACAGCCGTTTCGATCTTGGAAATGGATTTATCCAGGGCATGAGCGATTTCGGCATAGCTCACCGTGATCTCCTTGGGGATGCCGGTGAGCATGTCGCGCCCGTGGACAGGGTAGTCATCGGGCGGGTTTTCAATCTCGGTCATGGCAGCGCCCACTTCAATCTTGATACGCTCTGCCGAACGTTCACCGATGCTGATGTTGTGCTGCTTGCGCATATACTCAACAATGTCCATAGTGAAATCGTCACCAGCAATTCGGATAGACTTGTTATTTACAATTCCGCCCAAGGCGATCACAGCAATTTCCGAGGTACCGCCTCCGATATCGATCACCATGTTTCCGGTAGGTTCCAGCACGTCAATCCCAATGCCAATAGCTGCTGCCATAGGTTCATGAATCAACCGCACCTCTTTGGCGCCGGCCTGTTCGGCAGAATCTTTCACCGCTCTTTCTTCCACTTCGGTGATACCTGAAGGGATACAGATCACCATTTTCAAGGCAGGTGGGAACAGGCTGTTTTTGTTTCCGATCATTTTGATAAATTCCCGGATCATGAATTCCGCAGACTGAAAATCGGCAATAACACCATCTTTCAACGGGCGAATCGTTTTGATGTTCTCGTGGGTTTTGCCATGCATCATCATGGCCCTTTTTCCAACAGCAATCACTTTTCCGGTATCCCGTTCGATGGCTATTATGGAAGGTTCGTCAACCACCACTTTGTCATTGTATATGATAATTGTATTGGCAGTTCCAAGGTCAATCGCAATCTCCTTGGTTAAAAAAGAAAATAATCCCATCTCTCTGTTTTAGTTAATGTTTCTATAACGTAAAAACTCCCGTATTAATGTTTGAAATGCCTGGTTCCTGTAAAAACCATAGCAATACCGTGTTCATTGCAGTAGTCAATCGATTCCTGGTCACGCACTGAACCGCCGGGCTGGATCACGGCTGTAACTCCGGCCTTAGCAGCGATCTCAACCGAATCGGCAAAAGGAAAAAAGGCATCAGAGGCCATCACTGCACCGTTCAGTTCATGTTCAAATTCATTTGATTTGACGATGGCCTGTTTCAATGCATCAACCCTTGAGGTTTGCCCCACCCCGCTTGCGATCAACTGTTTGTTTTTTGAAAGAACGATTGCATTTGATTTCGAATGCTTTACGATCTTATTGGCAAACAACAGGTCGTCCTTTTCCCTTTCTTCGGGTTTTCTGGTGGTTACCACCTTCAGATCATCACCGCCTTCAACGCGCCTGTCTTTGTCCTGAACCAATGCTCCGTTTAATGCACTCCTGAACAACTGATCTTGAAAAGCATGCGAATTTCTGCGCAAAATTATTCTATTTTTCTTCGATTTCAGTAATTCAAGAGCAGAATTTTCATAATCAGGTGCTAAAATAATTTCAAAGAAAAGTTTGTTGATCTCTTCCGCAGTGTTTTCATCCAGTTTTTGATTGGTGATCAAAACACCGCCAAAGGCCGAGATAGGATCCCCGGCCAGGGCATCCCGGTAGGCGTCGGTAAGTTTATCACGACAAGCCAGCCCACAGGCATTGTTGTGTTTCAGAATGGCAAAGACGCTTTCTTCAAAATCATGGATCAGATAAATGGCAGCATCAATATCCAGCAAATTGTTGTAAGAGATTTCCTTTCCGTGCAGTTGGGTAAAAACCCTTTCAAGATCACCAAAGAAAAATCCTTTCTGATGGGGATTTTCACCATACCTCAGTGTTTTGCTTCCGGCCAGGCTCTGCTTGAATATTGGAAGGCCGATGTCCCGGTTGAAATAATTGAAGATCGCCGTATCATAGTGCGAAGAAACATGGAAAGCCTTTGCAGCAAAGGCTTTACGGTCTTCAATGATGCTGCTTCCCTTCTTTTCATTCAAGAGATCAAGCAAAGCAAAATAGTCCTCAGGGGAGGAAACCGTGAGAACATCTTTGTAATTCTTGGCTGCGGCACGTATCAGTGAAATGCCGCCTATATCGATCTTTTCGATGATCTCTTGCTCATCAGTGGTTTTTTGAATAGTTTCTTCGAATGGATACAAATTCACAATTACCAGATCTATCTCAGGGATCACAAATTCTTTCATCTCATCAAGATCTTCCGGTTCATTTCTCCTGGCAAGGATACCGCCGAAAACTTTAGGATGTAAAGTTTTTACCCTGCCCCCCAGAATGGGAGGATAACCCGTTAGGGCTTCCACACTTTCTACCGGAACACCCATTTCCTGAATGAATTTGTAGGTTCCCCCGGTCGAGTAAATCCTGATATCCAGGTCATGCAGTTTTTTGATAAGCGATTCAAGTCCATCTTTATAAAAAACCGAGATCAATGCATTTTTAATTTTTTTCAAAGCTTCTAAGGATTTGATTTTGAGAATCTGCAAGTTTATTAAAAATCAAGTCAAGAAGCAACTTATTCCTCCTGAATTTTATGGGGATTTGCTTAACTTTACAAAATGCTTTTTCATAATAAATGATGAGGAAACTATTTTTAATATTAAAACTGATACGTGAAAGTTATTTATTTGCTTTTCAGGCAATCATAATGAATAAAACCCGAACGATCCTATCGTTGCTGGGGCTTACCATCGGTATTTTCTGCATCATTTCGGTTTTCACTGTTTTTGACAGCATGGAAAATTCCATTCGGGGTGAGATTGAATCCCTGGGTGACAATGTGGTTTTCATTCAAAAATGGCCATGGGCCATGGGTGGAAATTATCCCTGGTGGAAATATTACAAGCGTCCGGAGCCTGACCTTGACGACATGAAACAAGTCCAACGGCGAAGCACTGCGGCTCAGGCAACTGCTTATTTTGTCAACATCAGCAGACAGGTCAAATACAGAAACAAAAGTATAGAAAACGTTCCCATAATCGCTGTTACACAGGAATATAGTCTGGTGATGCCGTTCGAGCTGCAATACGGCCGGTATTTCACCCCGGTTGAAACCCTGGGCGGCGCCAATTCAGTCATCCTTGGCAGTCGTGTAGCCGATAACCTGTTTGGCAACAGGGAAAGAGCCCTGGGAAAAAAAATCACCATCTTCGGAATGAAACTCATTGTGATCGGCGTAATGAAAGAGGAAGGGGAAGACATGTTCGGAAATACACCCGACGACGAAGTAATCATTCCGATCAATTTTGCAAGAAATGTGATTGATTTGAGAAACATCTCCGCAACCATTGCCGTGCGTGCCAAACCAAATATTTCAAATTTACAGCTCAAAGATGAATTGACCGGCATTATGCGAACCGTGCATAAACTGAAACCAAAAGCTGAAAACGATTTTGCCATCAATGAAACCGATATCATCAGCAAGGGATTCGACAGGATTTTCAGCCAGATCGCGCTGGTAGGTTGGATCATCGGCGGGTTTTCGCTGTTGGTGGGCGGTTTTGGCATTGCCAATATCATGTTCGTGTCGGTTAAGGAACGAACAAGTCAAATTGGAATACAGAAATCACTTGGTGCAAAAAATTATTTCATCCTGCTCCAGTTTTTATTTGAAGCTATGTTTTTGAGTTTATTTGGCGGAGTGCTTGGATTGATTATTATTTATATTTTAACACTGGTGGTATCAAATACGCTTGGTTTTGAACTGATCCTGACGGGAACAAACATCCTGATCGGATTGCTCGTTTCGGGTCTGATTGGGCTGATATCCGGCATTGCACCCGCTTATTCAGCATCCAGGCTGGATCCGGTTGAAGCCATGCGCTCAACTTTTTAAATTTCGTATCTTCGCAATATATCAGAAGGTAATTTGTTAATAAAATAAAAATTTGCCCAATAAAATGCAAAAACGCTGGGTCATAAAACAACAAGGAAAGGCAGAACAAGTTGAAGAACTGGCCGGTGTATTGAACATTAACAAAAATCTGGCAAATTTGCTGGTGCAAAGAGGCATTACAACCTATCAACAAGCGAAGGTTTTTTTCCGGCCCGAGCTTGGCAAGCTCCACGATCCTTTCCTGATGAAAGATATGTCTACTGCCATTGAGCGAATCAATAAGGCCATCGCCTCAAATGAACAAATCCTGGTTTATGGGGATTATGATGTAGACGGCACCACTGCCGTGGCTTTGGTCTATACCTATCTGAAAAAGCTATACCCGCAGGTTGGGTTTTATATTCCCGACCGTTACTCGGAAGGCTATGGCATTTCTTACCAGGGAATTGATTATGCCTCAAAACAGGGATATTCATTGGTGATTGCCCTGGATTGCGGCATAAAAGCCGTAGATAAAATACGCTATGCCAATGAACACAACATAGATTTTATCATCTGTGATCATCACCGGCCCGGACAGGAGCTGCCCGATGCCTATGCCGTGCTGGATCCCAAGCGTCATGATTGCAGCTATCCATATAAAGAACTTTCAGGTTGCGGGGTCGGTTTTAAACTGGTACAAGCCTATCAGCAAAAACTTAACAAACCTTTTGACGAACTTAAAAAATACCTCGACCTGGTGGTGGTAAGTATCGCCGCGGATATTGTTCCGGTAACCGGAGAAAACCGTATCCTGGCTTATTATGGCCTGAAGCTTATCAATCATAACCCCAGACCGGGGATAGAAGCTATTCTGCAATTTAGTGGGATCAGAAAGAAAAAGGACCAAAGCCCAAAAAAACCAACCTCCTTTACCAGGGAAATTACAGTAAGCGATCTGGTTTTTCTTGTCGGCCCTCGTATCAATGCGGCGGGACGTATCGAAAGCGCCAACAATTCAGTCGAATTGCTGGTCGCAGATAAGCTGTCGGAAGCTGAAAAAATAGCCGATCAGATCAACAACCTCAACACCGAACGCAGAAACCTGGATGCGCAAACCACCCAGGAAGCTCTGGAAATGATCGCCAAAGATGAAAAACTAAAAAGCTCTAAAACTACCGTTTTATATAACCCTGGCTGGCATAAAGGAGTGATCGGCATCGTGGCTTCACGCCTAACCGAAGTTTATTACCGTCCCACCATCGTACTTACAAAATCAAATGGTTTGATCACCGGTTCGGCACGCTCGGTAAAAGATTTTGACATTTACGATGCCATCGATTCTTGTAGCCATTTGCTGGAACATTTTGGCGGACATAAGTACGCTGCCGGTCTGTCCCTCAAACCTGAAAACCTTGATGCATTCAAAAACAGCTTTGATAAAATCGTTAATGAAACCATAGAGGACAATATGCTGGTGCCTGAGATCGAAATCGATGCCGCACTCAACCTGTCTGATATAAATGCAAAATTCAACCGGATTCTCAAACAGTTCGCTCCATTCGGGCCGGGCAATATGGCACCGGTCTTTCTGGCCAAAGAATTGATCGATACCGGTCATGCGCGCATTGTGGGCAACAATCATCTAAAAATGAATGTTATTCATCAGAAGATCAGCAGCCTGCCCTTCCCCGCCATCGCTTTTCAACAGGGCACTCATTTCGAACAAATATCTAACAGCAATTCCTTCAACATTTGCTATCACCTGGAAGAAAATACATGGAATGGCGTTGTAAGCCTTCAATTGAATGTAAAAGACATCCAATCAGAGACTTCCGGATTGGATTAATTGGCTTAATGTTTAACCGTTTTGGTTACGTTTTTTAACTGGATGGAAAACAAAGTAATGAATATTCCAAATATGATTGCAAAAATCCCGGCCAGATAAGTCAGTGCAACAGCACTTTCAAAGGGGTTGATAAACAAAACGATTGAAAACACGATAACAATTAGCGCATTCAGCAGCATCATCCAACGGGTGCGATTCTCGTTATGTGAACTCATGGCGCTGAATAGCTGCGAAAACCCAACGATAATGGCCCAAATGGCGATCAGGATCACGAATACACTGACGGCAAATTTCGGGAAAAACAAAATGATAAAACCCAGTACGATGTCAAGTATGCCTTCCCATAGCCAACTGTGCCAGGCTTTGTTGTGTTGTTTGTGACTAAATGAACCGAAGATGAGAAAAATTCCGCCTATGGCGATAATGATCCCGAAAAACCGGACAAACCCTCGCAAGGAAATATCGGGAACAGTCACCAGCAAAATGCCGAATATTATGGCCAGAATGCCCTTCAGGGTCAACAGCCACCAATTTTTGTAAAGTTTCTTTTTCATTATACTGATTTTTAAAATTCAAGAAAAGACCGGATGATCAGATAAACGCCAAAGCCCATCAAACCAATACCGGCAATGCGATTCACCCATTCAATAAATCGGACCGTAAGGTATTTTTTGATCTTATAGGCCAGGAAAGTTTTCAGAATATCCGTCGTGATCACAGTGAGCAAGGTACCGGAGAAAAATACTACCAACCTTTCGACATGTCCTTCATAATTGGCCGTAACGGTTACCACTACACCCATCCAGAAAATCCATACGAAAGGGTTGGCAATGTTCAGAAAAAAGCCTTTTAAAAGAAATGTCACCGGACCGGGAGCATCATTGTTCTGTTGTTGATTGTTTCCGGTGATTTTCACATTACGTGTGAAGGTGACGATGCCGAATATAATCAGAATGATTCCGCTCACCAGTCCGAATATCATCTTGTTTTGATCGCTGCTTACCAGTTTGTAGGCCCCAAAAAAGCAAAGAGCCACCAGGGCAACATCGCTCAGGAATATTCCGATGGCCAGTAAAACGCCGGAGAAAAATCCACGGTGCATGCTGGTCTGTATCAGGGCAAACAAGGCAGGTCCGAAACCGAAAACGATCGATAAGGTCAGGCCCAAAACAATTCCTTCATAAAAAGAGCTAAACATTCAGATTAGAAATTTTGTACCAAAGCTTCACTTTGGTCTTGGTTTCTGTTCAAATCATTCACAAATTTGTAACAAATTTTCCTATAAATCAACCGATTTTAATCAAATGAATAAAATAACAAAAAAAATTACAGCCAATCTTGCTCTGATCATTCTGATTTTGCTGCTTACCCTTGGGGCTTTTATAATTTATATTTCGTATGTAGATTATCAACCGGGGCACGTTGAAACGCTCCTGACTGATCCGGATCCCGACACCTTATTACTTTCCGAAGAGTTTAAGTTGCTAAGTTGGAACATTGGCTATGCAGGCCTGGGGGCCGAAATGGATTTCTTCTATGAAGGAGGTGATATGGTGGGTCCATCACGACCTTTTTTTGAAAAATATCTTGAAGGAATCGCCATGACTTTCCAGGCCATGGACAGCATCCATTTTTTCCTTTTTCAAGAAGTGGATGTACATTCCAAACGATCTTATTTCATCAATGAAAGGGATTTGATCGTGGAACTATTTCCGGGATATGATCACATTTTCGCCAAAAACTATGATGTTGAATATGTGCCTGTGCCTCTGATGGAACCCATGGGGCAGGTATACGCAGGACTGCTCACAATGAGCAAATTCAGGCCTTCGGAAGCCAAACGTTATGCTTTCCCGAACATCGCCTCCTGGCCCGAAAAGCTATTCCTGCCCGACAGGTGTTTTGTTGAAACTAGATATCCGCTCGAAAACGGCAGGGAACTGATTTTTTTGAACACGCACAACTCAGCCTATGTGTCGGAAGATTCCCTTCGTGATCTCGAACTTCATATCATACGAAAAAAGATGCTGGAAGAATATGAAAAAAGCAATTACGTGATCGCCGGTGGCGACTGGAATATGAATCCACCCTTTCAAAAAGCCGTTCATTTAAAAACACCTGATAATTATGAAGAACATGTGTTGATGCTTGAAAAAGATTATTTCCCCCCGGGATGGAAATTTGCATTCGATCCGCATTACCCCACCAACCGTAGTGTAAGCAGTCCATATGTGAAAGGTGAGACGGCTGTCAGTATCATCGATTTTTTTATTCTTTCGCCGAATATCAATAAATTAAAGGTTGAAACCATCCACCTCGACTTTGAAAATAGCGACCACCATCCTGTATTCTTGAAAGTTAAATTATTGTTAAAGGAAATTCAAGAATGATCAATTTGCATCACAATTTCGTTAAATTATGGAAAACAATTAATCCCCTGCTATGAATAAGTATGTAAAAATAGGTTTGATCCTATTGGTGGTAGGAGCCCTGGCAGCCTACCTGGTGTATGAATTTGTGATCAACAAATCACATCCCGATTATGAAAACCTGGAACCCGATTATGTTGTGACAGCCCAACAGTTGTACAACGACTTTGCTAACGACAGGGCCACAGCAGAGCAGAAATACAATGGCAAAATGGTTCAGTTAAGCGGTGTGCTGGATAAAATTGACCAGCCCGATTCACTTGTTATCGCAGTATTCGTTTTCAACAAGGGTATGTTTGGAGAAGAAGGGATCAGGGCAACGATGTTGCCGTCGCATCAGCAAAAGCTGCTTCAGGCAAATAGCGGTACGGAGATCACCCTAAAGGGTTTTTGCACAGGATACAACGATGTGGATGTGATCCTTGAAAAATCTTCGATTATTGAATAATAAAAACTAAATTGCTTAAAAAATGAAAAAATCAATAGCTCTTTTCGCTGTCGTAATGTTAGGATTACAGTTTTCGCATGCACAGCGCTTTCTGACCAAAAACGGTCACATTAAGTTTTATTCCGAAACACCCATCGAAACCATAGAGGCACACAACTACCAGGTAAACAGCGCGCTGGACATAGGAGCTGGCGATTTTGTGTTCAAGGTTTTGATGAAATCCTTTGAGTTTGAAAAGGCACTGATGCAGGAGCATTTCAATGAAAACTATATTGAATCTCATAAATACCCCAATGCAACCTTCGTCGGAAAAGTCACCAATTATGAAGATATCGACTTTAAACAGGAAGGATCATATGAAGCCGTTGTAGAAGGAAAACTGACCATACACGGAGTAACCAATGACATTAAGGAAACCGGCACCTTTAAAGTTAAGGACGGCGTCATCCATGGAACATCGGTTTTTAATGTAAAGCTTAAGGATTACGATATCAAGATCCCGAAAGCCGTAACAGAGAACATTGCCGAAACCATCGAAGTAACGGTGGATGTTAAGTTGGAGAATATGGAATAGGGTCTATTCCATAAACAATTCAGCAGCAATCCCGTCGGCGAACAATTTACCATAATCCGTTAAAAAAAGCTTGTTTCCGACTTTATTTATTTTTTGTTCGCTGATAAATTTTTTGGCATTGCCAAGGCATTGTTCAGCAGCCATTTCACCGAAAACATTTTCGATGTGCTGAAGGTCGCAGCCCCATGAAGTGCGCAGGGAGGTCATGATGTATTCATTGTTCCGCTGCCTGAGCGAGAGAACTTCTTCCTCAAATACTTCATTGGCCACAGGCAACTCATTAATGTATTTGTGGATGCTCGAAACGTTCCATCTTCTGCTTATCCCGTTATAGGAATGCGCCGAAGGGCCCAGGCCCAAATAGTTTCCACCTACCCAGTAGAGGCTGTTGTGCCTGGAATAAAATCCCTCTCTGCAAAAATTCGAGATTTCATAATGAACAAAGTCATGTTTGCGGCAGCGCTCCATGAGCATCTTAAAATGTCTAATGCTCTCATTCTCTTCGGGTTCATTCATTTTTCCTTTTTCAATCAGTTTGTGCAATGCCGTTGCAGATTCAACCGTAAGCGAATATGCGGAAAGATGAGGTACATCCATCGAAAAGAAGGTTTGCAGGTTGTATTCCCATTTATTGATGCTCAGACCCGGGATGCCGTAGATCAGGTCGATGGTGAGGTTTGCAAAGCCAGCATCCTGCGCGTTTCGAACCGAACTTGCAGCTTGCTCTGCATTGTGAACGCGGTTCAGGTATTTCAGATCGTCATCATGAAAACTTTGGACGCCAATGCTTAACCGGTTCACCGGCGTCGTCTTTAGTTCATCCAGTTTTCCCCGGTTTAAGTCGTCGGGATTGGCTTCCAAAGTGATTTCCGCATCGGCATCAATTTGAAAGGTTTTATAAAGGTGCCTGAAGATTTCTTCAATTTCAGGTTTTTGCAAGAGGGAGGGAGTACCTCCTCCCAGGTAAATGCTACCTACCGACTCTCCATTCAAATAGTCCTTACGATTTTTAATTTCACTTTGCAATGCCTTCAAAAATGCATCCTTATCCCTTAATGTGGCACGGGAAAAGAAATTACAGTAATGGCATTTCTGCTTGCAAAACGGTATGTGGATGTAGATGCCTGTCATAAGATTATAAATCACAAAATTAAAGATAATGGTTCATTTTAAAACCATTCCAAATAATATGCTACAGGCTGCTGCAAACAATTTTTTACTTTTTTCTACGTATCTTTATCAAAATCAATTACATCATTTTTTCATATGAAAAGAAGAGATTTTATTTTGAAAGGGATAGGCGCTGGTGTGGCCGCGGGCGCTGCCTTTTCCATGACCGGGTACAACAGGGTTTTCGGACAAGCTACGAGCAATCCGCCATCCGAAGGCTACGACCTGGTGGCTGTCAGGGGTGGTCAGCCCGGCCCCATGTTCGACCGTGCTATTCAATCGCTGGGCGGCATGAGTAAGTTCGTGAAAGACGGACAGAAAGTGGTGGTTAAGCCCAACATCGGTTGGGATACCGTACCCGAAAGGGCAGCAAACACCAATCCCGAACTGATCGGTCGCATCGTAAAGCACTGTCTTGACGCAGGCGCAAAAGAAGTTTATGTATTCGACAACACCTGCGATGAGTGGACCAAATGTTATAAAAACAGCGGCATTGAGCAGGCCGCCAAAGACGCAGGCGCCAAAATCGCTCCGGGCAACACCGAAAACTATTATGTTCAGGTGGATATCCCCGGCGCCAAAAGCCTGACCCAGGCCAAGGTGCACGAACTCATACTCGATTCGGATGTGTTCATCAATGTGCCGGTTTTGAAAAATCATGGTTCGGCCAAGATGTCCATCGCCATGAAAAACCTGATGGGCGTGGTTTGGGACCGCAGATACTGGCACCGAAATGATCTGCATCAATGCATAGCAGATTACTGCCTATTCCACAAGAAGCCTCAACTTAATGTTGTGGACGCCTATCGCGTGATGATGCGCAACGGCCCCAGAGGCGTTTCCGTGGAAGATGTGGTCAGGATGGATTCTTTGCTTGTATCGCAAGACATCGTGGCTGTGGATGCTGCCGCTACCAAGCTTTGGGGAGATGAACCGGAAAATATTCCATATATCCGGATCGCTGAGGAAATGGACCTGGGAACCATGGACCTGGCTTCTCTGAATATCGACCGGATCAAAATGTAAGTGAATGAGATTTTACAGGGCACTGAAGTGGATACGTGTGGTGGTAGCCCTGGTGTTTTTTCTGGCACTGGGAATTTTGTTTGTTGATGTTACAGGGATATTCAGACCCTGGATGTACGATATGTTCACCTATCTGCAGTTTACCCCATCCATTTTGAAATTCATCAACCTGACTACACTGGCTGCAGCGGGGTTTGCCTTTGTCTTGCTGCTAACGCTGCTTTTCGGCAGGATATATTGCAGCAGCATATGCCCGTTGGGAACCTTCCAGGATGTATTAATCAGGCTGGAGAAAAAATTCAAGATCAGAAAGCGGTTTACCTACATCAGGACATACAACTGGTTGCGTTTCATCCTGCTGGGCGCGGGCATACTGGTGCTTGTGCTGGGAAGCGCAGTGGTTTTCAGCTGGCTCGATCCTTTCGGGAATTTCGGTAAAATGACCACTGCTTTTGCCAGGCCGGTGCTGATCGGACTAAACAACATCGGTGCCTTAATACTCAAACAGTTCGATAGTTACGCTCTTTATCATATCTCATACAAGACGTTCAACCTGTGGCCTTTTGTTTTTGCGCTAATTGTTTTAATCACATTGATCCTGATGACCTGGCACCGTGGCAGGCTGTTCTGCAATACTCTATGTCCTGTGGGCACCCTGCTGGGACTGGTTTCCCGTTTTTCAGTTTTCAGGATCAAGATCAAAGAATCGGAATGCAACAGCTGCTGGCGCTGCGCCTTCGATTGCAAGGCCGGTTGCATTCAGGCAGAAGAAAAAAGGGTGGATATGACGCGATGCGTGGGCTGCATGAATTGTATGACGGCTTGCCCCAAAAGCGGTATAGGTTATAAGTTTGCATGGAAAAAAAATAAATCTCAGGAGCTTCCGGAAACTACCGGAACCGATACCGGAAAACGAAAGTTTATCCTAAATACGCTTTTGTTCACATTGGGAATGAGAGGATTGCTCAACGCCCAGGAAAAGATTGTGCCCACCAAAAAAACTACCATTCCTGAAGAAAAGTCACAAACCGTTTTCCCACCGGGAGGTAAAAACATCGAGCATTTTAACAGGTTTTGCACCGCATGCCATTTGTGTGTGAGTGCCTGCCCTACCCAGGTATTGCAACCTTCTTTTTTGCAATACGGAATTAACGGCATGTTCCAGCCTTATCTGGATTACCACAAAAGCTTTTGCAATTACGAATGCACCAAATGCCTGGATGTTTGCCCGAACGGAGCCCTTCTGGCTCTGCCGCTGGAGGAGAAAAAACTGAACCAGCTCGGACAGGTTAACTTTATCAAGGACAATTGCATTGTTGAAACCGAGGGCACCGATTGCGGCGCCTGCTCCGAACACTGCCCCACCAAGGCCGTCTATATGGTGCCCTACAATGGCTTGTACCTGCCGGAAATCAACCAGGACATTTGTGTGGGCTGCGGCGCATGTGAATATGCATGCCCGACCGAACCGTACAAAGCCATTTATGTGGACGGCAATGCCCTGCATCATAAAGCCAAAAAACCCGAAGGCGAAAAAATGGAATCTCCCCTTGAAGAGGATGAGTTCCCGTTCTAATATTTTTTATTGAAGAAGAATGTATTTCATGAAGTTATTTAACCTGCATACACACACAACATACAGCGACGGAAAACAAGAACCGGTAGAATATATCCGTGAGGCCCTCAGGCAGGAATTTGATGTGCTGGGATTTTCCGAGCATTCTCCGGTGCCGCTGCCCAATGATTTTGCCCTGCAAGATAATTTGCTTCCGGATTATATTGATGAAATTCAAAAACTTAAAAAAGATTTCAAGAACCGCATTGAAATCTATACCGGCCTTGAAACTGATTTTATTCCGGGATTGACAACTGATTTTCAAATTTATCAAAAGCAGTATCAGCTCGATTTCATCATTGGTTCGGTGCACCTGATCAGGAACGGAACCGACAAACACCTATGGTTCATCGACGGGCCCAAGTTTGAAACCTATGATCAGGGCATCAGGGAGGTTTTTGGCGGAAATGCGAAAAAAGCCGTCAGGGCTTATTTCAACCAGCTAAATCAAATGATCGAAAGCCAGCGGTTCGACATCATCGGACATATGGATAAGATCAAAATGCACAACCGCAACCGTTACTTCACCGAAGACGAACAATGGTACACCAGCCTGATCGATGAAAGCCTCGAACTGATCAAACAGCATAACATCATTGTGGAGGTGAACACCCGCGGCATCTATAAAAAGCGTTCCGATTCACTATTTCCCGGAGCAGCAGTCCTGAAAAAGATCAGGGCCATGAACATCCCCGTCACCATCAGCTCCGACGCCCATCACCCGGATGATCTCTCGAAATACTTTCCTGAAACAATCGGGATGTTGAAGGATATCGGGTTGAAGGAAGTTGTTTGCCTGAACGGGGGAGAATGGAAGAACAGGGTGATCGGTGATCGGTAATCGGTATGTCAGAATTCGGTTCTTTGTTTGGGGCCAGGGGTGAGGGTGAGAATCTGCAGACAGTTGCAGGTTAAGCTTTGCGATCTGTGTCATATAACAATTTGCGTATATTCCTTGGCTGGCGAGGACCCGGATGGTTATCGGGTTGTGATCTGTTTCATTTTCTTTCTCCAATAAAAGGAACAACAAAACAAAAAACAAGGAACTAGGAATACTACTCTGCGCAACTCTGTTGTTCTCAGGACCATCACTCCAACACTTCTATAGTCATAGATTTATTCGTATTATCCGATAGACTATCGGACCCTCTTGAGTTAGTCATCCATCCCGCTCACAGCTTCTCAACATCCTTCGGGCCTTTGTATTCCATAAAGATGTGATCGATGTCGGCTTCGTTAAACACATCTCCTTTGGCCTTGAAACCGCATCGGTCGTATATCCCTTTGGAGCGGACCTGGGAATGCACGTATATGGGTTTGTTCAGAGGGATCACATCATTTAAAACATGTTTCACCAGTTTCTCACCAATGCCCCTGTTCCGGTATTCAGGAAGAAGGGCAAAACGCTCCAGGCGGATGCCGTCTTTGGTTTCACGCCAGCGGGCAGCGCCCACAGGCTCGTCATCAAGATAAAGCAAGTAATGATTGCACTGATTTTCGTACTCATCGTATTCGATCTTAGGATCCACATCCTGCTCCTTCACAAAAACCAGGGTTCTTATTTTAAAAGCCTTTTTGGCCAGTTCGTAATTATCGGTTCTGAATTTTTTGATCTCAATTTTCATGGTTACCTCCTGAAACAAACATTAAACTTTTCACTAAATTATAAAAAGAAAACCAGACAACAACAGTCATCCGGTTTCCACATATAAATTATCAAATATTTTTCAAAAAAAATCAATTGGAGTCATAGGCCCATTTCAGGTAAACGGCGCCCCATGTAAAACCGCCTCCGAAGGCCGAAAGGATAATGTTATCACCCTTTTTCAATTTATCTTCCCATTCCCACAGGCAAAGCGGGATGGTAGCAGAAGTGGTGTTTCCGTAGCGCTGTATGTTGATCATAACCTGCTCTTTCTCGATGCCCATCCTACGGGCTGTGGCTTCAATGATGCGAAGGTTGGCCTGGTGGGGTACCAGGTAAGCAAGTTCTTCGGGTTTGATGTTGTTCTTTTCCATGATCTCCACCGAAACATCCGCCATATTGGTAACGGCGAATTTAAACACGGCCTGTCCTTCCTGGTAAATAAAATGTTCTTTTGCATCTACGGTTTGGTGTGTTGCAGGTTTAACCGAACCGCCTGCTTTCTGATGCAGGTGCGCCATTCCGTTTCCATCTGTCCTGAGGATGGTATCCATAATGCCGACACCGTCGTTGGTTGGTTCCAGAAGGGTTGCCGTTCCTGCATCGCCAAAGATCACGCAGGTGGCGCGGTCGGTATAATCAACGATAGAAGACATCTTATCGGCGCCCACCACAATGATCTTTTTGTATTTGCCCGTTTCGATAAACTGGGCCGCAGTGGTGAGTGCATAAATATAACTGGAACAAGCCGCGTTCAGGTCATAGCTCCAGGCATTTTTCAGTCCGGTTTTGGCCGAAATGATGTTTGAAGTGGCCGGGAATTGCATATCGGGGGTAACGGTGGCGCAGATCAGCATATCCACATCAAGCGGATCGGTAGCTGTTTTTTCCAGTAAGCCTTTCACGGCAGGAACACCCAGGCTGGAAGTCCCCGATCCGTTCCCTCGTAAAATCCTTCTTCCCTTGATACCGGTCCTTGTGGTGATCCATTCGTCTGAAGTATCCACCATGGTGGCCAGCTCTTCGTTGGTGAGCACATATTCGGGGACCCACCCGTTAATTCCTGTAATTGCAGCTTTTATAACACCCATCAGTTTATCTCCTTCAAAATTAAGATTCGTCCTGCTGATATTTGCTCAGGACCTTTTTTATTTTATCGGAAAGGTTTGCCCGGCAAACTTCTTTCGAAAGCAATAACATGTTTTTCACAGCCAGGGGCGTGGATATTCCATGTCCCAGTACCACCGGGGCATTGATACCCAAAATTGGCGTGCCCCCATAGATTTCGTAATTCAGTCTGTCGATATAAGTGTCCGTATAATTTCTTTTCATAAGAAACTGATACATGGCCTCTATTTGTTTGAGCACTACATTGCCTGTAAATCCGTCGGTAACGATCACATCAGCTTTGTCGTTCATCAGATCACGACCTTCCACATTGCCGATGAAATTGAAATCCTTGCTGTCTTTCATCAGCTGAAACACATGCTGGGTAAGCAGATTGCCCTTTTCTTCCTCTTCACCTATGTTCAGCAAGCCAACGCGAGGCATATCAATCTCGTGCACATGACTGGCATAAACCGATCCGATAATCCCGAACTGATACATAACATCCGGCTTGGGATCGGGATTGGTACCCACATCAAGCAGGATGGTGATGCCTCCGTTTTCTTTGGGCAGGATCACCGAAGTGCATGGCCGTATGATCCCCTGTATGGTATTTACTGTATACATGGAACCCACCACCATGGCGCCGCTGTTACCGGCGCCGGAGAAAGTATCAATCTTACCGGCTTTCAAATAGCGAAAGCCTGTTCCGATACTCGATTTCTGTTTGTGTGAATAGGCTTTTAAGGCATGTTCATTCATCCTGATGGTTTCGGGGCAGTGAACAATGTCGAACAGCTTGCTGTCAGCCTTTTCCTTATTGAGCTGTTCAAGAATGACTTCTTCTTCCCCGAACAAAACCAGTCGGTCCGATGCCGGGAGCGTTTTTTGAGCCTTTATGGCACCCCGAATGCTTGATTCAGGTGCGTAATCTCCGCCCATGACATCTAATCCGATCCTCATCTGTCAGTTCTTTTCAGATAGCATTTATTATTCGAGTTCTGCTTTTGAATAGACGAGTTTCCCTTTATAGTAAAGATCACCATCTACATAATACGCTCTGTGATACTTATGCACCTCTCCGGTTGCCGGACAGGTGGTCAAAGTCGGTGCAGTGGCCTTGTAATGGGTCCTTCTCTTATCCCGCCTTTGCTTGGATATTTTCCTTTTTGGATGTGCCATAACAATTTAATTATCAAAATTTATTTTTAAGTTTTTTCAGCTCTTCCCATCTCGGGTCGATCGTCTTTTTTGCGGATCTTTCCTCGATTTTTTTTAACACTTTGGGATCGCATTTGCCAACCCCTTCAAATTCTACGGAATGAACCTTCCTGAGCGGCAGAAGCAGAATGATGTATTCATACACATAATGATGAATATCTATTTCATATTTCCCTTCCGGGACTACGATGATCTCATCGCTTTCTTCATAGCTTTCATCACCGAATTTCACGATCAGGCGCTTTTGGCCCCTAACTGGATGCATGAACGCATGACCGCAGCGATCGCATATAACTTCAACCGCCCCGTCGAAATCAAAATCCAGGTTCAGCATGGTCTCTTCTTTCAGAAAGGTAAGCCGGAGATTCACCTCCGCTTTTTCCTGCTCTGCATAATCAAGATTTCCAAAGAACTCGTCCGTTATCTTAAAATCAAAATGATGGATTCCGCTTTTTAAACCCTTGAATGGGATTCTATATTCATCAAAATATCCCACCAATCCTCCATTTTAAATTTGGCGTGCAAAAGTAAAGATTTATTCAATGAATTACAAATCTTTATTTAAATCATGCCATTATTTGAAGGCTTTTTCGGGAAGTCCGTCACCGCTCAATGCCAGTCTTTTAAAATATTCCGGAACCTGTTTCCCTTTCAGTTGATCAACATACAGCTTAGCCAGGTATTGTCCCAGCATAAAACCCTGCCCACGAAGGCCAAGGAAAAGTCCATGTTCCGGGTCGATGAACACACGCGGTTCAATGTAATATCCAGCCCACATGGCCTGGAATCCAACAGACGACAGATTCGGCAGCCAGTTCACAAATACTTCCGAAACGATCTCCAGGAAGTCATCCGAATTGATTTTCAGGTTTTTATCCGTTTCCAGGTGTTCGATGGCAGGTGAAGCGCAGCCGATGATCTGGCCGGTTTCAGCCAGTTGCTGTCCGTAAACCGCAGTGAAACCTTTATAGTTTTTCCGGTCGATGAGCATGGGCAGTGGTGCCTGGTTCATACCCATCATGGGCAATCTGCGGGTGATGAAAGCCTGGTGTTTCACAGGATAGATCCCGGTGGGCACACCCAGTTTTTTGGCAAACTTCTCACCTTCCGGACCCAGGGCGTTCACGAAATGATCCGCATGGAATTCGATGTATTCCCTGTCATGGTTTTGTACAAGGACAATATATTTTTCATCTTTCCTGTTCACATCGATCAACTTGCAATCTTCCATAACCGTTCCGCCTTTTTCGATGCCGATCCTTCTGATCAGGTCGATGACGCGTCCCGGTGTGGCCTGCCAGCAGTTTTTGGTGATAAGGGCTGAAAGATATCCGGAAATGTCCCGGTTCATGTAAGGCGATATCTGTTCGGCGAAATCCTTCGGTCCGATCATCTCCGCTTCCGACCAGGCCATGGAAGCCTCCAGTGCCTTGTGCATTTCTTGGTTGTGGGCAAAGGTCACGTAATCGATCTGCCTGAAGTCGATGTTTCCGATCTGCTGCAATTCACTGAATATTTCAAGGTTATGTGAAGCAATATCCGACAGCTCGGGCAGGCTGAAGTTGGGCCTTCCCCCGGCGATATTTCTCCAGGAAGCACCTCTGCCGTGGTTGATCAGAACGGGTTCGTCACCCGCTTCTGCAAGATATCTGAACAAGGCGCTACCGCCAATGCCGCCACCGGCCACCAGCGACTTCACCTTCTGAATATGCGGCTTACATCCGTTCTGACAGGGGATGTATTGTTCCTTCACTGCCCTGGGCCTCATTTCCCCCAGAGCGATCTGGTTGGAAAGAGGTCCGCGCGGGGTGGCCTCACCCACGATATTGATGTCGTATTTCCTGATCATCTGCTTCAGGCGGGGGATGCAGCGCTTGCCACGACAGGCGCCCATGCCCAGCCGGGTGGTGTGCTTGATCTCATCCACGCTGATGAACTTCCTATCGCCGATCACCTCCAGTATTTCATCCAGTTTCACATCATCGCAATGACAAACATAGGTTTCCGATTCGATCTGCTTTTCGGAGGTTTTGTAATCAACCGCTTCAGGATAATTGCTTTTTACAATGAATCCCCTGACACTTGTGAGGGCTTCTCCTTCAACGTCCAGGGCTTTCACCCGGGCCACATTGGTTTTGTTTGGTTTTTTCAGGATCTTTTCGATGAGGCCCTCACCCAGCTTTTCCCCATCATTGTTCACCAGAAAAACTTCTTCTTTTTCAGATACTTCATATTCGATGGGAAGAAACAGCCAGTTTTTTTTCAGGTTGTATCCGAAAACAGCCAGGCCGGGGCACTGGTAAACGCATTTCATGCAACCGATACATTTCTCGAAATCGATATGTGGCACCGTACTGGTGGATGTTTTGGTGATGGCCCCATGGGGGCATGCA
Source organism: Bacteroidales bacterium (assembly GCA_021738625.1). GTDB lineage: Bacteria > Bacteroidota > Bacteroidia > Bacteroidales > JAIOZK01 > JAIOZK01. The sequence continues at coordinate 42,224 of JAIPBS010000028.1, forward strand.
AATTCGCAAGGATTGCAGGCAAAACCGTAAAGGCAGTCGATGAGCACGAAAGGTTTTTCCTGCATTCTTTCGGCTGCTGGCATAAAGGGATCGTTGATGATCTTCATGGGATGCTGCTGCGAATCAATATATTCTTTGGAAAGGCCCAGATAATGATCATAATCAAATTGTCCGTTTGCTTCCTGTATGATATCGTAAGCCGCCTGTTTGCCTCGCAGCACCGCACTGGTTCCTTCCCCGATTCTAATCGCATCACCGGCTCCGAAACAGTTCCTTCCGAAAATCTCATTGCCCTTGATCAGGAGCTGGTTGTCGGGGATCAAACCCGTGCATATATTAATGGCGTCGATGCCGTCGATGATCTTTTCCGTACCCGGGATGGGTTTGAAGTTCTCGCAATCGGCGATCACGGCACCTGTGATCCCGCTGTGATCTTTATTGGGAATGGCTTTGATGAGGATCTTCGAGGTGAGGATGGGTATGCCGAGCCTTCTCAGCCGGTTGGCCTGAACGGGAAATCCACCTTCATCCGGCAGGGCCTCGATAATGGCCTTCACTTTGGCCCCTGCCTGCATCAGCTGATAGGAAGTCAGGTAACCGATATTCCCTGCGCCAACGGTCAAGACGTTTTTTCCAAGCAGGGTAAATTCGATGTTCATCATCTTTTGCACCACTGCAGCCGTGTAAACGCCGGGCAGGTCGTCGTTCTCGAAAGTCGGCATAAAAGGAACAGCCCCCGTCGCGATGATCAGGTAGTCGGCTTCCACAAAGAAGATCTCAGCCGTTTTGATATTCTTCACAGCCAGACGTTTTCCTTCCAGGATATCCCAGACAGTGGAATTCAGAAAGATGCCCTGGTGGTCTTCACCTGCCAGCGTTCGGGCAATGTCGAACCCACGCATGCCGCCGTATTTTTTTTCTTTTTCAAAGAAGAAAAACTGATGGGTCTGCATCAGGAACTGCCCGCCGATCTCATCGTTGTTGTCGATCACGATGTTATCGATCCCTTGCTTGTTCAGTTCTTCTCTTGCAGCCAGTCCCGCCGGCCCCGCCCCGATGATGGCAACGGATGTCCTGTAAACTTTTGCAGCTTCCCCCAAATCGTTTTGCATAACCCGGGGCTCATAGTCCTTTGGGGTTTCCTGCACCTGCCTGACGCCGTCCACTTTGGTGATGCAGATCCTTCTAACCTGCCCATCAACCAGCATCTCGCAAGCCCCGCATTTGCCGATGCCGCATTCCAGGCTGCGTTCCCTGTTTTGCAGACTGTGACTGTGCACCGGGTAACCGGCCTGGTGCAGTGCCGCTGCAATGGTGTATCCTTTCCTTCCCTGAACAAGCCTCCCGTTGTATTCAAACGCAACCAGCTCGCTGTCTTTTATATCAAGAATTGGATGTGTGTCAACTCTGTACATACCAACACATTTTATTGTGAAAAAATTAACAGGCAAAATTATGCTTTCTGTTTAAACTGAGAAAAAATATGATGATTTTAATTTCAGACGTTTATACCGATTCGGAAAGAGTTTTCAATGATTGAGCTTATGCCCAGGGCGATATAACTGAAGTGAACAGAAAAATGCTTTTCTTTTTTCGTAAGATTCAGTTTAGAATATTTAAATTTGTTCTAATTAAACGATAGATTTAAATAAAGACTGCATCATATGTTCAACAAACTCATCGCATCAATTCTGCCCCATTTCCCAAAGAAATTCGTCTGGTTGTTTTCCAGGAAATACATTGCCGGCACCAAAATAGAAGACGCCATAGAAGCATCACGTGAACTGAACCGGGAAGGCATGATGGTCACCATCGACCTGCTGGGCGAATTTATCACCAAGCTGGAACAGGCCCGGGAAAATCGTGACATGTACCTTCACATCATCGATACCATTGAAAAAGCTGACATTGATGGAAACTACTCACTGAAGCCTACCATGTTCGGCCTGTTGCTCGATAAGGAGGCCTGTTACAACTACATCAGAGAGATCGTGGCAAAGGCCGCCAGCCATAACAATTTTGTGCGGGTTGATATGGAAGATTCCCAGTGTACCGACCTGGAGATCGAACTGTTCAGAAAACTGAAAAAGGAGTTTCCCAAAAACACCGGACTGGTCTTCCAATCCTACATGAAACGCACACTGGACGACATCAAAAACCTGATGGACCTGCATTCAAAAGACAATCCCATCAATTACCGTCTTTGCAAGGGCATCTATGTGGAACCAGCTGAAATTGCTTATAAGGAGTACGAAGAGGTCAACAAGCATTTCCTGATCGACCTGGAATATATGTTTGCCAACGGGATTTATGCCGGCATCGCCACCCACGATAAAAACCTGGTGGAAGGGGCCTATGATCTGATCGAGAAATACAAGGTCCCAAAACATATGTATGAGTTCCAGATGCTTTATGGGGTAACGCCCGAGCTACGTAAAACCATCCTGGAAAAAGGACACCGCATGCGTGTATACGTGCCCTTTGGGGAGCAATGGTTTGCCTATTCCACCAGGCGGCTGAAAGAAAATCCCAAAATGGCGCAGCATATCATTACGGCACTGTTTGTGAAGAAGTGAAGCTGAACTGGATGCCGGATGCTGGATGCTGGATGCTGGTGGTTGGATGCTGGATGCTGGTGGTTTCTCTGCATAATAAGCAAAACATGCAGTCATGCGGTCATGCAATCATACATTCCATTACTTTAATGATCGATAATCGGTGAACAGTATGTCAGTTCTTCCCTTATGACTTTATATACCTTATAGATATACACCCTTACCCGCGTATCTGGGGAAGGAAAAGGGAAAACGGAAAAGGGAGTTTGCAGATGAGGGTTTTAGCCAATGACTGATAATCAGGTCAAGAACGTGGCCATCAGCACCGTCCGGGGGTTAGCAGCACAACGATTTCTTATTCCTTGTTCGGATGTTTCTTGTTTTTTAAGTCTAAAACAAAAAACAAGGAATGATTGCCGCACTATGACCCAGTCCGGTGATCGGTTTGCAGTTCTTCCCGTATACCCGTATACCCTATACCTGTGCGCACCAACAGGACTTAACGTTCTTACCAGTTGTCGGCAGCGAGCATCCAATATTCTGACACATCAATATTGGTTCTCAATCATAAAAATTGTTAATTATCAACTCTTTTCAAATGGCCCTGGATTGGATATGATTGAATATTAGGCATTTTTTTATTAATTTTGCACCCTCATTAATCAAACGGGAATACCTATGAAAAACGCCAGGGTTTTATTCATCACACAAGAAATTACACCTTATTTAAGCGAAAGCCATATGGGATTGGTTGGCAGGCACCTCCCGCAAGGGATACAGGAGAGAGGCAAAGAAATACGCACCTTCATGCCCCGTTTCGGCAATATCAACGAAAGGAGGAACCAGCTGCATGAAGTGATCCGGCTCTCCGGTATGAATCTCATCATCGACGATACCGATCACCCGCTGATCATCAAAGTAGCCTCCATACAGCAGGCTCGCATGCAAATTTATTTTATCGACAATGAAGACTATTTCCAGCGCAAAGCCAAGATCAGGGATAAGAACGGCAAATTCTTTGAAGACAACGACGAACGCGCTATTTTCTACTCACGTGGGGTGATCGAAACTGTGAAGAAACTGGGCTGGGCGCCCGACCTGATCCATTGCCATGGCTGGATGACCAGTCTGGCGCCACTTTATCTGAAAACCACCTACAAGGACAACCCATTGTTCAGCGATTCTAAAATCGTTTTCTCGCTTTATGATGATGAATTTGAAGAAACGCTGCACAAAGATTTCAGCAAGAAGATCAAATATGAGAACATCACAAACAAAGATCTTGAACACTATAAAAATCCAACCTACGTTAACATTGTCAAAGCAGGCATCGACTATTCCGATGCGGTTATACAGGGAAGCGAAAAGGTGAATGAAGAAGTGAAAAAGTATGCCGCCGCTTCTAAGAAGCCTTTCCTTGATTATCAGCCGGAAGAAAAATATATCGATGCATACAATGAGTTTTACGACAAGCTGCTGGAAGATAAAGAATAGAATTATAAACCTTCAATCGAAACATTTGTGATAAAACGACCGGACAGGATCATTCTCCTTACGCTAATAGCTGTTGTTACCATATTTGCCTACAGTTGTAAAAAAGAACCCGATGAAGTAGGTGCAAGTATCATTCCCGAAAGCAATATCCTTAAACTCGGATTTACCGACACGGCAAGCCTGAAAGCCTATTCCCGGCTGGTGGATTCGGTCAGGTCGGATGAAACCATAGTGAACCTGCTGGGTAGCTATACCGACCCGGTTTTCGGACGGGTGACCACCTCCTTCTATTCCCAGTTCAGGCTGCCGGTAACCAATTACGATTTCGGCAGCAACCCCCAACCCGATTCCCTTATTCTTTCTATGAAATATGCAGGCCACCTTGGAGACACCAACTTCCCGCAAAGCATCCATGTGTATGAGATGAGCCAGCCCATCTTTCGCGACAGCGTTTATTTTTCAAACCAAAGCCTGCCCAACTACGGAACCGACTTTGCCAACTTTAGCTTTTACCCCAGGCCAAGAACAAGCCTGATCACCGCAGATGACACCCTGGCGCCCCAGATTCGGATCAACCTTAGCAAATATAGTTTTGAACTGGCCAATAAGATTTTGAACGCCGATTCAATTGCCATGTCCGACAATGAGCAATTCCTGAAATATTTTCATGGACTTTATATAGAGGCCGAGCCCAATCCCAACCAGGCATCCATTTTATATCTGGATATGATGAATGTGCTGTCGAACCTTACCCTATATTACCACAACGACTCTTCAGACTCGCTTTACCTGGTCCTGAATGTAAATGAGAATGCTGCTCGCTTCGGCCATTTCAATCATCACGGCTACCAACAAGCCGATCAGGATTTTAAAAACCAGGTGCTCTTTAATGATACCAGCCTGGGCAAACAGCAACTTTACCTGCAAACCCTGGGCGGAGTGGTCAGCACAATAGAAATCCCCCATATCTCCAACTGGTTTGAAAACCAGCAGAAAGTGCTGGTGAATGAAGCCCGCCTGATTATGACACCAAATGAAAATCAAAGCGATCTTTATACAAAACCTTCATCGCTCTCATTGCTGAAAATAACTGAAGAGGGCAATTCCGAGTTCCTTGAAGACCAGTTCGAGGGAGAGGGATATTTTGGCGGCACCTACGACTCTGCCAGCAATTCCTATTATTTCAGGATCACCAAATACGTTCAGGACCTGATGATGGGCAGACAGGAAGACCATGGGCTGTCACTTTATATTTCGGGAGTTTCCGTCAGGGCCAACCGCCTGTTGCTATACGGCACAGAGCCGGCGGATACCAGCAAACGGCTCAGGCTTGAATTGAGATATACCCTGGTGGAGTGATCATTAACTGAAAACAGATTTATGATTTTAATAACATTGCACCCGATTGGTTTAAGCATCTTAATTGGCTATCTTTGTTTCATTAAATTAAAACAATCTCTCCTATGTGTGGAATAGTTGGATATTTGGGACAGAAAGAAGCTTACCCCATCCTGATCAAAGGACTTCACAGGCTTGAATACAGGGGTTACGACAGCGCCGGTATCGCACTGATCAACGGCGGTTTGAATGTGTATAAACGCAAAGGCAAAGTGGCCGAACTGGAAGCCTTTGTAAAAGGCAAAGACATCTCAGGTCCTATCGGTATTGCGCATACCCGCTGGGCCACCCACGGGGAACCGACCGATGAGAATGCCCACCCGCATATGTCACAATCAAAAGAGCTCTCACTCATCCACAACGGCATCATCGAAAATTATGATGTTTTGCGCAATGAGCTGATCAACCGCGGCTATACCTTCAACAGCCATACCGATACGGAAGTATTGGTTTATCTTATTGAAGACATTCAGAAGAATGAAGGCGTGGAGCTAAGCGAGGCGGTTCGCATAGCGCTCAACCAGGTGATCGGGGCCTATGCCATCGTGATCCTGTCCAAAAACGATCCGGATACCCTCATCGCCGCCAAGAAAGGCAGCCCGCTGGTGATCGGTATAGGAGAAGATGAGTTTTTCATTGCTTCCGACGCCACACCCATAGTAGAATACACCAAAGAGGTGGTTTACCTGAATGATGAAGAAATGGCTGTGATCCGTAGGAACAACGACCTCCGTATCAAAACCATCAAAAACCAGGACAAAACCCCCTACATTCAAACCCTGGAGATGAACCTGAGCCAACTTGAAAAAGGCGGCTTCGAGCACTTCATGCTGAAAGAAATCTACGAACAGCCCCGCAGCATCATGGATAGCATGCGCGGTCGTTTGAATGCCAAAAAAGGCATTGTATCTTTGGGCGGTATCATCGACTATGAACAAAAAATGGTGGCCGCCAACCGCATCATCATCATTGCCTGCGGCACCTCATGGCATGCCGGACTGGTGGGCGAATACCTGTTCGAGGATTTGGCCCGCACCCCCGTGGAGGTGGAATATGCCTCAGAGTTTCGCTACCGAAATCCGGTGATCTACGAAAACGACGTGGTGATCGCCATATCCCAGTCGGGAGAAACCGCCGACACCCTGGCCGCCATCGAGCTGGCCAGGTCGAAAGGCGCCACCATACTGGGCATCTGTAATGTGGTAGGCTCTTCCATTGCCCGGGCCACCGACGCCGGCAGCTATACCCATGCCGGACCCGAGATCGGGGTGGCTTCCACCAAAGCCTTCACCGCACAGGTGACCGTGCTCACCCTGATGGCCCTGCGCATCGCACAGCTGAAAGGTACGCTTTCCAAATCACGCTTCCAGCAAATCCTATTTGAGCTGGAAAGCATCCCTGAAAAAGTGGAAAAAACATTGAAGGTGAGCAAACGGGTGATCACCATTGCAGAAGAGTTCTGCCAGGTGAGAAACTTTCTTTACCTGGGACGCGGATACAATTTCCCGGTAGCACTGGAAGGCGCACTGAAACTCAAAGAAATTTCTTATATCCACGCCGAAGGATACCCGGCAGCTGAAATGAAACATGGTCCCATCGCCCTGATCGATGAGGAAATGCCGGTGGTGTTTATCGCCCCCCTCAAAGGCGTGTATGAAAAGGTGATCAGCAACATACAGGAAGTAAAAGCCCGTAGAGGCAAAGTGATCGCCATCGTAACCGAAGGAGACCATGCCGTTAGTGAAATGGCCGACTACACCATCGAGATCCCCGAAACCGAGGAAATGCTCGTTCCCCTGCTGGCCACCATCCCCCTGCAAAAACTAAGCTACCACATCGCCCTTATGCGCGGCTGCAACGTCGACCAGCCGAGGAATCTGGCGAAGTCGGTGACGGTGGAGTGAGTAGGGAGTAAGGAGTATGGAGTAAGGAGTAGGAGTAGGAAGGAGTTAACAGATGGGTTATTTAGAATGATATTACTTCTTATGATCGAAATCAACAACTTAATTTAATAACTTCATATAAAGGATTCAAAGATTTGATCGTTTTTCAAAAGTCTTACGATCTGGCTATAAGAATACACAAGATTACAAGAAAATATCCTTCAGAAGAAAAGTATCTTCTGGTAGATCAGATTATCAGATCTTCTCGATCAGTACCAGCCAATATAGCTGAGGCATGGGCCAAGCGTTTGTATACCAAGGCCTTTATTAGTAAATTATCAGATGCTCTGGGGGAGGAACTGGAAACTGAAGTATGGCTCGAAATGTCGAAAGACCATCAATACATCACTCCAGATATTTATGAAGACCTATTTATCGAATGTGACTCAATCCGTAAAATGCTGATTTCCATGATGAACAATCCGGGCAAGTTTTGCAGGTAAATGTTGAAACTTCAATGTCAAAACTGGAACAAGTGAGTTAATTCCCCATAGAATAAATCTCTACCCTCTCCATACTCCTTACTCCCTACTCCTTACTCCATACTTACTCCTCAAAACCCCATCCCAAACCCTACCTTCACCGTGCTTGTCTTGCCACGATAAAAAGCGGGTGTACGTTTGTCAGTGGTGGGGCCGGTGATGTCCGATTGGCGGAAATTGAAAAAGAAGAATGTGTTGTAAAAAATCTCGTAGGAAGCATTGAATGCCAGGCTTTGCATTTCCCATATGATGTTTTCGAGTATGGGCAGCTTGTGCAGGTCGCAATCCGGATCGTTGGCGCAATCGGCGTAGCTGAAGTCGTCGCCGTGTTGTGCAAAGGTCCAGCTCAGATCGAGGCGCAGCCCCCTGATGGGTTTGTAGCCCAGTGCCAGGTATAACTCCCGTGAATTATCCTGTAGGTAATGACCCATATTGTAGAGGTTGGAAGCATAGGTCTGGGTGACGATCTTGTGTTGGAACACAAGCGGATTGGTATGCGAGATCTCGGCGGTCAGGCTGAGGTTTTGAAACGGAAAATCGCTCAGCCGGCCACCCGCTTTGTAGCTGAATAAATTGAATTCGTTCTGTTCCCGAAAATGCCGGATGGACAGGTCATCCATGAAGAGTGTAAAATACAGGTGGAGGTGTTTGATATTGCGTGAACTGAAATTGAAATACAACTGGGAATTCTGCCCCGACTCCCCGCCGGCATAAGTAGCGTTCAGGGTGTGATCGACGGATTTATAAAAGAGGAAAGGAACCAGGTAGGCTGCATGCGGTCCGCCCAGATCGCTGTATACCGTTGAATTCCCGAAAGAGAAATTGAAATTCTTAAAAGGGTAAAAAGTAAACATATTGGCCGCCATGTATTTGGGATAAAAAACCGCGCGGTAGGTTCCGTTGGTCCAGTAGGAGGCATTGCTGTCGATCACCTGCGACACCAGCCAGCCGTGGTAATAATTGAACTCGAACCAGCGGACCGGTTTCAGTTTAAGTTTGATCATGGCGAAGGAAGGTGCCCGGCCGCTTTGTATGTTGGCGCCGTTGTAGCCCGACCCCCATTGCACATGGTCTTTCACCAAACCCACCGAACCCCATTTCCAGGAGAAGTTGATCCCGCCCCTGGCCTCGCTAAAGTCGATGCCTTCTTCACCGTAGTTCTTAAAAGGAACGCCGGGCGTCTGCACAAAATAATCCGGGGAGATCATGATGCGGCTCATGTTGTGGTCGCGCACAGAAGTATAGAAACCGATGTTTTTGCCGATGTAGCCAAAAAAGGAAGCTCCTCCATATGTATGGACGAGGTCCCCGTTCTGATTGGTCGCATAGGAAGCCCCGTAAATCACTTGCAGGGCTGCCCTAAAAACACTGTCCTTGTAAAATAAACCCGGGGGGTTCAGGGCCGTTGCAAATTGATCGCTTTGCTTCAGCAGATCCGTCTTTTCCTTCCATTCAACCGGTCCGGCCTTCTCCAATGAATATGCCTGCAGGTAAAACGACAAATCCTCCTGCTGTCTTTTATTCAAACCCACACTTTTCTCTTCCTCCATACCCCCTACTCCATACTTCCTATTGTATTCCTCAACTTCCTGCAGCTTCTCATAGATCATATTCCTGCTATACGGCTTCACCACATCGTTCAACTCGACGACTTTCAGGTTGGCCATTTCATCCAAAAAATTATAAATGCCTTCATGGCTGATGTGCTCGTACACCACCTGGGTTTTGCCCGTAAAGGTACCGAGCAATATGAGGGTTATGAGGATTGTTTTTTTCATTGATATGGAAATTTGGGGGATTAGTGATCATTTCAATAGCTTACTGGGAATTCCAGGTATACCTCAAATATAATGAAATCGCAATGAAATCACTTTAATTCGGTCGTTTTTAACTGTATAAACCAAACGGTGTTCCTCGGTAATCCTCCGGCTCCAGTAACCCTTTAGTTCATGTTTCAATGGCTCGGGTTTTCCTATCCCTGAGAAAGGTGTTTTGCTTATGCTGTTGAGCAGTTTCGTTATCCGCTTCTGAATGGTTTTATTGCCTGATTTCTTCCAAAAATCCAAATCCTCCTGGGCTTTATCGAGAAAATCTATTTCCACAATTCAGATGTATCGATGGTTTTTCCTTTCTCCCCTTTTTTAACCTGGGAAACACCATGCATCAATCTATCCCGGTTTGCTTTGGTTGACAATAAATACTCCGTTTCATCTAAAAAGCGGATAGAACCTTTGTCATCTGCTTTTGATAACACTTTCAGCATTTCAAGAATGCTTTTCCCAATTTTTGTTTTTTCATTTATGATGATTGTAGCCATAATGTCTTTTTCAAAATGAACGTAACATCAAATGTACATATTTTTGGACAATGATGAAAAGATTTGAGCGGTGAGAGGTGAGATTTGAGAGGTGAGAGGTGAGTAAGGACTATTGTGCTATTTGCAGAATTTTTCAGGATCGTGGATCAGATACAAAAATGGAAAAGGGAATATGGAATAGGGAATTTTTTTCGGAATTTCAGGTGTCATACCCGACCTGTCAAATAGCTTTTTCAGCAAGGAATCAATGTTTTGCAAGTCTTTTTCACGTGTATCAAAAGGAATGTATGTTAAATCAATATCAACAGAAAGGCGAGGCATATCATGATGAAATAAGTTGATTGCCGAACCTCCATGCATTGCAAATTCTGGTATTTTATTCAGTTCAGGTATAATCCTCAATAGCAAAGCAACTTGTCTGGTGTATTGCTCATCCATTAAATAAGGTTTTTTGGAAGGGTTATTTGATATTTTGGATTTAACACCCCATTTTTCACAATGCTGCGCTTGCCTGAACCAAGATTTATTCTGGAAATATCCAGATGTTTGAACCAGGTGTGTCCAGCCTTTTCTGCAAAGTATAGAAACAGCCGTTTGGTTTTGATTGAGCTGCATTGCTCAAGCAAATGTTGAACTTGCTGAGGTGGTAGAGCGTTTAAACCTTCCATAATAAGCCAGGCTTCTTCAAGGTCGAAGTGGGCCGGAGTCATTTCCAGACATTCCAGCATAGCCCTGGATGCTGAGGAAATAAAGATTTCAAAATTTCCGGTATCATAACCTATTAGTGCCTCGCTGCCGGGCAACATCGCTGAGCGCCGGAATGTATATTCTTCTGACCAGTTTTTTGTAAACCATACAGGCAGTTTCACAGCTTGTGGAGAAAATAGTGTTAATGCCTGATTTTCCATAGCAATACAATGGGCAAACCCCTGCAAATATAAAGCGGAAGGACCTCCGGGGTGGATAGCTTTCTTTGCCTGTTTTTGCAAGGCATACAACGCACCAAATATGCTGATATCTTCACTTCCAGGAGTTCCCTTGCAGATTTAAGTTTTATTTTTCCTTCCTTGGCAAGTTGCAATTCTTTAAAACTTTGATCAAGGCTTTTCATGAATTCGGATTTCTCCTCTAAAACAGTGATCCCTTTATCATTTTTAGATAATTCATTGATCAGCCCAAGCAGGTATACCGATTCGGAACAGGTTTGCAATGATTGGCCTTTTGCTTCAATCGGTAGGCTTCAATGTTTATTGTCCGCGAATTCACGCGAATTATACTAATTTTCACAAATTTATGTAAGGGATTAATTGGGTTAATTCGCTTAATTTGTGGACGGTCTTTGGAGATTTTTTGGTTGTCTCGTAGAACAAACCTACAAATAATGCCCTGAAGCCGATACAATAACGACTACTGTCTTTTTGTCTTCAATTCGATAGATCAACCTATTCTTTTTGTCAATCCGCCGACTCCAATATCCCATTAGTTCGTATTTAAGTTGTTCCGGCTTTCCCGTTCCGGAACGAGGGTGTATTCTGAGTTCTTTGAAAATATCCTGAATTTTTTTAATGCAGCCATGTTTCCAGCCTTTTTATAAGATCGTATATCTTTATCAGCTTGCGCTAAAATTTCAATCCTATACATCCCTTTCAAGATTCTTAAAATAATTGTCTACGTCCTTGTCATTTTTCAGGATAATGGCATCTTCCTGGTCTTTTTCGGCTTCGTTTATTTTTTCTACAAATTCAGGCTTATACGGGCTTTCTTTTTGGTCGAATGGAATTTTTAAAGCTTTCAATACAGCCTTAATTGCCTTCATTTGTTCATTATTTTCGGGATGTATCGTTAGTGTTTCCATTGTTATCGACTTTATTTGCTTCTGAATTAACGCAATATCAAATGTACATATTTTTTTGAAAAATAAAAAAAGAGATAAGTTTTGAGCGGCGAGAGGTGAGTTTTGAGAGATGAGAGGTGAGTTGCTGAAAGTACGACAGTACGAAAGTACGATAGTACGAGGGTACGAAGGTATGAGGGTGCGAAGGTGCGAAAGTACGAGAAAAAGTGTGAATTATTTTCTTAGGTTCCATATCTCCGGGTTCGATTGCATGTTAACGAGCATTGGCGATGATGCATTCACAAAAGGGCCGTTGAGTCAATTCATTAACAAATCATTAACTTTCTTTATCCAAGCGATTTATAAAATATACTATATTTGCATGTGTGATTTAATTCAGACTTCCTTTCTAACCTGAATAATTCACAAAATCAAAATTACTATAAAAATTGACCGCTTAAAATCAAAAACAGGCTTTTATTCTGATGGGATTTTACTTTTTGTTTGATTTGCAGAGGATTATCAAAACATAAAGGCACAATCCTT